>CANDAG010000022.1 GCA_947382625.1 uncultured Lachnospiraceae bacterium
TCCGTAGGAATGGTGACAGCATGATAATCAAGAAATTTCAGGGAAAATCAGAGGCCGAGGCCGTAGAAAGCGCAAAAAAGGAACTGGGAAACAATGTGGTGATCATGAATGTAAGGAATGTGAAGCGTAAGGGACTTTTCAGCTTTATGCTGCCGCAGCTTACAGAGGTTACGGTTGCTCTGGAGGAGGAACCGGATCGTATGGGTATGCCCAAGAAGGAAACCACCGCACCTCCGGCTTTGCCGGAGCCTGCTTTGCGCAGAGAAACGCCGGGACTTCCCCTTGCAAAGGAGGACCCCCTTTTGCCGGCCGATGATGTGATCGATGAGAGACCGGCATATAAGGAGGAAGCCAAAAAGGAAAGCAATGCCCTTGAGGAAAAGCTGGATAGCCTTCAGACTCTGCTTGAACAGCAGCTTCAGAAGCCGGATGAGGTTAAGGTTGAGCATGCCCTGGAGGAGCGGGAGAGTGAGCTGGAAAGGTTTATGAAGCTGCTTTATAATACCATGCTGGATAATGAGGTCAGCGAGCAGTATGCCAACCAGATCATTGATGAAATAGAGAAGTTAAATAAGCCCAATGTACCTTTTGATTATGTACTTTCCAATATTTATCAGAAGATGATCCTGAAGTTCGGGAAGCCGGTGACCATTATGCCGGCCGAGAAAGGACCTAAGGTGGTATTTTTTGTAGGCCCTACAGGGGTAGGTAAGACCACTACCATTGCAAAGATCGCGTCCAAATTTCATGTGGAAGAGGGCAAACGGGTGGTGCTTTTTACCACGGACACTTATCGTATCGCAGCCGCCGAGCAGCTTCGTACCTATGCCAATATTATGGGCGTGCCCTTCAGAGTGATCTATTCAGAGGATGAGATAAAGCAGTCCATAGAGGAATTTAAGGATTATGATTATGTTCTTGTGGATACCGCAGGACATTCTCACAAAAACGAGGCTCAGAAGGAGATCATGAGCGGATTTCTGCATGCTGTGGACGGTATGGCGGATAAGGAAGTATTTCTGGTAGTCAGTGCCACTACCAAATACAGGGATCTGCTTATCATTGCAGACAGTTATTCAGACATGGCCAGCTATAATCTGATATTTACCAAGCTTGATGAGACCATGACATTGGGAAATTTGCTGAATTTAAAGCTTTATACGGATGCTTCTATGTCCTATGTTACTTATGGCCAGAATGTACCTGATGACATAGAAGAGTTTAATCCTCAAAAGACTGTCAAGCAGCTTTTGGGAGGAAAAAAGGGCTGACAGTCCCGGAAGAAAAAACCGTAAAGAAGTGAGGAAGACATATGGATCAGGCTGAACCGTTAAGAAATATTATTAAGGCAGGCACCGTCTCTGTAAACAAACCGTTGGCAAGAGTGATTTCGGTCACAAGCGGAAAGGGAGGCGTGGGAAAATCAAATACGGCGATCAATCTGGCAGTACAATTCCGCAAGCAGGGGCTTAAGGTTATTATTCTGGATGCTGATTTCGGTCTTGCTAATATAGAAATTATGTTTGGGGCTATTCCAACATATAATCTGTATGATCTGATCTATCAGGGAAAGAACATCAGGGAGATCATTACCTGGGGACCCATGGACGTGGGATTTATATCGGGAGGGTCCGGGATCACAGGGCTTTCCAATCTGAGCAGAGATTATCTGTCGTATATTATAAGAAATCTGTCGGAATTGGACAGTATGGCCGATATTATTATTGTAGATACCGGTGCGGGCATTTCGGATGCGGTTTTGGAGTTTCTGGTAGCCAGCGGAGAAATTCTTCTGGTCACTACCTCGGAGCCTACGTCCATAACAGATGCTTATTCGTTGCTTAAGGCCTTAAGCCGTCATCCAAGATATGAGAGCGGATCCACAGAGGTTAAAGTGATCGCTAACAGAGTAGCGCTTTTAGAGGACGGTCAGACGCTTTTTAATAAACTGAACGCGGTGGTGAGCAGATATCTTAAGATTCCCATCACCTATTTAGGAGAGATACCGGAGGATCATCAGCTGGCAAAGGCAGTCATGCAGCAGTCTCCTGTGTCCCTGAAGACACCGGGTGCAAGGTCGGCAGTGGCTTATGAGACGATTGCAGCAAAGCTTATGAACAAAGAAGCCAGTCCTAACAGGCTCAAAAGGGGAATGGAAGCTTTCTTTTCCCATATACTGACCACCAAAAAATATTGACAGGAGGAAAGAGGATGCTTTCAGAATATGTGGTACCGGGAAGTAAGATCGAGATACGTCCGGTAAATCAAGAAGACCTTGGCGAAGAAATATTAATAAGGAAAAAAGTGTATCAGAGTCAGGTTTCCGATATTCTTTCGGAGGACAGACTGGAAATTCTGATGCCTATGGAAAAGACACGGCTGATTTCGCTTCCCGTTAACTCGGAATACGTGATCTATTTCTTTACGGAGAACGGAATATATCAAAGCTCGGCCATTGTAGTGGATGTTTATAAGCCGGATAAAAATTTTGTTCTTCTGTTACAGCTGACCTCAGGTCTTCGTAAAACTCAGAGAAGAGAATATTATCGTTTAGACTGTGCCATCGGGATCAATATCAGGCCCCTTGAGGAGGAAGAGCTTAAGGCAGCTGCAAGGCATGACAGGTATTTGAAGCCGGATCTTCCCTTCAGGCAGGCAGTGGCAGTGGATATTAGCGGGGGTGGACTCAGGTTCGTAGGAGATCATGCCTATGAGGCAGACAGCCTGATCTATTGCCAGTATACTCTTGCCATGGGAGAGGTTAAAAAGGAATATTCACTGATGGCCAAGGTACTGGTATCTATGGAGATTGAAAATAAACCGGGAACATACGAGCATCGGGCACAATATATTAATATCGACACTTCAGAGAGGGAGGAGATCATCCGTTTCATCTTTGAGGAGGAGAGAAAGCGCAGAAAACGCGAAAAGGGTTTATAAAAAATAAAATTTGTGCTTATTGAAAGCCGGTTTTGTGCTATAATAAAAACATATGTGAAAAAACGAAACTATTAACGACATAAAAGAGTGATCGATCAGGAGGGCCATAATGAGTGATCTTAATATGGAGCGATTAACAGGCCAGTATTTTGATGTACTGAAGGAATTGGGCAATATCGGAGCCGGAAATGCAACCACGGCCCTTGCCTCTATGATGGGAAGCAAGGTTGATATGTCGGTGCCGCAGGTAAGACTCCTTGAATTTTCTGATGTGGGTGATATCGTAGGCGGTGAAGAAAAGATTATGGTCGGCATTTATCTCCAGGTAGAGGGAGATGTGGAGGGCAGCATGATGTTCATCATGGATAAAAGGGCTGCCGCCCATGTGGTCAATAAGCTGATGGCAGGAATGCTTGTCATTGATGAGGCCAGTGCCGAGGAATATGAATTTGGAGATATGGAATGTTCCGCAGTCAAGGAAGTGGGGAATATCATAACGGGAGCATATTTGAATGCGCTGTCAGGTATTACCGGTCTGAAAATTTTCCCTTCGGTTCCGCAGATTGGAATTGATATGGCGGGGGCTTTACTTAGTGTTCCGGCAGTGGAGTTTGGCGTTTTTGGGGATCATATTCTGCTGATACAGACCAAATTTTCAGACGATGTAGAACTGGACGGTTATTTTATTTTGATCCCGGATATGGAATCTTACGAGAAAATTTTAACATCACTGGGTGTTATTTAGGCTTCGGAAGAAAAAACGGGAGGCTCTTTTAAGATGAGTGAGATTATTAAAGTTGGAATGGCAGATTGGAAGACTTGTAAAGGTGAGGATGGAGTGATTACGGTAGGTTTGGGATCCTGTGTGGGGATTGCGATCAGAGATCCGAGGACTGGGATCGGCGGGCTGGCGCATATTATGCTGCCGGACAGCAGGGAGATCCAAAACAACTCGAACAGGCCCAAATTTGCAGATACCGGAATCGAAGACATGGTAAATGAGCTGGTAAAGATGGGGGCGAGCCGTTTCAGGCTTGTAGCTAAAATTGCCGGAGGCGCCCAGATGTTTGCAGGAGTGGGCAAAAAAGACACGATACGTGTGGGAGAGCGAAATGTGGCGGCCAGCAAGAAAAAGCTTGCTGAAATGCGGATTCCCCTTCTGGCACAGGATACAGGGGATACATACGGCCGAACAGTTGTTTTTTATCCAAAGAGCGGTGATTTCCATATTCGCTCTATTGGAAAGCCGGAGAAGATCATATGAAGAAAAGCAGATTATTTGCTCCTTTTTTGATGCTCCTTGCAGGAGCTGTGGCGAGCATAACAATGTTTTGGTTCCATTATTCAATGAAAGAGATGCTGCCGGTCCTGTTGGCTGTGCTTTTGATATTTTATATTGCAGGATGTATTATCCAGAAGTGTATACTTTCGTTTATGGACCAGATAAGAGAGAAAGAGGCTGCAGCAGCCGCAGCCATGGAGGAAGCCCGGGCAAGGGAAGAAGCTGCGCGGGAGAATGAGGAAAGCGCAGGGGAAGAAGAGGAATTAGCATAAACCGGTGATGGAGGTAGCGATGGACGAGGCAGGCAGAAATAAGCTCTGGACAAATTATGCAAAGACGAAGTCGCCCGAGATCAGGGAAAAGCTGATTTTAGAGTATGCACCTTTAGTGAAGCTGGTTGCCGGGCGCCTCAGTATGTATTTGGGATATAACGTTGAATATGATGATCTGGTAAGCTATGGCATTTTTGGGTTGATCGATGCCATAGATAAGTTTGACAGTATGAAGGCGGTTAAATTTGAGACTTACGCCAGCCTCCGGATCCGGGGAGCTATTTTGGATCAGATCAGGAAAATGGACTGGATCCCACGGACGATCAGACAAAAACAAAAGAAGATCGAAACGGTAATAAAGGAGATCGAAGCAAGAACCGGGCGGATGGCCACGGACGAGGAGATTGCCGCGAGTCTTGGGATCTCGGAGGAGGATTATCTGACCTGGCAGTCCCAGATGAAGATTACAGGCGTGGTTTCCCTGAATGAATTTATGGAATCAGGGAGCGAGATACCGGCTGAACAAAATGAACAGCATCGCTTTGAGAGTCCTGAAGAGGTCATCGAGAAGGAAGAGCTGAAAAAGATGCTTGGGCAGGTACTGGAGCTTCTCACCGAAAAAGAAAAAAAGGTGATCCTTCTTTATTATTATGAGGATCTCACATTGAAGGAGATCAGCAGTATACTGGAGGTTTCAGAATCCAGGATATCGCAGCTGCACACCAGAGCGCTTCAGAAGATGAGAACTAAAATGGGAAATTATATGGGAATATTTTCAGTATAGAATTGTAATTCTTTTTATGATATGTTATGGTGGTTTGGCTATCAAACGCGGTCACGCTTCGCGAGTCGGCTTATTGATATAAAAAAGAGGGTGTGGGGTTATGACGATCAGTCGTGTGGAAATTCAGGGGCAGGTTACACGGGCACAGGATTTTACGAACATTAAGCATAATGAAGATAATAAAGGTATGGTGGATCAGTCCAATTTTCAGCGTCAGTTTGATCAGACAGTAGAAAATAAGATCCGTCAGGTACATCAGGGAGATCGTACAGAGAATCAGAACAAGAAATTCGATGCCAAAGAAAAGGGAAATGGAAATTATTCCGGAGATGGCGGACGTAAGCGAAAAAAATCTGAGGAAGACGGAAGAGTGATCCTCAAAAGTCAGGGCGGTTTCGATATGAAGATCTGACCATGACCGGGATGCGGATAGATGGAGGAAAAGTTTGGAAATAAGTATCCAAACCTTCAATTAACGCAGTATCGCAGGCATAGTCTGCGATATGCAGGAGGTAAAAAATGGGATTAATGGAAATTGTGCTTATCGTGATAGGGCTTGCGGCTTTTGTGCTGGGTTTTTTGCTGCCTTCAGACAAAAGAGGCAGTTCGCAGAGCTCGCTGCAGATCGATGAAGAGGATATCAGAAATGTGGTGGAGAAAGAGGTAGAGGACGCAAAGTCACAGATCAGTGATATTGTAGATGAAACCATAACCTACGCAATGGAAAAAACAGAACGTTCCATGGACAGACTGACCAACGAAAAAATGCTTGCAGTCAATGAATATTCGGATACTGTACTCGGCGAGATCAATAAAAACCATAAGGAAGTGGTTTTTCTTTATGATATGTTAAACGATAAGCATGACAGCTTAAAGGCTACTGTCAGTGAGGCGATCAAGGCAGACAGTGAGATCAAGCAGGCTTCCAGAGATGCAGAGGTAACGGCCAGGGAAATGCAGGAAAAGGTCCGTGAGGTACAGGAATCTGTAGATGAGGCAATGAGCAGTACAAAGCTTCTGAAGGAAAGCATGGGCGGCAGAGAAAGTGTTGCGGCTCCAAAAGCAGAAGAGGAAGATGGATTTACACCTATAACGGCCCGGAGGGTGGAAGTGATCGTTCCAACTCCGGAGGCTTCAGTGCCTGGAACAGAAAATGCCGAAAAGCCTGGCGGTACCGATGAAAAAGCGGGTAAAGCTCTTGGAGATGAGCAGGAAAAAGACCAGAAGGTCATGTTTTCTGATAGGGCTGCAAAGAGTCAGCCGGCATCTGAGACAGGGCAGTTTTCAAATGATACCGGAAATGATGAGACTAAAAATAATAACGAAAGAATCCTGCAGCTCCACAGAGCAGGAAAGTCCAATATGGCAATAGCAAGAGAACTTGGTCTTGGTATCGGGGAAGTTAAACTGGTCATTGATCTGTTTGAAGGCGCTTGAGGGAGGAGAAAAAGATGGACTTGAAATATTATCTGCGCGGTTTGGGAGTAGGTATTGTGGTAACTGCGCTAATCATGGGGATCGCATCCAGTGTGGATTCAAAAGAAGCATTAAGTGACGATGAGATCAGAGAGCGGGCGAGAGCCCTTGGCATGGTAGAAGAGAGCACTGTGCTTGCGGATACCTTAGCCCAGGGAAATGTGGATTCTTCTGTAGGAGGAGCTTCCGGGGAAGAAGAGCCTGAGGCGGTTCCCTCTCCGACATCCGATCAAGAGGAAGAAGCATCTGCACCTGAGGAGGAAGAGACATCGCCATCACCCGAAGCAGAAGAGGATGAGGAGATACCGGAGACTTCGGCGGAACCCAAAGCGGCAGAAAAAGAAGTGAAGCCTTCCCAATCTCCATCACCGACCCCTGTTCCTTCAGCTTCGCCGTCACCGAAGCCCACTGCTGAACCGACAGCCACACCGTCACCGGAGCCGACCTCTGAACCGGCCTCCACGCCGGTTGCTGTATCAGAGACGGATGCCGGTACATCACAGGGAGAGAGCATCACCATCCATATTGCAGGTGGAGACAGCTCTTTAACGGTGTGCAAAAAGCTTGCTCAGGCAGGGTTGATAGAGTCGGCGTCTGAATATGATGCCTATCTGTGTCAAAACGGTTATGATAAGCGGATCCGTGCAGGCTCCTTTGAAATACCGGTGGGGGCAGGAGAAGAAGAGATCGCGGGTATCATATTGAAATTAAAATGACATCAATTACGATAAAATCCCTCTTGCAAGAGGGATTTTTGTATGTTATAATCTTCACGTTGTGAATAAACACGCATATTCATTGACTGCCGGTGCCTTTTTTAGTTTTGTTCCCTGGAGGATGAAAGGTTTGCAGGAGAGAAAAATATGCGGAGGAAAAACCAAACGGAGGTAAGAAAATGAGTGTTATTTCTATGAAACAGCTTTTGGAAGCAGGTGTTCATTTTGGACATCAGACAAGAAGATGGAACCCCAAAATGGCTCCTTATATCTTTACAGAGAGAAACGGGATCCATATCATCGACCTGCAGAAGTCTGTAGGTAAGGTGGACGAGGCCTACAGGGCAGTATTTGAGATTGCCAGCCAGGGCGGAACGATCCTTTTTGTAGGAACCAAGAAGCAGGCTCAGGATGCTGTGAAGGCAGAGGCAGAGCGTTGCGGTATGTATTTTGTAAATGAGAGATGGTTAGGCGGTATGCTTACCAACTTTAAGACCATTCAGAGCCGGATCGACAGATTAAAGGCCATTGAATTAATGTCTGAGGACGGAACCTTTGATGTGCTTCCCAAGAAGGAAGTTATCGCACTTAAGAAGGAATGGGAGAAGCTTGAGAAGAACTTAGGCGGTATCAAGACCATGACAAGGATTCCGGATGCCATTTTTGTAGTAGATCCCAAGAAGGAAAGGATCTGTGTACAGGAGGCTCATGCTCTTGGCATTACACTGATCGGAATCGGTGATACAAACTGTGATCCTGAAGAGCTGGATTATATCATTCCCGGTAATGACGATGCGATCAGAGCGGTTAAGCTTATCGTTTCCAAGATGGCAGACGCCGTGATCGAGGCTAACCAGGGTGAAGAAAATGTAGAGGCTCAGATGGAGGAAGCGGCAGGCGAGGCTGCTCCTGAGGATATTGAAGAGATTGCAGCGGCTGAATAATCCGCAGATTGAATAGACGGAGGAAATAAGAATGGCTAATATTACAGCAGCTATGGTAAAAGAATTAAGAGAGATGACCGGCGCAGGCATGATGGACTGCAAAAAGGCATTAGGAGAAACTGACGGCGATATGGATGCCGCTGTGGAGTTCCTTAGAAAGAACGGTCAGGCAAAGGCAGAGAAGAAGGCAGGAAGGATTGCTGCTGAAGGACTTTGCAAGGTAATCGTGAAGGAAGACAAGGTGGCAGCGGTTGTTGAGGTGAATTCCGAGACTGACTTTGTTGCTAAGAATGATGAGTTCCAGAGCTTTGTAGCTGCAGTGGCAGAGCAGGCAGTAGAGACAGATTCCACTGATATGGATGCGTTTATGGCAGAGCCCTGGAAGAATGATACATCCAAGACAGTTAAGGATGCACTGGTAGAAAAGATTGCCAGGATCGGTGAAAATCTGAACATCAGAAGATTTGAAAAGGTAGTGGCCGAGAATGGCTTTGTGGTTTCCTATGTTCATGGCGGCGGAAGGATCGGCGTTATCGTTGAAGCCGAGACGGATGTGGTGAATGATGCAGTCAAAGAGGCTATGACCAATCTTGCAATGCAGGTGGCAGCCCTTTCTCCCAAATATGTTTCTACAGACGATGTTTCTGAAGAGTATAAAGCTCACGAGAAGGAAATCCTGATGGCTCAGATTGCCAATGATCCTAAGATGGCAGGCAAGCCTGAGAAGGTGATCGAGGGCGCAGTGACCGGACGTCTTAACAAGGAATTAAAGGAAGTATGTCTGTTAGAGCAGGTATATGTAAAGGCTGAGGACGGAAAGCAGACAGTAGCTCAGTATGTGGCTCAGGTTGCCAAAGAAAACAATGCAAAGCTTTTTGTTAAGAAATTCGTACGTTTCGAAACCGGCGAAGGTATCGAGAAGAAAGTGGACGATTTCGCAGCGGAGGTTGCAGCGCAGGCTGGTATGTAAGAGAAATTTTACATCGAAAAGAGTTCAATAACAAAAGCCTCAGGGGAGTTCCCCTGGGGCTTTTCTAAAAAAATGCTATTTGACCCTTTTCCGCCAAAGCAACTTGTGATACAATAATTGCAAAGTGTTCATAAGGAGTTAATATTCATGGGGGCGACCTATGACCGACAAAAGAGAGTTCAGCGTCTAAAAAAAATAATATTGGGTCTTATTGCAGGAGCGATCCTGATCCCTCTTGTTCTCAGCGTAATATTTGGGATCCGTGTGGTACAGCTGGGAAACAGGGTGAAGGAGTTAGAGGCATTAATAGAGGAAGAAAAGACAAAGGAAGGGCGCAGTGTTTATTCTGTGTCTCCTATTGAGGAATCTCCCCGGGATGGCCAGGATACAGCCAGTCTTTTGACGGACATGGCCGGAGCAGAGAATGCGGGGGAGAGTGAGACAGACTGCAAGGAGATCTACCTGACCTTTGATGACGGTCCCAGCGGCAATACCTCCAAAATTTTGGATATTTTAAAGGAATATGGTGTGAAAGCCACTTTTTTTGTGGTAGGGAAAACGGACGATAATTCCGTTGCGCTTTACCAGAGGATTGTGGAAGAGGGGCATACCCTGGCAATGCATTCCTACAGTCATAAGTATAATGAGCTTTACAAATCCGAAGAGAACTTTGTGGAGGATATGGAGAAGCTTCAGGAGTATCTTTATGATATCACAGGAATATGGCCCAGATACTATCGTTTCCCCGGAGGAAGCTCCAATACGGTAAGCAAAGTGGATATGTACAAGCTTATGGCCTACCTGAATGAAAACGGGATCACCTATTTTGACTGGAATGTTTCTTCCGGTGATGCCAGCAGTGTCCAGATCAGTTCGGCTAATATAGTGGATAATTGTATGAACGGGATGAGGGACAAAAAAGAGTGCATGATATTAATGCATGATGCAAACGAAAAAAAGACCACGGTGGAGGCACTTTCAGAAGTGATCAGACAGATCCAGGAAAGAGGAGATTCAGTATTTCTTCCGATCACGGACGATACACCGCCGATCCAGCATATAACCTTGCAGTAAATATGACTTTCATAGTTATTATATAAGAAAACAGAATGGAGGATTAAAAAGATGGGTTTTTTCTCAGATTTGAAGGATGACTTGTCACAGGCAGTCAATGAACTGATGCCGGAAGA
The DNA here is from genome assembly GCA_947382625.1 of uncultured Lachnospiraceae bacterium. Classification (GTDB taxonomy): domain Bacteria; phylum Bacillota; class Clostridia; order Lachnospirales; family Lachnospiraceae; genus Suilimivivens. The sequence goes on from CANDAG010000022.1 coordinate 10,575, forward strand.
GGGAGCGCCGGAGGTAAAAAAGGAGTCTGTAGAGAAGGAAAAACCGGTAATGCCGGAAACAAGAAGTAATTTCACAGAGAGGGAAAGGCCAGCTTCGGTTAATAATTTTGTGAATGACTTTGACAGCGATCTGGATCAGATGTTGAGTAAGGCGGAAGCGGAAGTGCCTGAGACACCGAAGGTGCCGGAAGCACCGGCAGTGGCAGAGGAGGAGCCTGTATTTGTGGCTCCGCCCATTGAAGAGAGAATTCCGGAAATGCCTGTGCAGCATGCGGGCAGAAGGAGCTCTGACGAAGTCTCTGTACTGACGGAATCCATGCTTATTAATGGTAATGTGGCTACAGAGGGCGGCCTTGAGGTCAGGGGAAGCATAGTAGGAAATGTGGAGGCTCTTGGTAAGCTCAATATTACCGGTATGATCCAGGGAAATTCCCAGGCAGCTGAAATATATGCGGAGGGCGCTAAGATCACAGGAGAGCTCAGAAGTAATTCCAGTATTAAGATCGGACAGAGTACAGTGATCCTTGGAAATATCTATGCCAACAGTGCAGTGATCGCAGGCGCTATCAAGGGGGATATTGATGTAAAGGGACCTGTGATCCTGGAAGCATCCGCTATTGTGATGGGTGATATTAAGTCTAAATCTGTACAGATCAATAATGGTGCGGTGATTGAAGGTATGTGTTCACAGTGTTATGCGGATGTGAGCCCCACCTCTTTCTTTGACAGTCTGAAAAACAAATAAAAACGAAAGGCATACTATATGCGCAGAATTTTATTAAAGCTAAGCGGAGAAGCGCTAGCGGGAGAGAAGCGGACAGGATTTGATGAGGAAACCGTAAGGAAGGTTGCCCTGCAGGTAAAGCAGCTGGTAGATGACGGCATCCAGGTAGGAATCGTTACAGGAGGCGGAAACTTCTGGCGGGGACGTACCAGCGAGAACATTGACCGGACCAAGGCAGATCAGATCGGTATGCTTGCAACTGTAATGAACTGCATTTATGTCTCGGAGATTTTTCGCAGCGTCGGCATGAAAACGGCGGTTCTGACACCCTTTGAGTGCGGCTCTTTTACCAAGCTGTTTTCAAAGGACAGAGCGGAGAAATATTTCGGGAAGGGTATGGTAGTCTTCTTTGCAGGCGGAACCGGGCATCCTTATTTTTCCACAGATACAGGTGTTGTACTTCGGGCAGTGGAGGTGGAGGCAGAGGTGATCTTGCTTGCCAAGTCCATTGATGGTGTCTATGACAGCGACCCTGCAGTCAACCCGGCTGCCAGAAAGTATGACGAGATCAGTATCGATGAGGTGATCGCCCAAAATCTGCAGGTGGTGGATATGACAGCATCTATCCTGGCAAGAGACAATAAGATGCCTATGTGGGTGTTTGGTTTAAATGAGAAGGACAGTATTGTAAATACAATAAAGGGGAACTTTACGGGAACAAAGGTAACCGTATAAGTAAAATGGAGGGATTACAAAAATGGACGAGAGACTTAAGGTTTATGATGATAAAATGAAGAAAACCTTCGAGCATTTGGAGAGTGATTACCAGGGGATCAGGGCAGGACGCGCCAATCCTCATGTACTTGATAAACTCAGGGTTGATTATTACGGAACGCCTACTCCTATCCAGCAGGTGGGAAATATTACCATTCCCGAGGCCAGAATGATCCAGATCGCACCATGGGAGAAGACATTGATCAAAAGTATCGAGAAAGCCATCATGGCGTCTGATATCGGCATCACACCTTCTAATGACGGTTCTGTCATCAGATTGGTTTTTCCGGAGCTTACCGAGGAGCGAAGGAAGGATCTTGTAAAGGATGTGAAGAAAAAGGCGGAAGAAGGGAAGGTTGCTGTCCGCAATATCAGAAGAGACGGAAACGATTCCTTCAAGAAACTGGCGAAGGCAGAGGTCTCAGAGGATGAGATCAAGGAGCTTACCGATAAGCTCCAGAAGCTGACAGATCAGTACATTAAGGATATCGATAAGCTGATGGAAGAAAAATCCAAAGAAATCCTTACAGTTTAAGATCATGATCAAACGCCGGCACGCCCCGCGACCGGTTATTGATGAGAGAAACATATGCCGGCCCGCAAAGCGTGTCGGCATATGCTGTAACATCGAAAGGATAGAATATGGCAGAAGAAATGAACCTGGTGATGCCAAAACATGTGGCGATCATACTTGACGGAAACGGCAGATGGGCCAAGAGCAAAGGAATGCCGAGAAATTACGGACATGTGCAGGGAGCAAAAACAGTAGAGGTTATCTGTGAAGAGGCATATAGGATGGGGATACAGTACCTGACAGTATATGCCTTTAGTACGGAGAACTGGAGCAGGCCAAAGGATGAGGTGGATGCTCTGATGAAGCTTTTGCGTAATTATATGAAGACCTGCCTGGCTACCGCCAAAAAGAACCGTATGTGTGTGCGGGTTTTGGGAGATAAGACAGGGCTGGATGAGGATATCAGAAGCAGGATCGCACAGCTGGAGGAATCTACCAGAGACAATGACGGACTTCATTTTCAGATCGCGTTGAATTACGGAGGAAGGGATGAGATCATCCGTGCCGTAAGGACAATGGTCGAAAGAGCTGCAAGAGGTGAATTGCTTAAGGAAGATGTGACGGAGGATTATCTTTCAGGTCTTTTGGATACAAGGGGAATTCCGGAGCCGGATCTTCTGATCCGTACCTGTAATGAACAGAGGATATCCAATTTCCTTTTATGGCAGCTTGCCTACACGGAATTTTATTTTACGCCTGTGGCCTGGCCTGATTTTACAAAGGAAGAATTGGTCAAAGCTGTGGAGGCATATAATCATAGAGACAGAAGATATGGCGGAGTTAAGGAGGAGTAAGCCATGTTTATGACAAGGCTGATGAGCAGTATCGTACTTTTGGTGCTGGCAGTATCCACGATACTGATCGGCGGGCATTTTCTGGCGGCAGTGCTCCTTTTTCTTGCCCTGAAGGCTTACAGGGAGCTGACAAAAGCCTGTCATCTTGCCGGCAAAGACAGGATGAACGGTTTGGAAATCATCGGATATGCAGGGATCGTGTCCTATTATCTGCTGATGGTGTTTGTGGAGGATAAGATTTATCTTCTGCTTGCTCTGATCACTATATTAGTGGCTTATATGTTCCTGTATGTGTTTACCTTTCCCAAATACAGAGCGGAGCAGATCATGTGCAGCTTCTTCTGTGTGGCCTATGCGCCGGTAATGCTTTCTTTTATTTATCTGGTAAGAGAACTGCCTTATGGGATCTACACTGTCTGGATGATCTTTATAAGCTCATGGATCTGCGACACCTGTGCCTACGCAGTGGGGATACTGTTTGGCAGGCATAAGCTGGCGCCGGTTTTAAGTCCTAAGAAATCCATTGAGGGAGCGCTGGGAGGAATCCTGGGATCTGCTCTGGCAAGCGCTGTATATGCACATTTTGTGGTGGAAGCTGTGATCAGTGAACAGCAGATATTATGGATCTTTGTACTGATCAGCGGGGCGGGAGCAGTGATCTCCCAGGTAGGAGACCTGGCAGCCTCTGCTATTAAGAGAAATCACGAGATAAAGGATTACGGGAAGCTGATCCCCGGCCATGGCGGTGTCATGGACCGGTTTGACAGTGTGATCTTTACAGCGCCTATGATCTATTTTCTGGTCCTTATGCTGATACATGGAGGGCGTATATAAGGGGAGAAGGCATTATGAAAAAAATCGCAGTATTAGGCTCCACAGGCTCTATCGGAACCCAGACTCTTGAAATTGTACGAAATAATCGGGATCTGCAGGTTGTGGCCCTGGCAGCAGGAAGTAATGTTGCCAAAATGGAAGAGCAGGTGAGGGAGTTTCATCCGGCTCTGGCAGTGATGTGGGGTGAGGAAGCGGCAGGTGAACTAAGGGTAAGGATAAAAGATACCGGAACAAGGGTGCTTGCAGGTATGAGCGGTCTTCTGGAAATTGCTGTTATGGAAGAGATGGAGGTTTTAGTGGCGGCAATTGTGGGCATGATAGGTATAAGGCCTACAATTGCCGCAATTGAAGCGGGAAAGACCATCGCTCTTGCCAATAAGGAGACGCTGGTGACAGCAGGGCATATCATCATGCCTCTGGCAGCGCAAAGGAAGGTGTCTGTCCTTCCTGTGGACAGTGAGCACAGCGCCATCTTTCAGTCTATGCAGGGACAGCCCGGTGAGAGAGTAAGCAAGATCCTGCTTACCGCTTCCGGCGGCCCTTTCAGGGGGAAAAAGAGAGAGGAGCTTCTGGATATCACCGTGGAGGATGCCTTAAAGCATCCAAACTGGGCCATGGGCAGAAAAATTACGGTAGATTCCTCTACCCTGGTAAATAAAGGGCTGGAGGTGATCGAGGCCAAATGGCTGTTCGGGGTAGGACCGGAAAAGATCCAGGTGGTAGTGCATCCCCAAAGCATTATTCATTCTATGGTAGAATATGCAGATGGCGGGATCATGGCACAGCTTGGTATGCCGGACATGAAGCTGCCCATCCAGTATGCGCTGTTTTATCCTGACAGGAGGCCCATGGAAGGCAGGCGGGTAGATTTCTTCGAGTTATCCTCTATTACCTTTGAAAAACCGGATGCGGAAACCTTCCGGGGGCTTAAGATGGCTTATGAGGCCATACAAAAAGGGGGCAGCATGCCCACGGTTTATAATGCGGCCAACGAGAAGGCAGTCTCGTTGTTCCTGGATCGGAAGATCAAATTCCTTGAGATTTACGACCTGATCCAGGGAGCCATGGAAGGTCATAAGATCATTGATGATCCTTCCCTGGAAGAGATCCTTGAAACAGAAGCGGCTGTATACGAATTTATTGATGCAGGCAGGAGGTTATAAAGTGGCAGTATCGATTTTGCTGTTTATCATTATTTTTCTTGTGGTAGTGATCTCCCACGAGCTGGGACATTTTATTATTGCAAAGAAGAACAATATCCGCGTGGTGGAGTTTTTTGTGGGAATGGGGCCTACCCTCTTTTCCTTTTACAAAGGGGAGACCAAATATTCCCTGAAGCTTTTGCCCATCGGCGGAGCCTGTATGTTTGAGGGAGAGGACGGACTGGAGGCAGAAAAAGGAGTCATGTCCGAAAGAGCCTTTCCTAATGCACCGGTGTGGACACGTTTTGCAACGGTTTTTGGCGGACCGCTGTTTAATTTTCTCACAGCCTATGTGATGGCCATGATCCTGGTAGCCGCCTGCGGGATCACAACGCCGGAGGTGATCCTGGTGAATGATAACAGCCCGGCTAAGGAAGCAGGGCTCTTAGAAGGAGATATGATCACCAGGATCAACGGGAAGCGTATCCATATGGGAGGCGAGGTGACGCTGGCCTCCCAGACCAACACAGAGGGTGCAAGGCTGATGATCACCTTTGCCCGTGACGGAGAAGAGAGGACGGTGGCAATAGACCCGGCCTATGACGAGGCTGACGGACGCTATTACATGGGGATCGCCGCAGGAGGATATCTGAAGTGCAATGTGATCCAGACCTTCCAGTATGCCTTTTATACCATGAAATTTTATGTGGAGACCACCTTTAAGAGTCTGGGTATGCTGGTGTCGGGACAGCTCTCAAGGGATGATGTGGCAGGCCCCATAGGGATCGTGAAGGTAGTAGATGAGGCTTATGATTCGGCAAAGGCATATGGAGTGCTGGATGTGGTATTGAATATGGTCAACATCGCTTTGCTGCTTTCAGTCAATTTGGGGATCATGAACCTTCTGCCGCTGCCGGCGCTTGACGGAGGGCGTTTGGTGTTTTTGCTGGTAGAGGCTGTCCGTGGGAAGCCGATTCCGCCCGAAAAGGAAGGAATGGTGCATTTAGCGGGAATGATGGCTTTGATGGTACTCATGGTACTGGTATTTTTTAACGATATAACAAAATTTTTCAGATAGTATCAAACACACTTAAGGGAATCCTTATGCAAGATTACCAAAAATATGATTTTGGTAACTTTGTATAATGGATTCTTTTTTGTTGGAACTATATAATGGATGAATAAAGATTGGCAGGGAGGAAGCAGCGGGATTGAAAATCATATCAGGAGTATATTGGGATCAGGGAAAACGTCCGGTAAATCAGGATTCGCTTCTTTTGCAGCAGGCGATTACAGGCAGAGGGAGGGTGATGCTTGCCGCGGTAAGTGATGGGATCGGAGGGCTTTCTGAAGGAGAGAATGCCAGCGGATTTATTACAGAAAAGCTGATCGAACATTTTTACGGGCAGCTTGTAGGACTGATCGGACGCAAAAGGAGCAAAGCCGCCCTGAAAAAGAGTATCCTCCGCTGCTTTTATGAGATGAACAGCCAGCTGAAGGTCTACGGGGAGGGAAGGGGGATCAGGCTGGGAGCCACCATATCCCTTTTGTTTTTGTGGGGACGGAACTATATGATCTTTCATCTTGGAGACAGCAGGATCTATCTGTGCGGCAGAAGGAAGATCAGGCTTCTTACCAGAGATCATGCGGGGAGAGGCGGCGTTACGAAATGCATGGGAAGCTTTCCGTTTCAATATCCGGATGTTTCATTTGGAAAGATCCGCGGCAGAAGCGGTTTCCTTTTGTGTACAGACGGTTTTTACAGGACGCTTGACGGGGAAGCCATGCAGGCCCTTTTGCCCGGAGATATAGCAGGAGAGGAGCAGATCGAACGGAGGCTTCGGCAACTGGGCATAAGGGCTGAAAAAAGAGGTGAGCAGGATAATCTGTCGGCAGTGTATTGTGTAGCTTATTAGGAGGTGCTATGACGGAAGTTTTATTCCATAAATATGAGATGCTCGGACTGATCGGTTCCGGAGGCACAGGCAGAGTCTATCTGGCAAAGGATCAAAATCTGGAACGGCTGGTGGTGCTAAAAGAGAGTAAGGATGAGCTTTTGGCTGCGGAAACAGAGCTTTTGAAGGGCCTCAGGCATCCGGGGCTGCCTCTTGTCTATGACTGCTTTGACTGGCAGGAGAGAAGCTTTCTGGTCATGGAGTATATTGAGGGAATGTCTCTTCGCCAGTATCTGGAGAGACATGGCAGGGTACCGGAGAGACAGGCCGTTACATGGGGCATGGAGCTGTGCAGGATATTGGAATATCTCCACGGGAGACACCCTGCGATCATTTACAGGGATCTGAAGCCCGAGAATATTATGATACAGCAGGATGGCACATTGAAGCTGATCGATTTCGGAGGCGCACTGCGGTTCGCCTGTGGAAGCGGCAGGGAAGTATTCTGTGTGGGAACTGCAGGCTACAGTCCCAGGGAACAGTGGCAGCAGACGAAGGGGGATGTGACCTGGGATATCTACGGATTGGGCGCAGTGCTCCATGAGATGCTTACCGGTGCAGATCCGGCCCGTCCGCCTTACATAAGGAGATCCGTGCTGGAATATGACAGAACTCTTTCCGGAGCCTGGGATAAGATCATTGGCACCTGTACGGCAGAGGGGCCGGCAGGCAGATACCAGTCAGCAGAGGCGCTTTTGCAGGAGCTGGAAGGGCTGGAGCGTTCCGGGTGGGCGCGGCTCTTAGAGGCGCTGTCTTATCATAGTTTCTGCAGGCCTTTGGGGGCTGAGCTTCCGGCACGGATATGGCAGATATGCAAGCGCACGATCATGCTCTTTTCTGGCGGCTGCACCGCTCTGTGTTTTATTCTTCCCCTGATACAGGGGATTCCGGAAACGGACATTCCGTTTCCTTATCTTGATCAACCATTATGGTCACTTATGTTTACCCTGATCCTATATTTGCTCCTGAATGGCAGCAGACGAAAAAGAAGTCCTCTGTGCAGGCAGGAAAAGAATCTCTGGCTGACAGAAAAGAAATTTCCCGGTTTACTTTCCCTGTTGCTTATAGGGAGCGGATTGATGTCCATGCTCTCCCGGGGAATGGTCCCAAAGGTATATGCAGGGGAGGAGCCCGAGAGGCTGTGGGTGGAGATGCGGGATGATCTGGGAAGGAAGATGCTCCTTAAAGAGGATGCGGTTTATGTGACAGATGATACGGTGCGCTTTGAGCTTCCTGCGGGCAGGCTGCCTGACCAGGAATTGTCACTTAAGCTTGTGGCGGTAGGGGAGGACGGAACAGGCTACAGCAGCCGGACCTTTTTGATCAGGGGAGAAAAGGAAGAGAGCGGAGATTTGGATTGATATTCATGGGAGGCTGGCTTATAATAATCCTGACAGAGAGAACACAGGAAACAGATGGAGCATTTCTGGAATTTTACAGGCAGGAGGATAAGTAAATGGCGAAGAATACAAGGGTGATCAGGATTGGCAGCAGGGTGATCGGAGGCGGAAATCCTATTCTGATCCAGTCCATGACCAATACAAGGACAGAGGATGTAAAGGCTACGGTGGAACAGATCCACAGACTGGAGAAGGCAGGATGTGAGATCATCCGTTGTACGGTACCTACCCTGGAGGCGGCGAAGGCCCTTGGGGAGATCAAAAAGCAGATTTCCATTCCTCTTGTGGCAGATATCCATTTTGACTATAAGATGGCGATTGCGGCGATCGAAAACGGAGCGGATAAGATCAGGATCAATCCCGGTAATATCGGCGGAAAGGATAAGGTGGCGGCGGTAGTAGCGGCTGCTAAGGAGAGAGAGATTCCCATCCGGGTAGGGGTTAACAGCGGTTCTTTAGAAAGAGAGCTGGTAGAAAAGTACCACGGGGTAACGGCTCAGGGACTGGTAGAGAGCGCTCTGGATAAGGTGGGAATGATCGAGGAGCTGGGATATGAGAATATGGTGATCAGCATTAAATCCTCTGATGTGCTGATGTGCGTCAGGGCACATGAGATTCTGGCTTCCAGGACAGATTATCCTCTGCACGTAGGGATCACGGAGGCAGGGACGATCATCAGCGGCAATATTAAGTCTTCTATCGGTTTGGGGCTGATCCTGCATCAGGGCATCGGGGACACGATCCGCGTATCCTTAACAGGAGATCCGGTAGAGGAGATAAAGTCCGCAAAACTGATCCTGAGAACCTTAGGGCTCAGAAAGGGCGGGATTGAAGTGGTTTCCTGTCCTACCTGCGGCAGGACAAAGATCGATCTGATCGGGCTGGCCGGTCAGGTGGAAGCAATGGTGGCTGATTTTCCTCTGGATATCAAGGTGGCAGTCATGGGCTGCGCTGTCAACGGACCCGGCGAGGCTAAGGAAGCTGATATCGGAATTGCAGGCGGGATCGGCGAGGGGCTGCTGATCAAAAAGGGAGAGATCATCAGAAAGGTACCGGAGGAACAGCTTCTTGCGGTGCTTAAGGAAGAACTGGAGAATTGGGAATAAAATGGCAAAACAGTTTTTTGAGGTGTTTCCGGCTTTGCAGCTGGACAAAAAAATACAGGATCTGTTCGAGCAGGTAGCAGTTGAAAAGGTCTCTGCAACTAAGAGCAGGGATTATATCAGAGTTACGGTTTCAAGTAACTATCTGATCCCCAAGGAGACCATTTTCAAGGTGGAAAAGGAAATAAAAAAGCAGTTGTTTGCTTATCAGCCGGTGGTGGTGAAGCTGTACGAGAAGTTTCGTCTGTCCGAGCAATATACGCCCGAAAAACTGATGGATGTCTATAAAGAAAGTATTCTGCTGGAGCTGAAGGCCTACAGCCCTGTTGAATATCATCTTTTCAAGGGGGCGGAAATAGATTTTGCGGGGACAGAGGGCCTTACCATTACGGTGGAGGATACTACGCCTGCCCGGAGCAAGTCGGCGGAGCTTGTCAGGATCATTGAAAAGATCTTCAATGAGCGTTGCGGGTTTTCGGTGATCTGCAGAATGGAATATAAAGAAAAGAAAAAAGCCTCCACAGAAGAGGAGGATCTCATCATTGCCCGTCAGGTGGCGGAAATAGCCGGAAGGGCATTACTTGCCACAGGAGGCGGCGCTTCCGGTATAGCCGGCGCAGATGAGAGGGGCGGATCCGCTGCAACCGGTCAGGACGGGAAGAAGGAAAACCGGCAGAAGGAAGCACCGGAGACGCCCAAAGGACAGGGCAGCGCTTACGCTTTCCCGGGCGGCGGAGAGAGGAAAGGGCTTCGTAAGGGCGAGGCCGGCAAGGGAGGCAGACCTGATTTCAGAAGGCCGGTAAAGCGTTCAGACAATCCGGATGTACTCTATGGCAGAGATTTTCAGGAGGAAGCTATCCCCATAGAGGATATTGAAGGAGAGATGGGTGAGGTTGTTATCCGCGGCAAGATCATCAGCTTTGATTCCAGGGAAATCCGGAATCAGAAGACGATCTTAATGTTTGATGTGACGGATTTTACCGATACGATGACGATCAAGCTATTTACCCATAATGAGCAGGTGGCAGAGATCACAGAGGGCATAAAAAAGGGTGCCTTTGTTAAGCTTAAGGGGATCACCTCTATCGATAAGTTTGATAATGAGCTTACCATAGGTTCTATTATAGGGGTAAAGAAGATCCCTGATTTTACCACCTCCCGGAATGATACCAGCCTCAAAAAAAGGGTAGAGCTTCACTGTCATACCAAAATGAGCGATATGGACGGCGTATCGGAAGCAAAGGATATCGTTAAGCGTGCATACAAATGGGGGCATCCGGCCATTGCCATTACAGACCACGGAGTGGTGCAGGCCTTTCCGGATGCCAATCATGTGTGGGAGGATCTGTGGAAGGCGGAGAAGGCCAGATGCAAGGAGGCCGGGGAGCCTGCGCCGGATAAGCAGGATTTCTTCAAGATCATTTATGGAATGGAGGCCTATCTGGTGGATGACCTTCAGGAGCTGGTGATGGAGGAGGACGGGCAGGATTTTACTTCTGATTTTGTGGTGTTCGATATAGAGACCACAGGTTTTTCTCCGGTAAACAACAGGATCATTGAGATCGGTGCAGTGAAGGTAAAGGGAGGAGAGATCGCGGATAAATTTTCTGCCTTCGTGAATCCCGATGTACCGATCCCCTTTGAGATCGAGAAGCTGACGGGGATCAATGACAGTATGGTGAAGGACGCGCCCTTGATAGAGCAGGTGCTTCCGGAATTTCTGGCCTTCTGCGAGGGTGCTGTGCTGGTGGCTCATAATGCTGGATTCGATATGAGCTTCATTAAGGAAAATGCCATGCGGCAGGGAATCCTGCGGAAATTTACCTGCGCGGATACCCTTGGGATTGCCAGGATCCTGCTGCCCCATCAGGCAAAGCATACATTGGATGCAGTAGCCAAAACCATGGGGGTATCCCTGGAGAACCATCATCGGGCGGTAGATGATGCCCAGGCCACCGCGGAGATCTTTGTGAAGTTTATTCCCATGCTTAAGGAGGCCGGTGCAGATACTCTTGCAAAGGTCAACGCCATGGGGGATTCGAGTCCGGAGATCATCAAAAGGCTTCCCTCCTATCATGCCATTATTCTGGCAGAGAACAATGTAGGAAGAGAAAACCTTTATACCCTGATATCCGAATCTCATTTAACCTATTACAGCAAACGTCCCAGAGTTCCCAAAAGCTTTTTGATGAAGCATCGGGAAGGCCTGCTCTTAGGAAGCGCCTGTGAGGCGGGTGAGCTATACCGTGCCCTGCTGGAGGGGAGGCCGGAGACAGAGATCGCACGGATCGTGAATTTTTATGATTATCTGGAGATACAGCCGGTAGGAAATAATAAGTTTATGATAGAGTCTGAAAAGATCACCTCCATTAATTCTGTAGAGGATATCCAGGAGGTCAACCGCAGGATCGTAGCTCTTGGAGAGGAGTTCCACAAGCCTGTAGTTGCTACCTGTGATGTGCATTTTTTGGATCCGGAGGATGAGGTCTACCGGCGGATCATTATGGCCGGTAAGCATTTTTCGGATGCGGATGATCAGGCTCCCCTTTACCTGCGGACAACAGAAGAGATGCTGGAGGAATTTTCATACCTTGGCAGGGATAAGGCGGAAGAGGTGGTGATCACCAATACAAACCGGATCGCAGACAGGATCGATGTGATGGCGCCGGTACGCCCGGATAAGTGTCCTCCTGTGATCCCGGACAGTGATAAGACATTGACGGATATCTGTTATAATCGGGCTCATGAGCTTTATGGCGAGGAACTGCCCCAGATCGTAAAAGACAGACTGGAAAAGGAACTGAATTCCATTATCACCAATGGCTTTGCCGTGATGTATATCATCGCCCAGAAGCTGGTATGGAAATCTGTGGAGGACGGTTATCTGGTGGGGTCCCGTGGTTCTGTAGGGTCTTCTCTGGTAGCCTTCATGGCGGGGATCACGGAGGTAAATTCCCTGAGCGCTCATTACAGGTGTCCCTCCTGCCATTATTGTGATTTTGATTCACCGGAGATCAAAGCCTATGCCGGAAATGCGGGCTGTGACCTGCCGGATAAGAAGTGCCCGGTATGCGGGGAGATGCTGGTAAAGGACGGCTTTGACATTCCCTTTGAGACCTTCCTGGGATTTAAAGGGGACAAGGAGCCGGATATCGACCTGAATTTTTCGGGGGAATACCAGAGTAAGGCACATAAGTACACGGAGGTGATCTTCGGGGCAGGCCAGACCTACCGGGCCGGAACCATAGCAACCTTAGCGGATAAGACTGCTTTTGGATATGTAAAGAATTATTATGAAGAAAGAGGAAAGCGTAAGCGGGTCTGTGAGATCAACCGGATCGTAGGAGGCTGTACGGGGATCAGACGCAGTACCGGACAGCATCCCGGCGGTATTATCGTTCTTCCCATGGGAGAGGATATCAATTCCTTTACACCGGTGCAGCATCCGGCCAATGATATGACAACGGATATTGTCACTACCCATTTTGATTACCATTCCATTGATCATAATCTGCTGAAGCTTGATATACTGGGGCATGATGATCCTACCATGATCCGTATGCTGCAGGATCTTACGGGAATAGATCCTACGAAGATACCGCTGGATGATAAGCAGGTGATGTCCCTGTTCCAGAATACCTCGGCTCTGGGGATCACACCGGATCAGATCGACGGCTGTCCGGTGGGGTCCCTTGGAATTCCGGAATTTGGTACAGAGTTCGTGATCCAGATGCTTCTGGACACGAAGCCTCAGTGTCTCTCGGATCTGATCAGGATTTCCGGTCTGGGACATGGAACGGATGTGTGGCTTGGAAATGCCCAGACACTGATCTTGGACGGCAAAGCCACAATTTCTACGGCAATCTGCTGTAGGGATGATATTATGATCTATCTGATCAATCAGGGAGTGGACAGTGCGCTGGCCTTTACCATTATGGAAAGTGTCCGAAAGGGAAAAGGTCTGAAGCCTGAGTGGGAGAAGGCCATGAAGGAACAGGATGTGCCGGACTGGTATATCTGGTCCTGCAAAAAGATCAAATACATGTTCCCGAAGGCTCATGCGGCTGCCTATGTAATGATGGCCTGGAGGATTGCTTACTGTAAGATCAATTATCCTCTGGCCTATTATGCGTCCTATTTTTCCATACGTGCCTCGGCATTTTCTTATGAGATCATGTGCCGGGGACAGAGCCATCTGGAAAATATCATGGCTGATTACAAAAAGAGGAGCGATTCCCTGAGCAAAAAAGAACAGGATACCCTCAAGGATATGAAGATCGTCCAGGAAATGTATGCAAGGGGCTTTGATTTCGTACCCATTGATATTTTCAGTGCTCATTCCAGAAATTTTCAGATCGTTGAAAATAAGCTGATGCCATCCTTAAACAGCATTGACGGTCTGGGAGAAAAAGCGGCAGACGCCATTGTGGAGGCGGCCAAGGATGGCCCCTTCCTTTCCAAGGATGATTTCCGGGAGAGGACGAAGGTGTCCAAGACAGTGGTGGATATGATGTATGAGCTGGGGCTTTTGGGAGAGCTTCCGGAATCCAATCAGATCAGCCTGTTCGATTTTGTATCATAGGAGGAGAATTGCTCTGCACCAGCCTGCTTTCGATACTCTCTGGGGCTCATCTGATAGTATTTCCGGAAGGCGGAAGAAAAATGCTCGGCAGAGGAGTAACCCAGATCCTCTGCAATGGAAGTGATGCTTCTGGTCTGGTCAGAAAGAAGAATGGCAGCGGCGGACATTTTGGCTTCTGCCTTTTTTTCCTGAAAGGATTTCCCGTAAAAGTCCATCAAAAGCCTCTGGGTCTGCCGGGGACTTAAGCTTAATCGGTCTGCCAGAGTATTTAAGGACAAAGAGGAATATTCATAGAGAAAATATTCTTCTATGATAACGGATTTGGTATCGGTTACATTGCCCTGAGGAAGAACTGCCTGGGAGATTTGGCGTTGTTCGTAGTTTCGGACCATATAAATGATAAGCTGGGACAAAAGCAGCTCCGCCTGAGTACGATAGCCGGTATACCGATGCTCAAGCTCAAAAAAGAGTTGTTTCATAAGCCCATGAACGCCCTGAGTATCTTTTCCAATCCAAAAAGGGGTAGCCATGAAGGCGTCCAGTACGGAAGAATGCTTTCCCGGATGAGGACTGCGGCGGATCCTGAAGTAAACGCAGTATTCCTGCATAGGATCTGAAAGAATGGGAGTCTGTGCGTGATCGATATGAGGCCCGGTAACAAAAAGAGTATTTGGATGAATGTCATAATAGCGGTCATCAACTTTTAGCTTGCCTTCGCCAAAGGGGATGTAATGGATCTCGTAGCATCCGTTTCCATGGCTGTGGGAAGGAAGCGTCCGGGTGAAACGTTCAAAAACGATATTCAGTGCCTGAACGGAGGCGTCGTCTATCTTAAAATGGATATTCATATTTGTATAAAGTGTTCTCATGATCATCCGTCCTCCTATCTCAATTATACCACAAAACCTATAAAAACACGACATCTTTCAGAAGAATTCGGCAGGTATCGCTCTTAAAAAAGTAGCTTGAAGGCTTATAATAGAAGATAAGCAAACACACAAATTACTTCCGGATAGGAAAGGCCCGGAAGCAAAGCAATGGATGCCTGTACGGCAGGAGGAGAAGAGCTATGGCGGTAAAGATGTTGATGAAGGGGGCGGTACTGCCCGGAAACAGTACGGTGGAGCTGAAGGATTTTGAGGTGCCGACGCCGGGGCATGGTCAGGTGCTGGTAAAGACTATGGCAACCACGATATGCGGCAGTGATATCCGGTGTATTTACAGGGAGCACACAGGAAAAGGGCCGGAAGGGTATATTCCCGGTATGGTGGCAGGACATGAGCCCTGCGGTATCATAGTGGAGGAAGGAGAAGGCTTAAGACGCTTTAAAAAGGGAGACAGGGTGATCGTTTATCATATTTCCGGCTGCGGAGTCTGCAATGATTGCAGAAGGGGATATTATATATCCTGTAAAAGTCCTTTCCGTCAGGCCTACGGCTGGCAGAGGAACGGTGGGATGGCGCCCTATATACTGGCAGAGGAAAAGGATCTGATCGAGTTACCGGATGAGCTTACTTACAAGGATGGGGCTCAGGTTGCCTGCGGGTTCGGGACGGTATATGAGGCCATTGAAAAGATCGGTATCTGTGGAAACGATGCGGTTCTGGTAACGGGCCTTGGCCCGGTAGGGCTTGCCGCCCTGATGCTGGCAAAGGCAATGGGAGCAAACAAGCTGATCGGAGTCGAGATGAATGAGTACCGGATCGAGCTGGCAAGAAAGCTGGGATTGGTGGATCATGTGTTTAAACCCGGAGAGGAAGCTCTTTCGCAGATACTGGAGGTAACCGGCGGTAAAGGGGTAGAGAGAGCGATCGATGCTTCTGCCAGTGATGGAGGACGGCAGCTGGCGATCCGCGCTGCCAGGGACTGGGGAAAGATTGCCTTTGTAGGGGAAGGGGGAACCTGCAGCTTCAATCCGAGTCCGGATATTATCCACGGGCAAAAGACGATCTATGGCTCCTGGGTAACCTCCCTCTGGAAAATGGAGGAGCTGGTGGAACGTCTGGTCCGCTGGGGGATCCATCCGGAGGATCTGATCACCCATGAGTTCCCCATTGAAAGGGCAGACGAGGCTTATCGACTCATGGCAGGAGGAGAATGCGGCAAGGTAGCGGTTACTTTTGGGGAAGAATAATCTTTTAGGAAGGCATAAAGGACATGAAAATGAAAACAAAGATTGAACAGGAAAAGATTCCCTTACGGACTCTCAGCAGCGGAGAAAAAATTCCCTGTATGGGAATAGGAACCTTCGGCTCAGATAAATATGGAGCTGCGGAAATTGCCGAAGCAGTTTACGGGGCAGTAAAATGTGGTTATCGGCTGATCGACTGCGCTGCAGTATATCAGAATGAAAAGGAGATCGGTCAGACGCTGAAGCAGCTTTTTACAGAAGGAGAAGTGAAGAGAGAGGAGCTGTTTATTACCTCCAAGGTATGGAATGATATGCATGGGGAAGGGAAGGTGTCTTCCTCCTGCAGGCAGAGTCTTTCGGATCTGCAGCTGGAATATCTGGATCTGTATTTTGTGCACTGGCCTTTTCCCAATTATCATGCGCCGGGGTGTGACGGAGATTCCAGAAATCCGGATTCAAAGCCTTTTTCCGTGGAAGAATTTATGACAACCTGGAGGCAGTGCGAGGCGCTGGTGGATCAGGGGCTGGTGCGATATATCGGTATGAGCAATATGACGATCCCCAAGCTGGAGGCGGTGCTTCCCCTTTGCAGGATCAAGCCTGCAGCGTTGGAAATGGAGCTGCATCCTTCCTTCCAGCAGCCGGAGCTTTTTGACTATGCCATATCCCATAATATCCTGCCGATCGGTTATTGCCCCATCGGCTCTCCCTCAAGACCGGAGAGAGACAGGGCAAAGGAGGACGTGGCGGATATTGAGCTCCCGGCAGTGGCAGCCGCTGCCAGGGCACATCAGGTGCATCCGGCAGTGATCTGCTTAAAGTGGGCGGTACAAAGGGGGCAGGTGCCAATCCCCTTTTCTGTAAAGGAGCAGCAGTATCTTTCCAACTTAATGTGTACTACGGAGGATCCTCTTACAGAAGAGGAGATGAAGGCCATTTGCAGGGAGGATCAAAACTGCCGGCTGATCAAAGGACAGGTGTTTTTGTGGGAAGGAGCCAGGGGCTGGGAGGATCTCTGGGATATGGACGGCGTGATCGTGACAAAGGAATAAAGAGCAGATAAAGAGGAGGGAAAAGGAAATGTTGAAGGGAGTACCTAAAATTTTATCTCCGGAGCTTTTAAAGGTATTATGCGAAATGGGGCACAGTGACCGGCTGGTGATCGCAGACGGTAATTTTCCGGCAGAGACCATGGGAAAAAACGGAATCGTGATCCGTATGGACGGACACGGGGCCTGTGAGCTTTTGGAGGCGATCCTGCAGGTTTTTCCGCTGGATACTTACGTGGAGCATCCCATGAATCTGATGCAGGTGATGCCCGGCGATACGGTGGAGACACCCATATGGGATGAGTACAAAGAAATCGTTAAGAAGGCAGATGCGCGGGGAGAGACGGTCATAGGAGAGATTGAGCGTTTTGCCTTTTATGAGGAGGCAAGGAGTGCCTACGCGATCATCGCCACAGGAGAGAGTGCCCTTTATGCCAATATCATGCTGCAAAAAGGGGTTGTGATCTGAATTTGCCGTAAGGAGAGACCCATCGAAGATGGGAGGATCCCTTACGACCTGCGCGCACATCAGTGCGCTTCTCTATAAATAGTATCGAACACCGGATGGATTGTTTTTGGGGGAATCTGTCCGGTGTTTTGTAACTATTCAGCCTTCGGCTTCATAGTTACCCTAAATCTGCCCATTTAAAGCCGCCTTCGGCGGAGGGGCAGATTCACTCTTGGCTGAATCCATGCTTTCTCACGGACTTTGCAGCAAGTGCAAAGTCCTGGCTGAATAGTTACGGTGTTTTCCCATTATAAAAAAAATACTATCAATCGGCGCATTTTTTTGGTAAAATCAATTAAAAGCGAATGCAGGAGGGATGGAATATGAAATTTACAGAAGGATACTGGTTAAGGAGCGAACGTGCCAATTCACTTTACGCCATGCAGGCCTGTGAGGTGGAAGAGATCCCGGGTGGTATGCGGATCCTTAACGCTGTGGGGCCGGTAGATTCCCGGGGGGCAACACTTAATATGCCTACCATTACAATAGAGTTTACGGCTGCGGCAGAGAATGTGATCTTTGTGAGAGCATGGCATTATGAGGCTTATGACAAAAGGGAGCCGCGTTTTGAGATCAGAAAGCCTTCCTGTAAAAGCAGCTTTACAAGGAACGATCAGGAAGCAGTGCTGACATCAGGAGAAGTCAGCGTCCATGTGAATCTTGCAAGATGGGAATACAGCTTTTGGGCGGGGGGAAGGATGCTTACCTCCTGCGGCTTCAGAAATTTGGGGTATATCCGCTGGGATCGGAAGGGATCAAGTATGCTTCCCACAGAAAATTATATGTGTGAGCATGAATACAGCCCTTATATGGTAAATGAGCTCTCCCTGGCTCCCGGAGAAAATGTCTACGGCTTTGGAGAGCGCTTTACAGCCTTTGTAAAAAACGGGCAGGTAGTGGATACCTGGAATGAAGACGGCGGTACCTCTTCTCAGGTCGCCTACAAGAGTATTCCTTTTTATATGACAAACAGAGGCTATGGCGTACTGGTTGACCATGCGGACAACGTTTCCTTTGAGATGGCAAGCGAAAAGGTAGAATATGCAGGCTTTAGCGTACCCGGCGAGGAGCTGCGTTATTATTTTTTCTATGGCCCGAAGCCGAAGCAGATCATAAATGAATTGACGGCCCTTACAGGAAGGCCGGCGCTGCCTCCTGCCTGGTCATTTGGCCTGTGGCTTTCTACCTCCTTTACCACCGATTATGATGAAAAGACGGTGACAGGCTTTCTGGACGGTATGCAGGAGAGAGAAATTCCTTTAAGCGTTTTTCACTTTGACTGCTTCTGGATGAAGGGATTTCACTGGTGTGATTTTGAGTGGGATGAAAGGGTGTTCCCGGATACGGAAGGGATGCTTGCCCGTTATCATGAAAGAGGGCTGAAGATCTGTGTCTGGATCAATCCTTATATTGCCCAGGGAACCGCTCTTTTTAAAGAAGCAGTGGAAAATGGCTATCTGCTCATGCGCTCAGACAAAAAGGGCGTGCGCCAGACCGATAACTGGCAGGCCGGCATGGGACTTGTGGATTTCACCAATCAGGATGCCTGCAGCTGGTATCAGAGTAAGCTGCGGCGTCTTCTGGATATGGGAGTGGACTGCTTTAAGACCGATTTCGGTGAGAGGATTCCGGTGGATGTGATCTACCACGATGGAAGCGATCCACGGGCCATGCATAATTACTATACATTTTTATATAACCGTTGTGTATTTTCACTTCTTAAGGAGGTTAAGGGCGAGAAGGAGGCCGTGCTTTTTGCAAGGAGTGCCACCGCAGGCTGTCAGCAGTTTCCTGTACACTGGGGCGGTGACTGCAGCGCCAATTATCCTTCCATGGCAGAAACCCTGCGGGGCGGCTTATCCTTTGCCATGTCAGGGTTTGCCTTCTGGAGTCATGATATCGGGGGCTTTGAGCATACGGCGCCGGCAGATGTGTATAAGCGCTGGCTTGCCTTTGGTCTGCTCTCCTCCCACAGCAGACTCCACGGCTCCTCCAGCTATCGTGTGCCATGGGCTTTCGATGAAGAAGCCTGTGATGTGGCAAGATTCTTTGTCCGCTTAAAATGCCGTCTGATGCCTTATCTGTATGCAAAGGCAGTAGAGGCTCATGAGGAAGGGACACCTGTCCTTCGGCCTATGGTGTTTGAATATCCGGAGGATCCGGCCTGTGCTTCCCTGGATATGCAATATATGTTA
Organism: uncultured Lachnospiraceae bacterium; assembly: GCA_947382625.1. Taxonomy (GTDB): domain Bacteria; phylum Bacillota; class Clostridia; order Lachnospirales; family Lachnospiraceae; genus Suilimivivens. The sequence continues at coordinate 30,340 of CANDAG010000022.1, forward strand.
GGCGAGAGCATTTTGATCGCGCCGATCTTCAATGAAGAAGGGAAGGCCTGGTATTATCTGCCGGAAGGCACCTGGGTAAATTATTTTGACGGAACCTGTCAGGAGGGCGGTCGTTTTTATCAGGGAACCTATGATTATTTTTCCCTGCCCCTTTATATCAGGGAAAATACGCTTCTTGCGCTGGGGACTATTGCAGAAAGGCCGGATTATGATTATACAGCAAACAGCGAGCTCCATTTCTATGCGCCGGCAGAAGGAGAAAAGGCGCTTTGCCGGATCCCGGATACGGAGGGAAATATTGTGGCAGAGATAGCAGTGACTCTGAAAGATAACAAACTGGAATCCCGTGTGGAAGGGGCATCTAGGGAAGCGTTTTTGGGCCGGAAGGTGATCGTCCATGGCCGGGACGGACAAATGACAGAAATGAGTCTATAAAAGACATTAAAAGGGAAAAGAAATGGCTGATAGAACGAAGAAATTTTTATGGAGCAGCCTGATTGGCATGATATTGGTATGCGTGGTGGTATTTATGGCGCTTGCTGTTTTTATGAACAGGAAAACCAAGGAATCTATTCAGGAAATCAGTGCAATATATATGGAAGAGCTCAACGCTCAATTGCAGGAAAAGTTTTCATCCGTCATTGATCTGCGTCTGGGGCAGGTAGGCGAGGTGGTGACCCAGATGCCGGAAGACAGGTTTGAATACGGGGAAGAGATGCTCGACATACTGACCCAAAGCCTTATGGTGAGGAATTTTGATTATGTCGGGTTTCTTACCGGGGAAGGAGAGCTTTCCAGAATTTCAGGAGAAGAGCTTGAAATCTTTAATGACTTTGACGTCATGGAGGAACTGGACAAAAACGGACATATCGTAGGGATGGCGACCAACAGGGAAGGGGACAAATTCCTTTTGCTCGGACAGGTAGCAGCCTATTCCATGGCAGAAGGGGAGGAAAGCCTGGCGCTGGTGGCAGGGGTCTCCATGGAATATCTGAATAAAGCCCTTTATCTGGATGAAAATGACGAGCAGGTCTACTCTCATATTATCGACGGGGAAGGGAACTTTGTGATCCGTAACGGCGGCGCATACAGAAACAGCTATTTTGAACGTGTCAGAGAGGTATACGGAGATTACAACGGAACAACCGTAGAGGGATATATTGAGCGGCTTAAGGAGGCAATGGATCAAAGGGAGGCTTACAGCGTTCTGGTCCTGATAGAAGGAGAGGAGCGTCAGGTCTATTGCTCCCCCATTGCGGACAGCTCAGGCTGGTATCTGATCAGTATTATGAGAAATGATACATTGAATGAGGCAGTCACCAAGCTGGACAATGTGCGTTCCGGAATCATGATCGGAAGCTCTCTGATCATCCTTATCGCCATGCTGTTTGTTTTTTATAAATATTTTGGTCTGACACAACAGCAGATGAAAGCCCTTGACAGGGCCAAAAAGGAAGCCGAATATGCCAGCAAGGCAAAGAGTGATTTCCTTTCCAGTATGAGCCACGATATCCGAACACCCATGAATGCAGTCATCGGAATGACGGAAATTGCCATGAAAAATGTAGGGGATCCTGATCGGATACAGGACTGCCTGAAAAAGGTCATGCTCTCCAGCAAGCATTTGCTTGGTCTGATCAACGATGTGTTGGATATGTCCAAGATTGAAAGCGGCAAGATGACCCTGAATATGAACCGGATGTCCCTGCGGGAGACGTTAGATGATATTGTGAACATTATCCAGCCTCAGGTGAAGGCCAGAAGCCAGTTTTTTGACATCTTTATCAGGAATATTTTGTCGGAGGACGTATACTGCGACAGTGTGCGCATCAACCAGGTGCTTCTAAATCTCCTTTCCAATGCGGTGAAATTCACGCCTGAGGAAGGCCGGATCGATGTCCATGTCTATCAGGAGGAATCGGATAAGGGAGAGGAATATGTCCGGACTCATTTCGAGGTGGAGGATAACGGGATCGGAATGTCAGAGGAATTTCAGCAGAAGATCTGGGATACTTTTTCGAGAGACAATTCCGAGCAGGTACAAAAGACCACAGGAAGCGGGCTTGGAATGGCCATCACCAAAAGGATCGTGGAGCTCATGGACGGAACCATTGAGCTGAAAAGCGAGCTTGGGAAGGGAAGCCATTTTCATGTGATCATGGATTTCAAAAAAGCCGAGTCAGTGGATGAAATGAGGCTGCCGGAATGGAATGTTCTGGTGGTGGATGACAACGAGCTACTCTGCCACAGTGCAGTTGCCAATCTGGAGGAGCTGGGAGTTCACGCTGAATGGACGCTGGATGGAAAAAGAGCGGTGGAAATGATAGAGGAGCGCCATAGCAGGAGGGATGATTACCGTTTTGTGCTGATCGACTGGAAAATGCCGAATATGAACGGCCTGGAGACCATTCATGAGATCCGCAGGCGGGTTGGCAAGGATATTCCTGTCTTTCTTATCTCAGCCTATGACTGGAGTGAAATTGAAGAAGAAGCCATGAATGCGGAGATAGAAGGATTTATTTCAAAGCCCCTGTTCCGCTCCACATTATATGGCTGTCTGAAGCACTATGCCGGGGACGGGACGGCTGCTATGGAAGACAATGACAATGAGGTCGTTGATTTTACCGGAAAAAGAATCCTTCTGGCAGAGGATATTGAGATCAACTGGGAAATTGCTAATGAAATCCTTACATCCTTCGGGTTTGAAATGGAGCATGCAGAGAATGGTAAGATCTGCGTGGAGATGTTCACAGCGTCTGATGTGGGATATTACCATGCAATTTTGATGGATATCCGAATGCCGGTAATGAACGGCTATGAAGCAACCAAAGCGATCCGCGGTCTGGAACGGGCAGATAAGGATCTGCCGATCATAGCCATGACGGCGGATGCCTTCGAAAATGATGTTCAGGTCTGTCTGCAATGCGGTATGAATGCCCATGTAGCAAAGCCTCTTGACATTCAGGAGCTGATCAGAGTCCTGAAGAGGAATTTAGGGGCGTAAGGCTGACAGCGTTTGATATCATAAGGATGTCTGGCGAAGCCTGGCATCCGTTGATTCTTACAGATTTCAGAAAGGTACGGTTTGATAAATGACGAAGAAGGAACTGGCGCTTGAGGTCATCGAGCGTCTGAAAAAGGAATACCCGGAGGCGGGATGTACGCTGGACTATAACCAGGCATGGAAGCTGCTTGTAAGTGTGCGGCTTGCGGCCCAGTGTACGGATGCGAGAGTCAATGTGGTGGTGAAGGATCTGTATGCCAGATTTCCGGATATCGATGCACTGGCATCGGCCTCTGTGGAGGAAATAGAGGAAATTGTGAAGCCCTGCGGATTAGGACACAGTAAGGCGAGAGATATCAGCGCCTGCATGAAAATGCTGCGGGATGAACACGGAGGCAGAGTGCCGGATGATTTTGATCAATTGTTAAAGCTTCCGGGAGTAGGGCGTAAAAGCGCAAACCTGATCATGGGGGATGTGTTTGGTAAGCCGGCCATTGTCACAGATACCCATTGTATCCGTCTGGTAAACAGAATGGGGCTTGTGGACGGGATCAAGGAGCCAAAGAAGGTGGAGATGGCATTGTGGAAGCTGATACCGCCGGAAGAGGGGAGCGATTTTTGCCATCGTCTGGTAGAGCATGGCCGTGCAGTCTGTACAGCCAGGACGAAGCCTTACTGCGATAAGTGTTGTCTGAAGGATGTCTGCGCCAGGGCTGGGGTGGAGCAGACCGCTTAACAGGCCGGGGCAGACTATACAGGATAGAGAGGAACAGACTATTCGGGAGAGATAGCATAGTAATGGCATGTAAGCGAAGTCTGCAATTGAAATAACTGTATAAAAATTATAAGGCTTCGAATGCCTTGTAATCACGCATTTTTAAGTGATTATGAGGGGTTCGGGGTCTTTTTTAATTACAAAATTGTAGGATAATTGTAATATTGGCGTAGGATTTCTCTGCTATATTAGGGACTATCAAAGCAGAAAGAGGTGTTCACACAATGAATTTATTAGAAGTCAACAATATCTGTAAGACTTATGGCAGTGGTGAAGCTACTGTACAGGCATTGAAAAAAGTCAGCTTTTCTGTCCCAAAGGGGGAGTATGTCGCTATTGTCGGGGAATCCGGTTCGGGTAAGAGTACGCTCCTTAACATGATAGGCGCACTTGATAGCCCTGAGTCCGGTAAAGTAATGATCAGCGGCAAGGGCATTTTTTCCATGAATGACCGCAAACTTACTGTTTTCAGACGGAGAAATATCGGTTTTATCTTTCAGGAATTTAACCTTATCCCTGAACTTACGGTAGAGCAGAATATTATTTTTCCGGTACTGCTTGATTATCAGAAGCCTGACAGAAAATATCTGGCAGACGAGCCAACCGGGAATCTTGATACGCAGAACAGCAGTGAGGTCATTGCTCTTTTGAAAGAAGCGTCCAAAAAGTATGAGCAGACGATTATCATGATTACCCATAACCGAAGTATTGCTCAGACAGCGGACCGGGTTTTGAATGTAACGGATGGCGTGTTGACGGATTTGGGGAGGTGCAGGGAATGAAAAGCTATTTAAGCCTTGTGCCTGTTTCGGGAAAGGTGCGGAAACGGCAGAACCGTATGACGATTTTCTGTATTATCATTTCCGTATTGCTTGTAACTGCGATTTTCAGTGTTGCAGACATGTTTATTCGGACACAAAGTGAGGAGTTGCAGCATAAGCATGGAAACTGGCATATCAAGTTGGAAAATATCTCTCAGGAAGCAGCAGAAGAAATCCGCCAGCACCCGGATGTTGCAGCTATCGGCTGGTCGGAAATATTTAACGCAGATGTAGACCAGCCTTATTATATCGGAGAGAAAAAAGCTGCATTATACGGTACTGACAGTACTTATCTGGCAGAGCTTGTTAATGCCCTTGAAGAAGGCTCTCTGCCGCAGAGTGACAATGATATTATGCTTAGTTCCAATGCGAAACTTGCGTTAGACGTAAAGATTGGCGATTATGTGACCGTAAAGACACCTTCGGAGAATAGGGATTTTAAGGTATGCGGTTTCGGTTCGGATGATGCAGAGTATTATCGGGATCAGACATATATGGTTGCTGTCTATATGATGCGGGATGCATATATTTCGATCATGGAACAAAACAATATCCCAATCAATCCAGTCTGTTACATTCAGTTTCAGGATGTGTCAAAGGCATCCGGTATTATGGCGGAAATCAGACAGCAGTATTATTTGCCGGAGGAGGATATTTCGGAAAATACGGCAATTATGGGGCTCGCCGGACAAAGCAGCAATGAATCCATGCATAATATTTACGGAATAGCGGCAGTCTTATTTATTTTGGTATTATTGGCTGGCGTACTGATGATTTCCGGCAGTATGAACAGCAATGTGGCGCAGCGGACAAAATTCTTTGGAATGATGCGCTGTATTGGTGCAAGCCGTCAGCAGATTATCCGGTATGTACGGCTGGAAGCGTTAAATTGGTGCAAAACGGCTGTGCCTGTTGGGTTGATCATAGGTACGGCAATCGAATGGGGCATTTGTGCATTGCTCCGCTATGGGATTGGCGGTGAATTTGCCGCTATGCCGGTATTTGCCCTCAGCCCTGTTGGACTGATCAGTGGGGCGATGGTTGGAATTGTAACTGTCCTGCTGGCGGCGCAGTCACCTGCGAAACATGCATCTAAGGTTTCTCCGATGGCAGCGGTTTCCGGAAATGTGGATACGGCACTTTCTGTACACCATACAACAAAACGGAATATCAGAAACATTGAAAGGACATTGGGTATCCACCATGCAACAGCATCTAAGAAAAACTGGTTTTTATTGACAGCCAGCTTTTCACTCAGTATTATACTGTTTCTCTGTATTTCCGTAGGGTTGGATTTTGCGTATGAACTGATGCCCTCCGTAAATCGGTCATGGCAGCCGGATATTACCCTTACAGGCTATGCAAATGAGCGTGTACTGGATCGGAGTTTAAGTGATGCTATCAGCGGGATTGCCGGTGTAGAGCTTATTTGGGGCAGTTCCTACATGGAGAATGTTCCGGCTGCTTCTTCAGGGCAGGAAATCGATCATGTCAATATAACGTCATACAGTGAGTATATGCTGGACTGTGCAGAGGATAGCCTTGTGCAGGGAAATTTATCGGAAGTTTATGGGGATGTCGGCAAGGCTATGACTGTTTTAAATAAAGATAATCCGATAAAAGTTGGAGACATCATTCAGGTAGCGGGACAGGAGATTGAAGTTGTATGTGGCATATCCAGCGGGCTGTATCCCGGCGAGTACAGCATAATCTGCTCACAGGAAACGTTTGCCCGGCTGACAGGGGAAGAAAATTACAGTATGATAGGAATACAATTAAGCAGCAAGGCTACGGATGAAACGGTAAAGCAGATTAACAGTCTTGCGGGAAGCGATGTTATTTTTACGGATGAGCGTCAGCGTAATCAGGAAGATGCCAATACCTATCTGGCTGTGAAATTTCTGTTGTATAGTTTTATGGCAATCATTGCCATGATTACGCTGTTTAATATTATCAACAGCATTTCCATGAGTGTAACTGCCCGGATAAAGCAGTATGGAGCTATGAGGGCGGTTGGTATGGATGGGGAACAGCTTACCCGGATGATTGGTGCGGAAGCCTTTACTTACGCTATCTCTGGGCTTATAGTTGGCAGTGGTACAGGAATTGCTCTAAGCCGCTTTTTGTATGTGAAATTGGTTACACGGTTTTTTGGAAGCCAGTGGAGTTTGCCGATTGTTCTGATTGCTATTATTCTTGTATTCGATATTGCTTCTGCTGCATTAGCGGTATATGCACCCGCAAAGCGGATCAGAGATATGCCGATTACTGCAACTATTAATGAATTGTAATATGAAAAATCACCTAAATTGGGAAAAACTCAGCGATATAATCGCACATTAGAAAAGATATGCACTATGTAGACATACGGACAGTCCGCGGAGCGTACTGTCCGTTGTTTGTGAAAAAACAGTTGACATTTTTCAGCTAAAGGAATAATATAAACATATGAACAATTGCTCATATGTTTATAGAAAGGCGGTGATCATTTGGCGATCAATGAAGTAGAATGCTGCGAGACCTATCAGACCCATGAAGAGCTTCTGGCGCTTGTAAATGCCAAGATGCCGGACGAGGATAAGCTCTACGATCTGGCGGAGCTGTTTAAGGTTTTTGGGGATTCCACCAGGATACGGATCCTGTATGTGCTGTTTGAGGCCGAGGTATGTGTGTGTGATCTGGCCGAGGCGCTGCATATGACCCAATCGGCGATCTCCCATCAGCTGAAGATCCTGAAGCAGTCCAGGCTGGTGAAGAGCAGAAGGGAAGGAAAGTCAGTGTTTTATTCTCTGGCGGATGGCCATGTGAGAACGATCATTGCCCAGGGAAGAGAACATCTTGATGAGTAAGAGAATGAATTTAAGAAAGGATGAAAGAAAATGAAGAAGAAATTTAAGCTGGAGGATTTAGATTGTGCCAACTGTGCAGCCAAGATGGAGGATGCCATAAAGAAGATCGCGGGAGTAAATGATGCAAATGTCAGCTTTCTTGCACAGAAAATGACCATTGACGCTGAGGATGACAGATTTGACGAGATCATGAAGGAAGTGGTAAAGGTTTGTGCAAAGGTGGAGCCTGACTGTAAGATATTGATGTAACCGGAAAGAGGGATTTATTATGACAAAGAAACAACAGAAGATGCTTGTCCGCATTATCATTGCGGCAGTCCTTTTTACAGGTTTGTTTGTCTGCGGGCATGCAGGTTTTCTGGATAGCCTTGAAGATACATGGATCCTGTTTGTGATCTATCTGGTCCCCTATCTTGTGATCGGTTATGACATCATCTTTAAAGCGGCAAGAAACATCAGCCACGGACAGGTGTTTGATGAGAACTTCCTGATGATGATCGCAACCTTCGGGGCTTTTGGGGTAAAAGAGTATTCAGAGGCCGTTGCCGTTATGCTTTTTTACCAGATAGGAGAGCTCTTCCAGAGCTATGCCGTAGGGAAGTCCCGCCAGTCAATCTCTGATATGATGGATATCTGTCCTGAATATGCCAATATCGAGGAGGATGGAAAGCTTGTCAGGGTGGATCCGGATGAGGTAGAGGTAGGAAGTATTATTGTGGTGAAGCCCGGAGAGAGGATACCCCTTGACGGTATTGTGACAGAAGGAGAGTCCCTGATCGATACAGCTGCCCTTACAGGAGAATCTGTTCCCAGAAAGGCCTCTGTGGGGGATGAGATCGTCAGTGGCTGTGTAAACGGCAGCGGAACCCTTAAGGTGCAGGTGTCAAAGGAGTTTGATGATTCTACTGTGGCCAAAATATTGGAGCTGGTGGAAAATGCCAGCAGTAAGAAGGCCAGGGTGGAAAATTTTATCACCAGGTTTGCCAGATACTATACGCCTGTTGTGACTGTGGGTGCAGTGCTGCTGGCTTTTCTGCCCCCGCTTCTTATGGGCGGCGGATGGGCCGAGTGGATCCGGCGGGCATGTATCTTTCTGGTGATCTCCTGTCCCTGTGCCCTGGTGATCTCTGTTCCTCTGGGATTTTTTGGAGGGATCGGCGCCGCGTCCAGGATCGGTGTCCTGATCAAGGGCAGTAATTATATGGAAGCAGTGGCAGAGGTGACTACCATTGTCTTTGATAAGACCGGCACATTGACCAAAGGAGAATTTAAGGTTCAGGAGCTTTTGCCGGAGAACTGTACCGGGGAGGAGCTTCTTGAGCTGGCGGCTTTAGGGGAAGGATATTCTACCCATCCCATCGCAGGCTCCATCAAAGAGGCCTATGGAAAAGAGCCTGATATGACCAGAGTGGGGCAGGCTGAGGAGATTGCAGGGGAAGGGATCTGTGTCCCTGTGGATGGCAAAGAGGTATTGATCGGAAACGAAAAGCTGATGAGGGCAAGAGGGATTTCCTGTAAATCCTGTGAAGCTCCGGGCACGGTTGTTTATGTTGCCTGCGAAGGAAAAAGCTGCGGGGTGATCGTCATTGCGGACAGCATTAAGGACGGGGCCAGAGAGGCCATCAGCAGCATGAGACAGGTGGGGGTTAAAAGATGTGTGATGCTCACCGGAGACAGAAGGCAGGCTGGGGAGGCCGTGGCAGCAGAGCTGGGGATGGATGAGGTCCATGCGGAGCTTTTGCCGGGAGAGAAGGTTTCCAGAGTGGAAGCGCTTTTAAGCGCCCAGAAGGAAAAAGAAAAGCTTGCCTTTGTGGGAGACGGGATCAATGACGCTCCGGTTCTGACAAGGGCGGATATCGGTATCGCCATGGGCAGTATGGGAAGTGATGCAGCTATTGAGGCTGCGGATGTGGTGCTGATGGATGACGATGTGAAAAAGATCGCTGCTGTAGTGCGGATCTGCCGCAAGACCCTTCGGATCGTGAAGCAGAATATCATTTTTGCACTGGCAGTCAAGGCACTGGTGCTTCTTCTCGGCGCATTTGGCCTTGCCAATATGTGGGAGGCTGTATTTGCCGATGTGGGAGTTTCAGTGATCGCAATCTTGAATTCCATGCGCGCCCTGAAGGCGGAGTAAACAACGGATGCCAGGCTCTGCCGACCATCCTTATATTAACAACCGGGCTTTAAGACGGATCGGTGTATCGGTCTGTTTTAAAGCCCGGTTTTGTTACAGTAACTATTCAGCCTTCGGCTTCATAGTTACCCTAAATCTGCCCATTTAAAGTGTCTACGCTCCGCTTCGGTCCGTGCTAAACGAACGTCCACTGGACGTTCAGCACCCTTCGGCGAAGGGGCAGATTCACTCTTGGCTTAAACTACGCTTTCTCACGGACTTTGCAGCAAGTGCAAAGTCCTGGCTGAATAGTTACTTGTTACATTCCATTGCTTCAAAAACTATCTTGAAGGTTTCCGTTCCGCTATGATAGAATAGAAGCAGCTGTGAAGGTTACTTACCAGTTACGAATGGAAATTCACATGAGGCACAGAAATATAGGAAGCAGAAGATATGCGAAACAAAAGAACGGGCATTTTGATCAATAAGGCGGCGCGCGGAGTGTGGAGGTGTCTGATGATCAGCATATGGCTGGTGCTGTTACTGGCGTCTCCCGCCGATGCATATGCACAGGAGGATGAGGATTCCAAAGCCCTTTTAGCCGCTTATGAGGATTATCAGCAGCGTTTTTCGCGGATAGAAGACCGTACCCAGATAGAAAACGAAGGATTCAGGGTGATAGAGGAACAGATCTTTCCCATAGAGTTTAGGGGCTATGGAGAGGTTTCCATGATCCCGGCATTAGACAGAAGGTACCACAGGCTGGCTCTTTTTTTTGCGGATGAGAGTGGTCAGGTGGTGTATAAGACGGACCAGTTAGAGGCCAATAACCGGAACAGGGGGCAGATGCGGCAGCCTATCAGGGAGCTGGCGGCGGTTTCCTTCCAGGACCTTGACGGGGACGGGCTGATGGACATTATTTTGATCACCACCTGTGTGAATGACAGAGGAGATTATGCGGGGAAGCCCTATAAGATCGGAGATGTGCTGTTCCAGAGCGGCCAGGGCTTTTACTGGGATTACCGTCTGTCCGATAAGATCAATCGGTTCAGCATGAATAAAAGCGTGGAGAGTATTGCCGCCTTTGTAAAGGAAGGGAAATCTACGGAGTTTCTTTATACGGCAGCTACCAAGAGGGAGCTTGTGAGAAAAGGTTTTGTGATCGCCCAGGAGCAGTGCTATTTCCGACAGTTCGAAAAGCTCGGTAAGCTGGAGGTGGTGCCGGGGACCTATACCATGGCTGATTTTGCTACCTTTATGATCTATCTGATCAACGAGGAAGGTTATATTGTGTGGAGTCTGCAGCCCATGGGGGATTATGATAATCTTTATGCCCTTAAGGGGATCACCTGCAGGGATATTGACGGAGACGGGATGAAGGATATCCTGGTGCTGGCCCGTTACAGCTATGAGGGAGAGCAGAATGAGCTTCTGGCTGAAAACGACTATGCCATTTATTACCAGCGTACCGGAGGCTTCTATGAGGATACGGAAATCAAGGAGCAGTATCCATGCAGTGAAGAGGATACAGTTGCAGGGCTGGTGGAAAAGGCCCGGAGCTTTTGGGGATGGAAAGTGGAAGGGGACGGATAAAGAATGATAAAAATACTGATCGTAGATGATGAGAAATCTATATGTGATCTGATCGATTTAAATCTGTCGGCGTCGGGCTATCACTGTCAGAGCGTGCAGAACGGGCTGGATGCCATTGACCTGATAGAAAAGGAAAGCTTTGATCTTATCCTGTTGGATATCATGCTGCCGGGGGCGGACGGCTATGACGTGATGGAATACATACGTCCTTTAAAGATCCCGGTGATCTTTATTACGGCAAAGCATGAGGTAAAGGACAGGGTAAAGGGACTGAAGCTGGGGGCGGATGATTATCTGGTCAAGCCCTTTGACGTGGTGGAGCTGGTGGCCCGGGTGGAGGCGGTGCTGCGCCGCTATAATAAGACGGAAAAGCAGCTTACGGCAGGAGATGTGGTAGTGGATGTGGAGGCCCGCAGGGTTTTGAAGGATGGAAAGCCTGTGGTGCTCACCAACAAAGAATTCGGCCTGCTGGTGCTTTTTATACAGAACAAAAATGTGGCGTTGTTTCGTGAAACCTTATACGAAAAGGTATGGGAGGATGAGTATATCAGCGACAGCCGTACTTTAGACCTCCATGTACAGCGTCTTCGAAAGAAACTTGGATGGGAGCAGAATCTGGTAGCTGTTTATAAGGTGGGCTACCGGCTAGAGGTGCCGCAATGAAATTTTCTTCAAAGCTGCTGATATGCACCATGATCGTTATGGCGATCGCACTGGGCTTCAGCGGGTTTTATTTTGTGAACAGTGTGTTTGAGATCTCTCTTGAACGGGAGGCCGGGCAGGCTCTGGATGAAAACAGTATTCTCTGCTTTGCTTTTGAGACTGCCGCTTTAAATGTGCCTGCCAAATATGACGTACTTCAGGATAACACGGTGGAGCAGCTTGCCTCAAAGCTGGAATCCTCCAGCCAGAGCGCCAGCCGCATGCTCAGGATCTCCAATGAGGAAAAGGAGACCCTTTATGCCAGCGACGGGTTTGAAACGGATGATGAGCTGCTTGCACAGACACAGGCAGGCACAAAGGCTTACCGGACGATCTGCTTAAACGGGCATTACTATATCCAGACCGGAAGTACGGTAAACGCTCTGGACCGGGTTTTGTATCTGGAGACCCTGCGGGATGTGTCGGTGGTCTTCGATGAAAGAGCTCTGGGCTTTCGGGTATACCGGCGGGTGACGGTGGCCATGCTTCTTTTTGGAATGGCGGCCATGCTTCTGATCTCCTTTTTGCTCACCAAGCCGATCCGTCTGCTGACAAGAGCCACCAAGAAGATGGCGGCGGGAGATTATGCTTATCGTGCCAAAAAGATCAGCAATGACGAGCTGGGGCAGCTTACCCTTGATTTTAATCATATGGCGGAGGCTCTGGAAGAGAACATGGGTAAGCTGGAGGATGAGATCCAGGCAAAGGAGGACTTTGTGGGAGCCTTTGCCCATGAGCTGAAGACGCCCCTTACGGCGATCATCGGGTATGCGGATATGCTCCGTTCCCGGAAGCTGGATGAGGAAAAAAGCCTTCTGTCTGCCAATTACATCTATACTGAGGGCAAACGGCTGGAGGCCATGTCCATCCGGCTTTTGGATATCATGGTCACAAGACACGGACAGGCTCAGTTTCAGGAGGTACAGGCGGAAAGCCTTTTCCAGTATCTGCAGGGAATGTTCCGGACCAACGAAGATATGGAATTCGTCTATTCCTTTGACAAGGCTATGGTCTGGGCGGAAAGCAATCTGATCATTACCGTGCTGATCAATCTTCTGGATAATGCCTGCAAGGCCTCGGAACCGGGCAGTATCATTGAGATCAGAGGGATCTCCAGGGCGGATGGCTATCTTTTTCAGGTAGAGGATCATGGTATGGGTATCCCGGAGGGAGAGCTTTTGAAGATCACCAAGGCCTTTTATATGGTGGACAAATCCAGGGCAAGAGAGCGGAACGGCGCAGGCCTTGGCCTGGCGCTCTGCACGGAGATCCTGTCCCTTCACCACAGCAGCCTGTCTATAGAGAGCAAACTGGGAGAGGGGACCTGCATCGGCTTTCTTTTGCCTGGGAAGGATTCTGAAGGGGGGCAGGAGAAGTCATGAAGAAATCATTGATCAATGTTACTCTTTTTGTGATCGCAGTGCTGATCATGGCCGCATCCATCTGGGGACCGGAGCAGCTTGCGGTATATAAGGACAACAGGGTGCTTGACAGGATCCATACCCAGACTGCCGAGATGGAAGGGGAAGGGTACCGCTACACCTTGGGAAGTAACGAAAAGCTTTATATCCTCTCTCAGTGTCTGAACAGCCAGAGCCTGCCGGAAAGTGAACAGAACGCCCTTACCCGGGTGGAGGAGGAATCAGCGGACTACCAGGAGCTGGGGGGAACCTATGCCTTTGTGGTCAATCACAGAGGGCCTGCGGAAAAGGAGATTACGGAGGAAGAGATCTTTACCACCTGCAATGAAATGCTTGGGAGCCTGAAAGAGCTGGGAATTTTGCCGGAAACCGTCAGGGAGGTGCAGGGAGCGGATTACGAAGCAACCCTTTATTCCGCCATCGACGTGTTGGAGCCCAGAAATAATGTGGCGGTATGGAAGATGACTCTGTCAAACAGCAAGCGTAATGCGGATAAATCCAACCGTCTCATTGATGCCTATCTGGATGCGGGTGACGGAAGGATTTATGAGTTTTATGCAAGGACGGAACGGAAGTGGGAGGAGATCGATCCCGATGAGATCATCGAAAAGTGGAGCGAATACATGGGACTTGAGGCTCCTTTGCCCTACGAGACGGATAATCCTCTTTTAGAGGCCACCCCTTATTACAAAAAGTATGTTTTTGCCGGCTCAGGGGAGGACAGGACCATCGTAACGGTGGGCTTTTATGACGGGATCAACGAGCTGTTCCTGAAAATATCCAAGTAGACGCAAAGAGTTCGCAAATGATACAAAAATGATGCATAAATGATGGAAGTTTGATGGAAATATGATGATAAAATGATGCACCGGTTTTGTAAACTTGCTTTATTATAAGCGAGGTTACAAAGGAGCATCATTTTTTATGGAAAAACGAAGGAAAAGCAAAAGGCGGAGCAAAAAAGGAAAAAGGGCGGGATTTGGTTTGTGTATGGCGTTGACAGCGGGGATATTGGGACTGTCCGCCTGCCAGGTCATGGTCTGGGCGGCCCCCAAAAATATAAGAGAGGAGAAGGCGGTCAGCACGCTCCGCGAACTGACCTTATCTTCAAAAAAAGAGACGGCATCAGAGAGCTGGATGGAGCAGACCATACAGATGGCGGCAATCGGCGGGGCAGTGCAGAACGCTATTATGGAGAAAACCCGGCAAGGGACGCAGGAAGAGGAAAACAGGCAGCCATTGATCGCCATCGACCCGGGGCATGGTGGAATGGATTGCGGATGTGCGGGAAAAAGCGCGGAGGAAAAGGATATCAATCTGCAGATTGCCAGGGCTCTTGAGAAGGAGCTGACGGAAAAGGGGTACCGGGTGCTGATGCTCAGAGAGAAGGATGAGCTGATCGGCAAGCTGGATCGTGTGGAGATCGCAAACAGCTATCAGGCGGATCTTTATGTGAGCATCCATCAAAATACTTACGAAGGAAAGGATAAGAGCGTAGGCGGTATTGAGACCTGGTACGACGGAGCGGATACCACAAGAGATAATGAAAGACTGGCTCTTCTGGTCCACAGAGAGACGGTTAAAAGTACGGGAGCAAAGGGACGGGGAGTAATCAACAGCCAGGAGCTCTATGTGGTCAGTAAAACCCTGATGCCTGCCTGTCTGATCGAAACCGGATTTTTGTCAAACCCTCAGGAGGAGCAGCGTCTGGCAGATACGGATTATCAGAGGCTGCTGGCAGAGGGCATCGCCCGGGGAATCGAGCTTTATTTCCATCCCGGCATTCTCTATATCCCCTTTGAGGAAGCACCCTGGAGGGATGCTGCGACCGCAGAGGTATAAAATCTCTTTTTTTGCCTATAATATGGGCAGTAGGCAAATCTTGGATAAAAAGGAGATTTTTTATGGCATGTGATTTTAAGAACAGTGAAACAAAAGACAACCTTATGCGTTCCTTTGCCGGAGAGAGCCAGGCCAGGAACCGCTATACCATCGCGGCAGCCCAGGCAAAGAAGGAGAAGCTGCATGTGATAGAAAGGGTTTTTCGCTTTACGGCAGATCAGGAAAGGGAGCATGCAGAGATTTTTTATAAGTATCTGAAGGAGCTTGGGGGAGAGACGATCCATATAGACGGAGGCTATCCGGTGGATATTTCCGAGAAGCTCTCAGACCTTCTGCGCATGGCCCAGCATAATGAGTATGAGGAGCATGACGATGTGTACAAAGCCTTCGGGGAAAAGGCGAAGGAAGAGGGCTTTCCTGCCATTGCCAGTACCTTTTTTATGATCGCGGAGATTGAAAAGGTGCATGGAGACAGATTTGGAAGGTTTGCAGAGCTTATGGAAAAGAACAGGCTCTTTCAGGAGGATCAAAAGACAAGCTGGATCTGCTTAAACTGCGGATATATCTACGAAGGGGAGATGGCACCCGGAAAGTGCCCGGTGTGTGCCCATGATCAGGGATTTTTCGTGAGAGCCGATCAGCCCCTTTTATAAAGAAATTCTTAAGACATCCGGTCAGCAATTGACAATTTAAGACACAGGCGAATATAATGAAATCGTTATATTGGGGCGGGATGGCAGGGGCAGCAAAAGGTCTGCCGGCTTTCCCTGGAGACAGGAAAGGGAAGCACGGGTGAATCAAGGAATATGAAAAAAAGAACCAGATGGCCCATAGTAATGCTTTTGTGGCTTATTTTTATAGCGATGATCGGAGGGATCGTTTATCTCTCCTTCCAGAACGGTGAAGAGAGCAAGGAATTGGGAAAGCAGTTTCTCAGGCAGCTCTCCGGCGCGGGGCAGATCGGAGAAGGCGCTTCAAGGGAAGAGCTGGATACCTTAAATTACCTGATCCGGCAGAGCGGAAGAGTGCTGGCGTTTCTGATGATCGGAATCATGGGAACCATTACCATCCATGTGACCTTTGCAGGATGCCACTGGTTTTTTAAAACCGGTATCACTCTTTTGATCCTTACGGGGATTGCCTGCTTCACCGAGAGGATGAAGGTTTATATTCCCAGCAGGCATTACAGCTATGAGGAAATGATGCTCAGCGTGGCGGCAGCGGCGGCAGGATTTCTGGTGGTGTCCATCATCACCCTGTTAGGCAGGATACTCAAAGGAATATCCCACCTGCTTGCCGCCGGCCACACATAAGAGTCTATAAGGTTTCTGTACATTTCTCCTCACAGTACTTGCAGCGGTAGATTTCCTTTTTTTCGTCCGCCAGTACAAAGATGTGGGGAAGCTCCTGTTCAATAGAAGTGATGCATCTGGGATTTTTGCACCGGATGATATTTTTCAGCTCCTTCGGGAGCTGAAGCTCTTTTTTGGAGACAATGGCTCCGTCCTTTATGACGTTAACTGTGATGTTGTGGTCAATAAAAGCAAGAACATCCAGATTCAGCATATCAATGTCGCATTCTACCTTCAGGATATCTTTTTTTCCCATTTTGTTGCTGCGGGCATTTTTGATGATGGCTACGGTACAGTCCAGTTTGTCCAGCTGCAGATGATGATAGATGGAAAGGCTTTTACCGGCCTTAATATGATCCAGCACAAAGCCTTCTTCGATTTTTCCTACATTAAGCATAGTGTTCCTCCTTCTGTGGCTTTTAGCCTACATGAATATCCAGCAGGGTTAGGATCAGCGCCATACGCACATATACGCCGTACTGTACCTGCTTAAAATATGCGGCTCTCGGGTCATCATCCACCTCCACGGAAATCTCATTGACCCTGGGCAGGGGATGGAGCACCAGCATATCGGGGGAGGCCAGCTGCATTTTGGCCTTGTCAAGAATATAAAAATCCTTCAGCCTTACATAATCCTCCTCATTAAAAAAGCGTTCCTTCTGGACCCGTGTCATGTAGAGCATGTCAAGCCTTGGCATAATGGATTCCAGGCGGATGACCTCCTCGTAGGGAATGTTTTTTTCGTTCAGCATTTCCGTTACATAATCAGGTACCATCAGCTCTCTCGGAGAGATAAAGATGAACCGGATCCCTTCATATCGGGAAAGGGCGTTGATCAGGGAGTGGACGGTGCGGCCGAATTTCAGATCTCCGCACAGGCCGATGGTAAAATGGTCAAGGCGTCCCTTTAAGGAACGGATGGTGAGAAGGTCGGTGAGGGTCTGGGTGGGGTGCTGATGTCCTCCGTCGCCTGCGTTGATCACGGGAATGGAGGAGCGGTCTGCCGCTACCTTGGGAGCGCCCTCCTTGGGATGGCGCATGGCGCAGATGTCCGCAAAGCAGGAGATGACCCGGATGGTATCGGATACGCTTTCTCCCTTTGCAGCGGAGGATGCGGAGGCATCGGAAAAGCCGATGACGCTTCCTCCTAAGTTTAGCATGGCGGCTTCAAAGCTGAGCCGGGTACGTGTGCTGGGTTCATAAAAGCAGGTAGCAAGCTTTTTGCCCTCACAGGCTTTGGCATATTTGCCGGGATTCGCCTCAATGTCGTTTGCCAGATCAAAGAGCCGGTCCAATTCCTCTGTGGAAAAATCAAGAGGACTCATAAGATGTCTCATAGTGATACTCCTTCCGCAAAAAATCGAAGAGAAGCTCTCTTCGATTTTTATTAACATAAGAACAATTTGCGAAGCGCATCATCCCTTGTTTCCATAGGGATGATTTGCAAAGCACATCATCTGTTGTTTAGCTTTGAAATGATAACAGGTCCTCTACAGGCTTCCTTCTGGGAGCGGCAGGCGCTTCGTCAGGATAACCCACAGGGATCAGTGCGGCAACTTCCCTTCCTTCAGGGAGGTTTAATAATGACGCAGTCTTTGCATCGTCAAAAATTCCCATGATCACGCTGCCGAGTCCTTTGTCCCAGGCGGCAAGACAGAAGGTCTGACTGGCAATTCCGGCGTCATAGGCCTGCCAGAAGCTGCCTTTGGCAGTGGAAAAGGAACCGTCGCGCTCAAAACCGCTTCTGCCGGTAAGAAAGGTGACTACCATAAGCAGCGGAGCCTGGGCAATGATCTCTCCGTTTCGGGGATAAGCCTGGGTGCATTCGGCAGCGATCTTGTCCTTCAATTCGCCTTCAACAGCGATATAGCGTGCGATCTGGGTGTGCTTCCAGCTGGGAGCGTAGGATGCAGTCTCAACAATCTCGGAAAGTAAGGCGTGATCTATGGGATCGGCCTTGAATTTACGGATGCTTCTGCGTTCTTTGATACAGTCTTTTGCGGTCATAAGCGTCCTCCTGTCTGATAGGGTGCCGCAAAGCGGCGTCTGTTGATTTACAGGGTCTATTTTAGCATATCGCCCCCGCAGTTTCAATCGGAGAAAAAAGAAAGTTTCGGGAAGGTTTTAGTCGTGGACAATTTCCTGCTTTTAGAATATAATATCCTCATGTGTATCAGGTTCGGGTACAGAGAAAAGGAAAAGGAACGCCTATGGATAAAATTTTGGTTATAGATGACAGTCTGCTGCAGGCAGAAGCGCTGAAATCTCTTTTGGCAGAGGATTATGAGGTGACCGTATGCAGTACGGCGGAGGAAGGGTTAAAAAAGGCTAAAACAGGAGAGTATTCACTGATCCTGCTGGATGTGATCATGCCTTATATGGACGGCTTTGTCCTGCTTAAGGAGCTGCAGGAGGATATTCACACCAAGTTTATCCCGGTGATACTGATCACCAGCCTTACAGATATGATGCATGAGCAGAAAGGCCTGGTCATGGGGGCGGTGGATTATATTACCAAGCCCTTTAAGCCCCTGATCGTGAAGGCAAGGGTGAACACCCATATCAAGCTGTTCCAATACAGGAAACAGTTTATGAAGGACGCCATGATCGATGAGCTTACGGGGATCGCCAACAGACGGAGCTACGAAAAAACCAGCATGACCAGATGGCGGGAGGCTGTCCGTCTGAAGCTGCCCTTTACGGTGTGTATGTTCGACATCGATAAATTTAAGCTTTATAATGATTCCTTCGGGCATCCGGCAGGAGACAAGGTCATAGCGTCTGTGGCTAAAACGGTATCCTCTTATCTGCGCAGGAGTACGGATTTTGTGGCCCGCTATGGGGGAGAGGAGTTTGTGGCCCTTTCGTTAGGAGAGAATGCGGAAGCTGCCTTCGAATTTATGAAGAAGATCCGGGGAGAGATCGAGAATCTGCATATTCCCCACTGTTCTCCGGTATCCGAGTGGGTGACCATCAGCATCGGCGGGGTTACCGTCATTCCGGAGGAGAAGGATTCCTATGAGGATGTCTTGAAGAAGGCGGACGAGATGCTTTATATCGCCAAGCAGCAGGGCAGGAACAGGGTGGTCTGGTGCAATGAAAAGAAGGAACAGTGGCAGGAGCAAAAGGAAGGGGATGTGTTATGGCAGTAGAATTTAAGGAGAAAAAAAGGTGGCTGTTTTTGGGACTGCCTTTTACATTTACAACCTATCATGTGAAGGAAAATCTGATCACAATAGAGAGCGGGCTTCTTAAGAAAACAGAGAATGACTGTTATATGTACAAGGTGCAGGACGTGGAGCTTGTGACCTCCCTGGCGGAAAGGATCTTTGGGCTGGGGACGGTAGTCTGCTATACCGGAGACGTAACCCATCCGAAGCTGGAGCTGATCCATATCAAAAATGCCAAGACAGTGAAGGATCATATCCTGGAGGCATCAGAACAGGCACGGATGAAACGGCGTACCCTGAATACATTGGATATCGGTGCGCAGGCAGAGGAAATAGATTCGGATTGAGAATGAAGGCATTGCGGGCGGTATGAGGATTTCATACCGCTTTTCTGTCCGGGGATAAAAGCCGTTCAAACAAAAGCCCGGCCAGAAACCAGTTGGGGAAATAGTCAAGGCGCACCACCTTGCCTATATTCCAGCGGGAGCGCTCATAATTCCAGGGGCAAAGGTCAAGGCGGGACAGAAGGCTTCCGGTGAGATATTCCCCTGTAAAAATGCAGAGGGCATAGACTGTCCCTTTCAGAAGGGCAGGAAGCTTTCGGAGCATTTTAAAAACAGGGCCAAGGACAGATACGCTTCCGTAGATGGGAAACATCCAAAGGGAGGTACGTCCGTATAGCCGCAGGTCTCTCTGGCGCAGAGAGCCGAGGGAGGTAAAAAAGATCTCAAGACTCCAGCCGAGGAGTCCGCATTGAAGGAAGGCTTTCAAAAATTTTTTTATCATGGTAGCAGTATGGAACGAAATGCCGGTTTTTATACATATAGTAAACGACAAAATAATTTGTTGTTCACTATGATCTTACAGACATAAAGGGGAGCGGGGAGTATGGAAATAAGAGAGTGGGGGGAAGAGCTGATCCAAAGATATCAGGGATCGGGCGGTGAGATGACTTATCAGGAGGCCATGGATTATGTGGAGGAGCTTCGAACCTATGGCGTAAGGCCGGGACTTGCCAATATGGAAAACCTGATGGAAAAGCTCGGAAACCCTGAAAAGGGCCTTGCTTTTGTCCATATTGCGGGAACCAACGGAAAGGGATCTGTGACTGCCTTTCTTTCCGAGATCCTTCAGCAGGCCGGTTATCGTACAGGCAGATACATATCGCCGGTGATCTTTGAGTACAGGGAAGAGATCCAGGTGGGCAAAAGACCGATCAGTAAAAAGGAGCTCTGCAGGAAGATGACAGTCATGCGGGAGCTTTGCCGGGAGCTTGTAAAGGAGGGAAAGCCTCACCCCACAGCCTTCGAGGTCAAAACCGCAATGGCCTTCTGGCATTTCCGGGAGCAGGGGTGTCAGATCGTGGTTCTTGAGACAGGTCTGGGCGGGCTTTATGACGCTACCAATATCATTACGGATACCAAAGTGGCGGTATTTTCATCCATCAGCCTGGATCATATGGGGATATTGGGAAAGACGATTTCGGAGATTGCCGGGCAGAAGGCGGGGATCATGAAGCCGGGAGCTGTTGCGGTTGCCCTTAAGGGGCAGGAGGAAGCGGTAGAGGTTTTAAGGGAGCATGCGGTGGCTCTTGGGATCCCTCTTATCCTGGTTGATCCGGGGGATGCCCGTAAGGTAAAAAGGGGTCTCGAAAAACAGAGCTTTTCTTATGAAAAATTTGAGGATCTGACCATCACTCTTCCCGGTACTTTCCAGATTGAAAACGCCATGTTGGCGGTTCGGGCAGCCCAGGAGCTTGGAAAGGCAGGCTTTCCTCTGAAGGATAAGGCAATCTATCAGGGACTATTAAAGGCCTTTTGGCCGGGGCGGTTCCAGGTGCTTTCCCGAAAACCCTGTTTTGTTGCGGATGGAGCACATAACAGGGATGCTGCCAGACGCCTTGCGGAATCCATCGGTTTTTATTTTACAAACCGGAGGATTCTATATATAATAGGAATGCTGAGGGATAAGGAACAGGATCAGGTCTTAAGGATCACCTGCCCTTTGGCGGAGCAGATACTGACAGTGCCCACTAAGGGGGAGCGGGGCTGTTCCTCCTACGAGCTGGCCAGGAGAGCGGGAGAGTATCACCCGAATGTGACGGCGGCAGACAGTGTGGAGGAGGCAGTGGAGCTGGCCTGTCTTTTAGCGGACGAGAAGACGGTGATCATTGCCTTTGGTTCCCTGTCTTATCTGGGGGAGCTGATCCGGATCGTGGAAAAGAGAGCAAAGGACAAAGGCAAGAGCCAGGGCAAAGGCCATACAGGGA
Organism: uncultured Lachnospiraceae bacterium; assembly: GCA_947382625.1. Taxonomy (GTDB): domain Bacteria; phylum Bacillota; class Clostridia; order Lachnospirales; family Lachnospiraceae; genus Suilimivivens. The sequence goes on from CANDAG010000022.1 coordinate 52,254, forward strand.
GAGATTTTCATGGTAAACAAAGATAAAGTGAAAGAGGCAGTGAGGCTTCTGTTAGAAGGAATCGGTGAGGATCCGGAAAGGGACGGACTTAAGGAGACGCCGGAGAGAGTGGCCCGGATGTACGAGGAGCTTCTTGCCGGGATGGAGGCTTCGGCCGGTGAACATCTGGCCAAAACCTTTGAGGCTTCAGATCCGGGGATGGTGATCGAAAAGGATATTCCTTTTTATTCCATATGCGAGCACCATATGCTGCCTTTTTATGGCAAAATACATATCGCCTATCTCCCGGAGGGAAAGGTAGTGGGGATCAGCAAGCTGGCCCGTACCGTGGAGGTGTTTGCCAGAAGGCTCCAGATTCAGGAGCGGATGACCGCCCAGATCGCAGACGCCATTATGGATACCTTACACCCCGGCGGAGTGATGGTAATGGCAGAGGCAGAGCATATGTGCATGACCATGCGGGGGATCAAAAAGCCCGGAAGCCGGACGGTGACCATGGCAGTCCGGGGGGCTTTTGAGGAGGATGAGAGGCTGCAGAACCGCTTTTTTCAGATGATCAGGCAGGGGATTTAAAGAAATGAAGATTGGCACACGTGAATTTGATACCGCACATCATACGTATATTATGGGGATCCTGAATGTAACGCCGGATTCCTTTTCGGATGGCGGGAAATATACAAAGCTTGATCCGGCCCTTTTCAGGGTGGAGGAAATGATAAAGGAAGGTATGGATATCCTGGATATCGGCGGGGAGTCCACCCGGCCGGGATATCAGCAGGTGTCAGGAGAAGAAGAGGCCGGGAGAGTGATCCCGGTGATCGAGGCGGTGAGGGCACGGTTTGATGTTCCCATTTCTCTGGATACCTGTAAAGCGCAAGTGGCCGGAGCAGGCCTTAAGGCAGGAGCCGATCTGATCAATGATATCTGGGGGCTGAAAAAAGATCCCGGGATGGCAGAGGTCATTGCAGGGGCAGGGACGCCCTGTGTGCTCATGCATAACCGGAAGGAGCCGGTTTATGAGGAGCTTCTGAGGGATGTTACAGAGGATCTGCAGGAGACCCTTTCCATTGCGGAGCGGGCAGGGATCAGAAGGGATCGGATCATCCTCGACCCGGGGATCGGATTCGGCAAGACCTGTGAGCAGAATCTTAAGATGCTCCAGTCTCTTGAGAAGATTGCAGATATGGGTTTTTCGGTGCTTTTGGGGGCAAGCCGGAAATCGGTGATCGGACTGACGCTTAATCTGCCGGTGACGGAGCGGCTGGAGGGCACACTGGTCACCACCGTGGTTGCAGTTTTGAAAGGATGCGCCTTTGTCAGAGTCCATGATATTAAGGAGAATGTACGGGCGGTAAGGATGGCAGAGGCGATCATGCAGGTGGAGGGATAGTCAGATGGATCAGATCATAATAGAAGACCTGGAGGTGTATGCCGGGCATGGCGTGTATCCGGAGGAGACAAGGGAAGGACAGCTTTTTAAGGTGAGTGCGATCTTAAATACGGATCTGCGGCCGGCAGGGATGGCGGATGAACTCACGCTTTCTACCAATTATGGAGAGGTCTGCAGGCTGGTCCACAGATATTTAAGAGAGAACACCTTTCTTCTGATAGAAGCTGCGGCAGAGCACCTGGCGGAGGAAATCCTTCTGTCCTTTCCTCTGGTGGAGAGTCTTGTGTTGGAATTAAAAAAGCCTATGGCGCCGGTAAAAATCCCTTTTTCCAATATTGCTGTTAAAATAGAGAGAGGATGGCGTCAGGTTTATCTCGGGATCGGTTCTAATATGGGAGATAAGCAGGCCTATATAAGTGAGGCTTTGGATTCGCTCAGGGCGCATCCTAAGATCCGGCAGGTAAAGTGCTCCCGGCTGATCGTCACCGAACCCTATGGCGGTGTGGAGCAGGATAACTTTTTAAACGGGGCTGTGGGATTGAAAACTCTTTTATCGCCCTATGAGCTGCTTGCCCTTCTGCAGTCTCTGGAAAAGAAGGCGGGCAGGGAACGGCTGGTGCATTGGGGGCCAAGGACACTGGATCTGGACGTGTTGTTTTATGAAGGCTTTGTTTCCGATGACGAGAGACTTATCGTTCCTCATCCGGATATGTCAAACAGACGGTTTGTGCTTGAGCCTTTGGATCAGCTCTGCCCCGGGTACATCCATCCCCTGACGGGGAAGACGGTGAGGCAGATGCTGAAGGAGCTGTAAGGGAAACAACGGACAGCACACTCTGCGAGCCAGCTTATTGATAAAAAAACGGATGCCAGGCTTTGCGGACTGGCATCCGTTTTTTATAGTGAACGACAAATTATTTTGTCGTTCACTATAAGAGCTGCTTCAGAAGCTATTTTAGGGTATCACCGCATCCATGGCCGCCGAGAATGGCGTTACGTTTACCGGACCGTTTACCGGTGTGTGGTAGACGGGGGTATCCGCTCCGAATTCATTAAAATAGGCGTAGGCAGAGGTAAGGTTGATATTGGTGTAATTACCTTCGGCAACCACCTCGGGATTGCTGCCGTCAAGGTTCATCCGCATAAGGGCAGGACTTTCGGCAGAATTCTTCTGGTAATAAACAGAATAGTCACCTACATTAAAGCAATCCACCCGGTCGTTGGTAAGGATCTCCACGGTGCTTGCGGAGAGGGAATAACGGCAGAGCCGGTAATTGGAGGAAACATCCATATAGTAGATATAGCCCTGGTGATAAACCGGATACCAGAGGTTGCCCTCATAGACGGTATAGATGCTGTCAGTTCTGGTATCAAGCCCGTATAAGTAATGGTCTCTTTCGGTGCCGTTAAAGTATATGGTTCCGTCGAAGCAGGCCGCTGGATTGATCACGCTGTCAGAAACTAAGGTTTTTTCGCTTTTGTCCGTTTTGAGCTTATAAAGCTGGGTGAAATCCTTATTGTTGTAATGCTGGTAATAGATATAGTCCCCTACAAGCTGCATGGTGATGGCAGCAGTCCTGTCCAGGCATTTGCTGTCCCGTCCGTTTAATTTGCAGCGGTAGACGCCCCGGGTGGGGATCACATAGCCCATGCCTGAGCCGCCGTCTGAGCTGTCCATATAATAGTAAATATAATCTCCCCCCACATTAAGAGAGGTAGCCCGGGAATTGATGAGCTTGGTGATTTCTGTTTCATCCGCATTCATGGAGTACAGGCAGCCGTTATCGTAGGCATTGGAAAAATAGACTTTTCCATCGCTTTCTGCAAATAACCCCTTATTGTTCAGGTTTCCACCGGTATTTCCCGTGACGGAAATATTATTGGAGGGAATTCGGTCATTTAACAGGGAAACGGCATAAATTACGATTGCGGCCATTAAAATAATCCCTGTGCCGATCAAAATTTTCCATTCTTTTTTCATATAAAATAACTCCTTTCTGCACTTCCTATTATAATGAGTCAAAATTTATTCCGCAACTGCATTTTATTGAAAAAGGGAAAAAGAAGTAACAGTGCTTGAACACCCGATTTATTTGGTATAAAATAAATAGCAGATTTGTAACTGCCTAGTACCTTCACAGTTACACAGATTTTATGAGGACATTTGCGGAGGAGACGGACATGGATTTACTGGAATTACGGGGGCAGATCGATGAGATCGATGCCGAAATCGCAGCATTATACGAAAAAAGAATGGATGTATGCGCCCAGGTGGCGGAATATAAGATCGAGACAGGAAAGAAGGTCTTTGACAAGACAAGGGAGGAGGAAAAGCTCCGGAAGATCAGGGCGATGGCCCACAATGAGTTCAACAGCCAGGGGCTGTCGGAGCTTTTTGAACAGATCATATCCATGAGCCGCAAGCTTCAGTACCGGATGCTGTCGGAGAGAGGGAGTATGGGAAACCTTCCCTTTATCGGCGTTGACGGCTTAGATGGCAGAAAGGCCAGAGTGGTGTTCCAGGGAGCGGAGGGAGCCTATTCCCAGGCGGCCATGGTTCAGTATTTCGGGGAAGAAGTGAACAGCTTCCATGTGGAAACCTTTCGGGATGCTATGGGCGCCATCGATGAGGGCAGTGCGGATTTTGCAGTGCTTCCCATTGAAAATTCCACGGCAGGGATCGTCAGCGAGATTTATGATCTTCTTGCAGAATTTGAAAATTATATTGTGGGAGAGCAGATCATTAAGATCGAACATTGCCTGATGGGTATTCCGGGAACGGAGTTTTCAGATATCAGGACTGTCTATTCCCATCCCCAGTCTCTGATGCAGTCGGCCCGTTTTTTGAACAGCTATGACTGGCAGCAGATCAGCATGCAGAATAATGCCTTTGCCGCCCGGAAGGTGGCGGAGGATAAGGAGCATTCTAAGGCCGCCATTGCCAGTGAATATGCGGCGAAGCTTTATGGCCTTCAGATCCTGAAAAAGGGGGTCAATGATTCCAGCACCAATTCCACCCGGTTTATTATTGTCACCAACCAGAAGATCTTTCTTAAGGATGCAAAAAAGGTCAGCATCTGCTTTGAGATTCCTCATGAGAGCGGATCCCTTTACCATATGCTGTCCCATTTTATCTATAACAATCTGAATATGAACCGGATAGAGAGCAGGCCCATTGAAGGGCGGAACTGGGAGTATCGGTTTTTTATTGATTTTGACGGGAATCTGGCGGACAGCTCCGTAAAGAATGCGCTAAGAGGTCTTCGGGAGGAAGCAAGGAACCTTCGGATACTGGGAAATTATTAAGTAATTAAGAAGCCTTTGGCTGAATAATTACATTATTAAGGAGACAGGGCAAAATGAGAGAACGGGAATTGATCGTATATAAGGATTTCCCCGGAGAAGAGGGGAAGCTTTTGTTTGATATGGCAGGACTGATGGAGGGCTATAAGGGGCAGGAGGGAAATCAAACATCGACATGCTCCGCAAGCCAGCCTATTGATCAAAAGCAGATGGCCTATCAGCTTTGCGACTGCATCCACCGGCTTTTGGAGCTGGCGGGAAACCACGGCTTTTATGGAAATCTCTGGCATTGCTATTTATCCAACCTGTTGGTGAACAACGAAAACAGCTACAGCAGGGCCTGCGAGATCCGGGGACAGGTGGAGGGTACCATCAATCGGGCGGTGCTCCATGATATTGTGATCTTTAAAGAGTTTTTTGATTATGATTTTTCTGATATGGTAAAGACCCTGGGAGTGGAGAGCTTTGAGCTGGTCATGGACTATGCGGGAAGCGAGAGTGAAAGCAAGGTGTACAACAGCCGCATCAGGGACCGGATCTGTGATCTGGCGGTAAAGTTTACCAAGGATCATACGCCGGAGGAGATGAAGGATACGCTCACAGAGTTCTACCGGGACTATGGAGTGGGAAGATTCGGCCTGCATAAGGCTTTTCGAGTGGTACATAGTGAGAATGGAGTGGAGATCGTGCCCATTCCCAACATCGCCCATGTGTATCTGAAGGATCTGGTGGGATATGAGATCCCCAAGCAGAAGCTGATAGAGAACACAGAAGCTTTTGTGGAGGGCAGGAAGGCAAATAACTGTCTTTTGTTCGGAGATGCCGGTACGGGCAAATCCTCCAGCATCAAGGGGATCGCCAATGAATATTATGAAAAGGGCCTGCGCGTCATCGAAATCTACCGGCATCAGTTTCAGGATATCAACGATGTGATCTCCCAGATCAAAAACCGGAATTACAAATTCATTATCTATATGGATGACCTGAGCTTTGAGGATTTTGAGACGGAGTACAAATACCTGAAGGCAGTGATCGAGGGTGGGCTTGAGAAAAAGCCGGAGAACGTGCTGATCTATGCGACCTCCAACAGGCGCCATCTGATCCGTGAGAAGTTTTCCGACAAGGAGGAAAGACGTCCGGCCCTTAAGATCGACGATCTGCAAAGGGAAGAGCTCCATACGGGGGATACTGTCCAGGAAAAGCTTTCTCTGGTATCCCGGTTCGGAGTTACCATTTTCTTTGCCGCGCCGGATAAGAAGGAATTCCAGAATATCGTGAAGGTTCTGGCAGAGCGCTATCAGGTGGAAATGCCAGAGGAAGAGCTTCTGGCAGAGGCCAATAAGTGGGAGCTTGCCCATGGAGGATTATCAGGGAGATGCGCTCAGCAGTTCATCGATCATCTGCTTGGGAAGAAAAAGGAGGGGCTATGTCAGTAAAAACATTTGCGGCCATAGACGCGGGATCCCACGAGCTGGCCATGAAGATTTTTGAGGTTCCGAAAACAGGAGAGATGCGGGAGATCGACCATATCCGCTACAGCATCGATATGGGGACGGAAACCTACGGTACCGGAAGGCTGTCTTATGAAAGAGTGGATGAGCTCTGCCGGGTGCTGCGGGAATTTTCGGGCATTATGAAGTCCTATCAGGTGGAGGAATACAAGGCTTATGGCACCAGTGCCATAAGGGAGTCCAGAAACCGGGCCATTTTGCTGGACCAGATCGAGCAAAGGACGGGAATCCATATTGATGTCCTGAGCAATTCCGAGCAACGTTTTCTGGATTATAAATCCATTGCTTTTCAGGGAGAGGGCTTCCAGAGGATCATAGAGAACGGCACCGCTATTGTGGATATCGGGGGAGGCAGCATCCAGATCTCCCTGTTTGACAATGACACACTGGTCTCCACCCAGAATATGCGTCTGGGGGTTTTGCGGGTACAGGAGCGTTTATTCCATTTAGATGCCAGTATCAGCCAGTACGCCACCCTGATCGAGGAAATGACAGAGGCGCAGATGAGCGTTTACAAAAAGCTTTATCTTCGGGACCGGCAGATCAAGAGCATCATAGTGGTGGATGATTATCTTTCGGCGCTGGTGACCAGAGGCAAGAGTAAGGGGACCATACGCGGTTTTGCAGACAGGGAGACTATGGAGCATTATTCCGAGATCTGCCGTACCAGAAGCTTTCCGGAGCTGGCCAGGACACTGGATATGCCGGAGAAGAACATTCCTCTTTTGTATATTTCCATGGTAATGCTGCACTGCATTATGGAGCATATGGGAGCGGACCAGATCTGGGCGCCGGGAGTGACCTTATGTGACGGTATCGCCTATGAGTACGCCGAAAAAAATCAGATCATGACAGCCGCCCATGATTTTGAACAGGATATTATCGCCTGCGCCAAAAATATCAGCAAACGCTATCGCGGCAGCAGAAAAAGAAGTGAAACTCTGGAGAAGATCGCTCTTTCCATTTTTGACAGCATGGAGGGCCTCCACGGGCTGGGAAGAAGAGAGCGTCTGCTTCTGCAGATCTCCACGATCCTTCATGACTGCGGCAAGTATATCAGTATGGTAAACCTGGGAGAATGCTCCTACAGTATCATCATGGCCACGGAGATCATCGGTCTTTCCCATCAGGAAAGGGAGATCGTGGCCAATGTGGTAAAGTTTAACCATCTGGAATTTGATTATGACAAGACCATGGGTTCTAGCTCCATGGACAGGGAGTCTTACCTGAAGATCTCCAAGCTCACTGCTATTTTGCGGGTGGCAAACGGGCTTGACAGGAGCCATAAGCAGAAATTCAAGGAGGTCAGGATTTCCTTAGAGGAGGATGAGCTGATCCTTGCAGTGGATACACAGGAAAATATTATGCTGGAGAAGGGACTTTTTGACGCCAGGGCCGATTTCTTTGAGGAGGTATACAATGTAAGGCCGGTGATCAGGAGGCAGCGTTGATGTTTGGAAGGGAGATAGATGAGATGGACAGCAGATCCATATATGACGATCCGGCCTGCTACAGCAACCGTGAGCTGAGCTGGATCATGTTTGACAAGCGGGTATTGAGCGAAGCGGTGGATGAGGAAACTCCGCTTTTTGAGCGTCTGAAATTCCTCGGGATTTCGGCATCTAATTTAGATGAATTTTTTATGGTGCGGGTGGCATCCTTAAAGGATATGGTACATGCCGGCTACACGAAGACAGACATAGCAGGAATGACGGCCACAGAGCAGTTGGATGCTTTAAGCTGTGTGACTCATGAGCTGGTGGAGCAGCAGTATCAGGTATATAACAGGGAGCTTTTGCCAAAGCTTGCCGAAAACGGTATCCGCGTGATCGAGAGGCACGAGGAACTGACAGAGAAGGAAGCGGCCTATGTGGACAGCTTTTATGAGGAAAATGTGTATCCGGTACTGACGCCTATGGCAGTGGATTCCTCCCGGCCCTTTCCCCTGATCAGGAATAAATCCCTGAATCTGGGGGCGTTGGTCAAGAAAAAGGAAGGGGATGAGAGCCTGGAGTTTGCCACAGTTCAGGTACCCAGCGTATTGGACAGGATCGTCCAGATCCCTGTTAAGGATACGGAAGTCAAGACGGTGATCCTTTTGGAAGAGGTGATCGAGAGAAATATCCATAAGCTGTTTATGAATTATGATATCGTCAGCTCCTGCCCTTTCAGGATCATGAGAAATGCGGATCTGACCATCGAGGAGGATGAGGCGGAGGATCTGCTCAAGGAGATCGAGCGGCAGCTCAAGCGCCGTCAGTGGGGTCAGGCCATCCGTCTGGAGGTGGAGGAAGGGATCGATGAGAGGCTCCTTAAGATCATTGAGGAGGAGCTTGCCGTTTCCGAGGAGGAGATCTATCGGATCCACGGCCCTTTAGATCTTACCTTCCTTATGAAAATGTACGGTCTTCCCGGCTATGAGCATTTAAAGGAGAGGCGTTATGCGCCGCCCCAGCCGGTACCGGAGCTTTCCGGGGATTTTGATATTTTTGAACGGATCCGGGAAAAGGATATTTTACTGTTCCATCCCTATGAATCCTTCAGTCCGGTGGTGGACTTTATCAGACAGGCATCCAGAGATAAGGATGTGCTTGCCATTAAGCAGACCCTTTATCGTGTCAGCGGCAATTCCCCCATCATTGCGGCCCTTGCCCAGGCGGCGGAGAACGGTAAGCAGGTTTCCGTGCTGGTAGAGCTGAAGGCCCGTTTCGATGAGGAAAACAATATTGTCTGGGCCAAGATGCTTGAAAAAGCCGGCTGCCATGTAATATACGGGCTGGTGGGCTTAAAGACCCACAGCAAGATCACGCTGGTGGTACGGCGGGAGGAGGACGGCATCAGAAGGTATGTGCATCTGGGAACCGGAAATTATAATGATGCCACCGCAAAGCTTTATACGGATGTGGGACTTTTGACTGCAGCGCCCTCCATCGGAGAGGATGCCACGGCGGTATTTAATATGCTTTCAGGCTACTCGGAGCCCCTTAGCTGGAATAAGCTTTCTCTTGCGCCCCTGTGGTTAAAGGACAGATTTCTTTCTTTAATAGGAAGAGAAAAGGAAAACGCCCTGGCAGGCAGAAGCGGCCATATCATTGCCAAGGTGAACAGTCTCTGTGACAAGGAGATCATCAAAGCCCTGTATGAGGCCGGGGCGGCAGGGGTAAAGATCGAACTGATCGTAAGAGGGATCTGCTGCCTGAAGACAGGTCTTCCCGGTATCGGTGACAATATTACGGTCCGCTCTATTGTGGGAAATTTCCTGGAGCATAGTCGTATTTTTTACTTTGAAAATAACGGGCAGCCGGAGTACTATTGTGCCAGCGCCGACTGGATGCCCCGAAATTTAGAGCGCCGGGTGGAGATCATGTTCCCGGTGGATAAGCCGGAGCTCCAGAGGAAGCTTATGAATATCCTGGAAATGCAGCTGCAGGATAATGTGAAGGCACATATTCTCACGGCAGAGGGCAATTATCAAAAAACAGGCAAAGGAGAAAAAGGAGCCGTCAATTCCCAGCTGGAATTCTGCCATATGGTAAGGGATGCGGCGAGAGCCCATGAAAAGCTGGCAAACAGCAGGGTATTTATTCCGGAGATGCATCATGAATAGATTTTTGACAAATGGAAAAGAATATGAAATCTTTCTGGCCTCTGCATCCCCCAGGCGGCGGGAGCTTTTAACCCAGATCGGGCTGGAGTATCAGGTACTGGTCAGCGATGTGGAGGAAAAGACGGTAAGCAATGCGCCATGGAAAATGGTGGAGGAGCTTTCTGCCCTGAAAGCCGGCGCAGTCCTTGCAAGGCTTCTGGAGGACGGCCAAAAAGGCGCCTTTGTAGTGATCGGAGCCGATACGGTGGTAGCACTCGAAGGAGAGATCATGGGAAAACCAAAGGATGAGCAGGAAGCCGCACGGATGCTTTCCCGTCTCCAGGGAAGGACCCACCAGGTTTATACCGGGGTGACTTTTGTTTATGTGGAGGAGGGAGAGCGGTCTTACGATATCTCCTTCCATGAAAAGACGGAGGTGACCATGTACCCCATGAGCCGGGAGGAGATCCGTGCCTATGTGGATACGGGAGAGCCCATGGACAAGGCGGGTGCATACGGGATCCAGGGCAGATGTGCCGCCTATATCAAAGGCATATGCGGAGACTATAACAATGTGGTGGGATTGCCGGTGGGAAGACTCTACCAGGAGCTTCAGAAAATCTGCCGGCCGGAATAGATGAGGACAGGAGCCGAAAAAATGATACGATTGATCGCTTCGGATGTGGATGGAACCCTGATCAGGGATTCTACGCCGGATCTGTATCCGGAGATGGTACAGACCATAAAAAGCTTAAAAGAAAAAGGGGTTTTATTTTGTGCCGCCAGCGGCAGACAGTATGCAAGCCTTAAGAATGTGTTCCGGGAGGTGGCGGATGATATTGCTTATATAGCGGAGAATGGAGCCCATATCCGTTATCAGCACCGGAATATTTCCGTAACCCCCATGAAAAGAGAGGATATAGAAGGGATCATGGCAATGCTGCGACCCTATTACGGAGAGTGCGAGGCCATTATCTCCACGCCGGAGGGAAGCCTTATTGAGAGCAGAAATCAGGAGTTTATCGATCTGATCACCTATGGCTATCACAACTCCTTCAGGCAGGTGAAGGATGTCCTTGCAGAAAAGGCGGAGATCATTAAGATCGCCATCTACCGAAAGGAAAGCATCCGTGATCTTGGAGAAAAGGTTTTTATCCCTGCCTGGAAGACAAAAGTCAAAGCCTGTATGGCAGGGGAGGAATGGGTGGATTTCATGGACCGGTCAGTGGACAAGGGGAGAGGGCTTCAGATCCTGGAGGAGACCCTTGGCATTGCCCGGGAGGAAACCATGGCCTTTGGGGATAATGATAACGATATTGGCATGATGCTGGCTGCAGGAATCAGCTATGCGGTGGAAACAGCCACTCCGGGTGTGAAACAGGCGGCGGGGAATATCTGTCCCGGATGGACCGACAAAGGCGTCTGCCGGGTGCTCTGTGAGCAGTTCGGATTAGATTCAATAAGCAGGTAGCAGGGGCCGTATTCCATACCGATACCTTGCATAAATTCTGCTGACAATTTTTGTAAGGATTGGTATTGACGATACCGTTGCCTTAAAGCATAATAAGAGTACCACGAGTGTTTTATCAAGGAGGAGAAAATATGCACGAATTTGACGATGCGGTATTACAATG
>CANDAG010000023.1 GCA_947382625.1 uncultured Lachnospiraceae bacterium
CAAGCAGTTTATGGTGTTGATAACAGTGGTGCTGATTGGAATGATGAGGCCGTTAAAAGTGCAAAAAATCACTTAGGAACCGGAATAGAATATACGTATGAATCTCTGATTGATATGCTGGAAAAATACGAGAAATTTACCCATGAGGAGGCAGTATATGGTGCTGATAATTGTGGAACTGATTGGTAGATGAGATTTTTAAGGTTTTAAAATAACCATATAAAATTTATAGTGATCATTACGATAGGAGACACAAAATGAGTAAAATAATCGGAGTTAAAGGCAATATAGTCCAAATTGGAACTGACAGCGGTAAAATTATAAATGTGAACAGTTCCAGCTTGAATTTTCTTCCACAAATAGGAGACGAAATTGAGGTTTTCCGTGATGGTGACAAAGTTATTGTTGCCAAAAAACAGCCAGGCTCAAACGGGGCGGTAAATGTTAATGTACAGCAAAACATTGGTGCGCCAGTAGCTTATGTCCAAAACAAAAAAGCTGTTAATAAAGTTGTATACTGTCTTTTGGCGTTTTTCTTAGGTGGAATAGGAATACATAAATTTTATGCCGGAAAGATTGCAGCTGGAATACTTTGCCTTTTGTTTTGTTGGACATTCATTCCGGGAATTATTGCATTTATAGAATTTATAATAGGATTATGTAAAAAATCAGATGCAAACGGGAAGATTTGGGTATAAAGTAGGATTAAGTATAAAAGTACTAAAATCTGATTTTTGAGTTTTTGATACAGTTGCTTTATAGGCATTGCGAATAGACATGAACCCCACAATTATGTTAATATAGACAGGGATGAAGGTAAGAAGACATGAACGGAAAATTACGAAATATGACTTCAATCTATCTGCTGCGAGATGATAAAATTTTACTTTTGTACAGACAAGGCGGCAGGGTGGTCAATCATGTCTGGACCGGCTCCGCTGGAGGCCATTTTGAGGATTATGAATTAAATGATGCCAAGGCGTGTGTCTTACGGGAAATGGAAGAAGAGATCGGGCTCAGAGCAGATGATATTGAAGCATTATCATTGCGATACATTACCTTGAGAAGAACCAGGGGAGAAATAAGGCAGAACTATTATTTCTTTGCAAATTTAAAAGCTGCTGTTGGTGATGATCTGTCTTCAAATGAAGGCATATGCAAGTGGTTTGATATAAATGAAACAGGGAATCTTGAAATGCCGTATACAGCAAAGTATGTTCTGGAGCATTATTGTGAGATCGGCAGATTTACATCTGAGATGTATGCCGGCATTTCAAATGGCGATGGGGTTGAATTTATAAGAATGCCGGAGCTTTAGGAAGAAGGGGATTATTATGAGTGAGATGAGAAGTGAAAATATCAATCAGGAAAAATTAACTGAGTTGAAGAATCGGTTAGGATGCACCTTCTGCAGTGATGGGATATTTGCGGAGATGAGCTTGGATCTGGCTGATTACAGAGAAAAAACACATGCAATAGATGAAGTAGACTATAGGTTTTTTCGGGGAAGCGAGAGCGAGATCAAGAGAGCTGTAGCTTTGGTTGATGAGGAATGGATCCAATATTTCGACAAAGATCAATCTATATTTTGCGGATACAAAGAGGGACAGATTGTTTCGTTTTGCACGATAGAAGTGGAAAAAGACTGCATTTTATCGACCGGGGGAATCAATGTAGGAGCGGTTGGGTGTGTAGGAACACTTCCGCAGTACAGGGATTTGGGCATAGGCCTCCGCATGGTGGATCTGGCAACTCTTTTTCTGAAAAATGCGGGATGCGACAAAGCGTATATCCATTATACCCATATTGACAAATGGTATGAGAAACTTGGATATCAGACATTTGCCCGTTTTTCTTTCCGGTAAAAAATACCTGTTTGCAAAAGTTGACAAAATCACAAACCGGTGGTATCATACACCCAATCAGACAAAAGCAATGACGGAAAAGAGTAAGATACAGGAAGCATCCAGAGAGAGTGACGTTAGGTGGAAGTCATTTATGTGAAGTGTATCTGAAAACCATTCCGGAGCTGTAACGCCTAAAGCGGAAGCTGTTAAGTGTTACCGTATGCCTGCGTTAAAGGATAGGATTTGTAGGAATCTGAAGTGAAAAATTAAGGTGGAACCGTGCATCAGGCACCCTTAGATATGCGTTATGGCATATCTGGGGTGCTTTTTTGTTTCATAGAAAATCCAACGGATTTCCCTGTGAAACAAAAGCGCTCCACGCAGGCGGCGCAGCTCGCGCTTGGACAGAAAATAGTGAAAGGAGTTATGCAAAGATGAAGGTATTAAAAAAAGACGGTCAGATCCTGGAAGGAAGCTTTGAGGAAAAGGAGGTAAGAGAAGCCTTCTGGCACACCAGCGCCCATGTGCTGGCCCAGGCAGTGAAACGCCTGTATCCGGGAACCAAATGTGCCATTGGCCCGGCTGTGGAAAACGGATTTTATTATGATTTCCAGTTTGATTTTCCTTTTGCGGAGGAACATTTGGAAGGGCTTGAGAAGGAAATGAGAAAGATCGTGAAGGAGGCTTTGGCGCTTACGGTTTATGAGGTCTCCAGAGATGAGGCGGCTTCTTTTATGGAAGAGAAGGCGGAGCCCTATAAGCTGGAAATGATAAGAGAGCTTCCTGAAGGGGAGCGTATCAGCTTTTACAGGCAGGGAGAGTATGTGGAATTCTGCGCGGGGCCTCATATTGTGAATACCTGCCAGATCAAAGCCCTGAAGCTGTTGTCCGTGGCAGGGGCTTACTGGAGGGGAGATGAGCATAATCAGATGCTCACCCGGATCTATGGGATTTCTTTTCCGGAGGCGGCAAGGCTGGAGGAGCATCTGCAGATGCTTGAGGAGGCCAGAAAGCGTGACCACAGAAAGCTGGGAAAGGAGCTGGGGCTGTTTGCACTGATGGAGGAAGGGCCGGGCTTTCCCTTTTTCCTGCCCAAGGGTATGGTGCTCAAAAATCTGTTGATCGACTACTGGCGAAAGCTTCATGAGCGGGAAGGGTATGTGGAGGTTTCGACGCCCATCATTCTGGATCGGAATCTGTGGGAGACTTCAGGACATTGGGAGCATTATCGGGAAAATATGTATACCACGGTGATCGATGGAAAGGATTTTGCAGTAAAGCCCATGAGCTGTCCCGGCGGGATGCTGGTCTATAAAATGGAGCCTCACTCTTACAGGGAGCTTCCCATGCGGATCGGGGAGCTGGGGCTGGTACACAGACATGAAAAATCAGGGCAGCTTCACGGCCTAATGCGTGTCCGGTGCTTTACCCAGGATGATGCTCACATTTTTATGACCAGGGAGCAGGTGACGGAGGAGATTAAAGGCGTGGCACGGATGATCCATGAGGTATACAGTGCCTTCGGGTTTGAATATTTTGTGGAGCTTTCCACCAAGCCGGAGAACAGCATTGGCAGCGATGAAGAGTGGGATCTGGCAACGGAGGCCTTAGAGCGGGCCATCAGAGAGATGGGAGTGCCTTATACGGTAAATGAAGGAGACGGCGCCTTTTACGGGCCGAAGCTGGATTTCCATTTGAAGGATTCCATCGGCCGTACCTGGCAGTGCGGGACGATCCAGCTGGATTTCCAGCTCCCCCAGCGTTTTGAGGCGGAATATATCGGGGCAGACGGGGAGAAGCATCGTCCTATTATGATCCATCGGGTGATATTTGGATCCATTGAACGGTTTATCGGTATCCTGATCGAACACTATGCAGGAAAATTCCCGGTATGGCTTTCCCCTGTACAGGTAAAGGTATTGCCTGTATCGGATAAGTATCTGGCTTATGGCCGCCATGTGGCAGACCGGCTTAAGGCGGCAGGGATCCGTGTGGAGATCGACGAACGGAATGAAAAGCTGGGATATAAGATCAGGGAAGCCAGGCAGGACAGGGTTCCGTATATAGTTGTTTTGGGCGAGAAGGAGCAGGCAGCAGGTACTCTGTCCGTAAGATGCCGGGATGCGGAAGAGGGGCAGCAGGATATGGGTGAGATGAGGATAGAGGAATTAGGGAAATTGATTGGCGGCGGAAGGAAAGGATGATATACTTATCCATATTGATAAAGATAAACTGACAGGAGGGCGGAGAAATGGACAGCTTTGGCTTCGAAAAAATGCAGGAGATCCAAAAGGAGCTTCAGGAAAGGTACAGGGAAAGGTGGGGCGGACTCTCCCCGGAAAAAGGCCGGAGCAGCCTGCTCTGGATGATAACCGAGGTGGGAGAGGTGGCCGATATCATCAAGAAACAGGGAGATGAGCGGATCATGAAGGATGAGGAATGCCGCCGGCATTTTATAGAAGAAATGTGTGATGTCATGATGTACTTTAATGATGTGATGCTGTGCTATTCCATTTCTCCAAAGGAGCTTGAAAAGGTGTATCTGGAAAAGCATCACAGAAATATGGACAGATGGAAGGTCTAAGGCCCTTTCTATATACCGGCACTTTTCCTGAATTTAGCGGGAGTGGTGCCGGTTATTTTTTTGAACTGGCGGTAAAAATGCACTTCATTAGAATAACCGCAGTCTTCCGCAATCTGGTCAATGGTGAGATCGCTGGTAAGGAGGCTGTATTTGGCGTGATCGATCCTTGTCCGTATCAGGTCGTGGTGGAAGGAAACGCCAAAGGTCTTTTTGTATAGATATTGGAAGTAAGATTCGCTGATCTTAAGCTCCCGGGCGTGCTCCTCAATAGAGTGGGGCTCTGCGTAGGTGCTGATGATCTCCAGACGCATCATCAGCAGCTCATTATAATAAGGAAGCCTGGCTTCCGGAGCGTTTCTGGACTGATAGGCGGCAAACAGATGATTGAAGAGAAGCCGGAAAAGACTGTCCATATTTTCTCCGGCATGCTCAGGATGGCCGTAGGAAAGCTCCCAGAGGATCTGCCGGATGCAAAAGGTATACAATTCCGTATTGCCCACGGGAAAAGGTGCATTGCAGATCAGGTTTAAACGCTCCTTAAGAGCGCAGTCGCTAATGGAAAAATGGATCCAGTCATCCACATAATCTCCCAGAGGGTTGCCGTAGTGGTAGGGCGTTCCGGGGGCGATCAGAAAGGCGTCTCCGGGATTGGCGGTAAAGGAGACCTCTCCTAATTGATATTCTCCGTGAGACCGTATGATAAGCAGGACGTAATTGGAAAGTCCGTTGGGACGGGACATTTGGTAGGTACTGGGATGTCTGGCTTCATATCCGCCGGTGATCGCCTTGATCATAATGTATGGATCCTTTCGAAAATTTCGGTAAATAGTAGAAAAGGTTAGTTTTATAGCATGATAAGTTATTACATTAAGGGTGTCAATATTATATAATTGTACCATAGATTTGATATTTTTAGTTAGTAGATTATTGCATTTGAAAGGAGAAAACAATGGCAGGCGTAAGAAGAGAATGGCTGAATGATCTTTTACGGATCGTAAGCCCTGTATTGGATGCTCTGGAGAAGGGGGAATTAAAGAAAACATTACCTCTTTCCCTCCACAGGGAGCGGGCGGAATTTGCGCCTCTTGAGGCCTTTGGACGGGGAATGCTGGGACTGGCCCCCTGGCTGGAGGCAGAGAGCGGCAGCTTAGACGATGAAGAGAGAGCTTTGCAGGCTAAGTACAGGGAAAAGGCCTTAAGGTGTATTGCCATGGCTTCAGACCCGGAGTCGCCTGATTTTATGGTCTTTGACAGGGGCGGGCAGCCTCTTGTGGATACGGCGTTTCTGGCTCATGCCCTGGTGCGGGCTCCTAAGACCCTGGCAGGAGCTCTTTCGCCAAAAGTACGACAGGATCTGGCCGAGGCCTTCAGAAGCTCCCGTCAGATACCGGCTTATAATTCTAACTGGCTTTTCTTTTCTGCAATGGTGGAGGCGGGGCTTTATGTATTAGGTGAGCCCTTTGACAGTATGCGTGTGCTTTATGCGCTCAGAGCATTTCAGGAATGGTATAAAGGGGATGGGGTATACGGAGATGGTGCGCTGTTCCACTGGGATTACTATAACAGCTTTGTGATCCAGCCCATGTATGTGGATCTGGTAAAGCTGTTCGCCGATAGTAACCGGGAAATTGAGGCTATGCGGGAGACTGTGATCGCCCGGGCTTCCCGGTATGCATCCGTGCTGGAACGCATGATCGGACCGGAAGGATCTTATCCTGTTGTGGGGCGGTCCATCTGCTATCGTTTCGGCGCCTTTCAGATGCTTTCCCAGGCGGCTCTGCAGCATGAGCTGGAAGAGGGAGTATCTCCGGCGGCTGTCCGCTGCGGATTGACGGCGGTGATCCGGAGAGTGATGAGCGCGCCTGATATGTTTGACGAAAACGGATGGCTTCTTCCCGGCGTATACGGGCATCAGCCGGAGCTGGCAGAAGGGTACATCAATACAGGCAGTCTTTATCTGTGCAGCGCGGTATTTCTTCCTTTGGGGCTTTCTCCTGCGGATGAGTTCTGGAGCGGCATGGAGGAAGACTGGTCAGGAAAGAAGGTGTGGTCGGGAGGCCATATCAGTATTGACCATGCGGCGGACTAACGTATTTTTGGGATATTTTAAACAGTGTCAATGGCTCTGGCAAAGAGATCAAACATATAAATTCAACCATAAGGAAGGAGAAAAAAATGCAGTTAAACGAAAAGGAAATCACATGGGCACAGGAAACCTTAGACAAGGTGGCACACAAGCTGGAGAAGGTCAGCGAGAGGTCAAAGGATAAGATCCCTTACACTACCGTGAATGGAGTATTCGACGATAAGTCGGGGGAAAAGCAGATCGGCTGGTGGACCAATGGCTTCTGGGGCGGCATGATGTGGCAGATGTACGCTCTTACAGGAAAAGACCTTTACAAGGAAATTGCCATAGACAATGAAAAGAAGTTAGACGCCGACCTGATGGATTACAACAAGTTAGATCACGACAACGGGTTTAAGTGGCTTCCCACAGCCGTTGCCAATTACAGGGTGACAAAGGATCCCGCTTCCAGAAACAGAGGACTTCTTGCTGCCGGAAACCTGGCAGGGCGCTACAACAGTGTGGGAAAATTTATCCGTGCCTGGAACAACTGGGATACCACTGCGGATCGTACAGGCTGGGCCATCATTGACTGTATGATGAATCTGCCCCTTCTGTATTGGGCAAGCGAGGAATTAGGTGATCCCAGATTTGAGCAGATCGCAAGAAACCACGCCGATACCGCAAAGGAATGCTTTGTAAGAGGCGACGGTTCCGTAAACCATATCGTATCCTTCGATCCGGTAAACGGAGGCATGATCGAGAGCTTCGGCGGACAGGGCTATGGAGTAGGCTCCTCCTGGACCAGAGGCCAGAGCTGGGGACTTTACGGCTTTACTTTAAGCTATCTTCATACAAAGGATGAGGCTTACCTGGAGACCGCAGAGAGGATCGCCAACTATTTTATCGCCAATATACCGGAGAGCGGACTGATCCCGGTAGACTTCAGGCAGCCTGAGGATGTGACCTGGGAGGATTCCACAGCGGCAGCCATCGCAGCCTGCGGACTGATCGAGCTTTCAAAGCTTAAGGAGGGCAGACAGTCCAGGATTTATCTGGATGCGGCGCTTAAAATGCTGAAGGCTCTTACAGAGGAGAGCTTTAACTGGAATGAGGAGGAAGACAACCTTCTGACCAAGTGTACCGCTGCTTATCATGATCAGGAGCACGAATTCTCCATTATCTACGGAGACTATTATTTCCTGGAGGCTCTTATGAAGCTGACAGACAAGGAACTGTTTATCTGGTAATGAATTTTTATATGTCCGGGACTTGACAAAATACGCAGATATGGTGTACTTTTTATTCCGTAAGGAATATTAGTTTATAAAGGCAATGACGAAGACAGTAACTGTTTTCCAAACATCACAGCGAGCCGGGCATGGTGAGAGCCGGTATCAGTAGGATGGCAGTGAAGATCACTTCCGAGCTGCGGGCTGAAAGAGACAGATGACAAATTTATTTGTCCTTTGCTATAAGAAGGTGTCAAGTAGGCTTTGCCGGAATCCTCCGTTACAGGAAAGCATATTCAACTGCGGATGGGACAGACGAAGGTTTGTGGACCCGCGCGGTGCGTATGAGTAAACAGGTGGTTAATACGGTATTTAAATCCCGTCCTTTTTACGGACGGGATTTTTTTATCCATAGGAAAATCCGTTGGGTTATCCTTAACTAAAACCAAAAGAAAGGAAGGAAATTATGTATCAGAAGGTTTCAACAGACCTGAATTTTGTGGATCGGGAAAAAGACATTGAAAAGTTCTGGCGGGAAAATGATATTTTTAAAAAGAGTATGGAAAACAGGAAGGGATGTCCTACCTATACTTTTTATGACGGACCTCCTACCGCCAACGGTAAGCCCCACATCGGTCATGTGCTGACCCGTGTGATCAAGGACATGATCCCCAGATACCGTACCATGAAGGGGTATATGGTGCCCAGGAAGGCAGGCTGGGATACCCATGGACTTCCGGTGGAGCTGGAAGTAGAAAAGCTGCTTGGCCTGGATGGAAAGGAACAGATCGAAGGATATGGGCTGGATCCTTTTATCAGCAAATGTAAGGAAAGTGTATGGAAATATAAAGGGATGTGGGAGGATTTTTCAGATACCGTAGGATTTTGGGCGGATATGGACGATCCTTATGTGACCTATCACGATGATTTTATTGAGTCCGAATGGTGGGCCTTAAAGCAGATCTGGGATAAGGGACTTTTGTATAAAGGGTTTAAGATCGTGCCTTACTGTCCCAGATGCGGAACCCCTCTTTCCTCCCATGAGGTGGCACAGGGGTATAAGGCGGTAAAGGAACGCTCCGCGGTGGTGCGTTTTAAGGTGACGGGAGAGGATGCCTATTTCCTTGCCTGGACCACAACGCCCTGGACTCTGCCCTCCAACCTTGCGCTGTGCGTGAATCCGGAGGAGACCTATGTCAAGGTGAAGGCGGCGGACGGCTATACCTATTATATGGCCCAGGCTCTTCTTGATACTGTGCTGGGTAAGCTGGCAGAGGAAGGAAAGCCGGCTTATGAGGTGCTTGCCACTTACACCGGAAAGGATCTGGAATACAAGGAATATGAACCTTTGTTTAACTGTGCGGGAGAAGCGGCAGCAAAGCAGCATAAGAAGGCACACTTTGTGACCTGCGACAGCTATGTTACCATGACGGACGGTACCGGTATCGTCCACATTGCACCGGCCTTCGGTGAGGATGACGCCCAGGTGGGACGTAAATATGACCTGCCCTTTGTTCAGTTTGTGGACGGTAAGGGAAATATGACCCAGGAGACTCCCTACGCAGGGAAGTTTGTAAAGGATGCGGATAAGGATATCCTGGTGGATCTTGATAAAGAAGGAAAATTATTCGATGCACCGAAATTTGAGCATGATTATCCCTTCTGCTGGAGATGCGATACCCCCCTTATTTATTATGCAAGGGAATCCTGGTTTATCAAGATGACGGCAGTGCGGGACGATCTGGTCCGCAATAATAAGACAGTGAACTGGATCCCCCAGTCTATCGGCGAAGGGCGTTTCGGTAACTGGCTTGAGAATATCCAGGATTGGGGCGTTTCACGGAACCGTTATTGGGGAACTCCTTTAAATATCTGGGAATGTGAGGCGTGCGGCCATCAGGAGGCCGTGGGCTCCAGAGAAGAGCTGGAAAGGCTGAGCGGAAATCCCGAGGCAAAGACGGTAGAGCTTCACAGACCTTATGTGGATGGGATCACCTGTACCTGTCCGGAGTGCGGCAAGACCATGCGCAGGGTGCCGGAGGTGATCGACTGCTGGTTTGACTCAGGAGCAATGCCCTTTGCGCAGCATCATTATCCCTTTGAAAATAAGGAGCTGTTTGAATCCCAGTTCCCGGCACAGTTTATTTCGGAAGCAGTGGATCAGACCAGAGGCTGGTTTTATTCTCTGATGGCGGAATCTACCCTGCTTTTCAATAAATCTCCTTATGAGAACGTGATCGTTCTGGGGCTTGTGCAGGACGAAAACGGTCAGAAGATGAGTAAGTCGAAGGGAAATGCAGTGGATCCCTTTGAGGCACTTGCTACCTACGGGGCAGATGCGATCCGCTGGTATTTCTATATCAATTCCGCACCCTGGCTGCCCAGCCGGTTCCATGGAAAGGCCGTGATGGAAGGACAGCGCAAGTTCCTGGGAACCCTTTGGAACACCTACGCATTCTTTATCTTATATGCAAACATTGATGATTTTGACGCCACAAGATATACGCTGGAATATGACAGCCTTTCCGTAATGGATAAGTGGCTTTTGTCCAAGCTGAATACGGCTATCAAGGAAGTAGATCAGAATCTGGATCACTACCGGATCCCGGAGGCGGCAAGAGTCCTTGACAATTTTGTGGATGAGATGAGTAACTGGTATGTGCGCCGTTGCCGGGAACGTTTCTGGGCAAAGGGTATGGAGCAGGATAAAGTAAATGCCTACATGACCCTTTACACAGCGTTGACGCAGATCTGTAAGTGTGCGGCTCCCATGGTTCCCTTCATGGCAGAGGAGATTTATCTGAATCTGGTAAAGAGCAATGATAAGGAAGCGCCGGAGAGTATCCATCTGTGTGATTTCCCTGTAGCCGACGAAGCTATGATCGATCAGAAGCTGGAAGAGAATATGGAGGAGGTGCTTTCCATCGTAGTGATGGGACGTGCGGCCCGGAATGCGGCCAATATCAAGAACCGTCAGCCCATCGGAACCATGTATGTAAAGGCGGATCATGCCCTGGAGGGTTACTTCAGGGAAATCGTGGAGGATGAACTGAACGTAAAGGAAGTGGTCTTCCGGGAGGACGTGAATGATCTGACCTCATACAGCTTTAAGCCTCAGCTCCGCACGGTAGGCCCTAAGTATGGCAAGCAGCTGGCAGGTATCCGTGAGTATCTTCAGGCAGTGGACGGCACCCAGGCTATGAAGGAGCTGAAGGAAAAGGGAGCTCTTGCGTTTGAAGTAAACGGCACAGCCGTATCGCTGGCGGAGGAGGATCTGCTGATCGATGTGGCACAGAAGGCCGGTCTTGTGACAGAGGGCGATAACAATATTACGGTGGTACTCGATACCAACCTGACGCCGGAGCTGATCGAGGAAGGCTTTGTCTATGAGGTGATCAGCAAGATCCAGACCATGCGTAAGGAGTCCGGCTTTGAGGTGATGGATCACATTGTGGTGTCTGTGGGCGGAAATGAAAAGCTTTCAGAGATCGTGGAGAAGAACAGGGATGCCATTTCGGAGAAGGTTCTGGCAGAGCGCATCGTAAAGGATGGGGAAACGGCCGTTATGAAGGAATGGAATGTAAACGGCGAAAAGGTTACCCTCGGCATTGAGAAGATCGAAGGCTGAGGCGCTTCGCGAGACAGTTTATTGAATGTAAAACGGTAAACCTTGTGATTTTCCAATATCTGTAGTATAATGTGTTTCGGTAAGATGACAAACTGGTAAGCTATGACGGTTTCCGGGGGTCTGTGCATTTCCTGTGCAGACCTGAGGGGCCGTGATACGGTGATATAAAATGATGAACGGAGGAGATAATCATGGCGCAGAAGACGACCGCATCTACACCCGCTGCTTCTACCTTTGATAAGGAAATGTTCAAGAGAAGCGTACTCTACAATGTAAAAACTTTATACAGAAAGACACTTGAGGAAGCCACTCCCCAGCAGATTTTCCAGGCAGTTGGCTATGCTGTAAAGGATGCTGTAGTGGATAACTGGCTGATCACTCACAAGGAATATGACAAGCAGGATCCCAAGATGGTATATTATATGTCCATGGAGTTCCTTATGGGGCGTGCCCTTGGCAATAATATCATTAATCTGGGCGCTTACAAGCCCTTCAAGGAAGCTCTGGCAGAGCTGGGACTGGATCTGGATGTGATCGAGGATCAGGAGCCTGATGCAGCTCTTGGAAACGGCGGACTGGGACGTCTGGCAGCATGCTTTCTGGATTCCCTTTCTACGTTGGGTTATCCGGCCTATGGCTGCGGTATCAGATATCGTTACGGTATGTTCAAGCAGGAGATCAGGGATGGTTATCAGGTAGAGGTGCCGGACAACTGGCTTGTGGACGGCAATCCCTTTGAGCTTAGAAGACCTGAATATGCCAAGGAAGTGAAATTCGGCGGTTATGTAAATGTGCATATCGACAAAAACGGAAGAAGCAACTTCGTACAGGAAGGATATCAGAGTGTTAAGGCGATTCCCTATGATCTTCCTATTGTAGGTTACGGCAACGGCATTGTAAATACCCTGCGTATCTGGGATGCAGAGGCTGTTGAATGCTTCCAGTTAGATTCCTTTGACAAGGGTGATTACCAGAAGGCCGTTGAGCAGGCGAATCTGGCCAAGAACATCGTAGAGGTTCTTTATCCTAACGACAATCACTATGCAGGTAAG
Source organism: uncultured Lachnospiraceae bacterium (assembly GCA_947382625.1). Taxonomy (GTDB): domain Bacteria; phylum Bacillota; class Clostridia; order Lachnospirales; family Lachnospiraceae; genus Suilimivivens. The sequence continues at coordinate 12,409 of CANDAG010000023.1, forward strand.
GAGCTGCGTTTGAAACAGCAGTACTTCTTCATTTCTGCTTCTGTACAGGAAGCGGTTGCCAGATATATGAGAAAGCATGATGACATCAGGAAGTTCTATGAGAAAGCAACCTTCCAGCTCAACGATACCCATCCTACGGTTGCATCTGCAGAGCTGATGAGGATCCTGATGGATGAGTATTATCTTACCTGGGATGAAGCATGGGAGGTTACCACCAAGACCTGTGCTTACACCAACCATACCATTATGGCTGAGGCTCTTGAGAAATGGCCCATCGAGCTGTTTTCAAGACTGCTTCCCAGAATTTATCAGATCATTGAAGAGATCAACCGCAGATTTATTCTGCAGATCCAGCAGAAATATCCCGGTGATCATGAGAAGGTGCGCAAGATGGCGATCATTTATGATGGACAGGTTAAGATGGCACACCTTGCGATTGCATCCGGTTATTCCGTAAACGGCGTTGCAAAGCTTCATACAGAAATCCTGAAGAACCAGGAGCTTAAGGACTTCTATGAGATGTTCCCTGAGAAGTTCAACAACAAGACCAACGGTATTACCCAGAGACGTTTCCTGCTCCACGGCAACCCGCTCCTTGCAGATTGGGTGACCGCCCATGTGGGATCCGAGTGGATCACCGACCTTCCTCAGATCAGCAGACTGAAGGTTTATGCGGATGATACCAAGGCGCAGCAGGAATTCATGAACATCAAGTATCAGAACAAGGTGCGCCTGGCTAAATATATTATGGAGCACAATGGAATTGAGGTTGATCCCCGCTCCATCTTTGATGTGCAGGTTAAGAGACTTCATGAATACAAGCGTCAGCTGCTGAATATCCTGCATGTAATGTATCTGTACAATCAGCTTAAGGATAATCCGGATATGGAATTCTATCCGAGAACATTTATCTTTGGCGCCAAGGCTTCCGCAGGCTACTACAATGCCAAGATGATCATCAAGCTGATCAACTCCGTGGCAGATGTAGTGAACAACGATCCGGCTATTAACGGCAAGATCAAAGTGGTATTTATCGAGAATTACAGGGTATCCAATGCAGAGCTGATCTTTGCGGCAGCAGATGTATCCGAGCAGATCTCTACCGCCAGCAAGGAGGCATCCGGTACAGGTAACATGAAGTTCATGCTGAACGGCGCTCTTACCATCGGAACCATGGACGGTGCCAACGTGGAGATCGTAGAAGAGGTTGGAGAGGAAAATGCATTCATCTTCGGTCTTTCCTCCAATGAGGTTATTGAGTTTGAAAATCATGGCGGCTACAACCCCATGGATGTGTTCAACAATGATCCTGATGTGAGAAGAGTCCTGATGCAGCTCATCAACGGAACCTTTTCACCCAACGATCCTGAACAGTTCCGGACGCTGTATAACTCTCTGCTTAACACCTTAAGCACCTCCAAGGCGGATATGTACTTTATCCTGAAGGACTTCAAGTCCTACGCAGAGGCTCAGAAGAAGGTGGAGGCCGCTTACCGCGACGAGGCAGGCTGGGCAAGAAGCGCGATCCTGAACGTAGCATGCAGCGGCAAGTTCTCATCAGACAGAACCATTCAGGAATATGTGGATGAGATCTGGCATCTGGATAAGGTGGTACTGCCCAAGAAGACGGCAGAGTCGGTTGTGACCAAAAAGTAAATAGAGAATATGATCGGAATCATATTATATTAAAAGAACGCACGGCTGTTTCAGGCCGTGCGTTTGATTTTGTTCGTTGTATTTTCTCCAGAATTTTGTATACTAATAATAGAAGGTATAGAAATGGAAAGGGAGGGATTACAATGCTGAAAAATATTATTTTTGCAGATAAACCTGAAAAGGACGAGCTGAAGAAGAGATTAAAGAATGCGAGAAAGAGGCTGTCGGAGCAGCAGACACTTCTTGCGGAGCATAAGATCCCCGTTCTGGTGCTTGTAGAGGGTTGGGGCACGGCAGGAAAGGGAAGTGCCATCGGACAGATCATACAGAACATTGATCCCAGGTTTTTCAGGGTGGCATCTATGGATCAGCCAACTAAGGAAGAGTGCAGGAAGCCTTTTCTCTGCAAGTATTTCAGTAAGCTTCCGGAGGCCGGGAAATTCATGCTTTTAGACAGTGGATGGATGAATGAGATCACCGGGCTGTGCCTGCAGGGAGAATTGGATAAGAGAGAATATGAACGAAGGATCGCAAGCATCAGAAGATTTGAACGGCAGCTTACGGATAACGGGTATCTGCTGATGAAGTTTTTCTGCCATATCAGCGAGAAAGAGCAGAGGAAGCGGATGGAAGCTCTGGAGGGGGATATTGACACCCGCTGGAGAGTGAATGAGCATGACAGGTGGCAGAACGAACATTATAAGAAATGCGAGAAGGTCTTTGGAAAATATATGGAGGATACCAATACGCCCTCTGCACCCTGGTATATCATTGATTCCGGGTCGCGGAAATGGGCGGAGCTTCAGATTCTGGAAACTCTGACTCAGGGAATTGAGATCGCCCTGCAGAACAAAAGTCTTGCGGTACCGCTTCTGCAGAATGTATTTCCTCTTGAAAAGATGCCAAGGCTCTCTGAAATTTCTCTGGATAAGTTTCTGGAGGAGGAGGAATATGAGGAGGAGCTTAAGCGGTTGCAAAAGCACCTGGGAGAGCTCCACAACCGCCTTTACAGAAAAAAGGTGCCTGTGGTGATCGCCTATGAGGGCTGGGACGCGGCAGGCAAGGGCGGTAACATCAAGCGGATCACAGGAGCCCTGGATGCACGGGGATACGAGGTGCATCCGATCGCCAGTCCGGAGCCTCATGAGAAGGCAAGGCATTATCTGTGGCGTTTCTGGACCAGGCTGCCCAAGGCGGGACATATTGCCATTTTTGACAGAAGCTGGTACGGGCGTGTGATGGTGGAGCGTCTGGAGGGCTTCTGCAGTGAAAATGACTGGAAGCGTGCCTACAATGAGATCAATGAATTTGAAAAGGAGCTTTTTGACTGGGGGGCTGTGATCATCAAGTTCTGGGTGCAGATCGATAAGGATACCCAGCTTGCCCGCTTTGAGGACAGACAAAAGGACCCGGGCAAGCAGTGGAAGATCACGGCGGAGGACTGGCGTAACCGGGAGAAATGGGATGAGTATGAGGTGGCGGTCAATGAGATGATCCAGAAGACCAGCACCACCTATGCGCCCTGGCATATTCTGGAGTCGGTGGATAAAAAGTATGCCAGGATCAAGGCACTTAAGATTGTGATCAGGGAGCTTGAAAAGGCGCTGGGGTAGCTGGCGGATGAGAACGGCGGGACTATAAAGTATGAAAAAGAAACCTGAAAACAGCTCTGCGCGCTTGCCGCGCTGAGCGTGCACGTTGCAGGGCGCAGGGAGGAAAATCTATGCTATGGCAGGAAAACAACAAATTATTCAGGAGATTTGACAGAGAGCTTCTCTGTATTGAGGGCTGGGGAGAGAACGGGCTTCGTATCCGGGCCGTCAGGGCTGGTGAGATCGGTGATACGAATTATGGACTGATGTATGGGGAAGGCGCTCCAGCAGAAATTGAAATTAACGGAAACCGGGGGCAGATCCGGAATGGAAAAATACGCTGTGAGCTTTTATCTACAGGGAAGATGATCTTTTATAATCAGGATGGAAGGATTTTGTTGGAGGAATATGACAGAAATCGATTCCGGAAAGAGGGAGATGGCTTTTCCAGTGCGTTGGAAATCTGTCCCCGCACCTTTGTGCCCATAAGAGGAACGGACAATTATAAGCTGCAGGTGCGGTTTGAAGCACAGAAGGAGCGGATTTACGGAATGGGGCAGTACCAGCAGGAGAATCTGGATCTGAAAGGATGTATTGTGGAGCTTGCCCAGCGTAATTCCCAGGTAAGTGTACCCTTTATGCTTTCCAGTGCAGGATATGGGTTTTTCTGGAATCATCCGGGCGTCGGGAAGGTCATGTTTGGAAATAACCTGACAGAGTGGGAGGCTCAGTCCGCTAAGCAGATGGATTATTGGATCTGTGCGGGAGATACGCCGGCACAGATTGTGGAAGCTTTTGCAGAAGTAGCGGGAAAGGCGCCTATGATGCCGGAGTATGGTATGGGGTTCTGGCAATGCAAGCTGCGTTATCAGACCCAGGAGGAGCTGATGGAGGTGGCGAGGGAATATAAGCGCCTTCAGATTCCGGTTTCTGTTATTGTCATTGATTATTTTCACTGGCCCCATCAGGGAGACTGGTGCTTTGATCCCGAGTATTTTCCGGATCCGGAAGGAATGGTACGAGAATTAAAGGAAATGGGAATGGAGCTGATGGTCTCTGTCTGGCCCACCGTCCAGGAGGACAGCATAAATTATGAGGAAATGCTGGAGAAGGGCTTACTGACGGCTTCGGAGGCCGGAAACAGGATGAGCCATTTAGGCAGAACCTGCTTTGTGGATATGACCAACCCGCAGGCTAGAAGCTATGTATGGGAGAAGCTGAAAGAAAATTATTATAAATACGGTATCAGGATCTTCTGGCTGGATGAGGCGGAGCCGGAGTATACGAAGTATGAGTATGATAATTACCGTTATCAGATGGGGGCAGATCTGGAGATCGGAAATCTTTATCCCCGGGAATATGCCCGGATGGCCTGTGAGGGGATGGAGGAAGAGGGGCAGAAAAATGTCCTGAATCTGATCCGCAGTGCATGGGCCGGAAGCCAGAGCTATGGTGCGCTGGTGTGGAGTGGGGACATTGATTCCAGCTTTACCTCTCTGCGCAGACAGTTTGCGGCAGGACTTAATATAGGGATGGCGGGAATTCCCTGGTGGACCACGGATATCGGAGGATTTCATGGCGGTGATATCAGAGACCCGAAGTTTATCGAATGTCTGATCCGGTGGTTTGAGTACGGAACCTTCTGTCCTGTGATGCGTCTGCACGGAGACAGGGAGCCTCACAAAGCCCCTCTTGGCACATCGGGAGGCGGCTCCACGCCAAGCGGTGCCGAAAATGAGATATGGAGCTATGGGGAAGAGGCTTTTGCCATTTTCAAAAAATATATTCTTCTCCGGGAAAAAATGCGTCCTTATGTGAGAGAAACCATGAAGCAGGCGCATGAAAAGGGAACACCGGTGATACGGACACTGTTTTATAACTTTCCGGCAGATGAAGAGTGCTGGAGGGTGGAGGATGAATTCTTCTTAGGGGACGATCTGCTGGTCTGCCCGGTATTGTATGAAAATGTAAGGAGCAGAAGGGTTTATCTGCCTGCAGGGGAAAGCTGGCAGGATATCCATGACGGCAAGGTTTATGAGGGCGGACAGTATCTGGAGTTTGCTGCACCCCTTGAGAGGATTCCGGTTTTTGTAAGGAAAGGAGATCATTATGAATCAAAAGGTATTGCTTATTTTAGTTGACGGCCTGCGGCCGGACATCATCACTGCCTGCGGGAATCCCTATGGCAGCCGTTTGCTGGAGCTGGGAAGCTATTCACTGGAAGCGGAAACGGTGTACCCGTCCGTTACGCTTCCATGCCATATGTCCCTGTTTCATAGTGTGACGCCGGACAGACACGGTATTCTTACAAATACCTATGTTCCCATGAGCCGGCCGGTAAAGGGGTTGTGTGAACAGCTCTCTGCCGCCGGAAAGACCTGCGCGTTCTTTTATAATTGGGAGGAATTAAGGGACTTAAGCCGTCCGTCCTCCCTGGCCTACAGCTTCTTTGTTTCCGGGTCAGCCTGTACCTATGAAAAGGCAAATGAAATGGTGACAGAGAATGCACTTGCTTACATATCAGAGGAAAAGCCGGATTTTGCTTTTGTATATCTTGGCCTTACAGATTCTGCCGGGCATTCCTATGGATGGATGACGGAAAAATATGCGCAGGCCAGCGCATTATCTCTTGAGGAGATTCAACGTCTTGTGGAACGGTTTGGAGAGGAATACAGCATCATTATCACAGCCGACCATGGCGGCCATGGCCGTGACCACGGGACACGGATGCCGGAGGATATGCGGATCCCGGTGATCTGCATTGGTCCGGACTTTGCGCCTGCAAGTCATCTCCCGGAAGCAAATATCTGTGATCTTGCTCCCACGATCGCAGAGCTTATGGGGGTCCCGGTTTCTAAGGAGTGGGAAGGGAAAAGCTTGTTGTGAGAAAACAGCCGGGACGGAGTTATTGGTGATGGTTTTTGAATAATTCCTCTGGAAAAATCTGAAAATTTTGATTTTTCTTGACATAAAAGTCAATATGGAATATGTTCGATTCCTTTGTATGCGGCTTTTGCCTGTAGAGGGGTAACAAGTATGATTAAATATTATGACATAGGATTAAATCTGTTCTGTAAACAGTTCCGGGAACCTGAAAAAGTGATCCGGGAGGCGGCAGAGAGCGGCGTATGCTGTATTTTGACAGGAACGGATCCAAAAGAAAATAAGAAGATTGACGAGTTCGTAAAAACACACGATGCCTATGGTACGGCAGGGATCCATCCTCACAATGCAGACCGGGCGAGGCAGGAGGATTTTGCTTCGATAGAACAGATCCTGTCTGGAAATCAGAAAATAGTGGCTGTAGGAGAATGCGGACTGGATTATGACAGGATGTTTTCCACAAAAGAAAATCAGATCAGATGTCTGGAGAAGCATATTGTTTTGGCCGAAAAGCTTGGGAAGCCTTTGTTTCTTCATGAGCGTAGCGCGTCAGAGGATTTTATCAAAAGATTTAAAAAGCATCCGGAGGTTTGCACAAGATCGGTAGTTCATTGTTTTACAGGGGATAAAAAGATACTTGATCAGTATCTTTCCATGGGCTTTCATATCGGCATCACCGGCTGGATCTGTGACGAGCGCCGTGCCGGAGAGCTGCGGGAGGCTGCCAGCATCATTCCCCTTGACAGGATCCTGGTGGAGACGGACGCTCCCTATTTGACGCCGAGGAATGTGAAGGGACTTGACCGGATCAATGTTCCACAGAATATTGTGTACGTAGTCCGGGAGCTGGCGAAATACATGAAGGTATCGGAGGAGGAGCTGGCGGAGAATGCCAGGAGGAATACGGAGAGAGTGTTTGGGGTGTAGAGAGGGTTGATTTGTTAAATATATATTTTTTACATATATATTATAACAAAAATCAGTGAAAAATAAAAGAATTGTATTTTTTTCGTTATCCTGATAAATTTTAGTGGTAAAAGGATGTATCTCGAAGCACGCATCCGTTGTCTAAAATGCAATATTACAGGAGGAACAGAAATGGAATATTTTCACGGATCAATAAAAGCAGGACTCACTGAGCTAAAGCCGAATGCCTCTCCATTTTCCAATTTAAAAGAGCCACTGGTGTATTTGACTACAAGCAGGCAATTAGCATTGCATTATATTTGGGATGAGAAAAGGATTGGCGTAAAGATGCCAATGCTTGATATCCGCCGGGATGGAACTCTTGTCTTCCAGGAAATGTTCAGCGGTGCATTAGAGTATTTTTATAAAGGTGTTTCCGGGTATATATATCGTTGCATTGGCGATTATGAAATCAATTCTAATGTTGGCGTACACACTTGCGCAACATCCTGTGTACCTGTCCCTGTTACAGATTTTGAATATATTGAAAATGTTTATGAAAGGATCGTCAGTTACAAAGATAAGGGCACATTTATTTATGAAAGATATGAGGACTTGCCTCAATGGCGTATCGATGTTATACGGGGACAGGTGATTCGATTTATTAAGAGATGCGATTTGCTAAATGATATAACACTTCCGGCCAGTAGATTTGTTCAGGAAAAATTCACACAATATTGGGAAGAAGCAAAGGTTTTAAATGAGTATAAGCTGTTATGATTTTCTGGGCAGGAGTAAGGAGATTTCTGTTTCAACATTTCGCGAAAATGATGAAAAGGGTGTCGCGCCAAGAGCTCTCTATAAAAAATATGGATTCAAAGAAGCAGAGTTTATTGAAGAGTTCGGTTATCCGAATCAAAAGTTTATTTTGTATCCGTAAATTATCGTTTGTAACCCTTTCTGGCATATCCTGTCGTACCGACACAAGTAAATCGTAAATAAGTAAATCATAATCGACTAAGGGCTGCATGGAGGTTGCCGGTGAGTTGGGGAATGTTGTACTGGTACAGTACAAAGATCTTTTTGAAAAGATGATAGAATGATTGATTCTGTAAAACAGCGGCAATTTATGATTGAAACCCGAAGGAAAGGAAAAGATAAAGATGAGCAAAAAGAATTTCAAACTGGGGGGTGTAGAATCCGCCGGGAAGGATCCGGACGCCGGACATATCGTCTACCTTCATTATAAAGACGGTATTGAGGGAAGGATCACATTTCTGGAGGAGGATATTTTCCGGTATGACGTGGGTCCTGAAGGGGTATTTGCAGAATACGCCACGCCAAGGGAGAAGGAGCATACCGCGAGGATACAGCAGTGGCCGGATGAGGCGGACGCTTACACTAAGCCGGAGGCAGAGCTTCTGGAAAAGGAAGGAGAGTTTTTGATCCGGTGCGGGGAGACTGCCGTCATCATTGCAAAAGATACTGCAAAAATGCGGATCTGTGTGAAAGGCAGGAAAGTAATGGAGGAAGCGGAGGCCCTTACCGTTACAGAGGATGCCGCCATTCAGACACTGGTCAGAGGGGCAGATGAGAATTTCTACGGGGGAGGAACCCAGAACGGCCGGTTTGTACATACAGGAAAAAGGATAGAAATCGTCAATGAAAGTGGATGGATGGACGGGGGCGTAGCCTCTCCCAATCCCTTTTATCTTTCAACCGCCGGGTATGGAGTGCTTCGGAATACATTTTCTGAGGGAAGCTATGATTTCGGGGAGACCGATGAGAATATTGTAACGGCAGAGCATAAAGAAAACAGGCTTAGTGCCTACTATTTTCTGGCGGATGCCGGGAACGGGAGAGAGACCATACAGAAAATCCTGCAGGGATATTTTCATGTGACAGGCAACCCCCTCCTTCTTCCGGAATACGGGTTTTATGAGGGGCACTTAAACTGCTATAACCGGGATGGATGGTCGGAGGAATCCGGCGACAAGGCCTGGAATGTAAAGGGAAGCTCTTCCTGCTCCAGCGATGGAAGGACAAGATATGAGAGCGGGATGGCCACAGGGTATCGCTTCACAGATCATCAGCACGCGGAATCCCTCAATGGGAAGAGACCCTGTGTGTCGATTGAGAATTATCCGGAAACGGTGGATACGCCTTATGAATACTCGGCCAGGGCAGTCCTGGATGAGTATGTTCATTATGACATGCCGCTTGGATTTTTTCTGCCCAATGACGGATATGGCGGAGGCTATGGACAGAACGGTTACTATAAGCAGGGCGGTGTAAACGAGGACGGGAGTAGCAGCCAGGAGAGGCTTGCAGCAATTGATGCCAATGTCAGGAATCTGACAGAATTTACGGAGTATGCAGGCAGCAAGGGCGTTGCATTGGGGCTGTGGACAGAGAGTCAGCTGGTTCCGGATTCCAACAGTGAAACTTACTGGCATCTGCTCAGGGATTTCAGAAAGGAAGTGACCGTAGGGGGAGCCACTACCCTGAAGACGGACGTTGCATGGGTAGGGCCGGGGTACTCTTTTCAGCTGAATGGAGTGAAGAGGGCATACGATGTTGTTACAACGTCCAGAAATTTCCGGCCGAATATTATTTCTCTGGATGGCTGGGCGGGATCCCAGCGCTTTAACAGTGTGTGGAGCGGGGACCAGACCGGTGGGAACTGGGAGTATATCCGCTTTCATATACCTACCTATATTGGAAGCTCTTTAAGCGGGAATCCCAATATCGGAAGCGATATGGACGGTATTTTCGGAGGAAGGGCACAGATCGCAGTACGGGATTACCAGTGGAAAGCGTTCACGCCGCAGATGCTGAATATGGACGGATGGGGGAACTATATGAAGGCTCCCTATACCTTTGGAGATCCCTATACAGGCATCAGCCGCATGTATATGAAGATCAAGGCCCGTCTGATGCCATACATCTATACCTGTGCCGTATCCGCGTCCAATATTGACACAGGCAATGGGGATACCGGCCTGCCCATGGTGCGGGCCATGTTCCTGGAATATCCGGAGGATCCTTATGCCTATAGCCGGGAGATGCAGTATCAGTTCATGCTGGGCGCGGACATTCTTGTTGCTCCGGTCTATAAGGACATTGCGGCGGATGAGATGGGAAATGATGTCAGAAACCGTATTTATCTTCCGGATGAGAATGCGGTATGGATCGATTATCTGACGGGGGAGAAATACCAGGGCGGACAGGTGCTCAATAATTTTGAAGCGCCCATATGGAAGCTCCCGGTATTCGTAAAAGCCGGAACCATTCTTCCCATGTATGAAGAAAATAATACGCCGGAGGAAGTGGACAGGACAAAGCGGTTCATAGAGTTCTGGCCTTTGGGAAGCAGCCGGTATAGCGTGTATGAGGATGACGGGAAGTATGTCTGCAATTGTACCCGGGAGGATGAGGCCTATGGTACCATCGATCATATTTCCTATGGGGATCACGTGTCGGCAACCTATACATCTGTGGTAGAAGGAGACAGGGCGGTTTTAACCGCGGAACCGCTTTTGGGAAGCTACAGAGGATATGAACGGAATCGCAGTACCACCTTTATCGTTCATTTGTCCCAAAGGCCCCGGGCAGTGCAGGCAAAGAATGGGGAGCGCCTGCTTTCCATGAGAGAGCTTGAAAGGCGGGAGGACTTCGAACAGGCAATACCGGAGGAAGGCGAGGCGGTATTCTTTTACGAGGATGAGCCGGGAATCCACACCTATGCGCCGGAGGAAGAGGCGGAGATCAGGAAACTGACCATGGATATTAAGGGGACGCCGAAGCTCTACGTGAAGCTGGCCCCGGTGGATGCCGCGGCAGAGCGTCAGACCCTGGAGATCATGGGATTTGCAGATGAATTTATCCCGCCGGTTAATAAGGAGAATGCCTCTCTTGGGGTACCACAGCTCCGTGTAGTGGAGGAGAAGAAGACGGCTTCCGCTATCTGGCTGGCCTGGACAGAGGTTCCTGAAGCGGCATCTTATGAAATGCTGGTGGACGGCAGGCTGTATACCATGGGGCGTGCATGTTCCTATCTCCATGATGAATTAGCCTATCAATCGGAGCATACCTACTGTGTGCGCGCAAGAAATGAGGAGGGATATTCCAAATGGAGCGACAGGCTGACGGTAAGCACGCTGAATGACCCCTGGCGCAATGAGATCGGAGCCGGGAGCGCCATCACATGGACCGGCGGAGACGAGGCGGGAGCACTGAAATATGCAATAGATCACAGCTTCAGGGGATTATTCTTTGCAGCAGATGATGTGGTAAAGGATAATATTCCGTTTATTTACGATTTTAAAGCAGTTTATGAACTGGATCGGTTTGAATATTATCCCAGAGACAACTACGGAAGCGGCACGGTATACAGGATGAACATCTACTCCAGCCTTGACGGGGTACACTGGAGGATGGAATGGAACGGTGAGGAGAAGGAAGACTGGGAATATGATGACAGACTGGAGGTAGAAGAAAACGGGAAGACGGTGAGCCTTGACGGTGTAAGCGCACGTTACCTTAAGCTTGAGATTGCAAAATCCCGCAGGAATTTCTTTGCATCCCACAAGCTTTCGGTTTATAAGAAGGAGGGAACCAGGCCATTTGCCCTGGGAAGTACCAATAAGAATGAGACGGTTTCCGAAGGCGATTACATCAACATGAAAAATTATCTCGGCACTTCCATCCGGGATGGCGCTAACTTTATTGACCAGATCCAGAAGAGATGCGGAGATATCAACGGGAACGGTATTTATGATGTATATGATTATGCCTATACCATGTCTGCCCTTGACGGGGGAACGAAACAGAAAGGTGCGGTTTCGGGCAGTATCTCGCTGCTTCCAGATGCAGAGACAGTAGGAGCAGGGGAAATTTTTACCATAGGTGTTATGGCAGAGGATGTGGAGAACCTGAATGCCTTCGGCAAGGTGCTTGATTACGATCCGGCACGGCTGGATTTTGTGTCTGTCGTACCGGATGAGAGTATCATGCAGATGGAAAACCTGACGGTGAATAAGCGATATGGCGATGGAACGGCTTATCTGAACCTGGCGTTCGCGAACCGGGGGGATCAGAAGCTTTATGATGGCAGCGGGCGACTGGCAGTGATTACCATGAAAGCGTTAACGGAAATACGGCCCCAGGATGAGATGGCGTGCAGCGGGATCTGGCTGATCGGGCCAGAGTTGGATATAAGATAAAACCGCTAAGAGGTTACCGGCTGCAAGTCGTACACCCGGGTAAACTGTTTCTTCCGCTCCGGGGTGAGGTGGTGGCTGACCAGGATCAGAGTCAGTTCCGGGTTGGCCAGCAGGCTCTTTTCCACAATGTCTGCGTTCTTCTGATCAAGGGCGCTGGTGCCTTCGTCCACCAGGAGGATGGAGCGGTCATGGATCAGAGCGCGGGCGATGGCTACCCGTTGCTTTTGCCCGCCGGAAAGGTTGCCGCCCTCTTCGCCCGCGATGGTGTCCAGACCCTCAGGCAGGGAGGCCAGATCATCAGACAGGGCACTGTCACACAAAGCTTTTTCCAGCTGCTCGTCCGTAAACATTTCACCCAGAGTAATGTTGTCTCGTATGGTGGAATTGAACAGGAACACGTTCTGCTCAATGTAGCTTATCTGCTTTTGAAGCTGCTCCGGGGTGAATTCCCTGGCATCTTTTTCGTCAAAGTGAATGGCTCCGCTGTAGTCCGGCAGCCATCCCAGCAGGAGCTTCAGCAGCGTGGACTTTCCGCAGCCGGAGGGGCCGGTGAGGGCGTATTTGCCGCCTTTTCTGAATTGGAGGGACAGATCCTGCAGGATGGGACGCTCACCATACCGGAAGCTGAGGTTCTCCACGGTGATGGCGCTGCTTACCTGTTCCAGTCCGGTGTCAGTTTTGATCCGGGCAGTATCGGCGTGTCCGGTGATCTTTTCAAAATATGGTCTGGCGGAAGAAAAGGACAGGAGCAGTCCAGCCATACCTCCCAAACCACTGAAGAGCATTCCGCACAGGTTGCCGCCTGCCGCCAGAGAACCTGCCTGGGTATAGCCTCCTATGGCCAGAAGGCCCACCAACCCGGTGATAAGCAGCTGGCAGAGAATGTTGACGCAGCCCACTCCGGCTCCTACAAAGCCCTTCACATAGGCAAGACGAAATCTGGGCTTTTCAATCTGATCGCTGGCCCGTCGGGAACCATCGGCAAACCGCCTGTCCTGACCAAAAGCCCGCAGTACATCCCAGCCGGAGAGCAGATCCTTAAACATGCCTGTGGCCGACGCCTGTTCTTTGGCGCAGGCATCGCCCAGCTGCTCCATTCTTTTGTTGAAAAGCTGGGGGACAAACACCATCACCAGCGTAGTAGCCAATGCTGCCAGCAGCAAAAGCCAGTGGATGAACAGCAGTGCCAGTATACTGAATACTGCGGTGGCTGCGGCCTGGGCAAACTCATAAAACGGTTTCCAGGCCAGATTTTCTATCTGGTTTACGTCGTTGGTGAAGCGGGAGAGATATTCCCCTGTAGTGGCGCTGTGGTATTGACCATAGTCCATATCGATCAGGGTAGCGGCCATATCGTCCCGAATAGCATTGTTCAGCTTGCAGATCACCCATCCCTGCAGAAATTCTTTCAGGGCGCTGATCGCCATGATCAGGAACCATGCTCCTGTTAAAATGAGCATCCAGAGAGCCAGCCCGTCCAGATCCCTCTCGAATACCCGTTGAAAAACCTCTGCCGTAATCAGGCTGGTGGCCGCCTGTATCCCGCAGACGAGCAGAAGCGGCAGCAGGGATAACAGAACAGAGCCTTTGAAGCGATTAAGGTAGTGTGTCATAGTTGCGGCGGTCTCTTTCTTTTTCATGCTATTCTTTCTCCTCCCATGTTTCTCCCCGGAATAAAGGTACATCATCATCATATAATAAAACATAATTCATTTTTGGCTGTATAAGTGCCCTGGCCAGGTACAAAAATGGCACAAAAGCCAGGGGATTTATCAGTTGATAAGCCCTGACCTCCCCCTCAGCCAACTCCAGCTCCAGAACCTGCAGGATGCTGAGCTCCGCCAGATCATCCAATAGTGCCTGAACCTGTTCTATGGGGAGATGGCACTGCCTGGCTACCACCTCCGGCACAAAGTATCGGATCTTTCGGCTGGACAGGCCATCTAGCAACTCCAGACAGCCGGGCTTTGCCAGAAGTTCAAACAGCCGGCGGTACTCACTTTTGGAAGCAAGCCATTTAGCGTAACCGCATGCCGGTTCCGGCCAGAGGGTAACAAAGCTCATGTCCTCGGCGTGCACGTCCAGCAGGATACCACCGCCGTGCCGCAGTTTACTGTACATCAGGGAGTCATCAGATACTTCCGGATGACAGCTTTCCAGGTAGCCCATGTCAGGCAGATCATATCCATCAGGTAGAAAATGCTTGATAGATGACCAGACCAGGCGGCAAAATTGCTCCATCCGCTCCTCGTTGGGAAAGCCCCGCAGCCAGCGGCCTACTGCATCCTCCACCTTCACCTGTTCTTCCTTCTCCTGGCCAAACAAGGTGTCAATGGACACCCCTAACCGCTTTGCAATATCGGGCAACAGCGTGATATCTGGCGCACCGCCGCACTCCCAGCGGCTCACCGCCTGGGCGCTGATGCCAACAGCCCTGCCCAGTTCCTCCTGGGTCAGCCCTGCGGCCTTTCTATATTTGGCGATCTGCTCGCCCAACAGGTTATTATCCATAACGGAACCTCCTTGAGTTGATTCCCGTCGGCAATGAGTCATAACTATTCAGCCAGGTGGCTGCCAGCATCGGGATATTGACTGGCTTCATTGTAGCGAAACTCTGACTTGTGTGCAAGGCATGGAAGCTTGAGAGAAAACAATTAGGATTTGTTTTTACAATGTTGGAGGGGAGTGGAAAAGCTGCTGTCCATGTTAGTTATATTGTTTTGTATTGCGCTTTGAGGGGATACACAGTATAATATACCGTATTAATATTCACTTAGAGTGGATAAGTAAATTTTATATGAATCCATGAAAAAACAGGAGGGACAATCATATGCCCATCAGAGTAGATGATTTGTTAAAACAATATGTGAATAAAATAAAGGGAATCTATGGAAATCATTTAAAGACAGTTATATTGTACGGTTCTTATGCACGTGGGGATTACAGAGAAGATTCTGATATTGATATTATGATTTTGCTTAACATCACAGATTTAGAAATTGAAAACTATGGACATAAACTGTCAGATATGACTTATGATTTCAATATGGATCATGATGTGGATATTAAGCCTATTGCAAAATATGACAAGCATTTTAGATATTGGTTAAAGGCATATCCATTTTATGCAAATGTTGAACGAGAGGGGATAAAACTGTATGAAGCAGCATGATGAAGGAAATAGATTTGATTTAATGAAATACAGACTGGAAACAGCAAAAAGCGATTCATGCTCTTGATGAAAAAGCATATAAAAGGCATAAAGATGCTCTGGGAAGTTTTAACAGGGAGTATGTAAAAACTGAGGTTTTCCCCAGAGAGATAGGTGAAAAAATTTCACGGGCAGAAGAAATCCGGCATGCAAGTGACTACGATGATTTTTATATTGCTACGAGAGAGAAATCACAGGAACAGATTGAAACAGCAGAAGAATTAATAGAAATAATTGAGAAATATTGTGAAAGCAAAGTAGGAGAGGAATTATGTGGGGGAAATAACAATGGGTAGATCTAGGAAAGACAATGTACCTATTATCTTTCCGTGGAGCGTACAGTGTTCGACAAATTGAATCGGTTTTGGCTTGTGTTTTAGCTTTGGTTAGATAACATGAGTATAGTAAAGCTGTTCCCCTACATATGCGTCATTAGATTTTATTAAAGGTAGTATATGCATTGTCAAACAATAGCTGATAATGTTCTTTGAGAAGACTGTAGAGCTACTGATTCCATGGGAGAAGATACTATATTTAATTATGTACATCCAAACAACGAAGGGATGATTTAATTTCTTCGTTGTTTGAATGTACCGTTTTGAACATGATTGAAATTTCTATAAATCAATTTCATATATACAAGATTTTCCATCCCTTATAATGGGGCGTATTACTTTTGTATGTACCTCTTTGCCTACTACTTTTGAAAACATACTTCGGGCAAATTGTTCAGAACAATTACATAAGGATTTAGGAATGTCATTGCCTGTTTGTTTTAAGGTACTTGCGACTGGACAAACACAGAAATCTTTATTTTCATCAACAAAAATTTTTTTACCATCTTCTGAAAATTTAATTATCCATCCCCAATTTTTATTTAGAAAGTTAATAAAACCATGTAAATCTCCTATATAATTTTTTACAATATTATCCATATCATTTTTATCATAATGATATTTTGCACAATAGGTAAATACTCCTTTACCAGTTTTTCCTTCATCAATTGCTTTAAGTAAATTATTTTGCCATGCTAAACTAAATTCTAAGTCTAAATCCATAAATAATACATCCATTCCTTCCAAGATGGATTCTCTTTGAGTTGATTTCCGTGAAGTGACTGCCTGCATCGGGGATTGACTGGCTTTATTGTAGCGAAACTCTGACTTGTATGCAAGGCATGGAAGCTTGAGAGAAAACAACCAGGACTTGTTTTGACAATGTTGGAGGGGAAGGAGACAGGGTGATAGCTGTGACATCAGCGTATAATCAAAGTTACTCATTGTACTAAATATTTTTGCCACAATCGGCAAAAATATTTAGTGGAGCAAGAAGATGGAAATAAATAGAGATGTATACTTGAACAGGCTAATTAATCGAAAACACAATGGATTTGTTAAGGTGATTACCGGTATCAGGAGGTGCGGGAAATCCTATTTGCTTAATACATTATTCTATAATCATTTGATGGAATGCGAAGTGCCGGAAGACCATGTGATTTTATTTGCATTTGAATCAGCAGATTACGGATAAAGAGATGTATTATCTTTTACTTGATGAGGTGCAGAACCTTGGAGCATTTGAGTCTGTGCTAAATGGTTTTCTGCGGAAAAAGAATTTGGATGTGTACGTAACCGGTAGTAATTCCAGGTTTCTGTCAAAGGACATTCTGACAGAGTTTGAAGGACGTGGGGACGAGATACATGTATTGCCTTTATCTTTTTCCGAGTATTTCGGTGCGTATGATGGAAGTAAGGATGAGGCTTTTGATGATTATTCTGTATTCGGAGGGCTTCCGGCAGTAGCATTCATGAGAACGGAAGAGCAGAAATCTGCTTATCTTACAACGCAAATGCAGAATTTATATTTGCGGGATGTTATCAATCGCTATCATTTGCAGGAGGACTGTGCAATTGGTGAGCTGCTGGATGTTATTTCATCCGGAATATCTACTTTAACTAATCCGAGAAAACTATCAGCAACCTTTGCATCAGTGAAGCGAACAACGATCAGTGAAGTTACGGTTGATAAATACATTGAACATATGGAAGATGCTTTTATGATCAATCGCGTGAAGCGGTATGATGTAAAGGGCAGAAAGTATTATATTCAGTCAGCTTATGCAATTCCGGACGAGAATAAATATAAACAGGAAACACAGCCCTTTGATAAGACGAATGATTCTTTTAAAAAGATAATTCTTGTAGAAAAAAGTATGAAGCCGAGAAGAGACGAGAAGGGGTATGTCATGATGGGCGTAAAGGAGTTTCTGTTGGATGTGAATAGTCTGGAATGTTGAAGATGTAAAATCAAGGCATCTGTTACGTTGGAGGAAATACAGCATGTTTTCGTATGAAGAGATACAAAGGTATAATGAAACAGATATTCAAATTTATAAATATATTGTATCAAATTTTGATAAAATCCAATACATGACGATCAGAGAACTTGCAAAAGAGATTCAGGTATCTACTTCTACAGTATTACGCTTTTGTAACAAAAATAATTGTGGCGGGTATGCTGAATTTAAGGATGCTCTGAAAAAGGAGATTACTTTGCAGAAAAACTGTCAGCCTATGGAAGATCTGCAGGAGCTTTCGGATTTTTTTGCAAGAGCAAATTCAAGCGCCTTTGAAGAGAAATTATTATTTGCGGTTGATGTTCTCAGAAAGGCGGATCTGATCATTTTTACAGGGATGGGTTCGTCAGGGGCATTGGCAAACTACGGGGCAAGATATTTTTCCAATATGGGGCATTTTGCCGTGGGAATGGAAGATGTTTTATATCCCATAGAATCATTCCATTGGAAAAATACAGTTGTAATAGCACTTTCAGAAAGCGGTGAAACAGAAAGGCTGATGGAAGCGATCAATCAGTTTAAGCAAAAGAAATGCTGTGTTTTAAGTATTACCAACTCCCCACGGTCGACTTTGGCTAAATTATCGGACTGGAATTTTTCCTATAATCTGAATACAAAACGCATGAATGGGGGATATAACGGAACAACACAGGTTCCGGTTATTTTTGTCATTGAGGCGCTGGCAAAAAGAATATAAGGAAACAGCCTGTTACTTGACTTGTAACAGGTTGTTTTCTACTATAAGACAGGAGGTGACATTATGACAGAATTAGAAAAATGTATGGCAGGAGAATGGTACGATTGCCATGATAAAGTCTTTCTGGATTTAAAAAGAAATGCGAGAAAACTGTTACAGGAATATAATGCCCTTGCTTATGAGCAAAAGGAAGAAAAAACGGAAATTCTGAAACAATTATTTGGGGGAATTGGCACGAATGTATCTGTTGGCCTGCCCTTTATCTGCGATTATGGAAAGAACATTCATATAGGAAATAATGTATCTGTCAATATGAATTGTACCTTTGTGGACTGCAACAAAATAGTGATTGGCGATAACGTGTTGATCGCTTCAAATGTACAGCTTTATACAGCGACACACCCGGTTGAATTATCTGAAAGATTAACGCCGGGCTGGAACCTGAATGATGAGAGATATTTTTGCCGTACTTATGCACTCCCGATCACCATCGGAAATGGCTGTTGGTTAGGCGGCGGTGTGATTGTATTGCCGGGTGTGACAATAGGCAATGGTTGTGTCATAGGCGCTGGAAGCGTTGTGACAAAAGACATACCGGAAAATTCACTGGCAGTGGGCAACCCCTGTCATGTGATACGGAAGATTAACGGTCAGGGGGCAACGGTCTGAAATGCTATCAAAGCTATCGCCGCCTGGCTGACATAAGGATGACAGGCGAGGCCTGCTATCCGTTGTTAGTATAAGGACAGTTGTGGAGCGTTCTGTCCATTGTTTATCGAGTAATATATATGATTTTCGGCCAAGCGTCAAGAAATGTTTTTGTTTTGGTGCTTGTATTGATGTGAAAAATGGGTTGATACATTCCTCAGCCCGTGTTACAATATTTTGCAAAGCAAACGATTTCTTCCGGCGAGCGATGAACAACGCCGTGTCTGAAAAGTATCCTAATTCTTTACTTCTTGAAATCCTGCTTTTAAGACCCACAATCATTTTAAATATGGCAGGAAACAGAACGGGAATGGATATTGTATTACAAAGCACGATGGCTACTCCTATAACTGCAAAGCAAGCCCCTATGCAAAACAGATTCTCGAAAGCACATTGCTTTTTTCCTGCCCAGAAGGAGGAAAATTGCATATGGAAAAACAACGGTCAGTACGCAACGCGAACAGCCCTTATGTTACACGAAGAACAAACCGGCTGCAGTGGTTTAAACGGGGCGAATGGTGGAAACGGATCCGGCTGAACCGGAAACACAAGGACAGGCTTTTCCGGTATCTTTTCCAGGACAAAAAGTATCTGCTGGATCTGTATAATGCACTGCATGGCAGTAACTACACTAATCCGGAAAAGCTGGAAGTGGTAACGATGGAAGATGTTATTTTCATGAAAATGAAAAATGATTTGTCTTTTATCATTGACAGCCGCCTGAATCTCTACGAACACCAGAGCACCTGGAATCCCAACATGCCTCTGCGTGGACTGCTCTATTTTACCCAGCAGTATGAAGGGCTGCTAGGAGCGGTGGGCGCGGATGTCTACCGGGATAAGAGGGTAGAACTACCAACCCCTGAATATATTGTTTTTTATAACGGCGGCGGTATGTCTGAGGATAAAATAACACTCTATTTGTCCGATTCCTTTTCCATGGGACGGGGAAGCGGCTGTCTGGAATGCACCTGTGAAGTGCTCAACATCAAACGTGGGCATAATCGGGAGCTTATGGACAAATGCCACAGACTTTGGGAGTATTCGGAGTTTGTATCAGAGATTGAAGCGAATCTGGAAGCCGGGAAGAAACGCAGCGAGGCTGTACAGGCTGCTATTGACAGTTGTATTGAAAGGGATATTCTGACCGATATCTTAAGGACAGAAAAAAGTGAGGTGCTCCATATGATCTTTTTGACAGAGTATGATGAAAAGAAGCATTTGCGGAATGTGTTCCAGGATGGGAAAGAGGAAGGGCTTATTGAGGGAGAGGCCAGAGGCGAGGCTAGGGGGGAAGCAATAAAACTGATCAGCCAGGTATGCAAAAAGCTGGCAAAAGGAAAAGACGCGGAGGCCATTGCGGAAGCTTTGGAGGAAGAGGTTTCTTATATAGAGAAGATCTGCCGGATCGCAGAAAAGTATGCTCCTGAATACGACTGCGAGGAAATTTATAAGGAATTGGATGCGGCTGAATAGTTACACATTTTCATACCAAAACTCCCCGGACAATTGCAAACCCGCTCATTTTATCATATAATGAAAAAGCGCGTGGATTCACACAGCGTTTATCAGACACACAAAAATAGTATTTCAATAACAATAGGAGGATTTGTCTATGCTATCAATCATTGAGGGCGGCGCCTATCTTGCAGGAGGCACCAAAGTCATTCCTGACGGCCCCGAGGCATTAGCAGCGGTTAAGGCGGAAACAGGAAAGGAAACCACCAAAGAAGCATCCAGGCAGCAGACCATCGCATATCATATTTTAGAAGAACACAATACATCGGGAAGCATGGACAAGCTTAAGATCAAGTTTGACAAGCTGACCTCTCATGATATTACCTTTGTAGGGATCATCCAGACCGCAAGGGCATCAGGACTGGAGAAATTCCCCATTCCTTATGTACTCACCAACTGCCACAATTCCCTGTGTGCGGTAGGAGGCACCATCAATGAGGATGACCATATGTTTGGCCTGAGCTGTGCCAAGAGATACGGCGGCGTCTATGTACCCCCTCATCAGGCAGTGATCCACCAGTATGCCAGGGAAATGCTTGCAGGCGGCGGCAAGATGATCTTAGGCTCCGATTCCCATACCCGTTATGGCGCCCTTGGCACCATGGCCGTGGGAGAAGGCGGTCCTGAATTGGTAAAGCAGCTTTTGGGACAGACCTATGACATTAATATGCCCGGCGTGGTGGGAATTTATCTCACCGGAGAGCCTGTGAAAGGCGTGGGACCTCAGGACGTGGCTCTTGCCATCATCGGGGAAGTGTTCGCCAGTGGCCTGGTCAAAAATAAAGTCATGGAATTTGTGGGGCCCGGCGTGTCCAACCTGAGCGCTGATTTCAGGATCGGTATTGACGTTATGACCACAGAGACCACCTGCTTGTCCTCCATCTGGCAGACTGATGATACCATTAAAGAGTTTTATGAGATCCATGGACGGAAGGAAGACTACAAGGAGTTAAATCCGGGAGAGGCCGCTTATTATGACAGTATGATCACTATTGATCTTGGCGCTATTAAGCCTATGATCGCCATGCCCTTCCATCCCAGCAACACATATACTATAGAAGAGCTGAATGCAAATCTTATGGACATCCTTGACGATGTGGAGAAAAAGGCGGCAGTTTCCTTAGACGGGGCAGTGGAGTTTACCCTGAAAAATAAAGTGAAGAACGGAAAGCTCTTAGTAGACCAGGGGATCATTGCAGGCTGTGCCGGCGGCGGATTTGAGAATATCTGTGCGGCAGCGGATATCATGAGGGGAAGCTATATCGGCTCCGATGGCTTTACCTTAAGCGTTTATCCGGCCTCCATGCCTGTTTATATGGAACTGATCAAGAATGGCTGTGCGGCTGCGCTGCTAGAAACGGGAGCAGTGATGAAAACTGCATTCTGCGGCCCCTGCTTTGGTGCGGGAGACACCCCTGCCAACAATGCCTTCAGTATCCGTCATTCCACCAGAAACTTCCCCAACAGGGAAGGCTCCAAGCTGCAGAACGGTCAGATTTCCTCTGTGGCGCTTATGGACGCCCGCTCCATTGCGGCTACGGCAGCCAACAAGGGCGTGCTGACAGCAGCAACGGAATTTGACGGCGAGATCGGCAAGTATCAGTATCATTTTGATTCGAAAATTTATGCAAACAGAGTATTTGACTCCAAGGGCGTTGCAGATTCTTCTGTGGAGATCCAGTTTGGTCCCAATATCAAGGACTGGCCTGCCATGACGGCACTTCCGGAAAATCTGGTGCTCCGGGTGGTATCCGAGATCCATGACCCTGTGACCACTACCGATGAGCTGATCCCTTCCGGGGAAACATCCTCTTATCGTTCCAACCCTCTGGGGCTTGCGGAATTTACTTTATCGCGAAAGGACCCGGCCTATGTGGGGCTGGCAAAGGATATCCAGATTGCCCAGAAGGCAATTATGGAAGATAAATGCCCTGTGGAAGCCAAGCCGGAATTGAAACCGGTGATGGATGTGATCAAAAAAGCTTATCCCGAAGTGGGAAGAGGAAATATAGGCTTTGGCTCCACGATCTTTGCGGTGAAACCCGGGGACGGTTCTGCAAGAGAGCAGGCAGCCTCCTGCCAGAAGGTGTTAGGCGGATGGGCCAATATTGCCAATGAATACGCTACCAAGAGATACCGCTCCAATCTGATCAACTGGGGCATGCTTCCGTTCCTGATCCAGGAGGGCGAGCTTCCCTTTAAGAATAAGGATTACCTTTTCCTGCCGGGGATCCGTCAGGCTGTGGAGGAAAAAGCCGATGAGATCAGGGCCTATAAGGTAGGAGACCAGGGATTAAGTGAATTTACCTTAAGACTTGGGGAGCTGACCGATGAGGAAAGACAGATCATCCTGAAGGGATGCCTGATCAATTACAACAGAGTATAAAAGGATCAAATCATAAGGCTGATGGCAAAAAATCATCTGATTTTGCTGTCAGCCTTAAAATAAATGCAGACCGCTTACAGCTCCCGGGGTACACGATTGTTCAGTACATCCAGCACAGAGGCGATAAAGGCTCCGGCAGCAAGAAAGAAGATGTTAGATAAACAGGCATTTGTGGATACAGTAAAGCTCTGAAAGGGTATGGTCATAAAGGTGGCGGCGATCACAATGCCTGTAATTCCATGGAAGGCTATGGAGTAGTGAGTGTCAAAAAGGGAATTTATCCCTTTAGAGAGACACAGGATAGTGATCACGGCGCCGATCCCGCCGGGGATGATGACTTCCGGCGCCAGATGACCGATCCCATCCACGAAGGGGGTATAAAGCCCAAGGGGCATCAGCAGAGTGGAAAAGCTCATGCCCGGTGCAATAATGCTGAGAGCCAGGCAAAAGCCACAGAACAGATACCAGAGAAAGCCTGGACGGATGGTCAGGGAAGCGGTGTTTAAACCGGTCAGAAGTGTAAAGATGAAGGCCATGGCCAGTATCATGGAAAGATAAGAGCCTTTAGAACGCCCCTTAAGTCCGGCTTCCCGCCACAGGGAGGGCAGCATACCGGCGATCAGCCCAACAAAAAGGCATATGGAGGGAGCCGGATATTTTTCCAGAAAATATGCCAGTAAATTGGCAACTCCCATAAAGCCCAGGGCATAGCCCAGAAGATAGGGAGAGAGTCTTCGCAAGTGGGTTTTATAATAACGACCGGGATCGGAGAGAAGCTCCATAAGGGGTTTATAGACCCCGAATACAACGCTGAGCACGCCGCCGCTGATGCCGGGCAGAACGGCTCCTAAGCCGATCAGAGCCCCCTGCAGTAAATGTAAAAGAATCCTGAAAATCCTCATATATTCTCCTGTCTGCGTCTTTCATTCAATAGACTGTCACGCGAAGCGTGGCATCCATTGTTGACATAAGGATGGCTGGCAAAGCCTGACATCCGTTGTTTACGCTTGCAGCAATTTATATAAGGATATGAGAGATACTGCCGGGAATATGCAGACAGATAAGTGTGAAAGGACCATTGTGAAAAGCCGTAAAAAGGTTTATGCCCAAAAAAGGATGTTTCATTACAAGCCGCCCCGGAATCATTTTCGGGCGGCTAAATTTATCTGCGGAGAGTCCGATAAATATATTGCAGGCGCCTATGTGTATCATTTTGTCTTATTTAACCATGGAAAATAAGACAAAAAGAGAAGGAGGAAGAATGCGTATAAATTCCAGTACAATAGGGATGGAATCCGCAAGGGCTTATACTTCCGTTTCGGGAAGGGTAAGTAGAATGGTCATCACGAACGGAAGGCTGCTGAGCGCAGGAAGTGGATCGGACGCCTCATCCCGGAAGCCTTCCGGCGGCAATGCAGAGGAAGAGGCCCCGGGAACCGGTAAGGATCCAAATGGTAATTCCGGCAATTTCCTGACAGCCACCTATGAGGAGATGAATGCCAGGACACAAAGGTTCAGCTCCGGGAATGTACGAAATACCAATGCATCCACAGCGGCTGAACAGCTGAAAAAAATACGGCAGCAGTGTATCAATTATCTGATGGAGCTTTTATTTCCGGGCAGGAGGGCAAGGCCCTGGGAGGATGGGAGGTCCGGCGGCTGGGACGGCAGCGCGGGACAGAACGTATCAGGCCAGGCAGGTGGATCGGGCACAGGAACGCAGCGCGGAGAGAGCAGCTCCCGGGAAGGGCAGGGGCTGGTGCCGCTTGCCACAAACATAAAAACCTTCACATTCAGCAGGCAGTATTATCATGAGGAAACGGAAAATACAGGCTTTGCCACCCAGGGAACGGTAAAGTGTGCGGATGGAAGGGAGATCAATTTTAACCTTAACGTGGAAATGAGCCGGAGCTTTCAGGAGTATTATGAGGAAAACATCCATATGGTGGAGGTTTCCATGTGCGATCCTCTTGTGATCAATTTAAATGGAAATATAGCAGATTTGTCGGATCAGACCTTTCTGTTCGATCTTGACGGGGACGGACAGATGGATAAGGTCAATCGTCTGGCATCAGGCAGCGGCTTTCTGGCGTTGGATAAGAACGGTGACGGCGTGATCAATGACGGAACAGAGCTGTTTGGCACGAAGTCCGGCAATGGCTTTGCAGATCTGGCGGCTTATGACACGGATCACAACGGGTTTATTGACGAAGGGGATGAGATCTGGAGTCAGCTTAAGATCTGGGTGATGGATGAAAACGGCGATCAGCAGCTTTATTCTCTTGCAGAGAAAGGAGTGGGGGCAATCTGCCTTCAGAATGCCTCTACGGATTTTGCGATCATGGATGAAAGCAACCAGGAAAAGGGCAGGATCAGGAGAACCGGATTTTTCCTGTATGAAAACGGTGAGACCGGCAGCGTCCAGCATGTGGATATGACGCTCCATGAGCAGAAGGAGCAGGAAACGATCAGACAAAACCAGCGTAAATATGAGCAGTGGCTGTATGATATGGCCATGTGAACAACTCAGATGAGCTCTGAGTGCAGCAAAGAGGTATAAGAAAGGCATCCTTCCGCATAAAATAGCGGGGAGGTGTCCTATGAAAAAATTAAGAGTCTTTCAAGCTTTCAAAACAACGGGCAGTGCGTATGGCAAATTGCCTTCAGGTTCAAAGAGAAGGATCGTACCAGGATTTTTTCCCAAAAATCTTGGCACGATTCTTTTGTTTTTGCTGATGCTTCCGTATCTGATCACTTCTTTATTCGGAAATCTCGGAGAAGGAAAACGGGCAGTGGATTATCCGGGAGAGGAAGGAGGCTCTTATGAGGGGACTTACTTTGTGATCAATACAACAGCTTTGGGAAGTGAGAGTGTTCCGTTGGAAATGTATGTGGCCGACAGGCTTACCAGAAGTATCGGGGAAGACTTCGAGCCGGAAGCCGTCAAGGCACAGGCAGTTCTGATCCGCTCCGGACTGATGGCTTCTCTGTACCAGTCGGGGGATGCTCTGAAAGGAAAAAAGGAGATCACGGTGACAGATGCAGGATATGGAAGTATGCCGGTCTCGGAGCTTGCGGCCAGTGCCGCGGCCCAGACAAAGGGGGTATGTCTGATGTATCAGGATCAGCCTGTAAATGGTTCCTATTTTGCAGTCAGCAACGGGGCCACAAGAAACGGGGATGAACTTTTGCTGACAGAATGTCCTTATTTAAAGAGTGTTCTCTGCAACAGGGATTTTTTGGCGGCGGATTATGCCAGCTCTGTGAGACTAAAGTTCGGAGAGTTTGACAGGCTCTGGCAGGAGATGCCGCCTATGGAGGAGACGTCTTTGTTATGGGAAGCCCAAAAGGAGAAAACAGAAAAAGAAAAAACAGAAACGGAATTGGGGGATATCAGTATCTGGAGGGATAGTGTAGGGTATGTACTCTATTTGGAACGGGACGGAAAATTTGTGACAGGAGAGCAATTCCGGTCCGGCTTTCATCTGGCTTCCGCCAGCTTTCATTTAAATGAAGAAAAGGGAGAGGTCATGATCACGGTAAAAGGAGCAGGACACGGACTCGGGATGAGCCAGTTTGCCGCCAATGAGATGGCTGGAGAGGGAACCGATTATATCGGGATACTGGAATATTTTTTCACAGATGTAACATTTGCAAAATTTGAATAAAGAAGGAAAAAGGGGAAAAACTATCCATAAGAACAAATCAGCAGCTTAAGCAGGTATAACATGCTGCGTAAATCAGGTTCCAGGAGGGATAGAGATGAGAAGAAATAGTAGAAGAAAAGACCTTGGAAGAGAAAGGTTTTTGATGGTTGCCTCAGCGGTGCTGGTGCTGGGTTCCCTGACAGCTACCGGGTTATGGCTGGGAAGGGATAATGCCGCTCAGGAGGAAGGATATGTAGTAGATTTAAGCGCAATTGAAAACGATGCGGCAGGGCCGGCTGAGGAGATGGGCGGTACCCTTGCAGAAAATCTGGCCCAGGGCGTTCCTTCCGATGATCTGGATTATGACCCTTATTTCCAGGAGACAAACTCCCAGAAGGTAGAAAATCCGGATCAGTCGGGAAGCGAGAGTATGTCTGAGGATGCAGATCCGAAGGATGCGAAAAGCAGCGCGTCGGCAGAATCAAAAGAAAACGGGGGAGCACAGTCCGAAAAAAATACGGAAAAGAATGGAGCAGAGGAAGGAAAGGCGCAGGAGAAGGAGCAGGAAACGGGAGCAATAGAGGAAGAGGAGGGAGCCCAGGCCCTTTCAACAGCCATGCAGCCGGCGCTTACCTTCAGCGATTCCGACATGCTCTTATGGCCGGTAGTAGGGAATATTCTGGTGAATTACAGCATGGACAAGACGGTCTACTTCCCTACTCTTCAGCAGTACAAATATAACCCGGCAGTCATCATCCAGGCAAATGAGGGGGATCTGATCACGGCAGCATCTGCCGGTAAGGTGATCAGCGTCTTTACAGATCCCCAGATCGGGAACGGGATCACTATGGAGCTGGGAGGAGGCTACGAGGCCACTTATGGCCAGCTCTCCAATATCCTTGTTTCGGAGGGAAGCTATGTGTCTGCAGGAGATGTGATCGCAGAGGTATCGGCGCCTACCAAGTATTTCAGCGTGGAGGGCACCAATGTTTACTTCAAACTGACCAAGGACGGAGAGCCGGTGAATCCCCTCACCAGATTAAGCTAGAAATCGGAAGGTAAGCAAAAATGTTGTATATTATTGGCGGAAAAATAATGACCATGGCCGGAGAAATCTGGGAAAAGGGTTATCTGTGTGTGGAAAACGGAAGGATAAAGGAATTGGGGCCTATGAAGGATGGAGCCCCTTTTCCTTTGCCGGAAGGAGAAAATATCGAGGTGATCAATGCTCTGGGCTGTCTGGTCATGCCGGGGCTGATAGAAGCTCATTGTCACATGGGGATCACAGAGGAAAAGAAGGGCATGGAGGGAGATGACTGTAATGAGACGGTAGACCCCATTACTCCCCAGCTTCGGGCCATTGACGCCATCAATCCCATGGATGCGGCCTTTGACGACGCCTTGCGGGCAGGGATCACCTCGGCAATGATAGGACCCGGCAGCGCCAATGTGGTAGGCGGGACCTTTTCCTTTGTGAAGACCTGCGGAAGGAGCATCGATGAGCTGGCTGTACTTTCTCCGGCGGCCATGAAGATCGCCTTTGGAGAAAATCCCAAGGTAAATTATTCCGGACAGGGAAAGTCCCCGGCAACTCGAATGGCCATTGCAGCCATGCTCAGGGAAGAGCTGTTTAAGGCTCAGCACTATTATGAGAAAAAATGCAGCGGCATGAAGCGGGAGGAAGAGGATTTTCATTATGAAGCCTGGATCCCTGTATTTGAGAGGAAGATCCCCTTAAAGGCTCATGTACACCGGGCCGATGATATTCAGACGGCCATCCGCATTGCCAGAGAATTCCATCTGGATATGACGCTGGATCACTGCAGCGAGGGACATCTGATCGCAGAAAAGATTAAAGCCTCCGGCTTCCCTGCCATCGTAGGCCCCGATCTTGCAAGCCGGAGCAAGATCGAGGTTCAGAACATGGCCTTTAAAACCATAGGGATACTGAATCGGGCAGGCGTTAAAACTGCCATCACCACCGACCACCCCGTATCTCTGATCCAGTCTCTTCCCATCTGTGCCGGGCTGGCGGTGAAATCAGGTCTGCCACAGGAGGAGGCCCTGAAGGCCATTACCATCTACCCGGCCCAGATCTGCAGGATGGATCACAGAGTCGGCTCTCTGGAAGTGGGGAAGGATGCAGATATCGCTATTTTTGATGAGCTGCCTCTTAAGGTGGAGGCGAAGACCATGTGTACGCTGATCGAGGGGAAGGTGGTCTACAAAGATGAAAACTTTAACAGCGGGCCGGTTCACTGAAAACTTTCCTTTACCTTGCACGGAAAAAAAGGTATACTGATACGCGAAGGAAATCGAAGAGGCCTGGGAGGTAGGAGCTTGCGCCGGGGAAAGAGAAACAGGATCATAGGATTGCTTATTTTGACAATATTGCTTGCGGGATGCCTGCTTGCAGGATGTGGGGCTATGCAGGACGGGACCGGAGAGGGAAAAACCGGACAGGAGAGTGAAGGCCTTGAGACCGGCGGGGAGAGCAGGTTGCCGGAAACAGGTGAGGATCAGGATAGCAGCGAGAGCGCTGCCGCAGAAGAGGAAGAAAACGGGGGCAGCAGCAAGGCAGAGCCGGAGCCGTCTTTTGGGGCTTCGGCGGGTGTGCCTTCTATTTGTGTGGATCAGTCAGGGTACATAACAAAGGGGGATAAGATTGCCATTTTCTATGGAAGAGAGCTGCCCAGGGAATTCCATGTAGTGAAGGAAGAGACCGGAGAGGTGGTATTTGCAGGATATCTTAAGAGTGACGGATATAATGGGGGAGGGCAGGAATATAATGGATATGGGGATTTCTCAGAGGTTCAGGAGAGCGGTACCTATTATATAGAGGCCCCCTTATTGGGGAGATCCTATTCCTTTCGGGTAGGGGACGATCTGTACGAAGAGGTATTCGGGGAGGTATGCAGACAATACTTTGAAGGAAGGCAGGAAAAGGAAGAGCCGGGAGGGTCAGTGGAGGAGGCGGCAAGAGAGATCACGGTAATGCTTTTGGCCTATGAGCTGAATCCGGGGGTTTTCACTGATGATACGGGAATCCCGGAGAGCGGGAATGGGATTCCGGACCTTTTGGATGAGATCCGACATGAAATAGAATGGATGCTGGAGGGAGGGGAGGCAGAAGCAGAAGCGGAAGAGGCTTTTGCAATGGTTCTTGCCAAGTTCAGCTATTTTTATCAGGAATATGATACGGAATTTGCAACGGAGTGTCTGAAGGCGGCAGATATTGCCTGGATGCAGGCAGACCTGACAGAAGCGGATCATGGGGACAGTGCAGAGGACGGGAAGCATGAATGGAAATTTGCGGCGGCTGCGGAGCTGTATCGGGCCTCCGGTAAACAAAGCTATCACCGGTATGTTACAGAATATCTTTCGGGTGAAATTGAGTGGAAAGAGATGGATCTGCCCCTTTTAGCCGGGGGTGCCGCTTACATTTGCACCAGACAGCCGGTAGATCTGCCCCTATGTGAGGAGATCACCAGAGCGCTGACCATACGGGCAGAAGAGGCGGCACAAAATGTGGAGGATATTCTCTGGAACAGGCAGGAGGAAACCTCTGAAGGCGGCCGGGAGCTGCTTGAGGAGAGCATCTATCTGATCCTGATCAACCATATGATCACCAGTAAGGAATATGCCGCTATGATAGAAAACTGCTTTCATTATCTGATGGGCAGGAATGTGCAGTCCATCTGTTATATAGAAAACGCGGGAGAGAATAACTACCGGATGGAAGAGGAAACAGCAGGCGTCAGCAGTTGGCCGGAAGGGAACGGCAGACTGATACTATTGCTTGGCGATATCCTGAACTGGCAGGCGGAGCATGGGAGCTGAGCATTTTTTGCAAGGCGGCAGGCACCATATTCTCTTTTGCTTTGACGCGTATGGTTGTAAAGTAAGAAATAAAAGGTAACAGTTTGGCAAAAGTAATCTGTGAAAGGGTGAAGGATATGAATATTGTTGTATTGGCAGGAGGGATCAGCTCGGAAAGGGATGTATCCTTAAGCTCGGGAGCTACGATCTATCGTGCATTGAAGGAAAGGGGTCACAGGGCGATCCTTTTGGATGTATATCTGGGATATGAATGGAAATCCGGAGAAGAGGCAGAAGATATGGATGCCATTTTTGAGAGCGACAGGGACTGGGCGGAAGCCTTAGGAGGCGTAGCGGTTGAAAATCCGGATATCAGTCAGATCAGGGCTCTGCGTCCGGATGGGGATAAAAATTTCTTCGGCCCTAACGTACTTACTATCTGTCAGAGGGCGGATGCGGTGTTTATGGCACTTCACGGAGCGGACGGGGAAAACGGAAAGGTGCAGGCCTGCTTTGATCTGATGGGGATCACCTATACAGGGACAGATTATGTGAGCTCGGCCATCTGTATGGATAAAGGGATTTCCAAAGAGCTGTTTGCCGCCCATGGAATACCGACTCCCGCAGGCGTCCGTTTCAAAAAGGGCCAGAGCCGGAAGGACTGCGGCTTTCCCTGTGTGGTAAAGGCCTGCTGTGGGGGCTCCAGTGTGGGTGTGAGCATGGCCATGACAGAGCAGGATTACGAAAAGGCTCTTGAGGAGGCCTTCAAATATGACGAGGAAGTGATCGTTGAGCAGTACATAGAGGGAAGAGAGTTTTCCGTGGGCGTCATGGAGGGAAGGGCTCTTCCGGTCATTGAGATCGCTCCTGTGGAAGGCTTTTATGATTACAAAAATAAATATCAGCCCGGGGCGGCGGTGGAAACCTGTCCTGCCGAGCTGACCGGGGAGAAGACTGCAGAGCTTCAAAAATATGCGGAGAAGGCATTTGATGCCCTGCGGCTGAAAAGCTACGCCAGAATGGATTTTCGAATGAACGCCCGGGGAGAATTCTTCTGCCTGGAGGCCAATACCCTGCCCGGCATGACCCCTACCTCTCTTTTGCCCCAGGAGGCGGCGGCTGTGGGGATCAGCTACGGAGAGCTCTGTGAAAGGATTCTGGAGACGGCACTGAAAGGATGAGAAAAAATGAGCAGTATGAAAAATATGACATTGGCCAATATCGCCGGAGCCTGTGGAGGGATCCTGTGCGGAATCAGGGAAAGAGGCAGTGACCACAGAGAAGGAAATTGCCCCGAAAGAGATCAGGAGGCTTCCTGCGTGGTGATCGATTCCCGAAAGGTGCAGCCGGGAGGAGTTTTCATTGCGACCCGGGGAGCTTCTGTGGACGGTCATACCTTTATTCCGGAGGTGGCGGCAAAGGGGGTTCTTGGAGTCGTCTGTGAAAAGGCACCGGAGGGCTGTGATATTCCTTATATCCTGGTAAAGGACTCCCTGCAGGCCCTAAAGGATATTGCGGAGTATTACCGGAAGGGGCTTGCCATTCCTGTGGTGGGGATCACAGGCAGTGTAGGGAAGACCAGTACCAAGGAATTTATCGCTTCTGTGTGCTCCGTCAGGTATCGGGTACTGAAAACAGAAGGGAATTTTAACAATGAGATCGGCCTGCCCTTAACTGTGCTTTCCATCCGTCAGGAGCATGAGATGGCAGTACTGGAAATGGGGATCAGTGATTTCGGGGAAATGCATCGCCTCAGCAAGATCGCGAGGCCGGATCTTGTGGTGATGACCAATATCGGACAGAGCCATTTGGAAAATTTAGGCAGCAGGGAAGGGATCCTGAAGGCCAAGTCGGAGATTTTTGATTTTATGAATCCTGAGGGCTGCACTGTGGTAAACGGTGATGACGATCTGCTCTGTCATATGGAAAAGAAAGGAAACCGGCAGATCCTCCATTTTGGAAGGAACTCCTCCAATGAGTTTTTTGCCTCCCGTGTGGAAAGCCGGGGGCTTACAGGAAGCAGTATCATGATCCATGGAGACAGAAAGGTATTTTCTGCAGAGGTTCCCCTGCCGGGGGAGCATATGATCTTAAATGCCCTTGCGGCAGCAGCAGTGGGGACGCAGATGGGACTTAGTCCGGAGGAGATCGCAGAGGGGATCTCACGGGTGGAGATCGTCAGCGGCAGGGGAAATGTGGTCAGAACCCCTTCCTATACCCTGATCGATGGCAGCTATAATTCCAATCCGGGTTCGGCAAAGGCCGCCATAGATATGCTGAATCTGGCCTTTGAGAGAAAGGTGGCGCTGCTTGGGGATATGTTTGAATTAGGGGAGCAGAAGGAACAGCTCCACAGAGAAGTGGGAGTTTACGCGGCAGAGCAGGGGATCGATGTGCTGGTCTGCACCGGAGAGCTTTCAAGGCATATGTACGAGGGCGCAGAAGCTCCTGGGGAGACAAAAGGAAATAAAGGCAAAACGGAAGTTTTTTATTTTGAAAACAGGGATGAAATGATAGAAGGCCTTCCCCGGATCCTTAAGAAGGGGGATGCGGTGCTGGTGAAGGCTTCTCACGGGATGCATTTCGAGAAGGTGGTGGAATGGTTGAAGCAGGCTTAAAAGCCTGCTTCTTCTTTGATCTTAAAATAGGTTTCTTCGATGAGATTCTGGGTGTAAGCGCCGATCCTTTTCTGGTTTTCTTTGGGCAGCGCCTTAATATAAATGGGCTTGCCATATTCCAGGATCACGCGGGTTTTTTTGATCCAGGGAATGTGATCTTCAAAAATATCCCCGGAATTATAGATGGTCATGGGGATAATGGGGCAGCCTGATTTAGCGGCGATCTTAAAGCTCCCCTCATGGAACTCCATAAAGGTATGATTCACTCTGTTCCTGGTACCCTCCGGGAAGATGCACACGGAAATACCGGCCTTTACATCCTCGATGGCGGTTAAAATAACCTTAAGCCCCTGCTTCACGTCATTTCTGTCCAGAAACAGACAGTGGAGATTCCGCATCCAGTTCCTGAGGAGAGGCCATCTGAGCATTTCCTTCTTGGCAATGTATCCGGTAGGCCGGGGCACACGTGCATAGGTGATCACAATATCGAAATAGCTTCTGTGATTTCCAATATAAAGGACAGGCTCATCCTTCGGAACATTTTCTTCTCCCCGCACATCAAGAGAAACGCCGGAAAGAAAAAGAACCACCCGGAAAGCCCAGGTGACAATGGCAAGGGAGCTTTTGTCCTTCAGCGGCATGTTATATTTGCCGATGATCCACTCGGCGATCAGCAGTGGAATGCTTAAAACCAGAAATGTAATAAGAAAAACGGCTACTAAAATTAATCGTATCATGGTTTGTCTGTTATCCTTTAGGGTAAATTATTCACAAATACAGTATATAGGATAAAGAGGGGTTTGGCAATGTTAATTTCACAGGTACGCCAGCAGGCCGCCGGGACAGAGGCAAAGTCCTGCGTCGCCGCGCTCTCGCTCTACAAAAACGCAGTGGACGCTAAGCTCGACAAAACCTCGCTAAGCGCCAGCGTTTTTGAAAGGGCTCCTTAAGGACTTTGCCTCTGTCCCGGCTAGTTTCCTGGCGAGTCTGTGAAAAAGTAACTGCTGGCAGGACTTTGCCTCTGTTCCAGCTAGTTTCCTGGCGTGCCTGTGAAAAGCAACTGCCGGCAGGACTTTGCCTCTGTCCCGGCTGATTTTCTGGCGAGTCTGTGAAAAAGTAACTCTCCGGGCTGGTTTACTGTCCTGCCCTCGAAAAGTTGTCTTGCGAAAGTAATACGCTCATGATAAGATGAAATACAGTGATGTGCGGCGGCTTAAGGTAAGTATGCTATAAAGTAATTAATACGAATAAAAGGAAGAATCTGAAATGGATAAAATTGCGGTATTGATCCCATGTTATAATGAAGAAAAAACCATCGCCAAGGTGGTAAGGGATGCGAAGGCGGCCCTGCCGGAGGCGGTGATCTATGTTTATGATAATAATTCCACGGACCGGACAGGAGAGATCGCCAGGGCGGAAGGGGCGGTAGTACGGCAGGAATATATGCAGGGAAAAGGAAATGTGATCCGGAGGATGTTTAGGGAAATAGAGGCTCAGTGCTATATCATGGTGGACGGGGACGATACCTATCCCATGGAGTTTGCTCCCGAGATGGTGGACAAGGTACTGCATCACAACTCCGACATGGTGGTGGGAGACCGGCTTTCCTCCACATACTTTGAAGAAAATAAACGGCCCTTCCACAATATGGGAAACTCCCTGGTGAGGGGGAGCATCAATCATCTTTTTGGCTGTGATATCAAGGATATCATGACCGGTTTTCGGGCCTTCAGCTATGGCTTTGTGAAGACCTTTCCGGTGCTGTCGAAGGGCTTTGAGATCGAGACGGAAATGACGATCCACGGGGTTTATAACCATATGCAGATCGACAATGTGGTGGTGGATTACCGGGACAGGCCGGAGGGAAGTGTGTCCAAGCTCAATACCTACTCGGACGGTTTTCGGGTGTTGGGGACCATATTCCGGCTTTACAGGGATTATAAGCCATTTGGCTTTTTCAGCATCTTTGCGCTGGTGCTGGCTGTTCTTGCGGTGCTTTTCTTTATTCCGGTGCTGGCGGAGTATTTATCCACAGGACTGGTGCTGAAGTTCCCTACGTTGATTGTCTGCGGCTTTGTGATGCTGGCGGCGATCCAGTCCTTCTTTGCAGGGCTGATCCTGTCCAATATGGCAATGAAGAACCGCAGGGATTTTGAGTATCGTTTTACCCTGGTCTGCGAAAAAGAGACGCGCAAGAAAAAGGAGCAGGAAGAGGCAGCAGGGGACGGGGAGGTTTCAAGTGAAAAAGTTAGCTGAGCGGTGGTACCTTTTGATCGTATGGGGATTCATTGTTTTTGCCGGGCTTGTGTTTATTGTAAGCGGGGAGGACAGTATCATTGCGGTCCACGACAATCTGGATCTGTTCATTCCCCAGTATCAGATGATGAAAAACACTAAAACCTTCTTAAGCCGGGGAGCGGAGGTCCCTTTTCTTGGAGGGATCAGCAGGGATGTGCTGCCGGCGGAATTTTCCCTGTACACTCTGCTGTATATGCTGCTGCCTGCTTACCCTGCCTATGTGGCAGGATATCTTTTAAGACTTGTGACAGGGCTGTTTTCCAGTATCCTTCTGGCAAAGGAGCTTTTCGGGGAAAAATATGAGGGCTATAAGCCGCTGGTCTGGATTCTGGGGTTGGCCTACGGCGCCCTTAATGTATTTCCCAACTTTGGGATCTGCTTTGCTTCTATTCCGCTGGTAGTATGGCTGGTCTGCAAAATCTGCAAAAAGCCGGCAGTCAAATGGTATGTGCTGCTGTTTTTTTATCCTGTTCTTTCCTATTTTTCCTACTTTGGTCTTTTTATTCTGGCGTATATGGCTGTTTTTTTTCTCTGGGCCTGCATAAGGGCCCTGTACTATGCCAAAAAAGGCGCTGACAGGGAAGGCGAAAGGGACAGGGAGGCACAGAAGAGGATCAAATGTCTGCCGGGGAGGCTCTTTCTTGCCATCTGTGTTCTGGCGGCAGGCTGCATTACCTGTGAATACAGGCTTTTCGGGGTTATGCTGTTTGGAGATGAGGTAACGATCCGCTCCACCATGGAGGCGGGCAGCTTTACCTTCAGGGAAATCGTAAGAACGATCGGGGAGGTATTTGCAAAGGGAATGTTCCATGCGGAGAGCGTGCACACTTATCTGGTGCTGCCGGTGTGTCTCCTTTACTTTTTCCTCCATAATTTTGGATATATACGGAAGAAAAACCGGAAAGGGATCTTCCATGACTGGTACAATCTTTTGATGCTGGTGCTGTTTTTTAACAGCGTAGTGTACGGGATCTACTATTGGGAAGGGTTTAGGGGCTTTGTGGAGGCCCTGTGCCCGCCCCTTACAGGGTGGCAGTTCAACAGGACGGTTTTTTTCAGCCCTTTTGTCTGGTACGGGGCGTTCTTTCTGGTGTTGAAGCGGCTTTATGATGACAGGAGAAGGGCGGGAAGGGCACTGGCGAATCTGCTGGCAGTGGCGGCGCTGCTTGTGATCGTATTGTCGGGTACCCGTTACAATGATCTGTATCATACCTGCCGGGGGCAGGCCTACCGGATCCTGAGAGGGGCAGAGACGGACCAGCTCAGCTTTGGAGAGTTTTATTCTGCGGAATTGTTTGCACAGGCAAAGGAAGCAGTGGGATATCAGGGAGAATGGGCGGCCGCCTATGGCTTTTATCCGGCCACTTTAGAGTATAACGGGATTGCCACCCTGGACGGTTATCTGGGATTTTATTCCCAGGAATATAAGGAAGCCTTTCGCAGAGTGATCGCACCGGCCTTAGAGCGGGTGGAGGAGAGCCGGGATTATTTTGACACCTGGGGGGCGAGAGCCTATCTCTATTCTGGATCGGAGCTGTCTATTGTAGGCGCGTCCCGGACTTATCAGGTGGAGGATAAGGATATTTATATTGACACGGAGGCTTTTAGGTCTCTGGGAGGGAAATATCTCTTTTCAAGGATAGAGCTTGGTAACGCAGAGGAGGCGGGCTTTACGCTGGAAGGGGTTTTTACCCATGAAGCATCGCCCTACACCTTATATGTGTACAGGGCGTAGGAACAAAGATATAAGGTAAACCAAAGCAATGAATAATCTGTATGAATATATTGACCCCATAACATTGCCCTATGAGGCGTTCTGTTTTGACAGCGCTTCCTCTAAGTGTCCGATCCCGGCCCACTGGCATTATTACGTGGAGCTGCTTTATGTTCTGGAGGGGAGGGTAAGGGTCTCCATAGACAATAAGGTTAGGATCTGCCCGGAGGGGACGGTCATATTTTTCCCGCCGAAATCTGTACACGCTATCGATGCGTTTGATGCGGCTGAGCATATGCGATATTATGTGATCAAATTTGACCCGGGAAGCCTTCCCCACGGGAAGACGGATGACTTGAATCTCAGGTCATCCCTTTACGGGATCAATACGGATGTCTACCCCTGCTGTTTTGAGACTGGGAAGGTCAGGGAAATGAAGCTGTTTGCCCTGTTCGAGGAGGTTTTGGAGGAGTATAGGACCAAGGATTATGCCGGTACCATGATCCTCACAGCAGATATCTGCAAGATCATGGGGAAGCTGCTCAGGTGCTGGCAAAAGGAAGGCTATCTTCTTCCGGCCCCCGGCGTCCATCCTCTTTATGAGCTTAGCTTTGACCGGATCCTGGAGTATATCGACAGCCATTATTTTGAAGAGCTGACGGTGGAAAAGCTATCGTCCATGTGTAATATGTCACACTCCACCTTTTCCATGAATTTTTACCGCAGATACGGAAAGACCTGTAAGGAGTACATCACCGCAACCCGCATCAATGCGGCTGAAAATATGCTGCTTTTTTCAAAGTATGATGTGGCGTTTATTGCCCAGGAGGTGGGGTATTCTGACTGCAGCTATTTTATACGGTGTTACAAAAAGCTTAAGGGCGTTACCCCGGGGCAGGTCCGCCGGAGAAACAACGGATAACACGCCTTGCCGGTTATCCTTATGTTAAACTGAAAATGACTGCAGGCGGCCTTTTGTCTGCAAAAAGCGCACCGGCCAAAGGGGAGCCGGTGCGTTTCATAAATCAATAAGCTGGTACGCAAAGCGTGAGAGCGTTTGATCATCTCAGAATCTTAGTTAGCACTCTGCACTTTCGTAAATACTTCTTACCCGGTAGGCGCCGGAAACAAGGGTACCGTCATCGGTGAAATCCCGGCTGCCTAAGATCTTAAAGGTTCTGGTTCCCGCTTCCATATCCACAAAGTTATCATCCAGACGCAGAACCCCGTTTTTGGTCTCCACGCTGACGGCTTTTGCGTAATTTTCTGCGGTCACGGTTACAGTATCTCCCTCCACGGAAACCGTAAGCTTGGGATCTGCAAAGGCATAGTGCTTGGGAGCGCAGAATAAGGTTGTGCCGGAGGAGATCACGCTGCCGTTTACGGTCAGGGAATATTCCAGGTGAACCTTTAAAGGATCCTCCCCGTTAAAATCAAGGTGGGGAAGCCATACGCCGCCGTAGGCAGGAGCAGTTACCTCAAACTGTCCTTCCCGGAGAATGGAGGAGTCCGGCATACGTAAGGACCATTTAACGATTCCACTTACCGGCTCTGCCGTCTCGTTTGCCACATGCAGGTCAGCGCTTAAGTCAATAGGCTTAGGGAGGGTGTTGGGGTAGGGCTTCTGATCAACCTCACCGTGCTCCTCACAGGAGAGAAGGACGGGGGCGAACATGCGCTTTTCCGCATACTGCAGCGCTTTCCAGTTCCCATAATAGTCAACGCTGGCCCAGGAGGCTACCGGCCAGATATCGTTTAGCTGCCACACAACAGTGCCCATACAGGTGCCCCGGAAGCGTCTGAAATGCTCGACACCATAGCGGATGGCTTCTGCCTGGAGAAGCTGTGAGCAGTAGAGCAGCTCGTCAAAATTCTTCGGGTACAGGTAGGTCTGGGCAATGTAATTCATGATCTTACCGTTGGCGGCAGTATTTCTCTGGTGCATTTCCATTACCCGCGAGAAGATATTCCGGTCCCCTTCCTCTGTAAAACGGCGGATGGTCTGCAGGGCAGGGAAGGACTGGAAGCCGAATTCCGACAAAAAACGATAGTGGTGTTTTCTGTATGCGGTAAAGGGCTCATTGCCGTGCCATACCCCCCAATAGTGGACATCGCCCACATTTTCCGCATTGCTGTTTTCGAAGTTTCCTCCTGAGGAAGGAGAGGAGGGCCAGTAAAAGGCCTGGGGATCTTCTTCCTTTACGATTTTGGGGATAATATATTCATAAAGGCGGATATAGTCATAGTACTGCTTTTTGGACTTGGGCCATGCAAGCATCTCGTACTGGGTCTCCATCTCATTATTGCCGCACCATAAGCCCATGCAGGGATGAGAACGGAGCCTGCGGATATTGTGGCGGATCTCTGCGGAAACATTGGCTTCAAAGGCATCGTCCAGCTCATAGGAGGCACAGGCAAACATAAAATCCTGCCATACGATCAGGCCTCTTTCATCGCAAACATCATAAAAGAAATCATCAGGAAAATAACCGCCGCCCCAGATACGGATACAGTTGTAATGGGATTCCTGGGCAGAGGCCAGCAGCATATCCGTGCGTGCTCTGGTCTGTCTGGTCAGGATATTGTCCTCAGGGATGTAATCTGCGCCCATGGCGAAGATCTGCAGGCCGTTCACCTCAAAGGCAAAGTTGCGTCCGGGAAGCTTTTTTTCCTTCCGGTCTGTAATGATCATCTTCTTTTCTCCGCGAGCCATGATCATATTGCTGCCGTCATCCAGGTCCTCTGTCTGATCCTTCATATGCTCATCGAAAACCTCGTCCGGCATGGGATCTGTGTTGACGGTCATGGTGCGCAGTCCGATCCGCTTCTCCCAGCTGTCTAAGGGGCTTTCTCCGCTTCCCTCTGCAGGCATGAGTAAAGCCCTGACCTCATACAGGGGCTGATCCCCGTAGCCGTTGGGCCACCACAATTGAGGATCAGTGATGGTGGCGGTGACACGGATATGATTGCTCTTAAGGCCGCAGCCTGCCCCGGTTAAATTTGAGGAAGGGGCGGTGTCCGTAAAGGAGTCTATAGGAGCGCTTTCCGCCACCAGGGAGGTCCCGTCAGGGGAGGTTACAAGGAGGGCCAGGCGAACCTTTTCGGAGGAAGCCTCGGGCATCCATTCAATTTCGGCATCTGCAGTCAGCTGAACAGAGGAGACAACATTTCCGTGTACATTCCTGGCAGTGACGGTATGCTCCTGGCCTAAATAAACCTGTGCGATACGTGCCGTCCGATAAGATGAGACAGAAACCTCACGGAAAATACCGGCATCCGGAAGCCGGCAGCCCCAGTCCCATCCAAACATGCAGGCAGCCTTGCGCAGATGGGGAAATCCCGGCATGGCATCGCCAGAACCGCCTACAGGGCATTTTTCATTTTCTGCCGCGATAAAGCGGGTGGGGGAGTGAAGGATCACCTTCAGCTGATAAAGGGATTCCTCAGTACCTTCCATTACAAGGGGAGTGATATCGTATTCCCAGGCCCGGTTCATATTATTGGCGGAGCCAAGATGCTGTCCGTCCAGATAGACATCTGCCAGCGTGTCGATGCCGTCAAAACGAAGGAACAGGCGATCCGCTTCCCGCTCCTTGTCCGGAATGGAAAAAGAGGTCTCATATACGAAGTCATTTTCCATAAGCTTCAGCGCTGTGAGCTCATTGTCACGGTAATGAGGATCCGGCATCAGTCCTTTTTCCAGAAGGGTCCCGTATACGGTAGAGGGAACCCTGGTTTCAATGGGAGTCTCCGGGATCTGATATACATTTTCTCCGAGAATGGTCAGAGTCCAGTTGTTTTGTAAACTCATATGTGTCATATTGCTTTCCTCCTGATTAGAAGTTCCGTTGTTTGATTCCATTGTAATGGTAATTGGTTTTTCAGGGTAAAAATAACCTCTGATAAAATAGGAAAAACCTCCGAAGAACAGAAACGGAGGTCTTTTGCCTGTAAGATGTATGAGAAATATGGCGGCGTCCGGCCGGTCCGGTCAGTCGATCTTTTCTCCGGCTTTGTATCTGGCAACCGCTCTCTGGATGCGCTCGTTGGGATCTAACAGATCGCTGATGGAGGCATCGTGGTTTAAGGTATCGATCAGGTAGGCGATATATTTGCTCATATCGCAGTCAATGTACCACTCCCGTTTAAGCAGCTCAGGGGTCTGGTAAACAAGGTTGGTGGTAAGCACCCGGTCGATCATGCCGCTTTCATAGGCTCTGTCAAACTTCTCGAGACCGTTGGTAAACAGGCCGAAGGTGGCGCAGATGAAGATCTTGCGTGCTTTCCGTTCCTTTAAGGCCGTGGCCACCTCAAGTACACTCTCGCCGGAGGAGATCATGTCATCGATGATGACCATATCCTTGCCCTCCACGGAGGATCCCAGAAACTCGTGGGCAACAATGGGGTTACGGCCGTTGATAATGCGGGTGTAATCCCTTCTCTTATAGAACATACCCATATCCAGTCCCAGGACATTGGCCATATAGATGGCACGGCTCATGCCGCCTTCGTCAGGGCTGATGATCATCATGTGGCCGGAGTCGATGGCAAGATCGGTCACATGCTTTAAAAGTCCCTTTACAAACTGATAAATGGGCTGAACGGTTTCAAAGCCATGCAGGGGGATGGCGTTCTGTACTCTGGGGTCGTGGGCGTCAAAGGTAATGATGTTGTCCACTCCCATGGAGACCATTTCCTGAAGGGCAAGAGCACAGTCAAGAGACTCTCTTGCCGTTCTTTTATGCTGGCGGCTTTCGTAGAGATAGGGCATGATGACAGTGATGCGTCTGGCCTTTCCGCCTACGGCGGCGATGATCCGCTTTAAGTCCTGATAGTGATCATCCGGGGACATGTGGTTTTCATGTCCGCACAGAGAATAGGTCAGGCTGTAGTTGGCTACATCCACCAGAAGATAAAGGTCGGTTCCGCGGACAGATTCCAGGATCATGCCCTTAGCCTCCCCGGAGCCGAAACGGGGAACATTTGCCTTAAGTATGTAGGATTCTCTCTGGTATCCGGCGAATGCAAGGCTTTCCTTGTGTTCGCTTTCACGTTCCGTACGCCATTTTACCAGATAGTTGTCTACCTTTTCTCCCAGGGCACGGCATCCCTCTAAGGGAATCATACCCAGGGATCCGACAGGGATGGTTTCCAGATTTCTTTTTTCTTCGCGCTGTGCCATGCAGGTACCTCACTTTCTGTTTTGAAGTCGTTTTTTGAGCATCCGGATATCGATTCCGGTAAATTTACATATATGGTATTGATTTGTTATCCGGGAAAAAACCCGGTCCGAATAGCGGTTCCGTATATCTTCCAGAGACAGGTTTGTTGATATAATGGTGGATTTTTTGTTCAGATGCCTTCCATTTAAAAGAGAAAATAATACGGAGGGGGCTATATTTTTGGTGTATTCCGTCCCTAAGTCATCAATGATCAAAAGATCGCAGCTGTGCAGATCGTCATGGAAGCCTGCGCTGTCCTCTCTGTTTTTGTAATCGAACATGTTTCTGGATAAAAGCTCAAAGAGTCCGGCGGCGCTGAAATAAATGACGGAATGGCCGCTCTCGATCAGCTCTTTGGCCACGCAGCCGGATAAAAAAGACTTGCCTGTCCCTACTGTACCATAAAAAAATAAATTTTGATAGTCCGTATCAAAGGTTTTTATAAAATTTCTGCATTCCATTACCGCTTTCTGGAAACGTTCTAAATCCTCTCCCTGATAATAGTCGTAGGAGAGGGTGTCAAAATTTTCGATGGCAAGCATATCCTGAATACCGGACTGCTCGTAAAGCAGCCGTATAATGGCCTGTTTAAAGCAATGACATTTCTGACCGCCGATATAGCCCGTGTCCTTACAGTCCGGGCAGTCATAAACAGGACGTAAGTAGTCGGCGGGATAGCCTGCCGCGGTAAGAAGCTGTTCCTTCCGGCGGGAAAGGCCGGCGATGGAGGCCTTCAGATCCTTAAGGGCATTCTCGTCTCCCTCCAAAAGCTTCTTTCCATGGGCGATGGAGGAAGAGGCGATTTCATCGGACAGCTTCCGGTAGCCTTCCACCTGCTCGTAGACTAAGGCGGTGCGCTCCTCTAGAAGGTGGCGGTTT
The DNA here is from genome assembly GCA_947382625.1 of uncultured Lachnospiraceae bacterium. Classification (GTDB taxonomy): domain Bacteria; phylum Bacillota; class Clostridia; order Lachnospirales; family Lachnospiraceae; genus Suilimivivens. The sequence goes on from CANDAG010000023.1 coordinate 55,744, forward strand.
TTGATCTGCCGCTCCTCATATTCCCGCATAATGGAATTATATTGGGTATTTGTCAGTGACACAGTAAATCTCCTAGTTGCTCAGGATTTCTTTTTCCAGAGCATCGAAATCATAGTCGGTATGTAAAAACTGGTTAAAGGCATTGTTTCCAAAGGAACCGGCACCCTGGGCGGCTTTGCCGGAGGGCCTTGCGGCTTTGTTTTTGGCGTATGCGTCATCTAAGGCTCTGATATCAGCCTTGTGGCGGACCTGCTGCCTGCTCCAATTGCCCAGGATCCTGTCCGCATATTCAAAGCGATGCTTGTCCGTAGCCATTACGGTGCGGCGGCAGGCTTCCAGGATAATATCCTGGGTAAAGCCGTATTCCTTTACCCATTTCAGGGCAAAATCGGCCTCCGCCTTGGTAGGGGTGCCCGATTTACCCAGAGCCTTCATAACAGTGTATACGATCTTGTCATATTTGCCGGAGAGCCTGGCGGCATCCTTGGGAGTAGTGATCCCCTCCTGGGCCCAGCTTACGGCAACCTTTTCTATGTAGCGGAAGTCCTTTTTGCCCTTGTCCACGCAATACTGGATCAGGTAATCGATCAGATCCTCCGAAAAGCCGAGACGGTCGGAAAAGAACAAAATGGTGTTGATCTCTGTGGGGCTTAAGGGTCTGCCGATATATTGCTCTGCAACAAAAAGAAGCTGGGCAGTTTCTTCTCTTTCCTTAAACTCCTTCAGCTGGTCAAGACTGTAGGAGGGAACGGAATACCCTGTCTGGGAAGCCTCCGTTCTGGCAGGAAGATGCACAAAGGAAACAACAGGGGCGCTCTCGGACGGAGCTTTCCCGGAAAGCTCCAAAAGCCGGATCCCCGAAAGACTTTTACCCTCCTCGTATTCAAGACTGAGCAGATGCTCCTTTTCCCAGTATTTGAGAGCCCTCAGCACATCCTTTTCCGTATAGTTAAACAGATCTGCCATGTCGGATATACTGGTAGGCAGACCCGCCTCCGTCATGCGGAGCAGATACAGATAAATTTTGAGCTGGGCATCGTTGGCATCCTTCATATACTTGTCAATGAAGAGATTGGACACAGCAGTCATACCCGCATAGTTTTCCCGATAAATTTTTAAGCACCCCATAATTTTCACCCTAATTTTTTTCACGAATCAAAAGTAAAATGAATTATAGCACAGGCTTCTTCAAAATGAAATAGGAAAATTTTCTGTAAATACCGGGTTTTGGGTGTTTTCAAAAATTGTGGATATTGTGGAAAATGTGGATAGTCAATGGGCCAGGAGCAAATCTCCCACAGCTGTCACATTTCCGGCGCCCATAGTTATCAACAAATCCCCAGAGGAACAGTTTTCCAATAAAAATTTGTCGATTTCTTCGAATGAAGAAAAATAATGACAGTCTCCTCCAAGAGCGCTTATTTCAGCCCTTAGATCTTCAGAGCTGATTCCCAGATCATCGGTTTCTCTGGCCGGATAAATGTCCGTCAGCACCACATGGTCTGCCAGGCACAGGGCCTTTGCAAATTCCTTCATAAAGGCCTTGGTGCGGGTAAAGGTATGGGGCTGGAACACACACCAGAGAGATTTATGAGGATAATCTGCGGCGGCGCTTAAGGTGGCGGTAATTTCCGTGGGATGATGGGCATAATCATCAATAAGGACCGCGCCTTTTACCATGCCCTTATACTCAAAGCGGCGGTCGGTACCCCGAAAGCCGGCAAGAGCTTTGCGGATCACGGAAGCATCGATGGAAAAAAGGTCTGCAAAGGCAATGGCGGCCATGGCATTGTAAATATTATGAATGCCGGGAACCCCCAGAGTAAAGACGGTGCCATCCGGGACGCTTCCTTCCTGTGTGGTTTTTTTGCGGAGGCAGAAGCTGGCACAGCCTTTTTCGTCATGGGAGATCTCTTCCGGATGATAGTCGTACTCCGGAGTGCTTCCGTAGGTTACCACCCGGCAGGAGAGTCCGTCTAAAATGGCGTCTATGCCGGGGATCTCGCCGTTTACGATCAGAAGGCCGTCTGCCGGGATCAGAGCCCCGAAGCGGTGGAAGGAGCTTCGGATATCATCAATATCCTTAAAGAAGTCCATGTGATCCTCCTCCACATTCAAAATAATGCCCACTTTTGGGAAAAAGCTTAAGAAGCTGTTGGTATACTCGCAGGCTTCTGTGACAAAATAGCCGGAATGGCCGATGCGGATGTTACCGCCAATGGATTTGAGGATGCCTCCGATCGACAGGGTAGGGTCAGTGTCTGCAGCAAGGAGGATTTCCGAGATCATGGAGGTGGTAGTGGTTTTGCCGTGGGTGCCGCTTACGGCCACGGGAAGCTCATAATTTTTCATGATCTGTCCTAAGAGCTGGGCCCGGGTCAGGGAGGGGATGTTCCGCTCCTGCATGGCTATATATTCCGGATTGTCGGGGTGAATGGCGCTGGTATAGACCACCAGATCTATGTCGCTGCTTAAGTTCTCTGCCCGCTGGCCGTAAAAAACGACAGCCCCCTTTTGGGTGAGCAGTTCTGTTAAGGAAGAGGACCTGGCGTCGGAGCCGGAGATCTTAAAGCCCTTTTCCAGAAGGATTTCCGCCAGTCCGCTCATACTGATGCCGCCGATCCCGATAAAGTGAATGTGGATGGGACGATCAAAATCTATCTGATACATAAGTTAACCTCCATTATTGATAGATAAAGCTATCTATTAGTTTTGACCTAATTATATCCAATTACACAGTAAAAACCAATGTTATTTTTACAAAAGCTGTCGGAAAAGAAAAAAATATACAAAGTTTTGCAATTCTTTGGGCAGAAAAGATTTTTGAAAGGAAGGGTGTTGTAAATTATACACATAAAATTAATACTATTAAGAATATTTTTGTAAAATACATTCACTTTCAAATGAATCTATGGTATACTATTCACATATATCTTAAATGGTACCTGTAATTTAATATAGTTCAAAAAGTAACGGCCCGGCTTTTTGAGGCTGCTGCTTTAAAACATCTGTGTATGAGGTGACAACATGATCAAGAAAGAAATGATTGCCATGCTTTTAGCCGGCGGTCAGGGAAGCAGGCTGGGGGTGCTCACGTCCAAGATGGCGAAGCCGGCGGTATCCTTTGGCGGAAAGTACCGCATCATAGATTTTCCCTTAAGCAACTGCATCAACTCCGGAGTTGATACGGTAGGCGTGCTGACCCAATACCAGCCCTTAAGGCTCAATACCCATATCGGCATAGGCATCCCCTGGGATCTGGACAGGAACCTGGGGGGAGTGACGGTTCTTCCTCCCTATGAGAAGAACGTGAACAGCGAGTGGTACACCGGCACAGCCAATGCCATTTACCAGAATCTGGAATACATGGAAAGCTTCCACCCGGAATATGTGCTGATCCTTTCGGGAGACCATATCTATAAGATGGATTATGAGGTAATGCTGGATTTTCATAAAGAAAAGGAGGCCGAGGTCACCATAGCAGTCATGCCGGTTCCCATGGAAGAGGCGAAGCGGTTTGGCATTATGATCACGGATGAGGAGAGGCGGATCACGGACTTTGAAGAAAAGCCCGAGAGGCCCAGAAGCAATCTGGCATCTATGGGCATTTACATATTTAACTGGAAGACTCTGAAGGAAGCGCTCCTGGCCAACGCTCATCTGCCGGGCCTGGATTTCGGAAAGCATATCATTCCCTATTGCCATGGCAGGGGATGTCCCCTTTATGCTTATGAGTTCAACGGCTACTGGAAGGATGTAGGCACCCTGAATTCTTACTGGGAGGCCAATATGGAGCTGATCGACATTGTTCCGGAGTTTAATCTGTATGAGGAATACTGGAAGATCTATACCAAGAGTGAGATCCTCCCGCCCCAGTATATTGCGGACGGGTCTGTGGTGGAGCGGAGCATTATCGGAGAAGGCACGGACGTCTACGGACAGGTGTACAACTCGGTGATCGGATGCGGTGTTACCATTGGCAGGGGCACAGTGGTCAGAGACTCCATCATTATGAACCACACACAGATCGGGGAGGGCTGTGAGCTTAACAAGGTGATCGCGGCGGAGAATGCCAGGATAGGCAGCCATGTAAGGCTGGGTATCGGAGAGGAAGCTCCCAATGAGACACAGCCGCACATCTATACGGACGGTATCGTGACTGTGGGAGAGAGGAGTCAGATACCGGAGGGGGTGTCGGCAGGCAAAAATACCTGTATTTTTGGAACTACCGTGAAGGAGGATTATCCCGAAGGGTATCTGGCAGGCGGCAAAACATTGATTAAGGCAGGTGATGAACAGTGAGGGCGATCGGGATCATATTAGCAGGCGGAAACAGTCACAGGATGAAGGAACTCTCCCGGAAAAGAGCCGTGTGCGCCATGCCTGTTGCGGGCAGCTACCGAAGCATAGACTTTGCGCTGAGCAACATGACAAATTCCCATATCCAGAAGGTGGCGGTATTTACCCAGTACAATGCCGGAAGCTTAAATGAGCATCTCAATTCCTCCAAGTGGTGGGATTTCGGACGCAAGCAGGGGGGCTTATATGTTTTTACTCCCGCGGTGACAGCCGAGAGCAATTTCTGGTACAGAGGCACGGCGGATGCTATTGCCCAGAACCTTTCCTTCCTCAAAAACAGCCATGAACCCTATGTGGTGATCGCCTCCGGCGACTGCGTTTACAAGCTGGATTATAATAAGGTATTGGAATACCATATTGCCAAAAAGGCAGATATCACTGTGGTATGCAAGGACATGGGGCCGGAAGAGAATGTGGAGCGTTTCGGTACTGTTAAAATGAACGAGGAAAGCCGTATCGAGGAATTTGAGGAAAAGCCGGTGGTGGCAAGATCCAACACCATTTCCTGCGGGATTTATGTGATCAGAAGGCGTCAGCTCATAGAGATGATCGAGAAATGTGCCGAGGAGGACAGGTATGACTTCGTCAAGGATATCCTGATCCGCTACCGGAACATGAAAAAGGTTTACGGGTATAAGCTGAAGGATTACTGGAGAAATATCGCATCGGTTGAGGATTACTTCCGCACGAATATGGATTTTCTCAAGGCGGAGACGAGAGACTACTTTTTCAGGCAGTACCCGGACATTTACTCTAAGGTGGATGATCTGCCTCCCGCAAAGTATAATGTGGGATCCCATACGAGGAACAGCCTGATCTCCAGCGGCTGTATCATCAACGGAACCGTAGAGGACTCCGTCATATTCAAAAAAGCCTTTATAGGCAATAACTGTTATATCAAGAATTCCATCATTTTAAATGATGTGTATATCGGAGATAACACACATATTGAAAATTGTATCGTGGAAAGCCGCGATACCATCAGGGCAAATTCCTATCATAAGGGTAGCGATGGCATTAAGATTGTAGTAGAGAGAAACGACAGGTTCGTCATTTAAGGGCGGCTCATACATCTTTGGTTTTTTGCTTGCTTAGGAGCTGGCCGCAGAGAATGAAGTTCGATGTGGAAGGTCTGACTAAGAGAAAGGTTTCGAAAAAAGCTGCAAGGGCAGCGGAATGAGAGGAAAAATGCAAATTACAGATGTACGGGTAAGGAAGATTACCAAAGAGGGCAAGATGCGCGCCAT
>CANDAG010000024.1 GCA_947382625.1 uncultured Lachnospiraceae bacterium
AGTTATACCTTATTCAGGAGTTTGATACTATAAGCTTAACTAACTGACATTGCCTGTGAAAAGTAACGATTTTTATATAAAAAAAGTGTTGAGAAATCCTATCGCTGTCGGATCCTCTCACACTTTATAATACTTACTATTAACAGGGGCAGTAGGAATCGAACCCACATCGACGGTTTTGGAGACCGCTGTTCTACCTTTGAACTATGCCCCTTCACAGACAGTCTCAAAGCATCGCTCCAAGACCACTGAAAGATATTATAGACTATCTTCCCGATATCTGTCAACTGCTATTTTTGAAAACTTATAGAAAACTTTTAAGAATTCTCCCTGATACCTTAATACTTCAATCGTCCTGCCGTATCTATTTCCACGATCTCGCTGAATGCTATCAGCTCTTTGGAGGGCTCATATTCCTCATCCTCATAAAGCAGTTCATGAAGTTTGATCACATTCTCTTCTAAGGTGACAGGTACCACACAGTCCCCCTTGGTTCCAATAGTGCCGCCATTGCGCATTCCCTCAAAAGGAAAACCGTCGCTGACTGTCACCTTGTAATCTCCGATCATACCCAGCACAGGGATAATATCCTGTACGTCCAAAGAGGTCTGCACATTGGGCAGTACCGCGTTCATTACCTCTGTAAGAGAGCCTATGGATGCCGTCCCGGCTTTCTCCATCATGGCGATCAATACATCCCTCTGCCTCTGGGCACGCCTGAAATCATCGCCGCCGCCATAACGGATCCGGCAGTAGGCAGTTGCCTGAAGACCGTTTAAGGTCTGTCTGCCTGCCTGGGTTACCGGCGTATACTCCACATCCATCTCTGCCGCCATGGTACTCTGATAATTATTCAGATGAGAAAGCTCTGTCTCTGTAAGCTCCATCTCAATACCGCCTAAGGCATCGATCGCTTCCATTAATCCCTTAAAGCCTACCGTAATGTATTCTGTCAGATACATATCCGTGTTCATGTTGATCATGCTGATAGCCTGCTCCGGGCCTCCCTGGGCATAGGCAGTATTGCATTTATTATAGGTATCGTTTCCCAGATTCAGATAAGTATCCCGGAATATGGAGATCAGACGTACTTCATGTTTATCCATGTCTATGGAACAGAGCATAATGGTATCGCTCCGGTTTCCTCTTCCAAGGCTTCCGTCCCTTGCATCTACACCAAAGAAGGCGATATTAAAAATGCCGGTGTATTTGTTTTCTTCCGTAGTCCCCTCCTCCGGCTGCTTCTCCACCTTTTCTTTGATCTCCGGATTAACGGCAATGTTTTCTTCCTTAAGATTAACCTTCTCCGCTCCCGTTTTGCTGTCCGTAGCCTTCAGAGTAACATACAGAATACCAATGGCTGCCACCAATACCACCAGCTCTAAAATAAGCAATGGAATATGTTTGATCCATTTCTTTTTATCCATTTTTTAACTCCTTAAACCGGCGGTCATTCTCTTTGAACAGCCACCTAATTTATTTCTATAAAACTATAAAATACGTCTTTATTCTACCATATCCTGTCCCTTTTGAACACTAAATTTTAAAAATTTGTTACAAAATGTTAAATTTTTACGCTAATTCCATCATCCGGGCCGGGCTGGATCGGATGATGATATTCACAGATACTCACCTACAAAAGTGCGATGGCCTCTCCTACGCCTCTGACTCCCACGATCCTGATGCCCTCCTCTCCCTTGATGCTGTCCTGATTGACCGCGGGAACAATGCAGGTGGTAAAGCCCAGCTTTCTGGCCTCCTGCACTCTGGCCTGTATCATGGAGACCCCCCGTACCTCACCGCTTAATCCCACCTCGCCTATGGCGATAGTTTTTTCATCTACTGCCTTATTTTTGAAGCTGGATGCCAGCGCCATGGCAATCCCTAAATCAACTGCAGGCTCCTGTATCCTGATCCCTCCCGCAATATTCACATAGGCATCACAGTTTCCAAGAGAAAGACCAAGCCTTTTTTCAAGTACCGCGATCAGCAGGTTTACTCTGTTGAAGTCCGTCCCTATGGTCTGGCGTCTGGGAATCCCAAAGCTGGAATGGCACACGAGGGCCTGGATTTCCAAAAGCATGGGCCGTGTTCCCTCCATAGAGCAGACTACAATAGATCCGCTTGCCCCCTCCGGCTTGCCGCTCAGCATAAATTCGGAGGGATTTTCCACCTCCTTAAGTCCCTCCTGGGCCATCTCAAAAACACCGATCTCGTTGGTAGAGCCAAAACGATTCTTGACTCCCCGCAGGATCCTGTACGCAGCATGCCTGTCCCCTTCAAAGTAAAGAACGGTATCCACCATATGTTCAAGAACCCGGGGGCCTGCTACCGTTCCTTCCTTGGTCACATGTCCCACGATAAAAATGGAAATATTGAGTCCCTTGGCAAGCTGCAGCAAAATACCCGTAGCCTCCCTGACCTGAGAAACGCTTCCCGGCGCCGAGGAAACATTTTCATGGAACATGGTCTGGATAGAGTCGATCACCACCACGTCCGGTTTTCCCCGGCGCATGATCTCTTCGATCATACCCAGAGATGTTTCACAGAGAAGCTTTAAATGATCATTAAACTCTCCGATCCGATTTGCCCGGATCTTGATCTGCTTTAGAGATTCCTCCCCCGACACATAAAGAACCTCCTTTTCATTCAGGGCAAGATTTCTGCACACCTGTAAAAGCAATGTGGATTTTCCGATACCCGGATCTCCTCCCACCAGGGTAAGGGATCCTCTCACCAGCCCGCCCCCGAGCACCCGGTCGAGCTCCGGCATGCCTGTACTGAGCCGGTCCTCCGCCTCCAATGAAATTTCCGAAAGAGGCCAGGGTCTGTTTTCCTCCCGTTCTGTCCTTTTAATCCCTCTGCCCACAGAGCTCTGAGCTATCTGCTCCTCCACAAAGGTGTTCCACTGCCTGCAGCCAGGGCACTGCCCCATCCATTTACTGGATTCGAACCCACAGCTCTGACAAAAAAATATAGTAAAATTTTTTCCTTTTGCCATAATAAATATTCTCCCGTCAACAAAAGCTGCCGCAAAACAGCTTTCCATTTTGCGGCAGCTTTCATATGATTTTAATCCCTAAGTCGATTTGCGAAGCGCATCGGCATCTGACCAATAAGCCATTTGGTGTTTGATGTCCCTGTTATTTGGCAATCCTGACCTTTACTTCTCCGGCTTCTGCCAGCTCCGCACTAAGAACCAGTTTCCCGCTTAAATTGGTCTTCATCTTGCCGATACTCTTTTCGTCCACAAAGACCTCGTACTCTGTATCCTCACTGAGTCCCACTGTGATCTGTGCATCCTCCGTGCCTTCCACAACAAAGCTGACCTCCTCTGCCGTTTCCGCAAAATGCAGAACGCTGGTTCCCGGTACTGATTCATAAACAAACATTCCGTTTTTTTCCAGCCTGGTCATAGTCTTAAAGGTTTTAACCTTGTATAAGTCCCCGCTGTGCTCAAAGTCCTCCAGCTTTGCCTTGCTTGCCAGTGCATGGTTGCCAAAGCTGATAGTTCCGTCCTTTTCTGAACGTAGTAATTCCTCTACAACTGCCATTGTCTTATGTCCTCCTGCTAAGTCCTTACACTTTTACTATGGGTTATTATCAGTATAATATATTTTCGCATAAATTTCCACAAATAATCTGCTCTGTTCTTCAAAAAATCAGTCGACCTGCTCTTTTTCCTTCACATCAAAGACTACCTGCTCTTTGCGATACCCCGCCGTGACTGTATCTCCAGGCTTTACTCTTCCCTCCAGGATTTCCTCTGCCAGCCGGTCCTCCACCACATTCTGGATGGCTCTTTTTAAAGGACGGGCCCCCATTTTTTCATCGGAATACTTTGCAAGGATATGCTCCTTTAAGGCATTGCTCACAAGAAGCTTTATCTGCATCTGCTCTTTGCATCTCTTCGCCAGATTTCCGGAAAGGAGGCTCATGATCTCGTGCATTTCCGGCTTGCCAAGAGGCTGGAATACCATGATCTCATCGATCCGGTTGATAAATTCCGGCTTAAAAAGCTTTTTGACCTCTTCCATGACCCCGGCCTTCATCTTCTCGTAGTCCTGCTCCTTGGTAGTCTCTGTGGAAAAGCCCAGATTTTTGGGTGCTATGATCCTCTGAGCCCCTGCATTGGAGGTCATGATCAATATGGTATTTTTGAAGCTCACCTTACGCCCCTTGGAATCTGTAATGTGCCCGTCATCCAGCACCTGCAGCAGTACATTAAACACATCCGGATGGGCCTTTTCAATCTCATCAAAGAGAACTACAGAATAAGGATTCTTCCTGATCTTCTCGCTGAGCTGACCGCCCTCCTCAAATCCCACATATCCCGGAGGGGATCCTATCATCTTTGACACGGAATGCCCTTCCATATATTCTGACATATCCACACGGATCAGTGCGCTCTCACTGCCGAACATAGCCTCCGCAAGGGCCTTGCTCAGCTCTGTTTTTCCTACGCCGGTAGGCCCTAAGAACAGAAATGAGCCAATAGGCCTGCCGGGATCCTGCAGTCCTACCCTGCCCCTTCTGATGGCTCTTGAAACGGCTGTCACCGCCGCTTCCTGTCCGATCACCCGCTTATGAAGGATCTTTTCCAGCTTAAGAAGTCTTTCGCTTTCTTTTTCGGTAAGCTTTTTTACCGGTACCTTAGTCCATGAGGAGACGATCTCCGCGATCTCATTTTCACCCACCACAAGACGCCCATCCTCCTGCTGTCTGCGGTTTCTTTCTCTTGTTCTCTCAAACCTTTTGATCAGCTTTTCCTGCTCCTTACGTACCGCCGCCGCCTCTGTAAGCTCACCGGCCTTTAAGTGTGCCTCCACTTCCCCGTCCATTTCCTGTATCCTTGCAAGCTGCTCCTTTAGATTCTCCGGCGTCTGCATATTTTTGAGCCGAACGGCAGAAGCGGCCTCATCGATCAGGTCAATGGCCTTATCCGGCAGATTTCTGTCATTGATATAACGTTCCGAAAGCTGTACAGCTGCCTGTATCGCCTCCTCTGTGATCCTGACCCGGTGATGCTCCTCATATTTGGGCGCCACCCCCTTCAGGATCTCTACGGCCGCCTCTATGGAAGGCTCCTCCACATATACAGACTGGAAACGGCGCTCTAAGGCTGCATCCTTTTCCACATACTTATGGTATTCTGCCACTGTAGTAGCCCCGATCAACTGGAGCTCGCCTCTCGATAAGGAGGGTTTTAAAATATTGGATGCGTCAATGGCGCCCTCTGCACCTCCCGCTCCGATAATGGTATGCATCTCGTCCAGAAAAAGGATGATATTGCCGTCCTCCTGTACCTCACGGATCACCCGCTTGATCCTCTCTTCAAACTCTCCCCTGTACTTGGAGCCTGCCACCATGCCCGACAGATCTAAGGTAAGCAGTCTCTTGTTCTGTACCGTAAAGGGCACCTCCCCCGCTACGATACGCAGGGCGAGCCCTTCTACCACCGCTGTCTTTCCGACTCCCGGCTCCCCGATAAGGCAGGGATTATTTTTCATCCGGCGGCTTAAAATCTCGATCACCCGCTTGATCTCGCTCTCTCTTCCCACCACCGGGTCAAGCTCTCCGGCGGCGGCCAGGGCGGTAAGATCTCTGCTGTACTGCTCCAGGGCAGAAGCATGCCTGTTTTTACGGTTCTGCTTCCTGCCAAGATCCTCCTTATAAAGGTTCCCGTCCTCTCCCATCGCAATGAGTGTATCTGCATAAAGCTTCTGAATGGAAATATTCAGGGTATTTAAAAGCCTTATGGCTACATTTTCTCCCTCCTTAAGGAGTGCAAGCAGAATATGCTCGGTTCCCGTCCTCTCTGCCCCGAAACGGTCTGCCTGCCTGTGAGCCTCCTCCACCACTCTCCCGGCTCTTGGAGAGTAATTTCCCTTCTCCTTAACGGCAACGGCAACATCCGGTACAATAAGCTCACGGATCATTTCAATGATCTTGTTCTCGTCCGCACCGTTTTCCTTTAAAACCCTGGCGGCCACACCGGTATTTTCTTTCAGAAGCCCCACAAGGATATGCTCTGTTCCCACATAGCCTGTGCTCATTCTGGATGCCGTTTTCTCTGCCAGCGACAATGCTGTTCTTGCCTTATCCGTAAATCCACCTGACTGCATATTTTTACCATGCCTTTCCGTATTCGTCATATATTTCATCGACCATGCGATGTACCTCTTCTCTGTCAATTCCTTTACAGAGCCCCTTGGCAAGGATATATCTTAAATCCTCATCCATCTCTTCAAGTGACCGCAGTCTGTCCACATCCAGCGCGATCACAGCGCCCTTTCTCCGGTCTACCTTGACAAAGCCCTCCTGTTTCAGAACCGTATAGGCCTTGTTTACCGTATGCATATTGATCCCGATGTCATCTGCCAGCTGCCGCACGGAAGGAAGGGCATCTCCTTCCCTGATCTTTGCGGTGGCGATCCCGAGGATGATCTGATTCCTCAGCTGCAGATAAAGTGCCTCCTGACTGTTAAAGTCTATTTCTATGATCATATGACACCCTTTCTGTCTTTTACCAACAAACGTCGTCCTTTACAAGGCCGGCTTATTGAACAAACGTCGTCCTTTACAAGGCCGATTTATTGAACAAACGCCGCCATGCTTTGCGTGACAGCGTTTGATGGTATACTATAGATCTTTATCATCCATGTTTAAAAACTCAAATTCAAATTCATCGTCATCTACCAGAAAATTCTGAGGCTTTCTTGCAGGCTGTTTTCTGACCGGCTCTTTGTTTTCAAGAGCATGGAGTTCTCTCTCTCCTTTTGCTCTGGACTGTCCGGACCTGCTCTGGTTCCTCACCGGACGTTCCTCCTCCTGAGGTCTTGGTCTCTTTTTCCTTACAGGAGGTTCTTCCTCCTCTTCTTCCTCTTCTTCCTGAACAGGTTTTCTCCTTTTCCTTTTTACGGGTTCCGGTTCAGGCTCTTCCTCTTCTTCCTCTTCCTCATCCTCATAATCATCGCCATAATAAAGCTCTCTGATCTTAAACAGAAGGATCGTAAGAACAATAAACAGAAGAACGATCACTCCGGCCAGAACGATGATAATGATCTTTCCTTTATCGATCTGATCCTGAAGCTGCTGATTACTCTCATTGGCTGTGCCGATGGCTGTCAAAAGCTCATTCAGCTTCTGTCTGGTCCCGTCAATATTGTTGTAGAGATAATACTCATATTCACCGGTCTCATTCTGAGTATAGACAATTTCATAGTCGTTATGCTCTTCCTCAGGCGCAGGTTCTGCAGGCTCACCGCCCTCAGCTCCTTCCATCCCTTCTGTTCCTTCCGGATTTTCTCCTTCTGTCCCTTCCGGATTTTCTCCCTCTGTCCCCTCAGGGCTTTCGCCGCCTCCTTCCGGGCTGCTGCCTCCTACTGTGATAAGATCAGAACGCACATACCCCTGCACTGCTTTATCATTGTAGGTACAGCTGATCTGATACCACTTATTTCCTGCATTATCGGTTGCCTCGCCGATCAGGGTAACGCCTGTGCCGTTGGGCAGTGTCGCCACCGTACTGTGCTGTGTAGATGCACCCGACCGGATATTGGCATTTTTGCTGGATGTGATCGTAGCGGGCTGCTCTCCGATGGACGTAGGCGTAGTCTCCGCTGGAGCCGATGTGGAAGAGCCGGACTGAGAGCCGCCGGACTGGCTGGTAGGTTCAATGGTTGCGCTGGTTTCCACCAGATCACTCCTGATATAACCGTATCCGCCTCCTGAAACGGACACCTTATACCACACACTCCCCGCACTGTCCTTCACTGCTTCCAGAATGTCTATGGTCTTTCCTCTCTGAGTACTTCCGACTACCTCGCTGTCTGTACTTGTCTGGGCCCGGATCTTTGCTGTCTCCGCAGTCACCTTGCCCTCCACCGCATAGCAGGAAAGCGCCGACAGGCAAAACACCGACAATGCAACTGCAAATCCGGCAGCTCCCTTTCCTATTATGTTCCTTCTCATTCCGCCGATGCTCTCCATCAGCGTTTTCAACTTCCTCATATCTGTATCCATACCCTTTCCAAACTTTTTCTGTAACTGCCAAGTACCTTCACAGTTACTTTTCTCTGGTAAAACGTTTACTTCCTTTATCCTCATGGGGTCCCTCCCCATAACCGGACATATTCCTCTTTCTTTCATTGCGGGCCGCCTGCTCCACCTCACGGTGGTAGCTCTGCTCACAGTTACGGCAAAGCCGTCCGCTTTTAATGTCTGTGCCGCAAACCTCACACTTCAGATAGCCGCTTCTGCTCTCTATCACCTCGAACCGGTTTTCTTTCACCATATCCCGGATGGATTTGTGGGAAACCCCTGTTTCGTCTGATATTTCCGTCACATTGGCTCCCCTGTGCTTCTCAAGGTATCCTCTCACTTTTCCGTAATCATCATATTCCGAAAGATTACATTCCTCGCAGCGATACTCTCCAAGGCCTGAATAAACCAGAATACCGCCGCATTTCTCACATATGATCGGTCTTTTTATTTCCCCTGTCAGTGCAAATGCACGCATTTTCTCAGCCATCTCTTACCTCCTCAATCTGCTGCGGCAACGGCAGCTTACCGGGTGCCACGTTTTGCGCTATACTTCATCAATTGCTTTTCCAATGTCATTACGCATATATTTATTGTCAAAGGTGATCCATCCAGTGGCCTTATAGGCATTTTCCCTTGCTTCCTTTAAGTCTCTGCCCTTTGCGGTAACCCCAAGGACCCTGCCTCCGTTAGTGACAATATCCTCTCCTGAGAGTCTGGTCCCTGCATGGAAGCAGAAGTAGGAATCCTGTCCCTCAAAATGCTCCAGACCTTTGATCACAAAGCCTTTGTCATACTTAACGGGATATCCCTCCGAGGCCAGCACCACACATACTGCTGCATTATCCTCAAACTGAAGATCTATGGTATCTAACCTTCCGTCGATACAGGCTTCCATTACCTCTATGATATCGTTTTTCATTCTGGGCAGTACTACCTGTGCCTCCGGATCCCCAAAACGGGCATTATACTCTAACACCCTTGGGCCCTTTTCGGTAAGCATCAGTCCGAAGAAGATGATTCCTTTAAAAGGTCTGCCCTCTGCTGCCATGGCATCCACTGTGGCCTGATAAATATGTTCCCGGCAAAACCTGTCAACCTCCTCCGTATAAAAAGGGCTTGGAGAAAAGGTTCCCATTCCGCCGGTATTAAGTCCTGTGTCCCCGTCACCTGCACGCTTGTGATCCTGGGCGGATGTCATGGTTTTGATCGTCCTTCCGTCCACATAAGAAAGAACCGATACCTCCCTGCCTGTCAGAAACTCCTCCACCACCAGACGGTTTCCGGCGCTGCCGAACTGCTTATCCTCCATGATCGCCCTGACTCCGTCCTTTGCCTCTTTTATGTCATTGCAGATCAGTACTCCCTTTCCAAGAGCAAGGCCGTCCGCCTTGAGCACAATAGGAAAAGAAGCGCCCTCCAGATACCCCAATGCCTTTTGGGCAGAGTCAAAGGTCTCATAAGCGGCTGTGGGGATATTGTATTTTTTCATCAGATCCTTGGAAAAAGCCTTACTTCCCTCTAAGATTGCCGCATTCTTTCTGGGGCCGAATGCCTTAAGGCCTGCTGCCTCCAGCTCATCCACAAGACCGCCTACCAAAGGATCATCCATTCCCACAATGGTCAAATCAATCTCCTTTTCTTTGGCAAAAGAAACGATCTTATCAAATTCCATAGCCCCTATGGGTACACATTCCGCAATAAGACCGATCCCTGCATTTCCCGGTGCACAGTAGATCTTATCCACCCTTTTGCTTTTAGCCACACTGTAAGCGATGGCATGCTCTCTGCCGCCGCTGCCTACGATCAATACTTTCATTTTATTAACCTGCTCCTTTCAAAAGCTGCAATTCCATGAACAGTCTCTCCAACCGGCTACATACTGCATGCAATTTTATTGATGGCTGCAGGAAGGATCACCCATTCTGCCTCCTCCATCACCCGGCGCTGAAGGATTTGGGGAGTATCCCCCTCCTTCACTTCCACCGCCTTCTGCATGATGATCTCTCCTGTATCCGTCCCTTCGTCCACATAGTGAACGGTAGCGCCTGTTACCTTTACCCCTCTTGCAAGGGCTGCCTCATGAACCTTAAGGCCATAATACCCTGTACCGCAAAAGGATGGGATCAGAGATGGATGGATATTGATGATCCTGTTCCGGTAAGTTTCTATCATCTCCGGAGGAAGGATCACCAGAAAGCCTGCCAGAACGATCAGATCAGGCTGCAGTTCTTTCAGCTTATCCAAAAAAGCTCTGTTAAACTCTCCCCGTGTCTCAAAGCTGGCAGGAGAAATGCAAAAAGCAGGGACTTTCGCCGCTTCTGCTCTTTTCAGCGCATAAGCCCCCGCATTATTACTGATCACACCGGATATTTTTGTATTTTTTATTGCACCGCTTTTTGTTCCGTCGATAATAGCCTGAAGATTGGTGCCGCCTCCGGAGACACACACTACAATGCTTAACATAGCGTCACTCCCTTTTCACCGGCTTCCAATCTTCCCACAAGGTATGCCTTCTCTCCTGCGGCTTCTGCGGCTTTCATCACGCCCTCCGCATCCTCCGGTGATACGGCAAGCACCATGCCAAGCCCCATATTATAAGTATTATACATCATCTTTTCTTCCAGCTGTCCCTTTTGCTCAAGAAGCTTAAAGATCGCCGGAACAGGATAACTGTCCTTCTCTACTATGGCACATACTCCCTCCGGAAGCATCCGGGGAATATTCTCATAAAAGCCCCCGCCCGTAATGTGACTGCAGCCCTTCAGGGTAAATCCTGCTTCTTTGATGCTCCGCAGGGCTTTTACGTAGATCCTGGTAGGTGTAAGCAATACCTCCCCCAGGGTCCCTCCAAGCTCCTCATAATAAGCGGAAAGTCCTTCCTCTGTAATATCAAACACCTTTCTGACCAGTGAAAAACCGTTGCTGTGGACGCCTGAAGATGCCAGTCCCACAAGCACATCACCGGGTCTGATATTCTCACCCGTGATCAGGTTCTTTTCATCTACCACGCCTACCGCAAAGCCTGCCAGATCATATTCCTCCTCCGGCATCAGACCGGGGTGTTCTGCGGTCTCTCCTCCGATCAGCGCCGCCCCTGCCTGCTTACAGCCCTCTGCCACTCCCTTGACGATGGCTGCGATCTTCTCCGGATAATTTTTGCCGCAGGCGATATAATCCAGGAAAAACAATGGTTCTCCCCCTGCACAGGCAATATCATTCACACACATAGCCACACAGTCGATCCCTACCGTATCATGTTTATCCATAAGGAAGGCCAGCTTCAGCTTGGTTCCCACGCCGTCTGTTCCGGAAACCAGTGCAGGCTTTTCCATATCCCTGATCGCTGCAAGAGAAAAGGCTCCCGAGAAGCCGCCCAGAGAGCCTAACACCTCCGGCCGCATGGTTTCCTTCACATACTCCTTCATCAATTCCACGCTGCGGTATCCCGCTTCAATGTCTACTCCCGCTTTTTTGTAATCCATTTTTCCTCTCATTCCTGCCGCACAGGCGGCATCTGCAATTTAATGTCTGCCATTTTTTTGGTGTCAGCCACTTTTGTAAAGCAGTGTCAATAGTTCTGGTATCCAACCTCACCTAATCGCTCATCCTTCTTCTGGACACTTTCCTTCATCTTCCGGCTGTAGTCCTTAAGCCTTTCCAAAAGCGCCTCATCAGAGGTTGCCAGAATCCTGGCGGCAAGCAGCCCTGCATTGGCTCCTCCGCCTATGGCCACTGTAGCCACCGGTATGCCCTGGGGCATCTGAACGATGGAATAAAGAGAATCCCGTCCGCCCAAAGAAGTGGTATGCATAGGGATCCCGATCACCGGCATGGGAAAAATTGCCGCGCACATCCCCGGCAGATGAGCCGCCATACCTGCTCCTGCTATGATAACCTTAAAACCTTTTTCTTCTGCTGTCTTTGCATATTCAAAAAATACATCCGGCTCCCTGTGAGCGGAAATGATCCTCATCTCAAAGGAAATTCCAAGCTCTGTCAAAACATCTGCCGCTTTTGCCATAACCGGCATATCCGAATCAGAGCCCATCACAATTCCAACCTGTGCCATAAAAATACCGTACCTTTCCGTCACCTGTCATTTTTTCAAACGCAGGCGCCCATTTTGTGCCTGTTATTCTATAACATTCTTCTTTTTATCTTACTATAAAACAGGGGGATTACGCAACTACATTCTGTGCTTCTCATCCAGAAATCGTAGCTATTTGGCCTTCGGCTTGATAGTTACCGGAAATTCAACGGACGGTTCAGTTCCTCGCAGCCCGGCAATACAAATCTGCCTTCTTCTATAACAGGGATCACCTGCTCATCCCGGGTGACCACGCTGATCTCTCCCAGCTCATTATAAGGGATCGTGATATCTGTATGGCAGTTGAAATAGGCTGAGGCCCCCTGCTCTTTCCGCTTCAGAGAACACTCATTATCTTTGGCAATGATCTCTTTTCCGTCAGGATTATAAACCCTCACATCCTCCCCATGAGAATAGCAGGTATCTCCCAACGCAAAATGGGGACCGGTCTTCTCAGCGATCAGAATGGGAAGCTTATCCTCTATCTGATATTTCCTTGCCGCCGCAAAGGCAGTGGTGTTAGTGCCGATGGCAAACTCTCCCAGCGGCAGGCTCTCGTGGTGGAAAAGCACATTATCCCTGATATACTTACGGTTTTCCTCCGGGCTTTCAAAATTGCTGCAGTCATAGTCTGCCACCATGCCGTCCTTAAAGGTCACCATAAGATTCCGGTATTCCAACTCATTCAGATACACACGGCTTACGTGAAGTATCCCTTCCGTACCTGCAAGCACTGGGGAGGTAAATACCTCTCCCACAGGGATATTCACATCTGCCACACAATTCTCAAAGTTGGTCTGCCTGCCGTCCTCAGATAAGGGGTGAAGCATTACTTTGAGGTTTGTCTTATTTCCATTCATCCCCTTAACAATCACATATTTCCCCAGATCAAGGATATCAATGATCCTTTGCTGCATCTGCTGATAGAGCTTGTAATCCAGGGTATTGATACGGATCACCTCGTCAAAGATCTCCGGAAAAGCCTCTCCGATCTCCGGCGTAGGAAATGCAATAATGGTAAAGCTTCTCTCCTCCCCCTTAATATAGCGGTTCTGGATCTCTCCTGCGGCTGACCGGTATTCCACCGAAAGCTTCTGCTGTTCTTTGGACAGGTGCAGCGCTTCCGGTTTTTCCCTAAGCTCCGCAGGCTGTTCCCCAAAGGTTTCAACCACCGCCGGCCCGCCGTAAACAGCCGCCTGGTCCTTATACTGCTCATATCCTTCCTTAAGCGCCTCCAGCCGTACCTGGACCAGCTTTTTATCAAGCACAAGGGCCAGATCGTCCTTATGATCAAAATCATATTGTTTGTTGGGAGCCGCGCCGAAATATCCCGGTCTGTTTACTCCTTTCAAATAGAGAAGACTGGAAGGGTACCGGTAAAGGGTTGGCAAAAGTCCCATGGCCCTGAAATTCCCGATCGCCTTTTTGATCATCGGCTCAAAGCCCAGGCTGTAACGGATCTCAACGGTTTTCTTTTTGGAAATATCTTTATTGCCGGTTATAAAACCGATGCGATACCCTTCTGTGTAGGTATCCGCCATCTTTTTTAGTGTATCCTCCGGCAGAGAGGACAGATGCTTCCAGGTTTTGATCTCATTATCGGTAATATATTCCCCGAAATAATAGAGGTATCTTTCATCCGACAAGTCTCCCTCCACGATCCTGCAGGCAAAATCCGATTCCGGCAGGAGCATGTCCGCAAGACGCCTCCCTGCCGCATCCCTTGCATAATCGCTGACATACCAGTATATGCTCTCCTTCAGGGCCTTTGAGCCTGGAAGGATTTCATCCTCCTTAAGGCTCATGCAGAAGGAGCCGTATATCTCCAAAAACAGCTCCAGACGGATCACGATCTCCTCCAGACGATTTTCGAAGACCAGCGGGATCAGACTGCGCAGTTCTCCATACAAGGCGCAGAGTATCTGTCCATATTCCTCCCCCAGCCGTTCTGCGCATACCTGGGGATTAGCATAGCTTTCCCCGTAATTTTCGGGAAGGATATCCTCATAAAGCTTACGGTTCCTGTGCCTTAGCTCCTTCACCGGACTCTCCTTCAGACCTCCCTCCCTGATAAAAGCATATTCCCCGCAGACCATGGAAAGAAATGCCGCTGTTTTTACAAAATATTCCTGAAACGCCGCCGGCAGTACAGCTTCACTTTTCAGTTCATCTATCCTCTCTTTTGCCAATGAAAATCTTTCTTCTATCATATTTATACCCCTTTGCGAGTTTTATTTCATCCCTGCAGATGTGCCCGGGCAACAGCCTTCACTCCACATATGCCCCTGCAAATAAAATGAGGCTCAGCATGCCAAAGGCCATAATATTCACAAAGATTCCCAGTACCGTAAAAAGCCTGAACTTCTCTGTTTCCGTGGTGGACCAGATTCCCAGTCCCATGCCTGTGGTCATAAAGATCACCGCCAGAAAAGCCGCCGCCGCATATCTCTCGGAAGAGACTCCTCCTCCCAGATAAGAAAAATAAACGGCAAGCCCCAGCGTAATATTGGCAAGCATTCCCAAAATAGTGGACATGATACCTTTTTCCGTATGCTTTTTGTTGGTAAAAATAAATCCTTTACTTTTCAGCATGCATATAAACCTCTCTCACTGTAAAAAGCTTCTGCCTTCCTTATGTCCGCAACGGTTAACAGATGACAGGTCTGCACAATAAATGTGCAGACCTGTCCGAACTGCTGCCCTTCAAGCCTCTTTAAAATAAAATCTTTGATTTACCTGCAAGGAGCTTGGCTCCGCCGATCAAAAGCAGAGTTCCGCAGACAATACCGGTCACCAGTGTGATCACACCAACCGCAATATTCATGGCTCCTGCACCATTCATTATTTTGTATACTCTTTCTTCCATATCAATTCCCTACCTTTCCGCACCGTATTGCTCATAATAAGCATCCAGCGCTGCCTTGATGCTGTCATCAATATAGATCTGTCCTTTATATGGTTTATTATATAGATATTCTGTAACTTCCTGCATATTTACGATGGCACCTACATCAAAACCATACTTCTCTTTGATCTCCTCCAATGCACTCTTTTCTCCCTGTCCCTTTTCCATACGGTTAAGGGATACCATGAGTCCTTTGATCTCAACGTCTGCCTGGGCTCTGATGATCGGGAAGGTTTCCTCAATAGACTTCCCTGATGTGGTCACATCCTCTATGATCACCACACGGTCGCCGTCCTTCAGCTTGCTGCCAAGCAGGATCCCTGTGTCCCCATGATCTTTGACCTCTTTGCGGTTAGAGCAGTAACGGATCTCCTTCCCGTATAATTCGCTGATGGCCATAGTCGTAGCTACAGAAAGCGGGATACCCTTATAGGCCGGTCCGAAAAGCACATCAAAATCAAGACCGTAGTTGTCGTGGATCGCCCTTGCATAATATTCTCCCAGTCTGCGGAGCTGTGTCCCTGTCACATATCCTCCCGCATTCATAAAAAAGGGAGATTTTCTGCCGCTTTTGAGGGTGAACTCACCAAATTTCAGTACCTGACTATCTACCATGAACTCAATAAATTCCTGCTTATAGCTTTCCATTATGATCCTCCTGGCTTCTTTTTTACATCTGTAAATATTCCCAATGCCTTTTTTATACTATCATAAAGAACTGAAGTTATCAATCAGTTTTCGGCGGCGCCGCAGGTTCTTCCCTGTGTCTTATTTCTTCATGATTCTTTCTGTTCACATCCTCTCTGAGCAGAATATAAACGGTAGAGAGAAGGGGGATAAAGATCAGCATGCCCAATATCCCCATAAGGCTTCCGCCTATGGTAACCGCTGCCAGGACCCAGATAGAGGGAAGCCCCACGGAATTGCCAACCACATGAGGATAGATCAGGTTTCCTTCCACCTGCTGCAGCACGATAAACAGCACAACAAACCAGAAGGCCTTCACCGGATCATCCACCAGCATCAGGAAGGCTCCCACAAAGCAGCCGATAAATGCGCCTACAATAGGGATCAGTGCCGTAAATGCTATGAGGACGCCGATCATCACCGCATAGTCAAACCGGAAAATCGTCATGGAAACTACAAACATCAGTCCCAGGATCACCGCCTCCGTACACTGGCCGGTGATAAAATTGCTGAAATTACGGTTCAGGAGGGTAAGTACCTTGCGGGTGCTTTTGTACAGCTTATGATTGGTGTAGGCCTTCAGCACCCTGTCAAACTGGTTGCCGAGCCTTTCCTTCTGAGCCAGGATGTAGATGGAAAAGATCAGTGAAATAAAGAAATTCACTGTACTGCTGATGATACTGCTTGCCACCGAAAAGGTGGAGCCCAGCATGCTCCCTACCCCGTTCTGCAAAAATCTTACCACCGTATCGGTCAAAGCCTTCCAGTCTATTTCCAGCTCTTCATACTCGTTCAGCAGCTGTAT
This sequence comes from uncultured Lachnospiraceae bacterium, assembly GCA_947382625.1. Classification (GTDB taxonomy): domain Bacteria; phylum Bacillota; class Clostridia; order Lachnospirales; family Lachnospiraceae; genus Suilimivivens. The sequence goes on from CANDAG010000024.1 coordinate 16,531, forward strand.
CAGCTCCGGATTGGCGGCAAAGATCACCTCCAGCTGACTGATCATGCTGTCCCAAAAGGCCGGGATCTTATTTGTAAGCACCCTGATGGTTCCTGCAAGCTGAGGGATCACGGTAACAAGCACCAGGGTAACTGCCAGAATCACTGCCAGATAAGCCAGAGCAAGACTGATACCTCTGCTGCACTTTAAAAGAAGTTTATTCGGTCTGGCTTTCTGTTTTTCTTTTCCAAAGAGCCTGTTTTCAAAAAAACTCATAGGAATATTGATCACAAATGCGATCATCCCGCCTATGATGAAAGGTCTTACGATCCCCACCAGGAATACCGCCATACTGCAGAGCAGATCAAATTTCATAAGCGCCAATACCATCAGAGCCGTAAAAAGAATCAGTCCCCTGACTTTTCTTAAGTTTTTCCTGTTTAAATTCATAATTGTATATCTCCTTACAGTGCCTCCATAACCTTTAAAAGGTACTCCCACATTCTTCTCACCGAAGAAATACTGAGTGCCTCGCTGGCGGTATGGATCTCCTTCATATCCGGTCCTATCGATACACAGTCAAGTCCCGGGATCTTGTGAGCCAGAAGACCGCATTCCACGCCTGCATGGATTGCCTGCACTACAGGTTCCTTCCCGTACAAATCTTTGTACACCTCTGTCATTTTGTCACGAAGAGGAGAATTCTTCCGGTATGCCCATCCCGGATAGTCTCCGGTCACCTCCGTACCTGCGCCTGCCAGATAAGCCAGGCTCTTAAGCTTTCCTATAAGCGCTTCCTTGGCGCTGTCAATGGAGCTACGGACGGAGATACCGATCCGTATCTTATCATCACTCATAGAAAGCAGTCCCGGATTTAAGGAGGTTTCTACCAGCCCCGGCATTGCGCTACTCATGGCCTGTACCCCATAGGGCAGGGTATTGAGCAGATCGATGGCTCTCTTGCTGAGAGCTTCTCCCATTACCTCCTCTTTCTTCGCTGCCTCGAATGACACTTCTATTTTTATATCCTCATCCTTATCTGCAAGCTCTCCCCGCAGCATAGCATTTGTCTCCGCACAGATGTGCTTCACAAGCTCCTGGCATTCCTCTTCCAAAAGAGCTTCCTTTTCCTCCTGGTCTGCATATCCCGTGATCAGAAGATTCGCTCCGGCCATGACCGGTATTGCATTATCGGCAACTCCTCCCTCCAAAGAGTCAAGACACAGATCAAATTTCCCGCCTAAACGTGCAAGGACTCTGCCCAAAATACAGATAGCATTTCCTCTCTCCTTGTGTATCTCTCCTCCGGAATGACCGCCCTTTAAACCGCTGACCAAAATCCTGCAGGGCAGCCCCTGCTTCAGCTTCCGCTCGAAAGAAAGAGTCATATTCACCCGTGCGCCTCCTGCACAGCCGGAAAGGAATATCCCTTCCTCCTCAGAATCAAGATTGATCAGGCGTCTGGCCTTTAACGGAGAAACCGAAAGCGCTCTGGCTCCGTCCATCCCTACTTCCTCATCCACAGTAAAGACCAGCTCAACCCTGGGGTGACGATACCCCTCCCCGTCAAGAAGCGCCAGGCCATAGGCCAGGGCAATCCCGTCATCTCCTCCAAGACTGGTTTCCTCTGCAAAAAGCCAGTCGCCGTCTACTGCCAGCTTAAGCCCATCCTTCTGCATGTCGATGGTACTTTCCGGCTCCTTCACAGCTACCATATCCATATGCCCCTGAAGCATCACAGGCTCATGATCCTCATAGCCAGGGGTTGCCTCTTTGATAATGATCACGTTGCCAAGCACATCCTGATAATATTCCAGATCCCTCTTTCGGGCAAACTCAGCCAGATAATTGCTGATCCTCTCCGTATTCCCCGATCCATGAGGGATCTGACAGATTTCTTCAAAAAATGCAAATACATTTGCCGGCTCCAATTCTCTAAGCATATTAAACCTCCTTCAATTCCAAAAAACGGTATAACCCTTCTTGGAGAGTCATACCGTCCTCTTTTTATCACAAATGCTGATTCTTATGCAACCTTGCTCCTGGCGATCTCAGCCAATGCCTTAAAGCCCTCTGCATCATTAACTGCCATTTCTGCAAGCATCTTTCTGTTGATCTCAATCTCTGCCAGCTTAAGTCCATGCATAAACTTGCTGTAGGATAAGCCGTTCAGCCTTGCAGCTGCATTGATACGTGCGATCCAGAGCCTTCTGAACTGACGCTTTCTCTCCTTGCGGCCTGCATAGGAAGAAGCAAGGGCTCTCATCACCGACTGCTTCGCTACTCTATACTGCTTGCTTCTGGCACCTCTGTAGCCCTTTGCAAGCTTTAATACTCTGTTATGTTTTCTTCTGGCGTTCATGCCGCCTTTAATTCTTGCCATGTCTTACGTCCTCCTTATCGATTATGATCCTTAGCCAATTCTTCTTATAAATAAGGCAAAACCTTTTTCATGTTCTTAACATTGGTCTTGTCCGTGATCGCGGGCTGCCTTAAGTTTCTCTTTCTCTTGGGAGACTTCTTGGTTAAGATATGGCTCTTGTAAGCTTTGCTTCTTTTTAATTTACCTGTACCTGTAGCTTTAAAACGCTTTGCAGCAGATCTTTTGGTTTTTAATTTAGGCATAACTGTTTCCTCCTGTATATTATTGATTTTCTGCAGACGGGTCATATCCCGCCTTTCTATTTTAACTGGCTAACGCTTTTCAGTTAAAAACATGGTCATACTTCTTCCCTCTACCTTGGGCGGCTTCTCAACCACACATATATCAGACAGTGCCTGAGCGAAATCGTCTAATATATGCTTGCTGTTAGCCATATGCGCCATTTCGCGTCCGCGGAATCTGAGGGTGATCTTTACCCGGTCTCCCTTGGTAAGGAATTTCCTTGCCGCATTTACCTTCGTGTTGAGATCGTTCGTGTCAATGTTTGGAGAAAGGCGGATTTCCTTGATCTCGATCACTCTCTGCTTCTTCTTGGCTTCCTTCTCCTTGCGGGTCTGTTCATACTTAAACTTACCGTAATCCACCAGCTTACATACCGGCGGCTTGGCCGTGGGCGCAATTTTTACAAGGTCTACCCCTGCTTCCTCGGCTTTCTGCAATGCCTCCCGGGATGACATGATCCCAAGCTGCTCCCCGTTCTCTCCGATCACACGTACTTCTCTGTCCCTAATCTGTTCGTTAATGAATAAATCGCTAATGGCTGTAACCTCCCTACATAATATCATTAATACCATCAAACGCTTTGCTTATTGATACAAAAGAAAAAGCGGACAGCATCGCTATCCACTCACAAATCTCATCCGGCTCTACACACTTCTGGCATCCCCACATGTGAAGAGCGACACACACAGAACTTCTGCGCTGTCTTTGGAATATGAACACCTGTAAGCCCAATCGCCACAGGGTGAGAGTCGACGCTCTGCTTCTTTCATTGCTTTAATTGATTGGTATTAACCGCATACTCATACATCATAATGGGTAAAAGAGGAAATGTCAATAGTCATTTTTTAAATATTTTATTTTGCCATGAACCCATCCTCAATCTTATCACCAATCAGGGTTGTCCTCTCCAGCATAGACTCGTAACAGGTCCCAGGACAAACATAATAACTGTTGATTTCCTCACCTGTTGAAAAATAAATCCGGTTTCCGTTTATTTCCATACTGTCCATGCTTCCTTTATCATAATCCTTCTGTACAATATAATAAGGCTCTGTCAAATTATGTTTGATAAAAACTCCTGCATCCGTAATATACTGATCCCAATAGGGACTGACTGACATAATGATGCAAAACAGCAGACTCCCTGTCATAATACTCAAAAAACCGCTTTTTTTCTCACTCAAATATTCGCCCACTGCGATCATTATAACCGCAAACAGAAAAGCGAGTCCGTATCTGATAAAAGGAGCTGTAAAAAACCACATGATAATATTCGCCCATACCGCAAGATGAAGCGCCACCATCTGCGGTCGGAATTTCTGTCTCTTAAGAATTCTCATGAACAGCATTACAAGCTGCAAAACCGCACTGAGCATTACCGACCCAAGAAACATTTTTTCGTAGCGGAACTGATTCTCCCACCAGACAGGAAGCCAATCCCAAACCGGCCAGTCCACCTTCGCCACATCATACAGACATCTGCCCCAAACCTTAATCTGATCGGCATCATATAAAAGATACTCCCTCGGTATCTTCCACTGTGTCTGAAACAGATCAATTCCGTCAAAAGGATAGAGAAGCCACCCGGAAATCAAATAGTTTCTGACCAAAAAAGGACACAATATAATACAACCGCTGACAAGATATATGCCAATCTCCTTCCATCGTTTCTCCCGAATCAGACAAGCAGCCGGATACAATACGATAAACACAAGAAGACATGCCGAAAACTTAAATGTGGCTACAAAAACTGCCGCCACCGACAGCAAGGAATACAATGTAATATCATCATGCCCTTCAAACAGATTTTCACACCATGCGGTAATGATAAACATTACAAAATACATAGTCGCATAATCAGTAGCCGGTGACATACTGCGCGTTACATTTATTAAGGTATAAAAGAGGATGCCTATCCGTAACATGTCTGTAATATGATTTTCATGTTTACTAAAAGATTTTAATCCATGAAAAGCATATAAACACATAAATACTTCTAAAAACCCGGTGGTAGCATGCAAAGATTGTCCAAACAACCAAGTAAAACTGAAGATAGACGCAAAGGCCAGATAGGAGCTGTTATACGCATAATGGAGCTGAAGATTACCAATTCCTTTGATCACACCATACTCCTCGTATAAACGGATTGTGGCCGCATGATAAATATTGGTGTCCGTATGGAATTCTCCTCTCGAGGTAAAAAAAGCGATCAGCAGGATAAAGCAGAAATAGAAAAAGCATTCCCAGAAATTACCCCCCCCGCATATAAAACGACAGCAGGTGTGCCCTAAAGAGCCCAGTTCTCTTCGCCTATAATATCCGCTAAAGAGTGTTACGGCCAGAAGAATCAGATGCGCACAGACACCTATCCTGGCAAAAATGCTGAAGAACTCTGTATAAACTGTAACGGCTATAATACCTGCCACGAGACAATATATCAAGGAAAAATGTTTTCCTTTAAATACCCCCAGGATACCCGACCCAATCACAGTACAGATCAGAGCTATATATATCCAATTTAATATGATTGACAGCATCAGCTATGCTCCTTTTACACTTTCTATATCCGTTATCCCATTTCTAAAAAAATAGACTTCAGCCCTCTTCCACCCTGACCAGCCGGATCTCACCATCAGAGATCTCAAAATCCGCCATCAGCTCATCATCGCTCATCTGGCTGTAGGTAACGGTGTAGGTATCCTCCGCCAGGATCATATAGGCAAGCTGCTCCATTTCACCCTCGCCGATCCGGCAGACGCTCCGCACCTTATAGGCGGGAATCCCTTCCATATCGATCCGCTCAAAGGATTTTATCTCTACAGAAGCCTCCTGACCGGACTGTTTGTAGGCCGCCTCTACAAGCTCTTTATAGCTTTCCTTTGTCAGCTCAGAGGAAACCTTCCCGCTGTCATCCCCTTCTGATACCGTATAGTATATATTGGAGGAATCAAGCGGACTTCTCTCGTGAATGTACATGCCGGGAATCTCTTCTGACTCATGATAGCCCAGAGGGATAAGTACACTGCAACAGCTTACTTCTTCCCTGCCGCTTTCCTCCGTCGGTTCCTTCAGCTTAAACTCTTCCATTGTTATGTATCCGGCCTCTTCTCCGTCCTCCGACTGGATCTGGGCCACTGTGATCACCTTCTGTCCGCAACCTGTAAGAAGTACCGCCATAGCTGCCAGAAGTAATATTTTCTTTTTCATCTGATCTCATACCCTTGCTTTTTGTGCGAAAAACCCGCCGCTTTTTATTTAATCACAAAAGATATCAGAATACAAGGGAAAAAGTAACCAATCGGTCAGGACTTTGCATTTACTGCAAAGTCCGTGAGAAAGCATAGATTAAGCCAAGAGTAAATCTGCCCCCTCGCCGCAGGCGACTTTAAATGGGCAGATTTAGGGTAACTATGAAGCCGAAGGCTGAATAGTTACAAAAATCCCAATGTAAAACAGATCTGTGTCTTACATTGGGATCCTGAGCCTTTGTCATTGTAAAAGAACTACCTCTCCGCGAAGGTAGCGCAGGAAGTTTCCCTGCAGTCGCAGGCGCCGCAGCCTCTGATATCCACATGATCTGCGGTACATTTGTAATTACTGTTATGCAGGCAGTTCGCCGCTTCACAATCAATGCTTATGATCCTGCTTGGATGCTCGATCGCACTGGTAAAACGGTCTCTCCCGGCTTCCGCAAAGCTCTCGCAGCAGGTTTCATCCTCGCAGCAGGCACGCTTGCCGCCTACCATAATATCTCCCTTGCAGCAGCACTTACTTCTGTTATAGGCACAGTTTTCCACTGCACATTTTAATTCAGCCATTGCCATACCTCCTTCATACTGTCTTTTCAATATATAGTGAACGACAAATTATTTTGTCGTTCACTATAAGTATGGCTTATTCCTTCCGGCTTTATTCAGTCAAAGGATCACTCAGCTGATAAAGATTAAACCAGTAGCGCTCTGCCATTACGCTTGCCCGCTCTGTGGCATCAATTCCCGAATTTTTCCATTTTTGGAGGATTTCCTCCCTGGCATTTCCGCTGCCGCAAAACCACACCTGTTCATGCTCTGCAAGAAGTCCCTTCAATGCTTCTATCCCTGCCTCGTCAGAAAACTCTCTCTCTACCAGTGAATGATTCTGAGGATACATTTCTACGATCAGCTCCTCCGGCTCCCCATACCACAGATAAGTCTCATTTGGCAGATAAAAGGAAACCACGCCCTGGGTCTGGTCAAAATTAAACACCACTGCATCCTCCTCCCCAATCTGCAGGAGTGCCTCCGAAACACCCTTCATCTGCAGTCTCTTCCACATTTCCTCCCCGTAAAAGCCACGGTAATTCCGCAGGCCTACCACCAGAAGCAACAGGAGGATTGGAAGAAAAACCTGCTTTTTATCCTTCCATCCGGAAAAAAGTATGGCAAAAGCCAGCCAGAACAATCCCATAGCCGGCAGCATATACCGATACACAAAAATCGGACGGATCAAAACAGAGGCGGCAAAGCCAAAAAAGATAATACCGAAAAGAGCCCCCTCACAGCCGGCCACCAGAAACCGCCGCTCCTTCTGTCCCTTTCCTTTGCCCCAGAATGCCGATACCAGCAAGCCCCCGTAAATCAGGAACAGAACGACTGCCAGTATCACGTTCAGCTTTTCACTGGAAAAGGACGGCCGGAACAAAAATCGCACGCATCCCCCCAGGGTACGCCAGGTAACAGGCTGTATCCAGTAATTTTCCTTCACCTGTCCTACCTGCAGCCCCACAACGCCCAGGATCCAGGGCAGATAGCCCAGAGCGCAAAGGCCTCCGCTTACAAAAAAACGCTTCCATTCCCTTTTGAACCTGTTCTTTTTAAGCAGGACCAAAAACAGATATCCATATACCATCACTGCCCCCACACAGGCAAAATAATGGGTATAACAGGCCGCAAGAGAATACCCGAAAAGCGCCGCCCAGTTTCGTTTATCTCCTTTCCGTTTGCCATCAGCGCCGGAGACGTTTTGCTCATCCAGAGTCAGCTCATAGGCATGGAGCATTGCTGCCGTGACAAAAAACAACCCATAGCCATACATCCGCACCTCCACCGTATAGCCTCCCAGTTCAGGCATGGACAAAAGCAGGAAACCAAAAAGCCCTGCCGCAAGAAGTCCGAAGTGTCTGCGCACCTTTGTAGCCGCATAAAGCAGACAAAAGAAAAAGGGCAGTACTGATACCAGCTTTGCCGCTACCGGAAGCATATCCACTTCCATGCCAAGCCCCCTGACAGGCATCAGAAACAGCTTCACGATCATATAGTAAAGAGGCGGATGGACATCCCTGGCTGTAATAGAAATAAGTTCACCAAAGGACTGGTTTGCCAGTCCCATGGTGAACAGTTCATCATACCAGATATCATTGCTAAAGCACAGGAACACGGAGACTGCCAAAAAGCATGCCGCCAGTACAAACAGTCCTGTCCCCAGGATCTCGTCCCATGTCAACCTTCGCTTCATGTTATTTTGCTTCTTCCTTTACTTCTTCCTTCCGGATCTCTTTGGTCCGGATTTCCTTACAGATCTGGTCAATAAATTCCCCTAAAGGCTTCACGCCCTCATCTCCTGCGAAGCGGCTGCGAACGGATACTGTGCCGTCGGCCTCCTCCTGCTGTCCAACCACCAGCATATACGGAAGCCTTGCAAGCCTGGCCTCCCGTATCTTAAAGCCGATCTTCTCGGAGCGGTTATCTACCTCTGAAAGCACGCCGTTTTTCTTAAGCTCTGCACTCACCTTATTTGCATATTCCTCATATTTATCAGAGATCGGAAGCACACGCACCTGCTCCGGGCAGAGCCAGGTAGGAAATTTCCCTTCGTACTTTTCGATCAGCCACGCCAGGGTTCTCTCATAGCATCCGATGGATGTTCTGTGGATAATATAAGGCCGCACCTTATCTCCATTCTGATCGATAAAATACATATCAAAATTTTCGGCAATGGCACAATCCAGCTGAATAGTGATCATGGTATCTTCCTTGCCGTACACATTTTTGGCCTGGATATCGATCTTTGGCCCGTAAAAAGCGGCTTCCCCGTCTGCTTCTGTGAAGGGAACTCCATAGTTAACCAGAATCTCTCTGATCTTGCTCTGAGTAGACTCCCAGTACTCTTCATCTCCCAGATATTTCTCTTTGTTATCAGGATCCCACTTGGAAAGCCGGTAAGTCACCTCATCCTGCAGCCCTAAGGTGGTCAGACAGTACACTGCCAGATCAAGGCATCTCTTAAGCTCCTCCCCTGCCTGATCGGGACGGATGATCAGATGGCCTTCGGAAATGGTAAACTGGCGCACTCTGGTAAGACCATGCATCTCTCCCGAATCCTCATTCCGAAACAGGGTTGATGTCTCACCGTAACGCAGCGGCAGATCCCGGTAAGAATGCTGGGTTGCCTTATATACATAGTACTGGAAGGGACAGGTCATAGGCCGAAGGGCGAATACCTCTTTATCCTTTTCCTCTTCTCCCAACACAAACATACCTTCCTTATAGTGATCCCAGTGTCCGGAAATCTTGTACAGATCGCTCTTTGCCATGAAAGGTGTCTTGGTCCTCACATAGCCCCACTCATTATCCTCCAGATCCTCGATCCAGCGCTGCATGGTCTGCACCATCTTTGCTCCCTTGGGCATCAAAAGAGGCAGGCCCTGCCCGATCACATCCACAGTGGTAAACAGCTCCATCTCACGGCCCAGACGGTTATGATCACGAAGCTTGATATTTTCCAGATAAGTAAGATATTCGTTTAATTCTTCCTTCTTATTAAAGGCTGTACCATAGATCCTCTGAAGCATGGCATTTTCAGATTTTCCTCTCCAATAAGCCCCGGAAGAGGAGGTCAGCTTAAACGCCTTGATCCCTTTGGTACTCATCAGGTGCGGTCCCGCGCACAGATCTGTAAAATCCCCCTGACTGTAGAAGGAGATCTCCGCATCCTCCGGCAGATCCCGGATCAGCTCCACCTTATAAGGCTCTCCCTTTTCCTCCATCAATTTGACAGCCTCTTCTCTGGGAAGGGTAAAGCGTTCCAGCTTCCTCCCCTCCTTGATGATCTTCTTCATCTCGGCTTCCAGCTTGTCCAGATCTTCCCTGGAAAAGGGCTCATGCTCAAAGTCATAATAATAGCCATTGTCAATGGCAGGCCCGATGGCCAGCTTTGCCTGGGGAAACAGACGTTTAACTGCCTCTGCCAGCACATGGGAACAGGTATGCCTTACCACCCTAAGCCCTTCCGGATCATTGGCAGTAAGGATGTTCAGGGAACAATCCTCCTCCACAAGGGTTCGCAGATCTGTTACCTGACCGTTTATTTCTCCGGCGCAGGCCGCTCTTGCAAGCCCCTCGCTTATATCTGCCGCAATCTCCCAGACGCTTTTGGGGCTGTCATATTCCTTTATTGTTCCATCCTTTAATGTGATCTTCATCTTTTTAACTCCTTTCAGGCAGTCCTTCCTACGCCTCTGCCCCTAATTCCTTTTCTTCTACTTCCTGCCAGTCTGCAATCCCGTCTTTCGCAGCGTCTTTGTCCCTGCGCTTCGGCTCCTTCTTATTTACGCCGTTTCCATTGTTACTTCCATTATTGCTTGCGATCATTGTGGACTTCTTCGGAGAAAAAAATATACCAAACACAATTCCTCCCAAAATACAAACCGCCACGGTGAGCAGAAACTCCTTTTTGCTCATCATGACAATGTCCGTCAGCGTCCCCTTAAATTCTTCCCATTTTTCTTTCATTATGCATCCCTTTCCTGTAATTTTTAATGATATAATTTTATTTTTATTAACATAAGGATGGCTGGCCAGGCCTGTCATCCGTTGTTTATATACTGCTCAAACATTGTAGCATCTAAAAAACGGTTCGTAAAGAAAATATCCGATTGCTTTTAACAGAAATCTTCTGAAAATTTCAGCTTCAAAGCCGTTTAAATTCCGGGAAATACTCTACCTCTGCCTTTCCCACGATCTCATCCTTCTCCACAAACTTGTCATTCCAGTACCTGGAATCAAGAGAATTATTTCTGTTATCTCCCATGACAAACCAGGAATCCTCCGGTACCACATAGGGACCAAAATCCTCCCGGATCTCCTCCCGGACATAATCCTCTACAAGGGGCTCCCCGTCAATATAGACCATGCCGTCAATCCCCTCTATGGTTTCTCCGGGCAGGCCGATGATCCTTTTCAAATACAGAGACTTACCGTCATCCGGAAAATAGAAGGCTATAATGTCTCCTCTTTCAGGCTCGGCATTTACATAGGACAACCGGTTGATAATGATACGGCTTCCTTTCATGATCGTGGTCTCCATGGAACCTGTGGGCACCTGGGCATTGGCAACCAGTGTATGCCCGACCACAAAGCTTAAGATCAGGGCTGTGAGGATCACCTTTGACCAGTCCAGGATCTCATACAAAATCTTTTTCAGCTTCTTTTTTCTTTTCATTTTGGGCCTTCCTTTATAATCAAACGCCGCCATGCTCCGCGAGCCGGCTTATTGATCGAAAAAGATATCTCCTATAACTCATTGACAAATCTCCTATCTATAATATACCATCTTATCAGTGATATGCAACTGTTTGTAGTTGCATTGTATCAAATTCAGTAATAGCTCACCCAAGGAGAAACCACATGAACATTCAAATCATTACCGACTCTGCGTCGGACATTGTAAACTCTGACCGGAAGGATTTAACGGTCCTTCCCATGACCATCACCTTTGGAGAAACGGAATACCTTGATGGCGTGACTCTCACCCACAGGGAGTTTTTTGAACGGCTGATCGAATGCGATGAGCTTCCTACCACCAGTCAGATCTCTCCCTTTGCCTTTTCAAAGGCTCTGGAAACAGCCACCGGGAACGGGGATCCTGCCATCGTTATCACCATGTCCGGAAAGCTCTCCGGCACTTACCAGAGTGCCTGCATTGCTGCAGAAGAATTTGAAGGAAAAGTATTTGTAGTAGACAGTGAGAATGTTACCGTAGGGGAAAGAGCCCTTGTGGAATACGCCCTTCGTCTTAAGGACGCCGGCGAAAGCGCCGAAGACATTGTAGCAGAATTAAACCGTGCCAAAAAGCATATCCAGCTGATCGCCCTTTTAGACACTCTTGAATATCTGAAAAAGGGCGGACGCATTTCCAAAACCGCCGCCCTGGCAGGCAGTGTTCTGTCCATCAAGCCTGTGATCGGGATCGTAGACGGAGAGGTTGCCATGCTGGGCAAGGCAAGAGGCTCCAAGCAGGGAAATAACCTTCTGGCAGAGCACATCAAAAAGGCCGGAGGCATCGATTTTGAGAAGCCCTTCTTCCTGGGCTACACGGGACTGAGCGATTCCCTGATGCAAAAATACATAAAGGACAGCGAGGCGCTCTGGATGGAGCATATGGGCGATCTGCCCTCAGGAAATCTGCCCATCGCTACCGTAGGCGGCACCATTGGAACCCATGTAGGGCCGGGCGGTATCGCAATAGCTTTCTTTGCTCCTTCTGTTCACTGACAACGGATGTCAGACTTTGCCAGCCATCCATAACTGGATAGGACCACCTGTTTTTCGGGTGGTCCTGATCATTCCTTGATCCTATCCAGATCTGTAAGATTTACTCCTGAGACATGAAATCCATCGCTTTTACCGGTTTACTTTACGTAGTACTGTGCCTGTGCATTCCAGAGCTCACAATACTTTCCCTTCTCCTGGGCCAGCAGCGCCTCGTGGTTTCCCTGCTGGAGGATCCTCCCCTCGTGAAACACAAGGATCTCATCGCAGAAACGGCAGGAAGCAAGCCTGTGACTGATGTAAATGGCAGTCCGGTCTCCCACGATCTCATTAAATCTGGTATAGATCTCATACTCTGCCACCGGGTCAAGAGCTGCCGTAGGCTCATCCAAAATGATAAAAGGGGCGTCATGGTACAGACTTCTGGCAATGGCGATCTTCTGAGCCTCACCGCCGGAAATTTGCACCCCTTCCCCATCCAGATCCTTATAAAGGATGGTATCAAGCCCTTTCGGCTGTGTAGACAGCCACTGGGCCAGTCCCGCCCTTTGAAGACACGAGGCTGCTTTTTCCCGGTCAGCCCCCTGGAAAACAGGATTCCTTTTTTCTTCTCTTTTTCCCGTATCGGAAAGGGCGCGTCTTTTCCCTCCCTTATCCCCTGCCGCCACGTTCTCCAGAAGACTCATGGCAAGGAGCTGAAAATCCTGGAAGACCACGGAAAAGACACTCAGGTATTCCCGATAATTATATTTGCGGATATCAATACCATTGAGCAGGATTTCTCCTTCCGTAGGATCATAAAGCCGGCACAGGAGCTTGATAAAGGTGGTCTTGCCGGAGCCATTCTGCCCCACTACCGCCAGCCGCTGCCCTACTTTGAATTTCAGGGAAATGTTTTTGAGCACATCAGTATCTGTGTGGGGATACCGAAAACTCACATTTCGAAATTCCACCTCATACTTCCGGTCGGAGCGCTTTTCCACTGTCAGAGAACCCTGATACATTTCGTTGGGAATGTCCAGAAAGGCAAAGGTCATTTTCAGAGTGTCGCTGTTCACCTTCATCTCCCCAAGCAGCCCCAGCATCCCGGAAAGCCCTCTGGAAAGAGCAGTGATGGCGCCGATATACTGCGTCACCGCACCCACTCCGAAGGCGCCGCCCCAGGCCTTGAGACAGACAAAAAGATATACCACCCACAAAAAGCTTTTTGACACAACTGCCGACAGAGCGTAAAGCATTCCCATTTTTCCCCTGCTGCAGTCTCTGGACATTCCTGAATACACTCCTGTTTTTGGGTCAACCACTCCCTGTATTTTCCCGATCCCGAAAAGATCCTGCCGGTACATCCGCACATCAAGCGCCTTTTTTTCCTCTTGGAACAGGGACATAAAGGAGAAATACAGCTGGTTTCCGGATCTCATTTCTTTTTCATGAAGCATCTCCCGCATTTGAGCCAATGTGGCCAGATAAGGAGCAAGAGCCGTAATCCCTGCCATTACCAGTATCAACAGAAGGATACAGACAGGGTGGTTCAGCCATGAAAGCCTGCCCGCTTCCTCTGAAACCGGAAGCGCAAAAAGTGACACCGTCAGGGTGATCGCTCCAAGCATCCGGAAAGCCTCCTCTATGAAGCCTTTAAAATGCCAGTAGGTTCTGCTAAGTCCCCAGCCCGTCCATTCTACCCTCTGCCGGATCCGGCTCAGCTGATCGTAGGTGGATACGTCATCCGCGGCTGCGAAATCCATGGTCAGCATTTTGTGGGAAATCCTTTTCTCACTATGATAATAAAGGGTGGCGGAAAGAGCCTCCTTCCATCGAAAAACCAGCGCCTTTAACAGACAGGCGGCCGCCTCTGAAAGAAGCAGTATCATCACCCACCTGCCCAGCATCTGCCCTCTCCGGGCTCCTGCCAGCTCATCCAAAAGCCGGGCGGAAAAATAAAGGGGCAGATAGGGAGTAAGGGCAGCGATCGCCGAATAAAGTCCGGTGGACAAAAACAGCATGGGATTTTCTCTAAACCAGATCTGCAGCGCCCGCTTGTTCAGGAAATAGCTTTCCTTCCATGAAATTCCTTCTTTGGTATTTCTTTGTTGTCTTCTCTTTTTTTCCCTCATCCTTCTGCCTCCCCGGGAGCCTCCCTGTAATATTTACTTTGTATCTCAAAAAGCTGTGCATAATACCCTTTTTGCAAAAGCAGCTCCTCGTGAGTTCCCTCCTCGGCAACCTTCCCGTCCTTTAACAGGATAATGCGGTCGCAAAACCGGGTAGAGGCAAGTCTGTGGGAAATAAACACGGAAGATTTGCCCGCCGCCAGCTCCTGATATTTCTGATAAATGTCGCTTTCCGCAATGGCGTCCAGGGCCGCCGTAGGCTCATCCAATATCATAACCGGACGATCCTGATATAACAGCCAGGCCATCATCAGCCTCTGCAGCTCTCCGCCGGAAAAGTCCACCGCATCATCATAGGCCTCCTTTTCCAGATGGGTATGATACCCCCTGGGCAATCCTTCGATCTTCTTTAAAAGCCCTACCTTTTCCAGACAGTCACGCACCCTGTCCCTGTCAATTTCCCCGAAAACACAGGCCACATTCTCCCAAAGCTCTCCCGGCAGCAGGGAAAAATTCTGAAACACTGCCGCAAAAAGCGTATAATAATCTCTGCGGTTAAATTCCCGGATATCCGTGCCACCCAGCAGCACCTGGCCTTCATCCGGATCATAGAATCCGCACAACAGCTTTATCAGGGTGGTCTTTCCGGCTCCATTTTCTCCCACCACTGCCAGCTTTTCCCCCGGATGCAGCGTCAGGTTCAAATGGGAAAATATTTCTTTGTCTGCTCCGGGATAACGGAAGGTCACATCCCGAAGCTCGATGGTATATGCTTTCTGCGGGTCGGCTGTCAGTTTCTTCCCGCCCTCAAAAACAAAAGGCTCCTCATAATCCTCCAGCTCCCTGATACAGGAAAGCTCGATACTCTGCCTGTGAAGCTTTGTAAAACTTTGCAGGATCCCGTTTACCCATGCGGTAAAGCCGCTGACTGCCGTAAAATAGAGCAAAAATTCCGATGCGCCCAGATTCCCCCGGACTGTCAGATACAGCAGCCATAGATAGGCTATCCCGTTGCGTAGAAACGTAAGAGCCAGATCTGCAAAATCTGCAAGCAAATAGACCCTCTCCCGCCTCAGATAAAAATCCTGCAGCATTTTAAGATAACCGTTCATCATCTCTTCTATCCACTCGCCAATGCCAAAGAGCCTCACATCCTTTGCCAAAGAGCGGTCCCTGGCCTTATTCCGGAAATAGAAGAACCTGTTTTTGATATCCCCCTCCTCCTGTCTGTGCCGGTAGCCCCAGCCATTTAAGTGACTGCTGACCAGATACCCGGCCACTGCCGCCGCTATGGTCACAAGCGCAATGATCGGATCCACCCGGGATAATAGACACAGATAGATCAGAAAGCCCAGAAGATTTTGCAGGATCCCCGCAAAGGTATTCCAGATATCCTCTGCCGGAGATCCATTTGCCATGGATGCGTCGGTCGCCTTTGCAAAAAGACGGATAAACTCCTGGCTCTCCCTCACCGGATAAGAGCAGCTTCCCGTCTTTTTCCACATTTTACATATGATAGAAAGACGCACCAGCATTCTCATATACATCTGGTTCTTTTCCAGATATTCGGAAAGTCCATGAATCCCCATAAGACCCAGCGCAAAAAGACTGATGATCCAGATAAGCTCCTTTAACGGAACGTGCCGCTGCAGACTGTCCAGGATCACCGGCGTCACATACAGCTCCAATAAGGAAGCGGATACCACAAACAAGGCCTGCAATACAGTACATACAAGCACAATGGGGTTTACCAGAGCCGCCTCTCTGATCATATAAAGGGAATTGCTTATCATCTTTTTCACATTTCTCCTCCTTGGTCTCTGCCTTTTTTATTATTTATAAAGGATTTCCTTATGCGCTTTACTATAGCACAAAAAAACCCCGGCAATGCAATCCGGGGACGAAATGCATTATCGGGGGGATAAACAACGGACAGCACGCTTCGCGAACTGTCCTTATGCAAACAACGGATGCCACGCTTCGCGAGACATCCTTATGTTAACAACGGATGCCAGGCTTCACCAGCCATCCTTATGTTAAACTCACTGGGGCAGCAAAATCTCTGTAGTGAAGGCCCCATCCTCACTGTTTCTGCTGATATAGCCCTGATATTTTTCTACAATGGTATCTATCCGCACCAGTCCGTAACCGCGGCCTCTTCCCTTGGTGGAGAGAAAACGCCCGTCTGTCTTTCGCTGCTTTGGAAGGGCAGTACTGTTGGTGAAGGAAATGTAAAGCTGGGTATTTTTCATTTCCATATAAACCCGTATCATCCGCTCCTTTTCGGGGAGGGCCATACATGCTTCAATGGCATTGTCAAAAAGATTTCCAATGATGATGCACAGATCAATCTCCGCTGTTTTAAGGGATACCGGTACATGGGCATCTGCCGTCACCTGGATTTTCCTTGACCTCGCCAGGGAAATTTTGCTGTTTAAAATGATATCCGTCATTTTATTTCCCGTTTTCAGTGCCAGGTCTACCGTGTTCAGATCCGCTTCCAGCGCGCCCAGATAATCGGAGGCGGCCTCTACATCTCCCATAGCCAGATAACTTTTCAATACCTGGATATGGTTCCGGTAGTCGTGACGCCAGCCCCGCATCTGGCGGTACATGTTCTCCACCTCCGCGTAATGCGTGGCCAGAAGGTCGCTTTGGCAGGCCGCCAGCTGTTTGTTCATTCTTTTTTCCCGAAAGGATAGCTTTAACAACATTTTCTCCCATCACTGAAATCTGTTTGCACCGAATTATTTCAAAAGTACTGTATCATAGCCCGATTTATTTTTTCGTAGAAATTCCGTGAAAGGGGCAAGTCCCTTCCGTCCTTTAAGATCACCTGCGTTCTGGTAATCCTTCTCACAAAATGGAGATTTACAATATGCGACCTTCCTGTGCGGCAAAAGCGCTCGTCCAGCTCCGCTTCCAGCTCGTTTAAAGGCTTTTTCACTGTGTAAGCCTCCTCCCCATAAATGGTCACATAATTCCTTTGCACCTCCAGGAACCGGATCTCGCTTAAGGGGATCCGAACCACCTCTCCCGGCAGCGACAGACACAGCTCCTTCTCTCCGGACTCTGAACGCTCTTTTGCCCGGTCCAGAACGTCAAAGAATTTCTCTTCCGTCACCGGTTTGAGCAGATAGTGAAGCGCCTCCACATCATAGCCTTCTGCAATATACTCCATATAACCTGTGACAAAAATGATCTGGATACGGCGGTTTACCCGGCGTATTTTTTTTGCAAGCTCTACTCCGCTCATCCTGCCCATCTCAATATCCAAAAGTAAAAGGTCAAAGGACTTCTCCTCCTCATACCGGAAAAGAAAGGCCTCCGCAGAAGGAAAAATCTCTGCCTGCAGAATCACTCCTGCATCCTTTGCCCACTTTTCTGTAAGCATCTGCAGATAAGCCGCATCTGCCTGATTGTCATCGCAAATTGCCAGACGGTACATAAAAATCTCCTTAGGGCTTCTTTCCTTGTCAAGACGCCTTGACTTCCTTCCCGTCGATCAAAACACATTTTACCCTGGTGGACACCTCAAAGGGACATCCGTCCGTGATCACCAGGTCCGCGTCCTTTCCAACCTCCAGGGAACCTACCCTGTCCTCGATCCCTGCATGCTTTGCGGGATTGATGGTAATGGCCTGCAGGGCTTTAAAGGGATCCATTCCCGCCTGTACTGCCAGCCCCGCACACAGAGGAAGGTATTCCTGAGGGATCACCGGTGAATCTGTGATGATCGATACCTGACAGCCTGCAGCAGCCAAAACGCCCGGCGTTGTCCAGCTCTTATTGCGCAGCTCAAATTTGGACGCACTGGTAAGGGTCGGCCCCACTGCCAAAGGCACATTTTCCTTTGCAAGCTCCTCCACGATCAAATGCCCTTCCGTTACATGCTCCAGAGTGATCTTCACTCCAAACTCTCTGGCAATACGCAGGGCGGCAAAAATATCCTCCGTGGCATGAGCATGGGCCTTGAGAGGCATTTCTCCCTTCAGCACAGGGATCAACGCTTCCAGCTTCATGTCAAAGGCCGGCTTCTTGGACACATCTTCTCCTGCCGCTTCCTTTTTTTCCATGTATTCTCTGGTCTTAAACAGCATTTCCCGAAGCAGCGCCGCAGTGGTCATCCGGCTGGAGTCCTTTTTATCCCGGTACACTCTTTTGGGATTTTCCCCGAAGGCACACTTCATGGCCACGCCGTCCCTGACCACCATATCATCCACTCTCTTTCCCACAGTCTTGATGGTGGTAAAGGTACCGCCCAATACATTCGCGCTTCCGGGGCCTACACAGACACAGGTAACTCCTGCTGCTGCCGCATGAGGAAAAGCCGCATCCATAGGCTTTACCCCGTCAATTCCCCGCAGATGAGGAACCACAATATCATTCATCTCATTATAGTCCATCCCCTCATAGCCAATGCCGTAGCCATCAAGGCCGATATGGCCGTGAGCCTCCACAAATCCGGGATAGACATGAAGTCCCTCCGCATCCACAATCCTGACGCCTTCTTCCGTCTCCAGATCCTGTCCGATCGCCTTGATCTTCCCGTTCTCCACCAGAATGTCTCCCCGAAAAGCCTCCTCGTGGATTGCATCATGGATCATGCCATTTTTAACACACAACATACCCTAATCCTCCTATGCATAGTAAAATTTCAACTCTTATTACTATAACACAGTTTTCTCCTTAGTCAAATACCCTGAAACAAACCTTACTTCTCCAGAATCCCGGCCTTCCACAGCCTTTTCTTCACCTGTGTCCCCACCAGGATGGCCAGCGCCATCTTCACCAGATCTCCCGGGATAAAAGGTATCACTCCTGCCCCTAAAGCAGCTCCAAAGCTCATCCCGCCCTGTCTGGCAAGCCAGATTGTTCCGAACAGATAAAGAACCGCTGTTCCCAGCACCATCCCCAGGACAATGAAGATATAATCGGTTTTCCATTTATCCACAAAAAATCCAATGATAAGCGCCATAAACAGGTAACCAACGATATAACCGCCGGTGGGTCCTAATACCTTACCGATCCCGCCGCTAAAACCTGTAAAAACGGGAAGCCCCACGGCCCCCAGCAAAATGTAGATTGCTATACTGATAGTTCCCATCTTCATTCCCAATATGTACACTGTCAAAAAGACTGCAAATGTCCCAAGAGATATTGGAACAGGACTGATGGGAATCACCAGAGACCAGGGTCCCAGAATGCATGCAACGGCAGCCATAAGGCCAATGAGTGTTATGTGTTTCGTGTTCATAAATATGTATCCCTCTTTTCTTTCTCAATCAGCTGGCACGCAAGGTGTGTCGGCGTTTGATCAATAAGCCAGCACACAAGGTGCGACAGTGTTTGATGTAAACTTAATTTCAGAAAGAGTATACAATTGTCGTTCCGTAATGTCAACTTATTTTTAACCATAGTTAACATTTATCTTAATACCTTCCCCAACCACCAAAAAACGGATAAGACACAGACCATTTTCGCCTGCATCCTATCCGTCATTTTCTCAAAAGCTGTAACTATTCCTCTTCACATTCCTTCGGCAGATCGATCTTAATATGTACATCCCGAAGCTGCCTTTCATCTACCTCCGAGGGAGCCCCCATCATCACATCCTGCGCAGTCTTGTTCATAGGGAAGGGAATGATCTCCCGGATACTCTCTTCGCCTGCGATCAGCATTACCATCCGATCCACACCGGGTGCGATTCCTGCATGAGGCGGCGCTCCATAACAGAAGGCATTGTACATGGCCGGGAACTTGGCCTTCACATCATCCTCCTTAAGCCCTACGATTTCAAAGGCCTTTACCATGATCTCCGGATCGTGATTTCTCACTGCGCCGGAGGAAAGCTCTACCCCATTGCATACCAGGTCATACTGGTAGGCATAAATGTCCAGCGGATTCTTGGTCATAAGGGCTTCCATACCGCCCTGAGGCATGGAAAAAGGATTATGACAGAATTCCAGCTCTCCGGACTCCTCCCCGATCTCATACATCGGGAAATCCACGATCCAACAAAATTCATAGCAATCCTGCCTCATATGGCCTTCCGCCGCACTTCCTAAGAATTTCCGCAATACGCCGGCACCCTTTAAGGCATCTTGTTCCTTTCCTGCCGTCAGTCCTACAAAATCACCGTTCTTAAGGCCAAGAGCTTCAATCACCTGTTCCCTGCGCTCCTGCAGGAACTTGGAAATACCTCCTACCAGATTGCCGCTCTCATCCAGCTTGAACCAATAAGCCTTTTGTCCGCTCTGTACCTCCACATCACTGCAGATCTTATCGATCACCTTCCGGGTAGCCGTAAAATGATCCACCACAATGGCCTCCACCTTCTGTCCTTCAAAGGGGCCAAAACCGCAGCCCTCCATACATTCCGTGGCATCCTGGAGAACAAGATCGATCCGAAGATCCGGCTTGTCCGTCCCATACTTACTCATGGCATCTCTGTAGGAGATCCTGGTAAAGGGAGCCTTAGAAGCGGTCTTGTATTTACCATACTCCGCAAAAATAGGCGGCAGCACTGTTTCGATCACACCAAACACATCGTCCTGAGTGGCAAATGCCATCTCCATATCCAGCTGATAAAACTCTCCCGGCGAACGGTCAGCCCTTGCGTCCTCATCACGGAAGCAGGGGGCGATCTGAAAATATCTGTCGAATCCCGAGGTCATAAGAAGCTGCTTAAACTGCTGAGGCGCTTGGGGCAGGGCATAAAATTTGCCCGGATGATTCCTGGAAGGAACCAGATAATCCCGTGCCCCTTCCGGCGAGGAACAGGTCAATATGGGCGTGGTAATCTCTAAGAAATCCTGCTCTGTCATACGCCTGCGGATCTCTGCTACGATCTTACTGCGAAGAACGATCTTTTCTTTTACGGAAGGATTTCTCAGATCCAGATATCTGTATTTAAGTCTTACGGCTTCATCCGCCTCCTTGGAACGGCTCACCTCAAAGGGCAGTTCATTGTAAATACACTTTCCGAGAACCGTGATATCCTCCGGAACCACCTCGATCTCACCGGTAGGGATCTGCGTATTTTTGCTGGAACGCTCTCTCACCAGTCCGGTAATGGAAAGCGTTGACTCATTGTTCACTCCGGAAAGCTTCGCCATCATTTCTTCTGTCTCGATCACAGCCTGGGTCACGCCATAAAAGTCCCGAAGGATCAAAAATCCCAGATTTTTGCTGACCTTCCGCATATTGTCATACCAACCGACGATGGTGACCCTTTTCCCAACATCCTCAATCCTGAGCTGTGCACATGTGTGCGTTCTTGACTGTACCATAATTTATAACCATGCTCCTTTCAGCTTCTGATTTTTCATTATATCAAACGCCTTCCCGCTCTGCGGGTCGGCTTATTGAATATGTAACGGCCCGGCCTGGCCGAACCGTTCTTATTATACACACTCCGGCTCCATTCTGCAATCATCGAAAACAGTTTTTGTATCATTGTAGCAACTGTGAAGCCGAAGGCCGGACTATTCATCATTGTACTACCCCGGTGCCGCTTCTGGTCCACAGGATCCTCTCTCTAATCATCTCATCAATATCCATCCCGATGATCTCCGATGCCCTCGCCTTGGCAGCCGCCTCATTTTCCGTGCCCAGGTTTTTGTAAATCTCATAGGCAGGCTTTTTGTTTCCATCCAGATCATAAAGACCAAGGGCCAGATGACTCTCCATCTCATGAGCCTCGTCTGTCTGCCTGAAAAGCATAAAAGCATCCACATCCGGAAGCGATGCGGCCTTCAGGTATCCATAAGCAACGGAGGCTTCCTGTGCTTCCGTGCCAAAGCTGGAGGTATACCCCACCTCTGCAAGGGAAATGCTCCTTACTTCTCCCCGGGGATTTAAAAACTGCTCCCGATGCATATAATCGATCAGAACGTCTATATTCTGCATGGTGATATACAAAGAGCTTAAGCTGTCCTTCACCCATACTGCCGGCCCGTTCCAGGCATAGGGATCGTACAGGGGAGAATTATAGGGATGGAAGGAAAGTCCCCAGTCAATATTTCCCTCTCTGTTCATATAATAATTGAACTGATCCAGATAATCCTTAGACAAAAAGCTTCCCGGATTGGATTTCCGGTTCCACTCCTGATCGATGGAATTATAAACCCGCACATTGGCGTTCATGCTTTTTAATTCATTGTAAAATATCCGGAATGCCTTTACATAAATATTGACATTGAGATCCAGAGAGGATGAATTGGTATACCACCAGGAAGTCCTGGCATTTACCTCGTTGCCGATGATCCAGTTGTCCACCTGTCCGCATCCTGTCTTTCCCGAATAACGCTGTCCCAGAAATGCAGCGATCGCCTTCAGATAATCCACGCCTCCGGCATTGGCCACATTCAGCGCATATCCCGGACAGTCTCCCCCTTCTGCAAGAGGATGGATCAGATGCCGGGAGTACTGTCCTTTTCCACTGTTTAAAAGAACCATGGTCACCTGCATCCCATAACGGTTAAAGCCGGAAATAGTGGAATCATATTCCGCCAGCATCCCACCATTGAAATAGAATGTCTGACCATTATAGGTGAAGGGCACCGCCCCGGGAACTGACTCTGCAAGACAGATATCATCCAGATCCATATTGTAAACCACCTGCTGTATCCCCAGCTCCTGCAGCTCTCCGTTTGCCACCCTTGTAATATCCGGCAGGAGTCCTTTGATCCCTGTATCCCTTCTCTCGGAAGTATAGGCTGCAAGCGCCTCCGGATTGGTGATATAATGCTCGTCGCTTACCTGCTGCATCTGCCCGCCCCGTTTGACTGCTACCAGGAACTTACGGCTCAGGTTGGAACCCGCAGTATTATAGTTCAGAGGAAAGCTTACGGAAACGGAAGCGCCTACCTCTGTACTGGCAACGATCTCTCCCCTTGGCCCGTCCTCATAAACCTCGTCCGCATAAATGTAGAACTTACCGTCATCGCTGGAAGGAACACTGGATGCCTCTAACTGACAGACCACCTCGGTTCCTGAGATCTGACAGGACGAGATGGCAACCGGCCGCCCTGCCGCCTGTGCATACAGCACATTACCATCCCCCGCAGCGACGCTTCCTATTACAAGAATAGTCATAAGTATGAAGGCTATTATTCTGTGTCTGGTGTTTTTACTTTTCATGAGTTTTCTCCTGTTGTGTCCTGTAACTTATTGCACTGCGCACGCATCAGCGTGCTTCGTTTATCTCTTGTCGCAAGGAGGGACCCGCCGCAGGTGGGAGGATTCCTTGTGACCTACGCACGCATCAGCGTGCTTCACTTATCTCCGCAGTGTACGCTCGAAAAGTCTTTGACTTTCCTCGCTCACGGGCTTCGCCCTATATATCCGTAATCTGAAAAAATTGTCAGCAAGCTGCCATTTTTTCATCTTTCGGATATGCACTGCTCATTGCCAACGTGTACATTATATCACGTGTCACTTTGAGATACCACATAAATCCTTCACCACTTCTCCGGCAATGATCAATCCTGCCACAGAGGGGACAAAGGCGGTACTGCCCGGCGTACTCCTTCGTTTCCGTCCGTAACCTGCTGCCTCTTCCTCTGCTTCCTGATGCTGCATCTCTTCATGTCCGGCAGGGATTTCCTCCGAGTAGACCACCTTCAGCTTTTCCACTCCCCGCTTTTTCAGTTCCCGGCGCATCACCTTTGCAAGGGGACACACTCTGGTCTGATAAATATCCGCCACACGGAACTGACTTCCATCTAACTTGTTCCCGGCTCCCATACTGCTGATAATGGGAACCCCTTTTTCCTCTGCCGCCATTACAAGGGCAATCTTTGCCGTCACCGTATCTACGGCATCCACCACATAATCGTATTCCCCGAAAGGAAATTCCGCCGCATTTTCCGGAAGAAAAAAGCAATTGTGGGTTCTCACAGTAATCTCCGGATCAATGGAAAGGATTCTTTCCTTCATGGCATCCACCTTAGACTGCCCTAAGCTTTTACGGGTGGCAATGATCTGCCGGTTTAAATTGGTAACCGCTACTGTATCGTGATCCACCAGATCAATGGCTCCCACACCGCTTCTGGCGAGGGCTTCACACACATATCCTCCCACACCGCCTATTCCGAAAACAGCCACACGGGATTTCTTAAGTCCCTCCATAGCAGCCCTGCCAAGAAGCATCTCTGTCCGTGAAAAAGGATATTCTTCTTCCATCACATTCTGATCTTCGATAGAAGCTTTCTCCTGCTGCCACCTGACCAAATCCGCCAGGGTAATGCCATCCACCACCCGACTTACAGCTTCATTGACCTTCTCCCAGATCTTTACGGTCACGCAATCCGTCCTGCGTCCGCACTGTGCAGGATTCTCCCCCACACAGCTTACCGGTGCAAGATCCTTTTCTGTGAGCCTGAGGATCATGCCTACTGTGTATTCGGAAGGATCCTTTTGCAGCTTATAGCCTCCCTGGGCTCCTCTGATCCCGCTCACAAACCCTGCCTTATTTAAAATGGAAATGATCTGCTCCAGATATTTTTCGGAAATCTGCTGTCTCTCGGCAACCTCCTTGAGTCTGACAGGCCCTCCACTGTCATTGACAGCCAGATCCAGCATCAGCCGCAGCGCATATCTTCCCTTTGTTGATACCTTCATATCCACCTCCGGATCATTTTCTTTTAGATTAGGTATTGACATCTTTTCAGATTACCTATAAGATAATAGAAAGAAGAAGCGAGTTTCTTACCGTACAGCTTATCGCTCAAGCGGCTTACCCGTTTCTTTTTTTATATTCACCAGATCATACAAGTACATTTTGCCGTCTTGGGCATGGCGAATGACCAAGGCAGCCTGGAATATATTGAATCGCTCCAGTTCCTGATTTTCATTATAAACTGGAAGTGCAAATTTTGTATCATACCGATACCACCCAAATTTTGCATCAGATTCATGCTTTTCTTTCAGATTTTCTTTAAATCGCTTTTTAGAAGCAATTTCCAACAACTCTGGAAGTCCCTGTGTTGCGTTCGCTTTTGCTTTTGCCAAAGCTCCCTTTAATTTTTTGGTATAGTCTGACCCACTAAACTCTTTTTACGGAAGAAATGCTACTCCTTTATGGCTCCATAAACGCCCGCATGGCATTGATCCCCGCCGCCATCCTTTTCAGACGGGCAAGCTCCCTGTTCATATAATCCTCCAGCTGTCCGATCTCTTCTTTATCAAAGCCTCTGTTTGATATGATCTTACACTGGGGTATCTTCCCCTCCGCACTTTTTTCTCCGTCTGTAAAAGAAACGAAGGCGTACCGCTCTCCGTTTTTGGCAAATACCTGAGACACTGACATATTGACTGTATCTTTCATAGCTGCCTCCCCGTTTTTAGACTGAATTGCACATTTATTTACACTTTTCTATATGCTATAATGAAGCGTGTATTGGTCTACTATTATCATACTACGCTTTCCCGTATTAGGAAAGCCAAAAAAGGAACAGGAGCATGATCATGGAAATCAGAAGAGCAACAGAACAGGATATGGATGGTATCAACGATCTGCTGATGCAGGTGTGTCTGGTACACCACAAAGGACGCCCTGACCTGTTTAAATACGGGGCTAAAAAATATACCGACGACCAGCTTCGCGGCCTTATCCACGATGACCGGCGTCCCATCTTCACAGCGGTGGATGAAACAGGCAAAGTATCAGGCTACGCCTTCTGCATCTTTCAGCAGCATGTGGGCGATAACATTCTGACCGACATCAAAACCCTTTACATCGACGATCTGTGTGTGGATGAGAAGCTCAGGGGACAGCATATCGGCAGACAGCTTTATGAATATGTGCTGAACTTTGCCAGGGAACAGAAATGCTATAATGTCACCTTAAATGTATGGAGCCTGAACGAATCCGCCATGAAATTCTACCAGGCCTGCGGTCTGAAGCCTCAAAAGGTGGGGATGGAAACGATCCTGTAAATGACCGGCACAAGCAGTGCCGGGAGCATATTCCCCACACGGAATTTCTTTCCGAAGGCAATATTTACTCCCACACAGAAGATCAACACTGAACCGACAAAGGACAGATCACTGATGATCTGCGCACTGACAAAGGAGCCCAGAAATGCTGCTGCCAGCGTAATGGCACCCTGGTATAAAAAGATGGGCACAGCCGAAAACACTACCCCGGCTCCATAAACCGTGGCAAACACTACCACGATCACGAAGTCCAGGATCGCCTTGGTCGCCAGCAGAGAATGATCTCCGCTGATGCCATCCTGAATGGAACCTACGATCGCCATGGCTCCCACGCAGATGATCAGTGACACGTTCACAAATCCTTCCACAAATTGATTATCATTTTCGGCCTTTACGGCTTTTTTCAGCTTTTCTCCCAGCAGATCCATCTTCTGCTCAATATTCATCCATTCACCAACAGCAGACCCGATCACAAGGGACAGCACTAAAAGCATGGTCCCTGTGGTCTCTAACTGTCCATCCTTTATGACCAGCATTTTGGAAAGGACGCCCGCTCCTCCGATAAAAATAGTTGCAGCCCCGCAGGCCTGCATCAAAATATCCTGCAGTCCCTGCCGGATCACCTTTTTATCCGATAAATCCTCCCCGGAAGCCCGTCCCCGTCTGATGCCTACCCCGATCAGTCCTGCAGCTATCACAGCTGCCGTATTGATGATCGTCCCAAGTCCTGTCATAGCTGCTCCATTTCTTTTCGGATCTGATCCTCACAGGAACGCATGGCAAGGATCGTCTTCTCAAAAAGCTCTGTCAGTTCCCACCCAAGCTGCTCTGTCCCCTGCCGGATCACATCTCTTGAGCAGCCTGCGGCAAACTTTTTGTCCTTAAACTTTTTCTTCACACTGGCAGCCTCCATATCCATCACGCTTTTGGACGGACGCATAAGAGCCGCCGCACCGATCAGTCCGGTAAGCTCGTCCACCGCAAAAAGCACCTTTTCCATCTCATGCTCCGGCCTGATATCACAGCACAGGCCATAGCCATGGGAACATACCGAATGGATCATGTCCTCTGACGCTCCTCCCTCTTTCAGAAGCCCTGGCGCTTTCTGACAGTGCTCCTCCGGGTAAAGCTCAAAATCAATATCATGTAAAAGTCCTGTGTTTGACCAGTAGTCTGCCTCCTCCCCATAGCCAAGCTCATTCGCAAACCATCTCATAACACCCTCCACCGTAAGGGCATGCTGGATGTGAAAAGGCTCCTTGTTGTATTTTTTCAGAAGCTCAAGGGCTTCCTCTCTGGTTAAATTATTCTGCATCAGTTTTCCTCCTCGCTTCAAATTCCGGGATTTTGCAATCGCTTCCTATTATACCACACCCCCATCAAAGCTTCCACTTTCTTCCTCATTTTTGCCAGCCGTTTTTTGATCCCGGGATCATTTTTACCGGATTTCCCCCTTGCAAATAAAAGCAGAATAGTATAATATTCGATACAAAGCCTGAAAACGCCCGAAAAAAAAGGCTCTATGGAAAGGAAGATAGACTCATGTTAAAGCGATTTATCCAATACTATAAACCGCACAAAAAGATGCTGGCTCTGGATATGTTAGCCTCTCTTATGATCTCCATCATCGGCATGGCATACCCTATCGTCACCAACAAAATGCTCAACATCTACATACCTCAGAAAATGTATACCACCATCGTGATCTCCGGCCTGACCGTACTGGCTCTCTACGCCTTACGCATGATGCTTCAGTATTTTGTACAGTATTACGGCCATATGATCGGTGTGAAGATGCAGTCCCAGATGCGTCAGGATCTGTTTGCCCATCTGGAAAAGCAGCCCTTCAGCTTCTACGACAACCACGAAACCGGCCGGATCATGACCAGGCTTACCAGCGATCTGTTCGAGGTCTGCGAGCTTGCCCATCACGGCCCTGAAAATCTGCTGATCAGTACGGTAATGATCCTTTTGTCCTTCACCTATCTGCTGATGATCGACCCGATCCTGACCCTGATCATCTTTACTTGCGTACCAATCCTGGTTGTGGTAACGCTCCACTTCCGCCACGCCATGCGCAGCGCCTTTGATGCCCGCCGCAAAAGCAATGCGGTGATCAATGCCGCTGTAGAGAGCAGCGTAACCGGGATCCGGGTGACCAAGGCCTATACCAACAGTCAGCGTGAGGTGGAAAAGTTCAGAGAAGGGGACAAGCAGTTCGTGGATGCCTCCCGAAGCGCCTACCACGCCATGGCACAATTCCACTCCTCCACTTCCTTCGTGACGGATATTTTTAATGTATTCATCCTGATCGCAGGCGGTCTGTTTTTGTATGCGGGAAGAATATCCTTCGGCGATTATTCCACCTTCATCGTTTCCGTAAACCTGTTCATCAACCCGGTAAATACCCTGATCGGATTTATGGAGCAGTTCCAGAACGGCGTCAGCGGCTTTAAGCGTTTTGTGGAGCTGATGGATGAGGAGCCCGAAAAGGACGCCCCGGACGCCAGAGAACTTACGGATGTCCAGGGTGACATTGAATTCAGAAATGTTACTTATGCCTATGACACCTCCAAGGAGGTTCTTCACAACATCGACCTACACCTGGAAAAAGGACGTAAGCTGGCCTTAGTGGGGCCCTCCGGCGGCGGCAAGACCACACTGTGCCATCTCCTGCCCAACTTCTACAAGCTCCGGGAGGGAGACGGTTCTATCCTGATCGACGGCATGGATATCCGCAGCCTTACCATGGAATCCGTCCGCCGCAATATCGGTATTGTTCAGCAGGATGTCTTCCTGTTTGCCGGCACTATCCGCGAAAATATCCTCTATGGCCGCCCCGATGCTGCCGAGGAGGAGGTATATGAAGCGGCACGCCGGGCCAATATCCATGATTATATCCTGACCCTCGAAAAGGGCTATGACACAGAAATAGGCGAGAGAGGCGTCAAGCTCTCCGGCGGTCAGAAGCAGCGCCTCAGCATTGCCCGTGTATTCCTGAAAAATCCTGCCATCCTGATCCTGGATGAGGCTACCAGCGCACTGGACAACACCACTGAGGTTCTCATCCAGCAGGCATTGGACGAACTATGCAAGGGACGCACTACCCTGGTGGTTGCCCATCGTCTTTCCACCATCCGGGGAGCCGATGAGATCGCGGTAGTTATAAACGGCCGGATCACGGAACGTGGGACTCATGAAGAGCTTATAGCCCTTGACGGTACCTACAAAAAGCTGTATTCCCTTCAGTTCCGGGACAATGATTTTATTGATTAAAACCGGGCAAGCAATGCTTCCCACTGATCTAAAATATCCTTTTCTCCAAAACGCCGGATCACCTCTCCGGCGTTTTGGCCCATTTTTTTCCTCAGATCTTCATCCCTCATAAGCGTTTCCATCTTTTCTGCAAACGCTTCTATCTGTCCCGGCTCCACCAGGAAACCGTCCCTGCCGTCAGAAATGATCTCCCCTGGTCCTGTTTTGCAGGAATAGCTCACTGCAGGAAGCGAAAAGCCCATGGCCTCCAGCAGTACCATTGGAAAGCCCTCATCCCTTGAGGGAAATACAAAAAAGCCTGCCTTCTGATAAAGCCTTTCAATTTCCTTTACTCTTCCTGCGAATACAATATTTTTAAGTCCTGCCGCCCGGGCCTTCCTTTCCAGCTTTTCCCGATCCTCTCCTTCTCCTGCGATCATAAGCTTCCATTCGGGATAATATGGTTCCAGCATTGTCCAGCTGTCGATGAGCAGATCAAAGCCCTTGACCTTCGTGAGCCTTCCCGCCCCCAATATCAGCTTCTCTTCTTCCGTTTTTTTCAAAACTCTTTCATAGGGAACCGGATTATAAATATGGATCACAGGACACCTGAATTTCAGATTACGGCAATAATACTCCCGATCCTCCTGTGTCAGCACCACCAGAGCGTCCGCCCACCTACATACCAGCCGTCTTACGATTTTTCTCAGATAATGATTGCGTGGAAAGTGATAATAATAATTAAAATGCTCCCAGGAAATCCAACTCAGTCCTCTTCTTTTCATTCCGGTCAATCGAACAGGAAACGAGTAAAAGCCCAGGATCATATCCACATCGATCAAAAAATCCGCCTGCTCCTTTTTCAGGATCCGGGTCATATGGCAGAGCTGCCTGATAATATCAAAGCTCCCGCAGTCCTCTTCCATCCAGTAGATCCTTATGGTATCCTCCAACGCAAAAAAGGGCTGTCCTTTTCCCCAGAGACTCATGACAGAAACATGAAATCCTCTTCTTGACAGCCCGTTTGCCACCACCGACAGAACCCTTTCCGTCCCGCCGGAGTGACTCATATTTCCGATAAAAAAAACAACAGATGTCAATGGACAACCTCTCTCCTTAACCTAACAACGGATGTCAGGCTTAGCCAGCCATCCTTATGTCAATAAATTCTGACCGTACCGATCCGATATCCCGTCTCCTGATCCCCAAACTCCTCTTCCTCCTGCTCGTTTGCCAGAAGGATATGCTCTCCTGTCTCAGGATCAATGACAGAAAGATACAGCGTATACTCTGACCGCGGAAGCTCTCCCAGCGGAATATCCGCCTGCAACGTCAGTTCCTCATCAGACATATTTCCGCCTGCCAGATCTCTGAGATCCCCCCGCATGGAATACACAGGATGCTCCGTACTCTCCTCATTATAAAAAACAAGCTTCACTTCCGTCTCATCATAAAGAGGCGCGAAGCCCGCATTTTTCATCTTAACGCTTACGGCCAGCCGGTTGGCAAATGCGCTGTGATAAAACCCTGCCTCCGTAATAAATAATCGATACCCCAGATGCCTTTCTATATAGGTATAACCATCCATGCCATGGAAGCATCCGCCTCCTGTGACCTTTGTATTTTTCCACTTTTCCAGAACCGCCTCATCATGCCCCTGGTTCAGATAAGTGACATGCATGATCCCCAGATCCTTTATGGCGTTTCCAAGATCATTATAAGCGTTATCATTAATGGCTTCCCCGCCGTTGGGCACATATCTGCACAGCTCATTTTGAAATGCCAGCTCGTCCTCTCTGCGAAGACGCCCTCCGCCTCCGGTCTCCTTTGTGCCGTAAGTGCCGTAGTCGCTTTCATTTCCCAGCATACCGTCATTGTAGAGACTTAGCCGTGCTGCCAGCCCGTCCTGTGCAAGATTTTCCTTCGAAGGCTCCCGAAGCCGGGTGATCCCCCGCCACTGCGCCGGCATACGTACCGCCAGATACAGGGACGGATCTGTCCCCTCAGCCAGTCGTAAGGCAAGCTTCCGAAATTCCTCGTTGGAGGAATAACGTGTGCCGTTCATTTCCCCCCAGTTTCCCACAAAAAGACTCTGCAATATAAAAATCTGATCGCTGTGCTGATTGATGATCCGCTTAAGCTGATCAATGTGTGTTTCGATCACGTCCAGGCTCTCCGGCTCATATTTCTCGTTTTCGCCATCCCAGTCATACAGGAAACGGACGATCAGCTGCTTGCCCGTTTTTTTCAGGGCGTGAAATAATGTGTCAATATTGGAAAGCCCTGCCTTACTGATCTCCCCCTCCCGATATTCCTGAAGATTGATCTCGATCAGGGTAATACTCGTATCCGTATCCTTTTCATAAGACGCTTCCACCAGCTGGCGGTAATTAACCTCCTCATCCGTGATCCTGAAAAAATAGATATTATAGAAGCCTCTTTTAGGATTACGGAGTTCCCTGGCAGATTCCCTGAAAACACAGCTCTCTGCTTCCACCTCACTGCGGCGGTTTAAGTACAGGACCAGTCCTCCAACGAAGATCAGTAGAAAAAGAATACCGGCCAAAAGCAATTTTTTTTTCATATTATTCGATTCCCAGGTTATACAATGAGTTCATCTCCTGTCTAAAATAATAGCAGACAATATCTTCATCTTCGTAATATACATTCATCTCAAAAGGATATAACTGCAAAAGTCTCTGGCAGCATGCATAAGCCCTAGACTCCAGAACTGCCCGTCTTCTGTAATTATTGTAAATATTCCAGTATCCCTCCTCGTAATCCAGCTCTTCGGCCGCCTTTTCATCCGAAATTTCCGCGGCAACAATATCCGGGCACTGGCTTAAGCCTGGTGCGTCAGGATATTTCTCCAGATAGGGCCATGCGCCTGTTCCCTGGTAAACGCTCTTATCCTCATACATTGCAGGATACTTTTCTTCTGCCAGGAAGGACGGTCCTTTAAAGAAATGAAGCTGTCCATACTGCAGGGGCTTTTTCTCTACATTAATAAACACATACTCTGTGGGCAGACGGTAATCTGCATCATTGCTCTTTTCCACAAAGGACAAAAGCTCCTCATGATACCCTTTGGGAACCACCTGATACACCTCGTCTGTAGGCGCCACGATAGTATAGGTACCTGCCGGGAAGGATCTCACGATAGAATTTGTCACTGCCACTGCCGAATTGTAACGGGTCAGGTTGCTGTACAAAAAGCCGTGGAAATTACCGGTTATGAGCAATACCACATAAATCACCGCCGGTCCCAGGAGAGAGAGGATCTTAAGGACACCTTCCCTGCACACAATGGCAAAAATTGAGAATACGGCGTCCACAGGTATGATCGCTACCATCAGCACCAGCATATGCTGAACGGAACAAAGACGCGGCGGATCCACCAGCTGTATCATCCCGATGTAAGGAGCCACATACTGCATCATAAACAGAAAAACAGCAAAAATTACAGGAAGATACCCTTTACCGATCTTTCTGATCCTTTCATCCGGAGCCGTCCGGGAGATCAGCCACAGGCCTATAGCCAGCCCTACAAGCTCTGCCACCCATTTCGCCCGGTTTTCGCCGTAAACCCGGGCAAATCCCTTCTCATAGACAGTCATCAGAAAGCCTGTAACCGGAGCCGTCAATCTGCCGAAAAGTCCCGGCGATACACGAACATCTCCTCCTGCCAGATTTCCTGCCCATTTAACGGAATACTGAAAGGGAATCCCGGCAGCCAATACTCCTGTGGTGGGAGCCTCCTGTATTTTCTGACGCATCAATCCGGCAGCCGACTGATCTGTGCTGTCCTCTTCAGACATGGTATCCGCCTCATCCTCGATTGCCTCCTCATCATTTTCAGGAGACTCCTCTTCCTCTACATTAGAATACTCACCTTTTATCACATTTACTCCCCATCGGATAGAATATTGAAAGGGAATTCCTGAAGCCAGCGCTCCCGCCATTGGCAGGATCGCGATCAAAAGACCGCAGAGCACGGCGCTGATCAGCGGGATCAAATGCTCTCTGTTAAGCAGTCTTTTCCAAAGAAACAGCGCAAAAGCAACACACAAAAAGGCGGCCATAACAGTGGTATAAAAATGGATCGCAACAGAGGCTGCAAGAGAAAGTATAAACAAAAACAGATTCTCATCCCAGCAGAATTTCGTCTGTTTTTCTTTTCTCGTCATATGGTGAGAGCTTTTCAGATAACGGACCAGGTACAATGCACACAAAAACAGGGTACAAAGCCCAAACTCCTGGGGAAGCATCCACTGAAAACGGGCCATGCTCTCTACGGCATCTATGGCCTTCAGATCCAATGTCAAAAACAACGCCAGAACAAACAGCGGGGAATAACGCCAGTGAAAAATTTCCTTCATCAGAGCATATGCCGCCAGAAGGAAAGCCACGATATGGATTCCCGGCAAAAACAGCATAATGCTGTAAACTTGTATCCCAAACAGAGCATACAGACTGTAAACGAAGCAGTGCATGGCTTCAGGATAAACCCCGTCTGCAAAAATCCTGCCTTCGATCAATCCGTTCACCCAGGAATGATGGGTATACATATCACTGTTGCCATAAGAAAAATCCTGAAATGCCCCGTGAGAAAAATAGGCCATTCCGAAGATAAGGATCCCCAAAAGCACCAGATACTCTCCTCTGCGGGTGTGAAGGCTCTTCCAGAAATCTGCAGCGCTTTTCTTAATCTTCTCCTTAAGCGCCCCATGCAATAGCAATCGCAGACGATAACTCCCCGCTGCCAGATGCTTCATCTTCTCTATTTTGGAGCCGCCTGTCCTCCCCACAAGAGAGGCGATCATAATCCCGTAAAAGATCAGATCAAACACCCATCTGTTAAGGATATGGAGCAGACCAAGGGCCAGTACCAGCGTATTAATGATCAGCACCTGCGCCGTAACGCAAAAGCTGAACCGATAGGTTCTGGATTTACCTGCCAGATGCTTCCTGAAGACCACTGAGGGCCATAGATACATCACCAGCAGATAACCTAAAAGTACCTTTCCGTATTCGATGATCCAATAGAATGTAATCATTTTTCTGCCTCCATCTTATTGCTTACCGCAAACTATTATTTTCTGCCGCCAACGCTGATCCTGCCCAGCAGCACCTTCTCTTCAGCCCCCTCATTGGCAAATCGGAGGATTTTTCCGTCTCTTTTCCTCTTAAGCTGCAAAAAAAGCATTCCCTCTTCAAATACCTCTTTAAACCGGGGAAAAGGCGCCCTGATCACAGAGCTCTCCCCGCTTTTCCAGCTTCGGGGATCTGCCTGGGGCAATGTAACAGAAATTTCTTTTCCGCTCCCCTGCTCTATCAAAAGAAAGCATTCCGCTTCTTCCCTTAAACCTGCGAAACCGCAGTTTTCTATCCTGATCAATAAGCTGGCCTGCGAAGCGTGGCAGCCCTTACTACACAGCTCATATTTTTTGGATACCCTGACATCCCGGACAACAAACCGATATCCCAGATGACGCCCTATATAATCAAATCCACTGACACCACTCCATACCCCATGCTGTGTTACCCTTTGCTTTTTCCAGTATGCAAGGATTTCCGGATGATAGACACTGTTTAAATAGCTTAAATGCATTTTCTGCATATCCGCCACAGCCTGCCTGTATCCCACCGGGTCTTTTCCCCATAATGCCTCCCCGCCGTTTGGCACATATTCCATATGCTGTGCCTGCCATTCCAGCTCTTCTGCACGTTTCCACGGGTCTGTATCTTTGGTTTTTTGCCTGCTCTCACTCCCATAGGTTCCAAGATCTGTCTCTGAGCCAAAGATCCCGTCGTTGTACAGCCCAAGTCCCTGCTTCAGTGCCGGAGCCGTATTTCTATGCTCTGTTATGGTTCTTAGCTGAGCCGGTGTCCGTACTGACAGATGACATCTGCCCGCCGCCGCAAAATACAGGGTATTAGCCAGCTCAGACATTTGACCGGCCCCAAGATACTTTGAACTGTGCATCTCTCCCCAGCTCCCGACAAAAATCCCCTGTAATACAAGAATATCTCTTGCATACTCACCAAGGAGTCCTCCCACCTGTTCCATATGCCTTTTGACCAGTGAAATGGAGGAGGGTTCTCTCTCCATCCCCCTTCCTTCCGTGTCATAGGCAAACCGCAGGATCATCTGTTTCCCCAGGGAATGAAAAAAATCAAAAATCCTTCTGATACATAAAAGAGCATCTTCTGAAAGCTCCCGCCCCCTGAAGGATCCGATATCGATCAATACAAGAGCCAGCTGCTCCCCGGGACTGCTGTCCCAAAGCTCACAGTCCGAAGGTATCCGGAAGGTATAGATATGATACCATCCACAGCCCGGATTTCCCAGCTCCTCGCTGCTTTCCTTTCCCAGGCTCTTTTTAAAATTCAACTCAGGTACAGGATCAAAGCCTGTCAATATCTTCATTAATCACCCTTATGTTAGTAAGTCCTCCTGCTCCTGGGACTGCATTTTTTGCTTTGCTGCCGCTCCAAAAGCCTTTCGCTTCTTTTCTTCGTTCAGCAAAGCCACAATACTCTCCGCAACCGCCTGGGGAGTCAGCTGGCAAAGAAGTCCGTCCCTGCCATCAACGATCTGCTCCCGATTTCCGTTACAGTCAGAGGCGATCACTGCACACCCAAGGATCTGCGCCTCCTGAAGGGCAATGCTCTTCCCTTCATACCTTGTTGCATGCACATACACATCTGTCTGTGCATAAAAGGGATATGGATTTTCCACAGCCCCCAGCAGGATAAAATCCTTTTCCAGACCAAGAGCTGCGATCCTTTTTTCCAAAGCAGCCCTCATCTCGCCCTCTCCCAGCACATACCACCTGACCTGATATCCCTTTTCCTTCAAAAGCTTCATGGCTTCTACTGCAATATCATAGCCCTTTTGCCGGGAAAGTCTTCCCACTGTCAAAAGCCGCATTCCCTGATAGCCATCAGAAAAGCCTCCCGGTTCCTGCGCCTTCAGACGGATACTGTCCCGGTCGATCAGATTATGAAACACCCGGGTCTTCAAACTATATTCAGGATAAAATTGCAAAAAATGCTCTTTTACCTCATCTGATATGGCAAAGATCCACTCATAGGCTTCCCAGCAATCCCTGTCCATTTTTCTTGTATAGCCTGCATTTTCATAATCTATATGTATAAACGCCGCCTTTTTCTTTGCACTGACATGATCTGCCACATAATAGGCTGATCCCCCTTCCAGCCAGGCAACTGCCAGATCAAATGTCTCGTCAAAACGCTCTGAGCCCTCTGCGATCATACGCCATAACGCCTTGTCGATCAGGATACGCCTTTTTATCATCATGGGAACAAGACATCCGACCGTATCCCGCAGCTTATGCAGCCATCTGCCATTATGCCAAAAAGCTGCCGCTACCGTCCCGGCCATTCTGCCTCTGCCCTCCTTTGACAACACGGACAGTGTGCTTATACGGGAATTTAATACTTTTACCCGGGAAGGAATCCTCGTAAACATTTCCCCCTGTCCCATCAGCACATACAGATAAATTTCACAATCGCCTTTTTCCAGTCTCTTAAGTAACTCCACAAGAGCCATCTCTGCTCCCGCATGACCCAGGGTATTGATGACAAACAGTATCTTTTTCATTGTTGTCCTTTTTGGTTATTCTCAGCTCCACTGTGGTTTTCATATACAAGGCTTACAGGTTTGATCCCGTGCTCCCGTTTCAGCAGAAAGCCCCGGCAGAAAATATGGGTATCCATATTCCTCTCCACCCACCGAAGGCGCAGATAGGCTACCGTCCAGCCAGAGAGTGATCCCAGCAGCACACCAAGTCCATACCAGATCTCATCCAGGCGGGTGGCAAAAATGCTGCCCACCAGGGTCACCAGGCAAAAGCTTAAGGTTGCCAGCACAGCCCCGGTCATGTCATCAAAATAATACAAAAACAGAATAACAGCATACATGATAAACAAAATGAAATAACCGGCTGCAAGGCAGGGATAGATCCGCATAACAAGCCCGGCAAAGCCAAACTGCGGCAAAAATACTACACATAAAAGATAGATCACTACCGATATGATAAACTGCACGCGCACCAGACTCATTAATTCACTGGAAATATGCCGGAACAGGCGGCTCTTGGCGTTATCGATATCCGCTTTTTTTGCGCCGATGATTGCCTCTGAATATGCCCTGTATTTTTCATGGAAATGCATTTCCACACGGGCAATAAAGATTACGGTTGCCGAAATATTCGTAAACATGGCAAGACAGGATGCCATATCATAAGGCCAGCAGCATACAAAGCTTTTCACTACAACTACATGCAGATCCGTGGTCCAGAATACAAAATTGTGGATATAAAGTCCCAGTGTATAAAGAAAGTTTGTGGCTACCAGTTTCCACCACTTTCTGAAATATCCCAGCACAGGTTTGTATCTGTTGCTGTTTTTGACATAATATCTCTTAATAGTAGCATATTCCATCACCGCAATAAGAAGAAAGCCCACCATAAGCGCAAAGAGCATGCTGATATCAATTGCCCAATGACACCAGCGTGTCAAAACAAATGCCAGAAGAAAGGTCACCACCATTCCGATCAGGAAAAAGAAGGATATCTTCTGGTAATCCTTGGATACGGACAGATACAGCATGGAGTAAAATACCAGCATCAGGGACATGTACGCACAAAAGCTTACGAAGACATAAAAGACTCCTACGCCTCCTACAAAATGCTCCCAAAGGCAAAAAGGAACTCCCAGAAGAAAGCTCAGCACAACATTCATCACTAATCCCAGATAATAACAGGGCAGTATATCCTGATATCTTTCTTCAAAAATCGCATCATGCACATATTTGGACAAAACTGCATTAAAAGGGGAAGCTGTCAGCAATGCAAAAATGAACACATACAGCACCGTACAAAAGAACAGCTCCCTTGCCTGATAAGACGCTGTCTCAAATCCCAGCACATGCTGCATCAGTATGATATTCAGGATCACCAGAAACATAGGAGCCGCTGTGGCAACCGTACTATAGGTAAATCCCACCAGATCTGCCGAGATCGATCTCTTCTCAAAAATTTTGTTTAACCTAACACCTATGCCTGCCATTTTCTATCCTCTCTCACTTTCGCCTGGCAAAACCGCTTCTGCGCCTGCCTCTTCCCATTCAAGCCCCAGGCTCACCGCAAAATCTCTGTAAATTTCTCTGTAGCGATCCCGCATATATTCTGTCCGGTATCTGGCCATTACCCTCTGATAACCGATCTCTCCCATGCGCTCCCGCATAGACTTCTGCCGTGCCATACTGATAATAGCCCTGGCGATCTCTCCCACATTCATAATATGAGTTACGATCCCGGCGGAGCCAAGATCATCCTGTTCTCCTTCAATAAGCCCCCGGCAGTTTCCTACATCCGTGGCGATCACCGGCTTATGAGCCGCAAAGCTCTCAAGGATCGTAAGCGGCTGTCCCTCACTGATGCTGGTAAGGATCATCATATCCATTCTGCCGTAGTATTCTCTCACATTGATATTGCCGGTAAACTCTATATCCGTAACGCCCATCATCTCTGCCATGGACCGGCATTCTGCCGCATACTCCGGCTCCTCCTCACAGGAACCCATGATCCACAGCTTTAGGGCCGGTTCCCGCATTTTGGCAAAAGCATAGGCCTGGATCAGGGTCTTCACATCCTTGATGGGTGTCACCCGAAATACTGCCCCTATATTGATCCTGTCCGCATCCTCCTCTATCTTCCCGGGAAGCTCCTGGAAGCTCTCCACCGAAATACCGTTTGGCGTGATCTTTGTCTTTTCGATGGGGCATCCAAGCTCTAACTGCAGACCTCTGGCATGCTCATACAGGCTTGTGACCATATCCGCCCTTTCGTATGCCAGCTGGGACATTTTTCTGAACTGATCGATCCAGATATTTTTGTATATGCCCTTTACCCATCTGGACTTAATGAGCTCCTCCTCCCGCTCCCGGGTATAAATCCCATGCTCGGAAACAAGCAGACGCCCGCCGTGGATATATTTTGCCATGCTCCCCAGTATGCCTGCATACCCCGTGGAAACACAGTGATACAGATCTGCCTTCGGAATTTCCATCTGCAGCGTAAAAAACAGCGGCAGATAAATAGAACGCATGGTCCACAAAAAGTCGGTAAATACGATCTGACTGTAATGGAGCTTATAGTATTCACTGACAGCATTAAAAAAATCTTCTCCCATAAGCAGATCGTTCAGAGAATAATCCTTCTTCTGGAAAAATTCAAATAAAACCTCCCACTCTACCCGCTGATTCAGCACAAGACTTCTGAGGGCCTGATATTCCTTTTTGTTCATGCGGCTCTTGCGCCGCCTCCTCCTGCCCCAGTCGGAATCATCCAGATACAGCTCATGGACCTCCGTCACATTCTCCGGAAGCTCATACACATATTTTCCGCGCATGGAACGGTTCGTCACGATCGCAAGGATCACAAACTCCTGGTCCGGGAAAGATTTGATCATACCATGGATCCAACTGGATACACCGCCCACCACATATGGATAACACCCTTCGGCTACTATACAAATCCTCATTTTGTCCCTTCCTTTACCGCTATTTGTAAATAAAGCGATATCTTTCTGACGATTTTAAATCTATCGCTACATTCCTTTCACTTGCCTCGATCAGGAAAACATGCTCCTCCAGCTGCTTATAGCTTCCGCCGGTCACACGTTCTACTGCCTCCTGCTGCGTTCTTAATATAAAATATACGGGTCCCTCACCTTCGTTCAGGGTAAGGGTGATCGTATCCTCCTGCCTGCTTTCGGTATAATCTGCCGCCAGAAAATTACGGATATGAGAATCACATTCTGACACTGTGGTTCCGGAAAAGCCGCGGAAGTTATCCCAGCCGATTCCAATATTACTGCTCAGTACCTGGGCCAGATTATCCCAGTCCTCATCTGCCGCTGTGGGATACGCCACATAATCCATGTCTACCAGAACACTGGTATAGCCCAGAGCTGTCTCACGCTTCTGACTCTGAAATCCTCCCGGAAGGTATGCTCCAGACCATTGGATAAGACACTCTGTCTGGTTACGGTTTCTGATTCATATCCTACCAGATCACTGCTGCCATCGTAATCCGCAACCACCGTGCGCACCTGCTCAAGGATCGTGGTATCCAACGCCTCCTAGATCGGAAGAGCACACGTCTGAACTCCAGTCACAACAGG
>CANDAG010000025.1 GCA_947382625.1 uncultured Lachnospiraceae bacterium
GTCATATTTCTTCTGGAAGGTGTATATGGGTTATATGTCTTAATTCCCATGACTTTATCTCCTTTCAAGTCTCATTTCTTATCGCACTTATGTGTGCATATTCTTTTCACTGCCAATTTGTCGTACAGGTCTGACGTGCAAACCTGCAAAGCCGTCTCTGCCACCACCCCGCAAGTTCGCTCCGCGAACTTGCAAAGCTGGCTGCGCCAGTCTTTTTTTACAGGCCAGTGAATATCTCAATATCCTTGCTGTCTTCGGTCAGCCATACGATCGCCTTTTTAGTCCTGGCTGTTTTTCCCACCGTCATCCCGCGTCTTTTGCTTTTGCCGGGGATATTCATGGTGTTTACTTTGGCAACCTTTGTTCCTTCGAACATTTTTTCAACAGCTTCTTTGATCATGGTCTTATTTGCTTCGGGATGAACCAGAAAGGTATATTTCTTTTCACCCATGCCGGCCATACTTTTCTCAGTGATAACCGGTTTAAGGATTACGTCATAATATAAAACTGCTGCCATTATGCATACACCTCCTCAATCTTGGCTACTGCATCCTTTGTAAGGACCAGTGTATCTCCCTTTAAGATATCATAAACATTGATCGTTTCTACCTGAGTAGTCTTGACAGCAGGAATGTTCCTTGCAGAAAGGATCACCTTTTCATCATTGTCTGCCAGGACAACCAGTGCCTTACTTACTTTTAAGTTATCCATTACAGCCTTAAACTTCTTTGTCTTGATCTCATCGAACTTAAGCTCATCTACAACGATCAGCTTGCCGTCCTCTACTCTGCTGGTGAGAACGGATTTAAGAGCTGCTCTCTTTTCTTTCTTATTTAATTTGAAGGAATAATCCCTGGGCACGGGAGCGAACACTACGCCGCCGCCCTTCCACTGAGGAGCTCTGATGGAACCCTGTCTTGCATGACCGGTTCCTTTCTGCCTCCAGGGCTTTCTTCCGCCGCCGGAAACCTCAGAGCGTGTCTTTGCTTTCTGTGTTCCCTGACGCATATTGGCAAGATGCTGTACAACGCTCATGTGTACAAGGTGCTCATTTACAGGAGCGCCAAATACCGCATCGTTTAATTCAATCGTACCAACTTCTTTGCCTTCCATATTATAAACAGATACGTTTGCCATCTGAATGGTCCTCCTTTCATCTATCGCCTTAATTCTGGGCCTTTACAGTTTCTTTTACTGTGATCAGCGCTTTCTTCGGGCCCGGTACGGAGCCTTTAACAAGCAGCAGATTCTTCTCTGCATCCACTCTTACCACTTCAAGATTCTGTACGGTAACCTTTACGCAGCCCATATGGCCAGGCATTCCTTTTCCTTTGAACACGCGGCTCGGTGAGGAACAGGCGCCGTTGGAACCCTGATGGCGATGGAACTTGGAACCATGAGCCATGGGACCTCTGTGCTGTCCGTGTCTCTTGATCGCGCCCTGGAATCCTTTTCCTTTGGAAATGGCAGATGCGTCGATCTTGTCTCCGGCTTCAAACATATCAGCCTTGATCTCGCTCCCAATCGTGTATTCGCTCACATTGTCAAACTTGAACTCTCTCACATATCTCTTGCAGGATACGCCTGCCTTGTCAAAATGTCCCTTGAGAGCCTTGCCGACGCCATGTCTGTGGATCACTTCTTTCTTTCCGTTTTTGTCCTTGTTGGTGATCCTTTCCTTCTTGTCAACGAAACCTACCTGGACTGCCTCATAGCCGTCATTTTCCATGGTTTTGATCTGTGTTACCACACAAGGGCCAGCCTGAAGTACGGTTACAGGAACCAGGCTTCCATCCTCTTTGAAGATTTGAGTCATTCCGACTTTGGTAGCTAAAATAGCTTTTTTCATT
Organism: uncultured Lachnospiraceae bacterium; assembly: GCA_947382625.1. Taxonomy (GTDB): domain Bacteria; phylum Bacillota; class Clostridia; order Lachnospirales; family Lachnospiraceae; genus Suilimivivens. The sequence continues at coordinate 1,851 of CANDAG010000025.1, forward strand.
TTTTACCTCCATTTTTTCTACAGCGGGCCTCTGTCGGGCCATTCTAGTGCTGGGGTGAATTATTTGAAACAGGCTTTGCCTGCCGCAAATTACTTATTTGGCAAATACTATTTGCTTTTCATCTTGATATCAATATACACGCCTGCAGGCATTTCCAGCCTCTGAAGAGCGTCTACCGTCTTGGGGGTAGGAGAAATGATATCGATCAGTCTCTTGTGAGTCCTCTGTTCGAACTGCTCTCTGGAATCTTTGTACTTGTGAACCGCCCTTAAGATGGTAACAACCTCTTTCTTGGTGGGAAGGGGTACCGGTCCGCTTACCTGTGATCCATTCTTTTTAACTGTTTCGATGATTTTCTTGGCAGATGCATCCACCAGCTGATGATCATATGCCTTGAGTGTGATTCTCATTACTTGACTTGCCATAAAAAAAGCCGCCTCCTTTTCGCACTTTAAGATGTTTTAAGTACGACAAGCGGTGACTGTACACTCCTCCGTGCGTGTCCTGCCTGCCTATAAAATAATGTGCGGTCTCCCACACTCATATGCAGACATGCTTAACGCCCGTGTTTCTGCTCTCGGCAGACTATGTGTTTGTACAGTGACTTGCCGTCAGGTTCTTAGGCTCAATCTGTTCTTATACCGATCAGCCTCTTGACATTCGCTCCACGGAAAACCTGCCCTGCCTCTCAGCATTGCAGCAACCTCACGCTTCATCGCTATCATGCCACAGCACTTTGTAGTATACATGATGTTTTTGGAAGATGCAAGTACTTTTTTGAAAATTTCCCAGGGATTTTTTGTTGAGATATCCACTATACCATGCTATGCTATTTTCAGTCAACGTTTTTGATTTTGAGCATGAAAGGATGACTCGCCAATATAGCTTTGATGAGAGCATTCCGGTGTGTATTTATGAGGGTTTGAATATCTGTATTTCTGATTTACTATAGCCGGATCTGCCATAACCTTAAACAGGGAACCGACTTAACGGTTCCCTGTTTCTGTACATACACAGCATTTTTTTATTAACCAAGAAGGGAAAGTACGCCCTGGTTGGACTGATTAGCCTGTGCAAGCATTGCCTGGCCTGCCTGTGCAAGGATATTGTTGTTGGAATATCTGACCATCTCTGTCGCCATATCGGTATCACGGATCTGGCTTTCTGCCGAGGTTGTGTTCTCAACTACGTTATCCAGGTTGTTGATGGTGTGCTCTAAGCGGTTCTGGATCGCTCCAAGAGCAGAACGCTGGGTAGAAACAATCTGTAATGCCGCTTTAATGGTTTCGATAGAATCCCTTGCATTTGTATCAGAATCACCATTTACCTTAAGACCGTCAATTCCAAGTCCGGCTGCGCTCATTGCCTGGATCTTCATGGAAATCTGGTTGTTCTCTGTTGCGTCCGCGCCAACATGAAGGTCAAGATCAAGGGCTGCTGTCTTGGTCTGGGCAGATGCCACATAGGTAGCAATGTCAGCCTCTTTCAGCTCCGTACCATTTTCATCCACATACAGCTTCTTATCCTCTTTAATGCTAAGCGTGCCATCCTCTGCGATATCAAAGTAGCTGTCAAGGCCATTTTCGGCAATCTTGTTTCCATTTACATCGTAGAGCTGAGGCTTTCCGGCGGGTGTGTATGTGTAATCGGTGCCTTTTACGGCTACTACTTCAGGAGTATTCGTTGGAGCTTTGGTATATACCTTTTTATTAGCTTCCAGTGCCGCTACAATCCCTGCTCCATCTAATTTTTTACCGTCTTCATCAAAAACTTCTTTTCCGGCCGTAACTGTCGCTGTTGCAGGCACTACACTTAAAGCGCCCAGGGCACCGCCATACTTGTTTGAGTTAACCTGGCCATTTGTGGCAGAATCATTATACAGCTCCTTATTCGCTTTTATTGCCGCGATCAGATCAGCTCCTGTTAATGCCGTATCCGAGCCCTTCTCATAAGCCGTAGTAACTGCACCGGCGCCAGCTTCCGTTGCCGATGCTGCTGTATAAGTATAATCTGTTCCATTGGCAGTTGCCTCTGTTCCGTCTGGTCCAACCACCTTTTTTGTTTTAATAACCTTCGCCGCAGGATCAGCATCTAAATATTCCTTTAAAGCATCTGCATCCGCAATTGCATCTCCATTTGCTTTAAACAAGCCTGTAACGCCAGCTCCAAAAGCTGCAGAGCTGGGCATATCCGTAGCAGAATAAGCCGCCGTATATTCCTTATCCGCCGTAGTATCCCCTTTAAGCAGATAGGTCTCATTAAACTTGGTTGTCTCCGCCACACGGTCAATCTCTTCCACAAGCTGATCGATCTCATTCTGGATATACTCTCTGTCATCCACAGAGTTTGTTCCGTTTGCTGCCTTAACCGCCAGCTCATTCATTCTCTGAAGCATATCGTGGACTTCAGTGAGCGCGCCTTCTGCAGTCTGCACTGCGCTGATACCGTCCTGTGCATTTAAGGAAGCCTGCGTAAGTCCGCGAACCTGCTTCCTCATCTTCTCAGAAATTGCCAGCCCTGCCGCGTCATCGGCCGCACGGTTGATCTTATAACCGCTGGATAACTTCTCCGTTGACTTCGCCTGTGTCTTGGTTGTAAGTCCTAACATTCTGTTAGAATTCATTGCTGTAAGATTGTGTTGTACTACCATAATTTACCTCCTTGTTATGTGACCGGATACATCCGTTTATCCGGTTTATTTAATAGATTTTTATCTTTAACCGGCGCCCCCAGGATAGCGCCGGATCAAGACCTATCGGTCATTTGTAACAATGGAAATGTTTTTCTTCGGGAATGTTTTTCCTTTATACTTCTCCGGATGCTCTTCTTCCTTATAAAATTTAGGAACCTTAGCCAGCAGCTCCGGATCCTTGATCCGCTTTTCCATTGCCTTACTTCTGACGATGGGAATCTCTTTGGGAGCGTCAACCATGATTCTGATATGGTTCCCCGTTCCCCCGAGAAAGACAATCCTAATGTCATCCCCGATCATCAAAAACTCCTCTGTTGAAACCGACATCCTTAACATTTCATTCTCCTCCTTTGAATCTTCCTGCCGCCTTGCACCTTGTAAGTTGAAATATGTGCACAGTCCAGGGTAAATCGGCTTCCTGCCTGAATGTTACCCTTTGCATAATTTGTTACATTTACGTGTTCTCACGAACCTTGCGCCAAGTGCAAAGTCAAGACGAGCTTTACAGGAGCTGCACACATACAGATAAAATCTGTTTTCCACAGCACAAAATAGGAGTATAGTTTTTGGTCTGAAAAGGAGGAACCCTATGAGCACAACACAACCGATTAAAAACAAAGACTGTCTCGATATGATGAAGGACTATTACAGAATTGTAAAAGAAAATCCACGCAACTATCTTTTGGTGGTGATGGGAGTCAACACTGCCCTACGCATCGGCGATATTCTGGCTTTAAAATGGGAGGATGTATACTCCACCGCCCATTGCCGATATCACACCCATATTACGCTCAGAGAGCATAAGACGGGAAAGCAAAACATCCTTATTCTGAACCGATCCGTGATCGAAGCGCTGGATTTTTATTCTGATGGAAAAGAAATGGCTCCATGCCAGTATTTGTTTCAGAGCCAGAAGGGAGCAAACCTGCCCATCACCCGCCAACAGGCATTCCGCATTATCAAAGAAGCTGCCGCTTATGCCGGCCTTACGGAGCATATCAGCTGCCATTCCCTGCGCAAGACCTTTGGCTACTACGCCTGGAAGCAGGGTGCTTCCCCTGTTCTTTTGATGAAGATCTACAATCATTCTTCCTTTCAGATCACCCAGCGGTATCTTGGAATCGATCAGGAAGAAAAGGACAATGTGTATATGAATATCAATTTGTAAAAATTTATTAAAAAGGGGTTAAAGTTTTTTAGATGTCTGTCGATATATGTATTGGTAAGAGGAAATGTAACAAATTATGCAGATTGTTACATTTCTTTTTTATTATAACCAAATGGCGGACAATTCACTCCTTTCATCTGCCCTTTGATCAAACGCCGGCTTACTTCACGAATCGCCTTATTGATCAAACGTTGTCACATTCCGCGAGTCAGCTTATTATCAAACGCTGTCACGCTTCGCGAGTCAGCTTATTAATAAAAAAAGCGATTGACTCCCCAAAGCCAATGCGCTATTCTTTAAAAAATATCACAAAATCTTAGAATGAATTCCAGGAGGAATCACTATGCCAAAGGTCACTCCCTTTTATGGCGTCAGGCCAACGCCTGAATCGGCAGCTCATGTAGCAGCCCTGCCTTATGATGTATATAATCGCAAAGAAGCACTTGCGGAGGTCAAAAGAGAACCTCTTTCCTTTTTGAGAATTGATCGGGCGGAAACTCAGTTTCCTGACGAAGTGGATACCTATGACCCAAGGGTCTATGCCAAAGCCAAAGAGCTTCTTGATGCTATGATTGCAGACGGCACCTTTATAATAGAAGAAACTCCTTGCTATTATATCTATGAGCTTACCATGAACAACCGTTCCCAGACAGGAATTGTAGCCTGTTCTTCGGTAGATGATTATCAGAACCAGATCATCAAAAAACACGAAAATACCCGGGAAGATAAAGAATTAGACCGAATCCGCCATGTGGATGTTACAAACGCTCACACCGGCCCTATTTTTCTGGTATACCGCTCCAAGGCAGAACTTAATAAACTGGTTTCAGATGCTAAAAAACAGACTCCTTTGTATGATTTCGCTTCTCCAGATGGTATCATCCACCGGGTATGGCGAATTTCAGATAAGGAAACACTTGCAAATATAGAGGCATGCTTTGCCAGCCTTTCCTGCACCTACATAGCGGATGGACACCATCGCTGCGCTTCTGCCGTAAAGGTTGGCCTGCAGAGAAGAGAGGCTAATCCTGACTACACTGGAGAGGAAGAATGGAATCGCTTTCTCTCGGTACTTTTTCCTGATGATCAGCTTTTTATCATGCCTTACAACCGGGTGGTTAAGGATTTGAACGGGCTTACCCCAAAGAGCTTTTTGAACGCAATAGAAAAAGCTGGATTTTCTATAGAATACAAAGGAAAGGAACCGGTATCTCCTACACAAAAAGGGGACTTCGGCATGTATCTCCCGGATGGCTGGTACCTGCTTACCGCCCGGAAAAAGCTGCATTCTGATGATCCGGTCAAAGGACTTGACGTCTCCATCTTGCAGGATAACCTTCTTGCCCCCATTTTAGGCATCAAGGACCCCAGAACGGACCATCGCATCGACTTTGTGGGAGGCATCAGAGGCCTTGGGGAATTAGAGCGCCGGGTTGCCGATGATATGACGGTGGCATTTTCCATGTACGCCACTTCCATCTCTGAACTGCTTTCCGTTGCTGATGCCGGACTGCTTATGCCGCCCAAGTCCACCTGGTTTGAGCCAAAGCTAAGGAGCGGACTGTTTATTCACGCACTCTCCCTGTTGACTGCTGCGAAGGCGCCCTGAGCCCCTCGCACTGCTCCATTCTATTTGCAGGAGAACCGCCATCCTTATGCCTTAAATAAGGTCCCAACCTCTTTTCCCTCCAAAATACGGCTGATGTTTACCACATCATCCCCATTGGCAATGACCATATCAACTCCTGCGGCGCCTGCGATCTGCGCCGCAGCAATCTTTGTAGCCATTCCCCCTGTCCCGAAATCACTGTCGGCTCCTTTCGCACAGGCGGTCAGCCGTTCATCAATCTTCTCCACACAGCTGATAAATTCAGCCGCCGCATTATTTCTGGGATCATCCGTATAAAGGCCGTCGATGTCAGACAAAAGGATCAGCATATCCGCCCCTACCATCTGGGCAACGGTAGCTGAAAGGGTATCATTGTCCCCGAAATTCCCATCCTGAATCTGGTCTGTGGAAACCGTATCATTTTCATTTACGATAGGGATCACTCCCATGCGCAGCAGCTCCCGGAAGGTGTTCTCCGCATTGTGTCTGCTGATCTCATTGGTCATGGTCCGTTTGGTGATCAGGATCTGGGCAATGGTCTGGTTATACTCTGCAAACAGCTTCTGATAGATCATCATCAGCCTTGCCTGCCCTACTGCCGCACAGGCCTGCTTTTCCGCAAGACTTGCAGGTCTCCCTTTGATTCCCAGGGCTTTGCGCCCTGCACCGATGGCTCCGGAGGAAACGATGACGATTTCCTTATTCTGGTTCCGGATATCCGTCAGCACCCTGGCCAGCTTTTCCATCTTAATCAGATTTAAATGTCCTGTATCTACATGGGTAATGGTGGTGGTCCCGATCTTCACTACAATCCTTTTTTTCTCCTTCAAAAAACCTCTGTCCATCTTCTGTCCTTCTTTCCTATTTATAACAAACACCTCCTTACTTCGTAAGTCGGCTTATTGCAGCAAACCCCTTCCGGGTCCTAAATTCATATGGGCAAGGAACAATTCCTCAAACCCTTCCTCCTCCGCCAGCTCCACATGGATAAAAGCCCTGCTTTCATCTTCCATTTCTTTGAGGGTACCGGGGGAAAGCAATGCCATAGCCGCTCCGGTTCCTGCCAGATTTCCCGCCTGGATCAGCTTTTCCCCCGGCACATCGGGAAAAAGCCCTATGGCTGTTCCGCTTTCTGTATCTATATAAGAGCCGAATGCCCCTGCCAGATAGATCAGGTCCAGCTCTTCCACCTTCATACCGGCCTTTTTCAGCAGGATTTCCATGCCGGAGCGGAGTGCGCTGACTGAGAGCTGTAGCTGGCGCACGTCCTCCGCTTTTATATAAACCGGATTTTTTTCATCTGTCAATAGAAACTTTGAGCCGTTCCCGTCCTCTCTGATCCGCCTGCAAAGCCGCTCCGGCACACGATCCGCCTTTGCCTCCGGGAGACTTTTCATGTACCCTGAAGCGTCCACCACGTTCTCCCGGCGCAGAACAGCCAGCGCGTCCACCAGCCCGGAACCACAGATCCCGACAGGCCTTTCCCCTCCGATCACCCGGCATAGGATATCCTGCATAGGAAATCTTCCGTTCACAGATACCTTATCGATGGCCCCCTTTGCGGCCCGCATCCCCTGGGCAATGGCTCCGCCTTCCAGAGCCGGTCCTGCCGCCGCCGAACAGGCATAGCGCCCGTTCGCCGTCTGCAGCAGGATTTCTCCATTCGTTCCAATATCCACTGCCAGGATCTTTCGTCCCTTTTCCTGCCTGCTTATATACCCTGCCACTGCCAGAGCGTCTGCTCCCACAAAACCGCCTATGGGGGGCAAAACCAGGATCTCAGCTTCCCTTAAGAACGCAAAGCCCAGTTCCTCCCCCTTTTTTATGACAGTTCTGTCATAATCCGGAGTAAAGGGCGCGCAAAGGAGTCCTGCCGGCCTTACGCCAAGCAAAATCTCACACATGGCAGTATTACCTGCGATGGTAACCCTCCTGATCCCATGCCCCGCTTCCTGACCTGTTCCCTCTTCCATAACGGTCCGCTTTTCCTTCGATTCCTCACGCAGGCGTTTTATCATGCGCAGGGCCATCTCATCCAATTCCCGGACCAACAGTCTTTGCATCTCTTTTCGTTTCCCCTGATCCTCTGCCGCCTGGATCCGGCTGACCACATCTGCCCCAAACACGGCCTGAGGATTCGATGCTGACTCTGCCTCCAAAAAACCTCCGTCCCGCAGATCCCACAGCATCCCTGCAAGGGTGGTGGTTCCCGCATCCACAGAAAGCCCCAGCCCTTCTCCCGGCTCCACCTCAAAGTCCTGAGGGAAACGGAGCTTTGCCTGCTTATTGGTATTTATTTTAGGAGGCTGCAGTTCTCCGCCATCTGCTGTTCCCTGACCGGATTTCTGAAAAATCCCGCATCCGTCACAGCCTGGACGTTTACAGCCCGGACATCGATTTCTTATTTCTGCCATTTTTTCTCCTTCATTCTTGAACAACTCGTAACTGATATCCATTCTCTATAGAATACCACAAACCTCTTGCTTTTTTCATCATAATTCTCTATCATAAACAGCATACCAGAATGATGCAGCCTTTGGCTTTGTCGTTATAGAATTGTTGCCTGTATTTCATTCATGCAGAAAGGAAACCTCTTTTATGTGGACAGCCGATCATTGGAAAGATTACGAAGTGATAGATACCTCATGTGGGGAAAAGTTAGAACGTTGGGGCAAGTATACACTGCTACGCCCGGATCCTCAGGTCATATGGAATACGCCCAAAAAGGCCAAGGAATGGCATCGTCCAAACGGTCATTACCACCGCAGTTCCAAAGGTGGCGGCGAATGGGAATTTTTTGGTCTTCCGAAGGAATGGAGTATCCGCTATGGCTCCCTTACCTTCCGCCTCAAGCCATTCAGTTTTAAACATACCGGCCTTTTCCCTGAGCAAGCGGTTAACTGGGACTGGTTTTCAGAAATCATAAAAAAAGCCCGGCGTCCTGTTAAAATCCTGAATTTATTTGCCTACACCGGAGGTGCAACCTTAGCAGCGGCATCAGCCGGTGCAAGTGTTACCCATGTGGACGCCTCAAAGGGCATGGTCACCTGGGCCAGAGAAAATGCAGAGGCCTCCGGGCTTGCCGAGGCTCCCATCCGCTGGCTGGTGGATGACTGTGTCAAATTTGTGGAACGGGAAATCCGCCGTGGCAATACCTACGATGGTATTATCATGGATCCCCCCTCTTACGGAAGAGGGCCTAAGGGAGAAATCTGGAAAATCGAAGAAAGCATTTATCCCTTTTTGGAGCTGGTTGCCCAGCTTCTCTCCAAAGACGCCCTTTTTTTCCTGCTCAATTCCTACACCACCGGCCTGCAGCCAGCGGTGCTCACCTATATGCTGAGCACTACCGTGGTGAAAAAGATGGGCGGAACCGCGGTTTCCTCAGAAATTGGGCTTCCAGTCACAGAGAGCGGACTGATCCTCCCCTGCGGTGCTTCTGGAAGGTGGTGCCGATGAGGGGGAAGCCGGCGATGCCAACCGGAAGCAGAAAAAGGCGGCTGCGTTCCTCAGCCGCCTAACCTTGTTATATTCGATTATTTATCCCTTGATTTTGTCAAGCTCTGTAATATTAATGCCTGAGGCTGTCAAAATTACTTTCAACTCAATATAACGGTCTTTCATCTCTGCATAGGCTGCCGAATCCTTATTTTCAGTTAATATCATATATTTTTGTACTCTTGAAAACTCTTCCACAGATATTTTTAACATTTCCTTTTCTGTCATATAATCACCTGCTTTCCTATTGTGGCTTGCCTTGCTACAATAGAAGTATACCATAACAGGGTTATAAAGTCTATTTAAACAGAAGCCCAATGCCTGCGCCAGGCCCCGATCTCTCCCATGATCTGTCCCATCCACTCCTTATAACCGGGCATCCATACGGCCAAAAGGTTATCACTTTGATATACATAGGGTGCCTGTCCAGGGAAATGCAGATACATGCGAACGACATAAATGCCCAGCATACCGGTCACCAGGATTCCGATAGCCACCCTTACTCCCCTGACCGGAGTTCCTTTGATATACCGAAAGTAAGCGCAGTACAATCCAAAGGCAAGGATCAGGAAAATAGAAGGATTACTGTATGCCGCTCTGTCTATCCGGCCTCTTAGCAGATAAAGCCCTGCTCTGGTAAGACCGCAGCCCGGGCAGGGCAGTCCCGTCAGGATCAAAAAAGGACAAAAAGAATCAAAAAACCAGTGTATGATCAGATAGCAGATCAGAAATGCCGCCGCCACAGCAGCTGCTCCTTTGATATCCCTTCCTATTCTTTTTAAAATTTCCTTTCCTCTTTTTTCTATTGCCATAGGTATTTTCTCCCTGTTACTGTCCAGGCATTATCTTATCACTCCCGCCCTTTTTGTTCAATGCCTACTACAATTACAATTTCTCAAAATTCAGATTGCTTATCCCGCTTAATTCTGTATAATAGATACAGATGATTATTTTTACAAAAGTATCGAAAAGGAGTAATAAGCTATGCCTAAAATCATTTTAACCGGTGACAGGCCCACCGGACCTCTTCACGTAGGCCATTATGTGGGTTCTCTGAAAGGCAGAGTGGAACTGCAGAATTCCGGTGTATACGATAAAGTTTTTATCATGATCGCTGATGCCCAGGCGCTTACGGACAATGCGGAGCATCCCGAGAAGGTGCGCCAGAATATCATCGAGGTGGCTCTGGATTATTTATCCTGCGGACTCGACCCTTCCAGAACCACGCTCCTGATCCAGTCCCAGATCCCTGAGCTGTGCGAGCTTTCTTTTTATTATATGAATCTGGTGACGGTGTCCCGGCTGCAGCGCAATCCTACTGTGAAATCTGAGATCCAGATGCGTAATTTTGAGGCCAGCATCCCTGTGGGCTTTTTTACCTATCCCATCAGTCAGGCGGCAGATATCACAGCCTTTGGGGCCACCACCGTTCCGGTAGGGGAAGACCAGCTTCCCATGGTGGAGCAGACCAGGGAGATCGTCCGCAAGTTTAATTCCGTCTATGGGGACACTCTGACAGAGCCTGAGGCGCTTCTTCCGGGCAACAAGGCATGCCTGCGGCTTCCCGGCATCGACGGCAAAGAAAAAATGAGCAAATCCTTAAATAACTGTATTTATCTTTCTGATACGGCAGAAGATGTCCGCAAGAAGGTAATGTCCATGTTTACCGACCCCAACCATCTCCAGGTATCTGACCCGGGCAAGGTGGAGGGTAATCCGGTATTTACTTATCTGGATGCATTCTGCAGGGATGAAATGTTTGCCGAATATCTTCCCGAGTACGCAAACCTGGAGGAATTAAAGGCTCATTACACCCGGGGCGGTCTGGGAGATGTGAAGGTGAAGAAATTCTTAAACCGAGTTTTGGAAGAAACCCTTACGCCTGTCCGTGCCAGAAGAAAGGAATGGGAACAGGATATCCCTGCTGTCTATGAGATCCTCAAAAAGGGAAGCGAAGCTGCAAGGGAAACCGCGGCCCAAACACTTGATAATGTCAAGGCTGCCATGAAGATCAATTATTTTGAGGATCATGCTCTGATCGCAGAGCAGGCGAAAAAATATCGCCCGGCGGAATAGTACCGCCAGTAAGGAGTATTTCTATGAAAGCCTTCCGGCTCACAGACGTAAAAAAATTTATGGGACGGCTCTTAGGGACAGATACCTTCTCACCCTTTTTGCTGGCAGAAGCAACCATTACCACCTACAATACCTTCGTGATCGACGGTCATGTGGTAAAGGAATTCTTCAGTGGGGATATCAACGATGAGGGCATACTGCCTCCCTATGAATTTTCCGAATGGGTCAATATGCGCAGTCTGTGCTTTGACCTGATCAAGGGGAAGCGTACCCCCGTGAATTTCAAGCTGGTCCTTCACTTAAAGCCGGAGCTTACAGGACAGATCCTGGAAGAAGGGAATGCCCAGGTCACTTTATCTGATATCAAGGCCTTTGTGCTGAATATAAAATACGATGGCAGTGTGCTTACCTGCACCACTGCCACCGCCTTTTATGCATTCCTTCCCGACAAAACCCCCGACAGGCTCTGGGATGAATATGCCTCCCGTTTTCTTGCGGAAAAGGAACTTGATTTTGAAGAAATCTAACCGGTCTACATAGTAGAATCCACTGCGGCGCCCTTAAGATCCTCCTCAAGGAGCTTCATCTCATCCATGATCTTTTTGATCTGCCGCTGAACATCCTCCATAGCGCTGTCCGCCTCTGTCATAAGCTGAGCAGAATCCGTTACCTGTTCTGTGAACTCCTCCTGCTCGTCCTTATCCTCTTTGATCTTCTCGATCCGCTCTTCCTCTTCCTTTTCCTTCTCGGCCTTCTCCAAAGCCTCTTCCTTCTTCTCTTCCATCTCCTGGTCGATATGATCCTTGGCCTCGTCTACCAGCATCCCCACAATTTCCTTGCTGGCAGATTCCATGATCTGCTCCGCAGTATCCTGGGCCTTTAACATGGTCTGGGTTTTATTCATGGCCTCCTTGACGGCGGACGCCGTTTCGTTTGCCGCCTTCAGTTCCCTTTGGGCGTCGCTCCGCTGTTTTTTGTAATAATCCTCGCCTTCAAAAAACTCCATGGAACGTTGCTGATATTCTGTCAGTCCCTCTTTATGGATCTGTGCAAGGCGCTCCCTTTCTTCCTCCGAAAGAGATACACCTCCGAAGGTTCTGGCCGTATGCTCTTTTTCCAAAAGCTTCAGATCCTGCTCCTCCTGAGAATCCTCCGCAATACCATAGGATTCCCTTAGCGCCGCTCTCTCCTCCTCGGCCCACCGGATCTCGCCGTTGGCCTCTCCTATGGACTTTTTGCCTGCTTCCATTCTGGCTCTGGCATTTGAGAGCTCCTCCGCGATACTCTGATCGCTGGCCCAGGCATCCCCCACGATCTTCATCACCTTTTTCTGGGCGATCTGGCGTTTCTGGGCAACGGGATCAAAATTCCTGCTTAAGTCACCGGCAAAAACACTGCTGCGTCCCTCCTCCTGAGCATTGCCGGACAGTCTTTCCCCACGGCTGCCGCTCAGAATATCTCCCATAAAAATTGTTGTGTTCTGTACATTCATAGCTCCATCTACCTCCTGTCTGCGGGATACTCCTTTATCCCTGTGTCACAGGCATGTGTTTCATGCAAAAACACAGCCTCATTTCTATTATCGTCATTTGGCTGAAGATTGCTTAGCTTTTGATAATGAATGCATCCAAATATGTAATAAAATCAAACGCTGCCTCGCAGAGCGAGGCAGCTTATTGATAAAAAAGCTGTTGCAGGGTACGCATCAGATGTGATATACTGAAATTCCTTTCGCCCCTTTGACACCGGGGCCAAAGGCAGCCAACTTCATACTTGTGCCCATATCTTCTTCAGGCACAAATGTTCATGAAAAAGCGGGCACAAGTACCTGATGCACACATGCTGCTGCGCAGCATGGCGCGTGCACGCTCCGCGCAGCAAGTGCGCAGAGCTGTTTCAAGACGTTTTTTCATACTTACCTGCGGTAAAGCTCCGGCAATATCCCGGGGCTGGCAGACCGACTTGGCAAGTTATACCCACTATAAAACTACCAGGAGGAAGCAAACATGATCACTATGCAAAATGTGTGCAAGACCTACAAGGTCTCTAAACGCGACGCCGGATTTTCTTCGGCTCTTAAAGCTCTGCTTCACAGAGAATATGAGCTGATCCACGCTCTCGACGGCGTTTCTTTCACCATATCTGAAGGTGAAATGGTGGGCTACATAGGCCCTAACGGCGCCGGCAAAAGTTCTACCATCAAAATCTTAAGCGGTATCCTTACCCCCGAGGAAGGTACCTGTCAGATCAACGGATTGACCCCATGGAAAAACAGGATCGAACATGTCAGGAACATCGGTGTAGTCTTCGGACAGCGCACCCAGCTCTGGTGGGATGTGCCGGTAATAGATTCCTTTGAACTGCTGAAGGAAATCTACCGGATCAGTGATCACACCTACCGCCGCAATTTGGAGCAGCTAAGCGAAATGCTGGGACTTTCGGAGCTCCTTAAGACCCCTGCCAGGCAGCTCTCTCTGGGACAGAGGATGCGCTGTGAAATTGCCGCCTCTCTTCTTCATGACCCCAAAATTCTTTTTCTGGACGAGCCCACCATCGGTCTGGACGCCGTATCCAAGCTGGCAGTCAGGGATTTTATCCTGAAGCTGAACGAGGAAAAGAAGACCACTGTCATCCTGACCACCCACGATATGCAGGATATTGAAGCTCTCACCAACCGGATCATTCTGATCGGTAAAGGGAGGATCCTGCTGGACGGAACCATCTCGGATATCAGCAGCGGCTTTAACAGCACAGAGGAAGGGCTTGCTGCCTTCTACAAAAGCCACAATATATAAAGGGGGAATTCGTCTATGAAAAAATATCTTGCATTTTTCAGGCTCCGTTTCAGCATGGGGCTTCAATATCGTGCCGCCGCACTGGCCGGAATGGCCACGCAATTCTTCTGGGGCACTATGGAGATTTTAATGTTCCGCGCCTTTTACCGGGCAGACCCGGCAGCTTTTCCCATGACCCTTGAAGCCACCTGTGCCTATGTATGGCTGCAGCAGGCCTTTCTTACACTTTTTGCCGCATGGCTTATGGAAGGTGAAATCTTTGATTCCATCATAAACGGAAATATTGCCTATGAGCTTTGCCGTCCTGTCAATATCTATAATATGTGGTTTTCCAGAAGTATTGCCGCCCGTTTTTCCAGAGCGATGCTGCGCTGTATGCCTGTTCTGCTTCTGGCAGTGGTTTTGCCTGCTCCTTATGGGCTCATGGCTCCTGCTGATGGGGCTGCATTCTTCTTATTTATTCTTTCCATGCTCTTAGGTGCGGGGGTGGCCGTCTCCTTCTGTATGCTGGTCTATATGACCTGCTTTTTTACCATCTCCTCTATGGGACTGCGCATAGTCATGACATCCCTGGTAGAATTTTTTTCGGGCGGTATCATCCCTCTGCCCTTTTTGCCGGATGGCATCCGGAAGGTTTTTGAAGCCCTTCCCTTTGCTTCCATGCAAAATGTCCCCCTTCGGATCTACAGCGGAAATCTGCAGGGAGACGAAATGCTTAAGGCGTTGTCCCTCCAGGTTTTCTGGCTTTGTATCCTGATCCTTATCGGGAAGCTTCTGGACGCCCTTGCCATGAAAAAGATTACCGTACAGGGCGGATGAGAGATTTTGAAAGGAGAATAGACCGGCTATGAAATTATATGGAAAATATTTTATGATACATCTAAAGAGCATTATGGAGTACAAAACCTCCTTTTTGTTCTCCTGCATGGGACAATTTCTGGTGTCCTTCAACGTATTTCTGGGAATCTATTTTATGTTCCGCCGTTTTTCTCATGTGGAGGGATTTACTTACAGTGAAGTCCTTCTGTGCTATGGCATTACTCTGCTTGAGTTTTCACTGGCAGAGGCCTTTGCAAGGGGGTTCGATACGTTCAGCTCCATCGTAAGCCAGGGAGAATTTGACCGGATCCTGGTGCGTCCAAGAAATGAGATCTTTCAGGTACTTGCCAGCCGCATCGAATTAAGCCGCATGGGCCGCATGCTGCAGGCAGTGGTCCTGTTTGTCTACGGTATCCGAAAAAGCGGTATCCACTGGACTTATCCAAAAGCAGCCGCCGTAGTGCTGATGCTGTTTGGCGGTGCCATGGTGTTTAGCGGCTTTTTCGTAATCTATGCCTCTATCTGCTTTTTCACCATCGAGGGGTTGGAATTTATGAATATTTTCACGGACGGAGCCCGGGAATATGGAAAGTATCCTGTGAACATTTATGGAAAAAGGGTACTGCAGCTCTGCACCTTTGTGGTGCCTTATGCCCTGATCCAGTATTATCCGCTCCTTTATCTGTTGGGCAGGGGCAAGCCTTATTACGCCCTGCTGCCCCTGGCGGCCTGCCTGTTCCTGATCCCCTGTCTTATGCTGTGGAAGATCGGAGTGAGGCATTACGTTTCGGCAGGATCGTGAAGCAATGTTTATGACATGCTCTGCGAGTTATCCTTATGTTAACAACGGACAGCACGCTTTGCGAACTGTCCTTATGTCAAAAAAGAATCCTGCGTGGCAGGATTCTTTGCCTGCGGCGGATCATGTCAGCGACATGATTCCATTCCGCCGCAGTGCGAACTTATATCAGGCATATTTTTCCACGATCTTCACCAGAAGCTCCGTGATCTTTTCCATATCATCCGCGCAGGCGTATTCATACTTTCCATGGAAATTCATCCCTCCTGTGCAGAGATTCGGGCAGGGAAGACCCATAAAAGAAAGCCTTGCGCCGTCTGTACCGCCCCGGATCGGCACCACCACCGGCTCGATCCCCAGCTCTTCCATGGCTTCCTTGGCCCGGTCGATCAGATGGATGTGCTTTTCAATGACTTCCTTCATATTATAGTAGGAATCCTTCATGGTGATCACAAAGGTTCCATCCCCATACTTCCGGTTCAGGAATTCCCCTACCTGTAAAAACAGAGCCTTTTTCTTTTCGAACTTTTCCTTGTCATGATCCCTGATAATATAGTCCGCCAACGCCTCCTCCACCGTGCCGTTTAAGGCGTCCAGATGGTAAAAGCCTTCATATCCACAGGTGTACATGGGATTTTCCGCTACAGGAAGCATTGCCTGAAACTCCTGTGCCAGCAATAGCGCGTTGCGCATTTTGTCCTTTGCCTCCCCCGGATGTACGCTCCTGCCATGGATAGCCACCTTAGCGCCTGCGGCATTGAAATTTTCATATTCCAGTTCCCCAAGCCTTCCGCCGTCTACCGTATAGGCATAGTCCGCTCCAAAGAGCTCTACGTTGAAATGATCCGCACCGGCTCCTACCTCTTCATCGGGGGTAAAGCCAACCCGCACCTTTCCATGAGGAATTTCCGGATGGGTCAGCAGATATTCGGCCATGGTCATGATCTCTGCCACCCCTGCCTTGTCATCTGCACCAAGAAGAGTGGTTCCGTCGGTTACGATCAGCCTTTTTCCCTGAAAGTCTGCAAGCTCCGGGAAATCCACGGTCTTCATGACAACCGGAGCCGCGCCATCCTTTCCCTCATTCAGCATAATATCCCCGCCATCATAATTTTCAATCATTCTGGGCTTCACTCCCGCCCCTGTCACGGCCGGAGACGTATCCATATGTGCGATAAACCCCAGAACCGGAGCATTCTCGCATCCCTTTGACGCCGGAACACTTGCATAAACATAGCAGTGCTCCCTGTCATAGGCAATTTCCTCTGCTCCCATCTCCTTAAGCTGCTCAGCCAGAACCCTGGCCAGGTCGTGCTGCTTTAAGGTAGAGGGCATGGTTTCGCTTCCCTCCCGGGATTCTGTATCAATTGCCACATACTCAAGAAATTTTTTGATCACATTGCTCATCTTCGTTTCCCTCTCTTTTATTTCACTATAACCAATCATATCATATCTACTCTTCACATACCACCATTTCCTCCACATACTTTCTTTCCATGGCATGCCTTGCCTTTCTGGTTTCCACCGAATCGAAAATAATGGAAAAATCATAGTCCTCCGGATAAAGCTTTTCGGCCGCCACATGAAGCTTCACCCTTTTGTGGTTAATATAGATCTTTTTATCCGGCAGCTGTACCCTGAGCACTCCCTTCTCGTTCACCGGTTCACATACGATCCCGATCTTCCTGTCAGGATAGATCATCACACTGTCTCCCCTCCTGAATTTTTCGGATAGTCCGGTATCCTTGTGATACGCTTTTTGCTTTCGGATATGAGGAACCTTTTCCTGCCCGTGCTCCGCCCTGCTGTTTTCCGGAGCATCCTCTCCTTCTGTCCTCTTCCACTCCTGCACCATATCTTCCGGTTTCTCCCCTTCTTTTCTATCCACCGATGAGTCTGCCCTCTCCTGCCCGTAAGCTGCCGCGGCGGCGTCCTGCAGCATGGAAAGAGGCATTCCCAGCTTCCTTGCAATATAGAAGGCACAGCTCTCCCCGGCCTCCCCGATCACAAGCTGGTACAAGGGCTTTAAACTTTCCTTGTCAAAGGTCATCCTGGCGTTGATCACGCCTGCCTCCTGCTCCGCATAGGTTTTCACCTCCGGATAGTGGGTTGTGACCAGATACAGGGCGCCGCTTTTCTTCAAGGCCTTCAGAATCGCAATGGCGATCCCCATCCCCTCTGCCGGATCTGTCCCGGAGCCTAATTCATCCAGGATCACAAGGCTCTCCTCATCTGCCTTCTGCAAAATAGAAAGTACATTGGTAATATGGGCCGAAAAGGTAGAAAGATTTTCGGCCAGATTCTGTCCGTCTCCAATGTCGCAGAGGATCATGTTACTCATACAGATTTCTGCCTTCTCCGCGGCCACGTGCAGCCCGCACTGGGCCATCATGCAATTTAAGGCAACAGTCTTGATCGCAACCGTCTTCCCTCCTGTATTGGGTCCTGTAATGATCACCCCATTGATCCCTTCCCCGATCTCGAAATCCAATGGCACGTTAATCCTTTTATCCATAAGCGGATGCCGGCCTTTAACCAGATGAATACGGCGCTGTGTGTTGATCTCCGGCTCGATTCCCTCACAGGCAAGGCTCAGCTTTCCTTTTGCAAAAATAAAATCCAGCTTCTCTATGGTGCGGGTGTTCTGGTTTATCACATCTGCCTTGTCTGAAAGCATGGCGGTAAGCTCGTAAAGAATCCGTCTTTCCTCATTTTCCGCATCGATCTTAAGCTCCTGCAGCTCCTCATAAAGCTTTGCAACTGCAAGGGGTTCCATAAACAGGGTGCTTCCGGTGGAGGACTTATCGATCACACTGCCCCCGATCCTGAACTTATACTCCTTTTTTACCGGAATGCAGATGCGGCCGTTCCGGATGGTGCTGAAATGATCCGACATACATTCCTTATTGGCGCGGATCACCGCATCTGCCTTTTCCCGCATTCTGGCCTCCGTCCGGTCAATCCCCTCCCGCAGGGATTTCAGGAGCTTAGAGGCATAATCGTCCACCCGCCCGCTTCTGATCTTTTGGCTTAATTCCGTGCGGGCCTCTTCTAAGGGATCTAAGTTTTCTTCATAATAGGGCAGGCTGATCTCGCAGGCCTTCCCCCTGACCAGATAATCCTTCAGTCTCTTTACGGCAGTCAGGGTAACCGCTATTTTTTCCAGCTCCGGTGCGCTTAGGCAGCTTTCCTTTTCCGCCCTTTCTATTAACTCAGCCACGCCCTCTAAGGCTGTGATCGGCGGGTCTCCATACCGGTCCAGCAAGATCCTGGCCTCTGAGGTTTCCTTAAGCCGGGCGCGCACCTCGGTTTCCTCAAGGAGCGGCTCTAAGCTTCTGATCTTTTCCTTTGCTCTCAGCGTACAGGCATTTTCGGAAAGCTTCTCTATGATCTGGTCAAATTCCAGCATTCTGGGGGATGCTGTTTCATAAAAATAATGTTTCTCCATTTTTGATCCTTTCTTTTAAAAGCAGTATTAGATTCAAAAAGGCCGCAGAAATATCTGCCCTGCCATAAGCACCTCTTACACATGCTTCCCGTTTGGGCATACCATAGTGAACAACAAAAAAATTTGACATAATATTGTGTTATCCACTATTCTTCTGCGGCCTGTAAAAAATATTTTTGCACAAAAAAACATGTCCGTACGGACATGCTTATTTTTATTCAAAGTGTATGATAAGCATTTCGTAAGGCAGATAAAAGGGCACGACAAAAAAGCATAGAATGCCTGATGTCATTCCCTGCAACTGTTCAGTTGTCTGTAGTTTCCTTCACTTCCACACTTAACATACATTTCCTCTCTTTCCGAAAGAAGGTTCCTTTGGATCAACCCGGAAACCTTTCTTCAATGATGGAGTAATTATAATCCACGAAGGGGGGAGGTGTCAATGCTTATTCCGGTACTCGTTTGCTGATACTCCCTCCATTTTCTTGAAAACTCTGGAAAAGTGCGCCAGATCCTGAAATCCCACCATATCCGCCACATCGCAGATACGAAGTGACGGATTTTTTAACAATTCCTTTGACTTATCGATCCTGGCGCCGTTTAGAATATCTGAAAATGTCTTGCCCGTATGTTTCCCAATTAATTTAGATAAATGCCATTGGCTGACATAAACCTGATCGGCCACATCCGCCAGCCTGAGCCGCTCCTGTGAATGCTCCCGTATATAGTCTAAAGCGTTGTTCACAATAAAACTGTTTGCCTCATGATTCTCCGGTTCCGCCTGATCACTTATTCCCCGCATATCATCTGCCTCCTCTGCCTCGTGGGTGACTCCGATCTGCTCTAACCTTTTTGCAGCGGTGTCAACTGCCTCTTCCAGTTCATTCATTTTGGATGGCTTCAGCAAAAACCGCAAAACCCCCAACTCGATCGCACGTCTGGCATATTCAAATTCCCTGTATCCGGTCAATATAATGATCTGCATATCCGGAAATTCGGATTTCAGCCCTGCGATCATTTTCAGTCCATCCATTTCCGGCATATGAATATCCGAGATAATGATATCCGGCTTTTCCCTGAAAATCACTTCCATACCCCTTTTTCCGTCATAAGCGGTACCCACCACCCTGCAATTCCATTTATCCCATGTCATCGTCCGGGACAATCCTTCCACGATCAATGGCTCATCATCAATAATTACCACTCTGTACATTGTATCTCCCACACCTTACCTTAAAATCAATCTGTATTTTATCCCTTCACCGCGCCGGCAATCATTCCTTTGATAATATATTTCTGCAGGAAGCAATAAACTATGATCACAGGTACGACCACCAGTGTTACTGCAGAGGCCGTCAAGCCATAGTTCGTCCCCTCCTTGGCTGTCAACTGGTTTAACAGCATGGTAATCCCATACATGTCCGGTCTTCTCATAAAAAACGACTGGGTAAACAGATCATTATAGCTCCACAGAAAAGAAAAAATAGCTACTGTAGCAAAGGATGGTTTCGTAAGAGGGAGCACTACCTTAAAATAAATCTGGTAGGCATTACACCCTTCCATATAGGCCGCTTCCTCCAGCTCAACCGGCAACCCCTTTATGTAACCCATCAGCACCACCATGGCAAAAGAAAGATTTCCTGCTGTCTGAGGAAGGATTACCGATAACATCGTCAAAAACCAACTCCCCGTATTGGCGATGCCCCAGGAAAACTCCATGGAAAATACCGGTATGATCGTTGCGAAGGCCGGAAACATCATACCTGCGATGACCAGCGAGTTTAACAGCTCGGAGCCTTTAAACTTGTATCTGGAAAGTGCATAAGCTCCCATCCCGGCCAAAAGGACTACCAGAAGCGCCACCGTCATAGATATAAAAATACTGTTTTTATAGGAATTCAAAATATTCAGGTTATTGAATGCCTTTCTGTAATTCGCCATAGTAAACAGTTCCCCGAAGGGAAGTGCAAAGGAGTTTGCCAGAATTTTGTCTTTTGCCTTAAAGGAATTCTGTACTACCCATATAATAGGATAAATTGTGGTCAAAGACCAGCAGATCAATATCAGGTAGACCACCATTGATCCAATGGGATTTTTTTTCGTTTTCGTCATACTCCATCCCTCCTAATAGTCCTTTTCCCTGAAAATCATATTCACTGCCTTTGACAGAATTATGCCCAATATTACGATCATTACCGCCAGAGCCGAAGCATAATCCACATTCTTTGTCTCCATCGTATGATAATACATATAGGTACCTGTCAGGAACGTTGACTTCAGGGGCATTCCCTTAGGGAACATCGTCCATGGAAGATCGAACACCTTCAGAGCGCCTGTCACAGCCAGCACACTACAGGTACAAATAACATTATGCAGAAGCGGAAGTGAAATATAGCGTACCTTTTGCAGCGTGGTGGCGCCGTCGATTTTGGCCGATTCATACAGCTCATCGGAAATACTGTTTAATCCCGTTATAAGGATCACAAAATAAAAGCCCACATACTGCCACATGACCGGAAGCATCATTGTAAAAAGGGCTGTCCCCTCCGCTTTCCAGTCAATAAGGGTCTCTCTTCCCAAAGCCTCTAAGATCTGATTGACCATCCCCTTGTCATACAAAAAAAGCAGATTAAACAAAAGCCCCAGCGCTGTTGCCGAAATGACAATAGGAAAAAAAAATACTGTCTTAAAAAACTGCTTTCCCCTCCTCACATTATCCACCATCAATGCCAGAACGATCGCGATCCCTACCTGTCCTATCAGTGTGACAAGCATCATCAGCAACGTATTTTTAACGGAAACCCATACACTTTCATCCCGGACCATCTCCTGATAATTGTGGTACCACGGCGTATTGAAACCGCTCCCTGAGCTTCCAAGCTGTTTGATTTCCATAAAACTGTTTATGAAGTTTTTAAAAAAAGGATAATAGAGATATACCGCCATAAACAGAAATGCGGGAAACAGAAACAGGAATGCGGGCTTTTTATTTCGATAGATATTTGCTCCCATAGGTCACCTCCTCAATCATACTCTGTATATTCTTCCAAAAAGGGGCCAGGTAATCCCCCGCCCCTTCTTGCAGCTTCTGTCTGTTTTATTGGTTATGATATACTTCAAGCCCTTCTGCTACTGCATCCTCTGCCGATACTTTTCCGGTCACGATCTCCGGCATCCCGTCAAAGGTAGATACTCTGCACTCACCCTGGAACAGATCCTGCGCAGCGCCCGTGAGAGAAGTGGCTCCTGCCATCATGCGCATTGCCTTAACCTGTAAGATATTGAACTCTGATTCGTCAACTTCCGGTGCATTCTTAAGCGCGGAGGCTGCATGCTGTGCAAATGCAGGAATTACGCTGTCAGAAGTCATATACTCTACAAAGCTTACCGCTGCCGCTCTCTTATCTGCGTCCTCCCATGCCTTCTTAGTAATATAATATCCCATGGAAATACCGCCTACCAGATCGCTTGCCTTTCTGTCCCCACTACCGGGTACATAAGTCACATCAAACTTGTCCAACTTCTCTTCATCAAGGGTGGAAGGATCCTCCGGATCAGACTGGCATGCCCCTACAATACCGCCTACTTTCCATGAACCGTCGATCAGAAATGCCGCCTTGCCATCCGTAAACATTGCAAATGTCTCATCATCCGTTGCAGAAAGTGTATTTTCAGGGAAATATCCCAATTCATACAATTCCTTGATATCATTCATACCTGCAACCCAGGCCTGTCCGTTTGCATCATCAACGCCTGCTGGAATCTCAAGATGGGTCTTTGGCGATTGATGATTAAAGATTGCAAATTCCCACCAGTAATGAGGAATATTTCCTAACGCCGCAGCAATCGGTGCATAACCTGCCGCTTTAATCTTCTCACAGTCTGCCTTAAACTGCTCCATGGTATAATTTCCATCCGGCATAGACACGCCTGCCGCATCTAAAACTTCCATATTGACAAACATTGCTTCCCAAAAACCATTGACAGGCACTGCATATTTCTTACCATCCACCAGAGACGGCGCGATCAGATCGTCATTCATGTTACCTGCGTATTCCGGATATTCTGCGCGGATGTCATCAATGGAAACAACCTTTCCCGCCTCAATAAAGCTGTTTGCATCCGCACCGTTAAAGAAGAACAATACGTCCGGTTCGGAGCCTGTCTCAAAGTCTGTTGTGATCCTTGCTTTAAAGGTTTCATCGGAAGTTGCGGAAGTATCTACTACGGTGTTCCCTGTTTCCTTCTCCCATGCCGTATATGCATCCTTATAGTTTTGCGCGTTGGTGTCTTCACCGGCAAAGGTAGTTGTCACAGCCAGCTCCACCGATTTAGCCGTATCTCCCGACTTGCCTGAACTATTTCCACATGCAGCCATGGACAATATCATTACACCTGCAAGCATTAGTGACACAATTCTTTTTTTCATACTGTTTCCCTCCCTTTCCATCCGAGGTGTGAATTTCGTTTATGTACTTATCATACTCTCCAGGACGGATAAAGGTAATTGTTGTCATTGTGCTTTTTTGTCTATTTTTGCTCTGTTGTTATGCTTGTCTTGATCAATATTGTGCTTATTGTATTATTTTGTTTGCCATCGCTTATAAATAAGCCACAATCATCACCATATATCATCTTTATTCTTTGGTTAACATTTCGAATCCCAAGGCTTACCCGCTTTTCTCCCGCAGACTCCGCTTTCTGTGACAAAAGCCTCTCTATCTTTTCTTTATCTTCCTTTTTTAAACATCCGTTGTTCTCCACTTCGATACATAAATATCCATCTTCTCTCTGAAAAAGCCTGATCTCCAGGCGTGAGCGTTCTGCAACATCCGCCCCATGCTCCACTGCATTCTCCACAATGGGCTGGATGATCAGCCGCGGAACCTGCACTGTCAGCAGGCTTTCATCGATCTGCTTCGTACACTGGAACTTGGATCCAAAGCGTTGGGATATGATGTAAAGGTAGGCGTCCGCATAGGCCATTTCCTCCGCCACGGAATGAAATTGCTCTTCTTTCCGGTTCATAGTTTCACCCAGCATGGTGGAAAGCGCCTCTATCATACCGCTTACCTTATAGTCTCCGTTCAGCCTGGCCTCCCAGTTAATGATCTCCAGCGTATTATTTAAAAAGTGAGGATTGATCTGAGACTGCAGCGCCATGATCCTGGCGTCCCGCAACGCTACCTCCTCCAGATAGATCTTGTCAAACTGTGCCTTAAGCTGTGAAGACATATGGTTAAAAGAGTCCTTCATATGGTAAAACTCCTCGTTATCTTCTTTGTTCTCTACCTCAATTCCCAGATTTCCTTCCCTGACCATATTTGCGGCAGTCATCAGCTCACGCAAGGGCACTGTTACTTTTTTGTTAAAAAAATTGATCGTCTGTATGATAAGCGGCACCATGAATACCAATAAAAAAAGAAAGGCAAAATACATTGTCAGCATCCCTGCCTGGGTCACCTTATTATCAATGCCCACTGCCACCGTCAGCCTTCCTCCATACATTTTTCTTTCATTATAAATGCTGGACATTTTGACACCATATACATATGCCTCTTCCTCATCCTCCAGATGCTCCGAAATTTTCTGCGGCAAATGCTCTGCCACCTCATCTCCGCTCTCCATCAGCAGTTCACCATTCCAATATAAAGCCGCGTTTTTATACCCCCATATACCGGAATAGCTTTTCATGAGAGAATTTTTGTCTATTTCCATACAGAGCACTGCATAAGGTTTAAATTTGGGATCTACCAGATTTCTTACCATATAGACCTTGCCCTTTACCGCCACTAGGGTGGTTCCTGTGTCAAGTCCCTCGGCTACATCCAGTATTTTTTCCCTAGCATGCGTTTTAAAAAACGTAATATCCTGATAGGTACCGTCGTTACTATTATTCAGTGCATAATAAACGGATTCTGTATCATCTGTAAACATCATCTCCGCTGTTTTACAATTATCGTCATACTTATACTGCTGCCGCAAAAAGTTTTCCACGCTGCTTTTAAGGTTGCCATGATTACCATCCTGGCAGAATTTCAGGTAGCTTTCCCTGATCACCTCCATGTAAGACGCATTTTTAGAGGCAACCTCGCATGCCTTAAGCTGCATCTCCATGATATCCGATGCTTTTTCCAGAGATGACAGAAGCGTATTTTTCACCTGCTTATAGTTATAGTCAGCCACCAGAAATACCATGATAAGGATCAACACCAACAAAGGAAAAAACCACCCAAACAAAAGCATTCTTACCATGCTCCATCTGAGTGATTTTTTAGTGTTACATTTTTGTTCTGATTTCTTCATAGTTTTTATCCACGGATCCGGGCCATCAGCAGGATGCTGAAGATGGCGATACAAAGGAGATAGAAAAGGCATTTCAGCAGGACGCTAACGCCAAGAGAGCTATCCCTGACAGCGTATTTCCAGGGGCACGCTGCATTATAACGTATCATAACCTGCGAGCCATTTGTCCATTTTCTGGCATAAGGATAATGGGCCCTCCAGGTATTTTCTTTCGTCTCCCATTCTAAAACAGGAAAAGCATCTTTCTTTTTATACATCCAATAAGCGGGAGAAAGGACATAGGGATAATTCGAATTTCGATCCTGTGTCTCACCAACCGGTGAATATCCTCTTCGGTTTTCATTCTGCTCCACCAGTCTTTTAGAGCGGGAAACAGAAAACGGTTCTTTCGTCACAACACTGGCTGTGGAATTCCCTTTGTAGAAAAAGAACCTGAACGCGTCCATTGCCTCTGTTGCACATTCTACAAACAGCAGGAGCACCGCCAATGCAATGAAGAGAAATAATAAAATTTCTATTGTCATAAAATCTCCTTTCCGGCAATCGGCCAAATGTCATATTTGTAAAATATAATTTAAGATTGTAAGTGCCTGTTAGAATTATTTTACAGCAAAGCAATGAACAGGTCAATAGAAAGGGTGCAAATTGAACATGTTTCGAGGTGGACGCAATTAATGGAATTGTCTATTATTCCCATTATGCTTCCCCTCCATATTTTACCCAAAATTGACCGCTACTTAAATATTATCTTCATTCTTATCCCGTTCCTCATCAAGCCATTCTTTTAATTTTAGTTGTAATATTTTTTTATCCGGCAGGTATAATTTGTATTCTTTTGCGTAAATATTGGCATCTTTTGGCAAAGTCAAATCTACCAATGCTTCATCGCTCTTTTTACAAAGTAAAATTCCTATTGTCGGGTTTTCTCCTTCAACTCTTTCATAACGGTCAAAATAATTTACATACATCTGCATCTGCCCTAAATCTTGATGAGTTAGTTCATCTGCCTTAAAATCAATAAGTACATAACAGCGCAGCAAACGGTTGTACAGAATCAAATCAACATAAAAATTTTTGTCATTGAACGTAAAACGTTTCTGGCGTTGTTCAAATAAAAATCCTTTTCCTAATTCTAGCAAAAATTTCTGCATTTTATCAATAACTGCAGATTCCAAATCGCTTTCATGGTAAGATGCCTTATCCTCCAATCCAGCAAATTCGAGAACATATGGCGTATGTAAAATATCCTCCGGCCTTTGTGGTACTGCACCCTCATTTGCCAATCGTAGTACACTATCTTTATCCCTGCTTAAAGCAAGCCTTTCATAGAGACTGGAATGATACTGTCTTTTCAAGGTAGATACATTCCAACCGGAACGCATCGCTTCCTTTTCATAAAAATCCCTCTCGTCTTTATCTTCAATACGCATAAGTATCTGATAATGTGTCCAACTCAATTTAAATGGAAGTTGGGAATATGCTATGCCTAATTGTCCAATTTGCGATTGGATAATTTCATTTTCTTCACAAGCCTACCTCCGATGGCAATATACAAAATAAAACTTATACATTATATCCTATTTTCGATAATATTCTAAAGAAACAATTTTGTCTTCCTGTATTTCCCTAAACCATGTAACTGTTCAGTACCTTCACAGGATAACGTTATTTCCCTCCCTATCAAGATTGCCTTCGAATCCACGCCATGCCCGATCTCATCTGTCTTCACGATCGGCAGTGTTTCTCCTGCATAATGCTTCACCAGCTCAGTCATTGCGGGAGTACACTCTTCCCTTTCCATTTCGGTAAAGGTTCCGAGGATAATCCCCCGGATCTGTTCGAACACGCCGATCTGCTTCAGCTGGTTTAAGTAAGTCACCATCTGGGGAACCATTCCGCTCCTGCTTTCCAACAACAGAATCTTTTCTCTCATATCCGGCCAATAGGGGGTACCTGCCAGCTTCAGCAGGCATCGGATATTCCCGCCCACAACAATCCCTTTCATACTCTTCTTTTGTATAAATCGAAAGCCAAACCGGAATAAATCCTCTTTTCCTCCCAAGACCGTCCCGAAAAAATCCGCCTGCTGCCGTTCGGAATCCTGATAAACAAGATTTTTTATCTGATATAAGACGGATACTTTGCCGGTCTTTGCATAGATCGCATTGATCACAGTTGTTAAATCGCTGTAACCCCAAAAGCTCTTATCACTTCCGGCGATCAGTTCATAGTCCAGGAAAGGCAGGATTTCGTTGGCAATATCTCCTCCGGAAATATCAAATACGGCACTGATCCTGTGATCTGCGTAAAATTCATTCACGCATTCTGCGCGGGCCTTTCCCTCTGCCGAAAACGCCGGTCTCCGTTCATAGATAAAAGGACTAAATACCGGAACGATCCCCGCCTTTAGAAGCACCTGTTCCAAAGCGGTTATAATTTTTTCCTGCTTTTGGGACTGTCCATTCGAACAGCATACGATCCCTGCTCTCATTGCTTCACTAATCTCCCCTCACAATCCTGTATAAACCGAAGCACATCATATGCATCCCTTGCATGCTTACTGTCTTTGATGCTGATAAAGTATGCCACAAACAAAATTTCTATACATTCCATAACCCATGGAATTGCTTCCCTTTCTTCTGCCAAAAGAATGGACACGCTTTCATAACCGCTGATCACCGCCTTTACGCTTGCAATCCATTCACTTACGGAAAAAGCATTCTCTGATTCCTCCGCCAGCAATCCTGCCAGAAAATAACAAAGATCAAATACTCTTATATTTCTCTGGCTTAAATCAAAATCAATATATCCCGACAGCTTACCCTCAAAGAATAAAAAATTCCCCAAATGCACGTCTCGGTGGATCAGTTGTTTGGGCAGATGATCATATATCTGCTCCAACGAGCCGTATGCTTTTAAATATTCCTCCCGGCTTACCATCTGCCACCCATCATTTTTCAGAGTCTCCTGTATCCATCCACTCATTTCTTCCAGCAGACTATTATCCCAAAATTCAATTTCTTCTTCACATTTGCGGAATGCTCTATGCAGCTGCGCAATGGCACATCCCATCTTATAAGCCATTACATTGTCCTTACTATCCAAAATATTACTTCCCTGCAATTTTTTTGAAAGATGGAAATATCTGTTTTCATGCTCCACATATTCCTCACCGATCAGGGTGCAAACAGTCTCTGCAACCGGAACATTACAATCTGCCAATATTGCCGATATTCTTATATTTCTCTCCATCTGATCTCTGTTATCATACACCTTCATTACATAGGAACGGTTGATCTCCCATGCAGACGGATATATTTGCATTAAATGTTCCTCCGTAATCCCCCATAAAGATAATATCTGTTCTATTGTTTCTTTCATGCTCTGATACCTCATCCTCTCTTTCAAAATGATCCTTCTGATACTTGACTCCGATAAGTGATACAGGCGCTCCATTTGGTATAATTATACAATTTTTTTAAAAATTGAAAAGCCAAAATTGAGGAAAACCCCCGAAACATACGTTTCTGATAGGAATCCGGAATCTCCGGTAGTAAAATGATCTGTAACAGGCAAAGGCTATATAGCAAGTGTAAAGTCCTGCCTGTTATAAAAATTTGCATATTGCAGAAAGGTATGGATATCGGTATGAAAAAATATTCTAAATTCATCACAAGCTTATTTTTAATTGCGGCAATCCTGGCAGGATGCATTTCCTCCCGCCCCATGGAAACCCTGGCGGCTGAACCCGACACGATGGAAGTGCATTTTCTGGATGTAGGGCAGGGAGACTCCACTCTCATCACCTGCGGCGATCACGCCATGCTGATCGATGCCGGCGATGACTCCAAAGGAACCACGATCCAAAATTATCTGAAGAAACAAAAGGTGGATAAGCTGGATTATCTGGTTCTGACTCATCCCGACGCGGATCATATCGGCGGTGCACCTGTCATTATTACCAAATTTAAGATCAACAAGGTTTTCGTATCCAATTACGAAAAAGACAATAAAACCTATCAGAAGCTCATTCAGTCTCTGGATGACAAGCGGCTGAAATATGTGACGCCTGATGTAGGAGCGCAGTACACCCTGGGCACAGCCACCATCACCTTTTTGGCTCCTAATGATGAATATGATAATCCCAATGATTCTTCCATTGCCCTTCTCGTTCAAAACGGGGATAACCGGTTCCTTTTTACCGGTGACGCAGGCGAGGATGCGGAAGAAGATATCCTTGAAAACGGACTGGATATCTCAGCGGATGTTTACCACGCAGGACATCACGGAAGTAAGACCTCCACTTCCGAGGACTTTTTTGAGGCAGTGAATCCCTCCTGTGCCGTGATCAGCTGCGAGGAAGGCAATTCCTACGGCCACCCCCACGCACAGACTCTGAATACCTTCCGCACCAATAAGGTCAAGGTTTACCGGACGGATGAAGACGGCACCATTATTGCCACATCAGACGGAAAGAAGATCACCTTCAATGTACCGCCTTCAGAAACCTGGAAGGCCGGAGAGCCTACGGGAAGCGCGGCTGCCTCACCCAAAACTTCTTCCGCCAAGGCCTCTTCCAAGCCAAAAGAACAAAGCGTTCCTTCTTCCACAAATGAGACAGTGCAGTCCTCAAAACAGGAAGAAGCAGTAGCAGCTCCCGAAACCCCAGCAGCTCCCGAACAGCCTAAGGAAGCCGCCCCTGCCAGTGAAGCCGTGCAGGAGCCCCAGGCCCAGGATACCCAGGGGCTCACCTATGTGCTGAATGTAAAAACCATGAAATTCCACAGGCCAACCTGCGGTTCTCTGCCTACCACCAACAGACAGGATTCCACCGACAGCAGAGATACCATTATTTCACAGGGATATGTGCCCTGTAAAAAATGTAAGCCTTAAACGCCCCTCAGACCTTGACGGGATTGTTTAAATACTCTATATTTAAAATATCAGATCAGGCACCAGACAGTCCGGCAGACATGTGAATCTTATGTTGATAGATCTGATTAAAAGATTGGAGGAAAGGGTATGGTAAATTCTATGACAGATAAACAGTTTAAAACGATTCTGGAAATGGTTGATATGATTTTAGATGGCTGCAAGGATTTGGATGAAGCCAAAAAGAAAGTACAGAAATTAATCAATAATCAAAGTAATAGTGAGAAATCCGAATAAACAAGGGATAATATTTTACCGTTTTCCCTTATGACGCCAGGCAGTCCGCGTTACGGACTGCCTGTTCTTTATTTCAGCTTCCAGATTTCCTTATTATACTCTCTGATCGTCCTGTCTGATGAGAAAAAGCCTGCCTTTGCAATATTTACCAGCATCATCTTTTTCCATTTCTGCCGGTCTTCATAATCTGCCAGTGCCTGATCCTTCACTGCAATATAATCCTCCAGATCCAGCAGAGTCATAAACCAGTCTTTCGTGAGCAGCTCCTGATAGAGACGCTCCAGATTTTCCCTGTGTCCTGTCCGAAGGGCCTCCTCTCCCACGATAAAGTCCACAGCCTCTTTAATAACAGGACTCTTCTCATAATATTCCCGGGACACATAATCGGCATTCTCATAATGGGCGATCACCGACTCCGACTTTTCCCCGAAAATATAGATATTGTCATCTCCCACCAGCTCATGGATCTCCACGTTTGCACCGTCCGAGGTTCCTAAGGTGATGGCACCGTTTAACATAAATTTCATATTTCCGGTGCCGGAAGCCTCCTTGGATGCCAGAGAAATCTGCTCGGAGATATCACAGGCCGGGATCAGCTTTTCCGCATAACTCACATTGTAATTCTCCACCATGAGCACCGTCATATACGGGCTTACCTCCGGATCATGATTTACGATCTCCTGAAGCACCAGAAGCAGATGGATGATATCCTGGGCGATCACATAAGCCGGAGCCGCCTTTGCTCCAAAGATAAAAGCAACCGGCCTCACCGGCTTCTTCCCCTTCTTGATCTCCAGGTACTTATGGATGATATAAAGAGCGTTCATCTGCTGCCTTTTATACTCGTGAAGCCGCTTGACCTGAATGTCAAATACAGCCTCCGGATCCAGCCGGATCCCTTCCTTCTCCTCCACATATGCTGCCAGCTCCCGCTTGCGGTTTTGCTTGATCTGTGCCAGCTTATCAAGCACATCCTGACTGTCCTCATATTTCAGCAGCTTTTCAAGCTTATCCGCATCCTTCTTAAAACCGTCTCCGATAGTCCCTGACAAAAATGCCGCCAGCTCCCGGTTACAGCTAAGAAGCCATCTTCTGAAGGTGATACCGTTGGTTTTATTGTTAAACTTCTCAGGATAAATCTCATAAAAAGCATGGAGCTCAGAGCTTTTCAGGATCTCCGTATGGATCGCTGCCACGCCGTTTACGGAGAAGCCATAATGGATATCAATATGAGCCATGTGCACCCGGCCCTCTTCATCTATGATCCGCACCCGGGGATCCGGATATTTCTCCGCTGCCCGCTCATCCAGCTCCCTGATATAAGGGATCAGCTGGGGAACCACCTGCTCTAAATAGGTAAGGGGCCACTTTTCCAGTGCCTCCGCCAGGATCGTGTGGTTTGTGTAGGCGCAGGTTTTGCTTACCACCCCAATGGCCTCATCCATGGTAAAAGCCTTTTCCTCCACCAGGATCCTGACCAGCTCCGGTATGATCAGGGTAGGATGAGTATCGTTGATCTGGATCACCGCATGCTCATTCATTTTGCGCAGATCATATTTCCGTTCCTTCAGCTCCAGCAGGATCAGCTGAGCCGCATTGCTTACCATAAAGTACTGCTGATAAATTCGCAGTAAATGTCCCTTTTCGTCAGAATCATCCGGATATAAAAAGAGTGTCAGATTTTTCTCGATCAGCTCCTTATCAAAACGGATGCCTTCCTCCACAATAGCTTCATCCACCGACTCAATATCGAACAGACGCAGCTTATTGACACCGCTGTTATATCCTGCCACATCAATGTCATACAAGCGGGAAGTCACCTTCCTGTCGCCGAAAAACACATCAAAGGACACATCCGTCCTGGTCAGCCAGGAATACTCCTCTATCCAGTCATTTTTTTCTGCTCTCTGAAGCCGGTCCTTAAACACCTGCTTAAAAAGACCGAAATGATAGTTAAGGCCAATCCCCTCCCCGGAAAGCCCCAGAGTTGCTATGGAATCCAGAAAGCATGCCGCCAGTCTCCCAAGTCCTCCGTTCCCAAGAGAAGGCTCCGGCTCCGCCTCCTCAATGGCCGACAGATCAAGGCCTTTTTCTTTCAGTATCTTATCCAATCTATCGTAAACTCCCAGATTGATCAGGTTATTGGACAAAAGCTTCCCGATCAGAAATTCTGCGGAAATATAGTATACTCTCTTCTTTCCTACATTTGTATTTGAAACTGTCATCAGTCTTTTGGTAAGGGTAAGCACCACATAGTAGGCCTCCTGAACAGAAAGCTCTTCTATCTTCTTCCCAAACATACCCTCTGCAATATCATAAAGCTGCTGTTCCATATTCAGGACTAATACATCCTTCTGCAAGTTTGTTTGTATTGACATAAAAGCATCTCTCCTTTTTGAATTGCCCTTTTTACCATTGAGTGTATCACAGGAAAACGTTTTCTGCAAGTTGAAATAAATCTGCTGTATCGCAAAACAAACCATAACACCTTTCAGCAGATGATATCCGTATACTTCATTCTCACCAGAGAATAAGGAGTTCTTATATCCTCCCCTTCTTTTCCGCTCATCAGCCGCTGCAGCTCCTCCATGGCTGTGGCTGATATCCCGGCAAAATTCTGCCGGACAGTGTTCATCTGCTTCCCTACATATCCCATCAGTATGATCCCGTCAAATCCGCATACCGGCCTGAAAATATCCATCTCCGTCAGGGCCTTCATAGCGCCGATCGCCATAAGATCCGAGGCGCAGACCACCGCGTCAAAGCTCTCTCCATATTCCATCGTGATATTCCGGGCCTGCAGCTCCGAAAAATCACCGCATCTGGTCAGCATCTCCAGATTCATTTCCCCGACCAGCTTTTCCATACCCTTTAGCTGTTCCTCTGCCGCATAGCCGTCTTTCTTTCCGGATATATAAAGCACCCGGCTGCAATTATTATCCACGATCGTTCTCTTGGCCACATCATATTGGGCCTTAGCATGATCGATCCACACAGAGGACGTATTTTTACTGGCAAGCGGAGCGCCTACCACCACGCTTTTAAACTCGCTTCCTGCCACCAGCTCCTGCAGCATTTTGTCCTCCTTTGAAACCCCATAGATAATAATACCGCTGATGCTCTGAGATTTCAGATACCGGATCATCTGCTCTGGTGTCTTATCCTGAAACATGGAAAAAAACAGTGTGATCACGTCCAGGTTCAGCTCCATGGCCTTGTTGATGGCTCCCTGGATATACTGCAGGCTGATCTCGTCAATGGCCTGAGTCTTTGAATTCAGATTCACCAGCAACGCTACCCGCCCTGCCTGCTTAGAGGAAAGCGCTGCCGCCACCGAATTGGGAAGAAAATTCAGTTCCTCCACTGCCTTATTGACCCTTCCCCTTGTCTCGTCACTGACATTCGGGTAACTGTTTAAAACCTTAGAGACAGTGGAAATCGCAACTCCCGCATGTCTTGCTACATCTTTAATTGATACCATTAAATTCCTCCCGTGAAAATTGCTTTCCACGCACTCCTCTGCCTCTATACATTTTCATGGCAAACGTCAGATGACAAATTTATTTGTCGTTTGCCGTAATGATCTCTGCTTTGTTTCCCGGGGCTATGATAAAATCGATTTCCTCTCCCATCACCAGCAAAGGCAATATCAGCATCTGATCTGCCATAATCTTTTTAGGCTGCACAAAACACTGGGTTGGCTGCTTTTTCAGGAAAACTCCGCTCTGCTCCAGATTTCTCCCGTAAATCTCTTCAATATTATCTAAAAGTGCCTCCAGAGACCTGAGAGCTTCTAAATTTATTTCTCTGACCCTTTTCCTTTCAAGTACGGATATTATCGGAAAAAAGGCTCTTCCCCGTCCCACAATGCCGCAGGTAATGCTCTGTTCTCCGTCCATATACTGGATCACTCCATGGTCTGCCTCAAAGCACTCCGTAAAGTAAGCAGTTTTCGGACAAAAATCACCGTCCGCAAAGCGGATCAGAGTCCTAAGTGCGGTACCTGCCATATGTAAATACTGGTTTCCACACACAGGAATACAGATTGGAAGGATTCTGTCCGCATCATTGCTCTTTAGATCCTCCATATCCGTAAGCGTCAGGTGATACTCATCCTGAAATTCCCTCATGCATTCCTCCAGCTGCTCCACATTCATCAGGCGTTGATTGGACAGAGCCTGTGCGAAGGCAAGATATGCGTCTTCCTGCCTGTCCAAAAGAGACTCCACCTCCCACTCGGTAAGATATCCCTTTTCCACAGCAATTTCACCGAATTTCTTATCCACCACTGACTGATAGTCATATACCTGCTCCGCTTCTGCCTGGGTCATATATCCTTCCGCTACCGCGATGAGACCAAGCTTTACACGGATCCTGTTCTTTTCAAGAAGCAGACTGTAAAGATGTTCGGAAGTAATAAGGCCCTTATGAAGCAGATAACGCCCTATAATACTTGAAATCATCCCTCTTCATCTCCTGTCAATATCATAAAATAAGAATAATACTTTTCTTATTTGCAGTCAATGCTTCCCAAACAACGGATGACAGGCTCCGCCAGACATCCTTATGTCAAACAACGGATGACAGGCTCCACCAGACATCCTTATGTTAACAACGGACAGCACGCTTCGCGAACTGTCCTTATGTCAAACAAAAGCCGGCTCCGGAGAGCCAGCCTTTTCATCAATAAGCCGCATCGCGCAGCATGGCGGCGTTTGATTTTATTTTCTTACAAGGTGGAGCGGCAGACCGTTCACAAAAATCGGAAGCAGCTCGCCCATGATCAGAGGTCTTGCATATTTGATGTAGCCGTCGTTCAGTCCGCAGCCGTCCTCGGTGATCCATTCTGCGGGAACCGGTCTCTCTACATTGGCAATGGCATGGATATCATAAGCGCTGGTACCACACTGATAAGGATCATCTCCGTTTCTGTCTAAGGTGATCATCATACCTGTCTTGCCTTCTTCAGCAGCAACTACTGCGTCATGTCCTACCTGGAATGCCTCGTTGATGTCGGTAAGGGAAGCAAGGTGGGTAGCTGCACGCTGCAGAGTTGAGAACTCGATGGCTCTGGTCTTCAGGCCGGTTTCTGCTGCAACAAGCTGTGCAAGATAAGCGGCTGTACCGGACATCTGCTTGTGTCCGAAAGCGTCAACTGCCACATTCTCATTAGCCAGCTCGCATACATAGCGGCCGTCTGCGATGTGGATTCCTTCTGAAACTGCAATCACCACAGAGGACTTGGTGGCTGCTAATTCTTTCACCTTTGCCATGAAGGCATCCATGTCGAAAACCTTCTCCGGTAAGTAGATGGCGTCTGCTCCGTTGCAGTCCGGTCCCTTTGCAAGGGCTGCTGCTGCGGTAAGCCAGCCTGCGTTACGTCCCATGATCTCAACGATACAGATGGTAGGCTTCTTTGCTCCGAAGGACTCGTTATCACGGATCACTTCCTTTAAGCTTGCTGCGATGTACTTTGCAGCGCTTCCATAACCGGGGCAATGATCAGTTACAGGAAGATCGTTGTCAATAGTCTTGGGAACACCCATAAATCTCTGCTTCTTGCCATGTGCTGCGGCATAGTCGGAAAGCATCTTTACAGTATCCATGGAGTCATTGCCGCCTGCGTAGAACAGACATTCAATGTCGTGCTTCTCCATGATCTCAAACACCTTCTCATACACGTCCTCATGCCCTTCGATCTTAGGCATTTTGAAACGGCAGGAACCCAGAAATGCGGAAGGGGTTCTCTTAAGCAGCTCGATCCCGGTAGGCTCCTCCAGATAATCCTCCAGCTCGATGAGCTTGTCCTCCAAAAAGCCTTCAATACCGTGAACCATACCATAAACCTTCTTAACGCCCAGCTCTTTGGCTGCTGCATAAACACCAGCTACCGATGAATTGATTACAGCTGTAGGCCCGCCGGACTGTCCAACTACAATATTACCTTTCATTTTAATCTCTCCTTTGATCATTCATTTCACTGTTTACAAGATATACCAGTAGAAGTATAGCAGATTCCCTTTTTGATGACAAGGGGAATCCTTCTTTTTAACAAAGCCTTTTTATAAGAAGGACACCACGCAATATGCCCCATAAATTCCCAGAAGCGCGACCCCCTGAAGCCGGGAGGCCTTTTTCCGGATCAGGATCGGCACCAGCAGAACGGCCATTACCAGAAGTGCAAGAGGCATATCGATGGTAACGGTAGAGAGTTCCAGCGGAATCCCTGCAATGGCAGAGGGGATGCCTATCACCAAAAGCATATTCAATATATTTGCCCCGATCACATTTCCCAGGCCTACGTTTCCATAACCCTTGATCAGGGACATGATAGAGGTTACCAGCTCCGGCAAAGATGTACCAAGGGCAATGAAGGTTACCGCGATCACGCGCTCCGGCACGCCGATGGCCTCGGCAATAAAAATACCGTTATCTACCAGCAGATTTGCTCCTACGTAAAGAAGAGCGGCACACACTGCAAGGATCAGGATCTGTTTCGGAAGGGAAACCTCTCCGGCCTCCTCCCCGGCCTCTTCCTCACCGCCCTCTGCAGAGGAGCGTTTGATGTTCAGATACGCATACAGCGCAAACAGTAAAAGCAGCACGATCCCCGCCGGGCGGTTAAAGGCTCCTGTTACATACCCAAACACATTCATACCGATAAGTGTCACAAAGAAAAAGGCGCTTCTCCATGCGATAGATGCAAATTCCACCTTCTGCGAAGGCCGTATAGTCTGGGTCAGCCCGGCGATCAGCGCCGTGTTGCAGATGATCGACCCGAAAGCATTCCCTGCCGCAATAGCCGCCGACCCGTCAAAGGCCGCTGTGGTGGAAACCAGAATCTCCGGCAGGGTGGTTCCTAAACTAACGATGGTAGCTCCCACCACGATCTGGGGGATCCCCAGCTTCTTAGCGATCGCCACCGCCGCATCCACCAGCCTGTCTCCGCCGATGCAGATCAAAATAAGTCCAACTACAAATAAAATAACTGCCTGTACCATCTTTTTACTTTCCTTTCTTTCCTTAGTATTACATTTTCTTTTATTGCCATTCTCATCAAACGCCGTCACCCTTCGCGAGTCGGCTTATTGATAAAAAAGAGACCTTTAACACATGATCCGTCATGTGCTAAAAGTCTCGTACTTCCTTATCTGTGGAAGGACTTAGCCACGGCATTGCCGGAGATTGTTGACTAAGCCTCTCTTACTACTCCCTCTTAACTTACAAAGACTCTACCAGAAAATGACTTTTCTGTCAAGTGGTAGGTTACCGTTTTTTATATTGCCTGTCCCCTGCTGACTTAAGCAAGCCCCGTATACCGGAACTTCTGAAATTCTGCTGCCCCGGCTCCAACTGCAAAAATACCTGGGCGCAGACTTAAGAATCCATTATAGGCGTGAGTATTCTGGCTTGCGGCATTGATCACATAATTAAGCTTCTGGTAAGAGTTTCCGTCTACACTGTAATAAAAGCTTACATATTGATCTTCATTTTTCATTTTCAGCCAGCACTCGCTAAAATCTATTTTTTTCTCTGCCAGCTTTGCTCCCAGCCGGTAAACACTGAGCCTTTCCTCTTTCAGACTGACTGCGTTAAATATTTCTTCATTATACTGCAGCACAATACCGGCCTCACAGCCATTTTCCACTTTTAAATGTACACATACTTCATAGCTGTGATCGCCTGTGATGATCGTTAGAGGATGCCCTTTTCCAATAGACTCATCAATCCCATGAATCCGAAGCCCTCCACGGGTTTTCTCATATCGGTTCCTGTCATGCTCTCCCCATGCACGCCATCCTCTGACCCTGCTGTCTGAGAAGTCATCGGAAAAGCAACTCCTGCTCTCTATTGCAACTCCTGCGGGCTTGCGCGTTGCCTGGTCTGCCGGTGCAATAACTTTAAACCATCCGTCCGGCGTAAATTCCACCGGGGACAAAAGAAGCTTACGCCCCAGTGCCTCATACCCGTTCTCATAGGAATGATAAATTACCCACCATTTGCCTTCGATATCCTCCACAAAATGACCATGACCTTTGGATATCCATTTTTCGTACCGATTCCATGTATGAATGATGGGATTATATGGCGAGAGCTCCCATGGCCCATGAATATCCCTCGCCCTGGCTGCCATGATCATATGGGACGTAGCCGGACCGGACGTCCCTCCGTCCGCATAAGTCAGATAATAATATCCGTCCTTTTTGAAAACATTAGGCGCTTCCGGAAAAGCCCCTTCAATATCCCACTCATCCGGTATTTGAGCCGCCTTTAATATTTGAACCATTTCTCCTGTTACGCTGAGCCCATCCTGGGAGAGCGGTACCATACAGTTATCAGAAAGAAACAAATATCTGTTCCCCTCTTCATCCGAAATATGTCCCGGGTCAATATGCCCGACCTTCAGATCTATGGCCCTGCTCCATCCATCCTCAATCTGTTCAGACCAGATTACCCAGTTTGTTCCCGATGCACAGAAATAAATATAATATTTTCCTTCATATTTTAAAAAATCCGGTGCCCAGACAGAACCCTCAAAATCATGCAGGGGATGGCACAAAAGCTCCCAGTTTACCAGATCCCTGGAGTGATAAATTGCCAGCCCCGGCAGATATTCACCTGTGGAAGCCGTAAGATAATAATCCTCTCCCTCACGAAACACTGCCGGATCCGCATAATCTCCATCCAAAATGGGATTCATATAATATCCGTTTCCCAAGTCTGCTTTATGTACTGATTCCTGAAACATACTGCTCTTACCTCCTTCTCATCCTTTCAGTCCGCTTGTCACTACACCCTGTACAAAATATTTCTGACATGTCAGATACAGAAAAAACGTGGGGATCACAGCCAGAAGCGCGCCTGCCATCATAGGCCCCATATCCAGTGTAGCTCCCTGGGAAGCCTTCAGCATTACCAGTCCTACCGCCAATGTATATTTTTCCATATCGTTTAAATAGATCATTGGAGCAAAAAAATCATTCCATACGCCAACAAAGCAAAACAATGCAACAACAAACATAGATGTTTTGGAGTTGGGAAGAAGAATCCTCACCAAAACTCCCATATAACTGCAACCGTCCAGTCTGGCCGCCTCATCAAGCTCCCTTGGAAAGGACATAAAAAACTGACGGAGTATAAACACGGAAAAAGCATTCGTTGCCAGAAAAGCCGGAAGCGTCAACGGCAATATAGTATTCACCCAGCCCAGCCGGGTATATAAGCTGAACTGTGGTATAAGCAGTGTAAAACCCGGTATCATCATCGTTGATAAAAGGACTGTGAACCAGAAATTGTTTTCTCTGCAACGAAACCTGGCAAATCCATACGCCACCAGGCTGCAGCTCACCAGTGTTCCTAAAATATTCAGAGCAACGATCACAATACTGTTACGTATATAGGTAAGTATGGGGCTGATTGAAAAGACCTCTTTGAAAGCCCTGAGGGTAACCGGTCTTGGAATAAAAGTCGGCGGATAATCCACACACTGCGGAGCTGTCTTAAAAGCTGTTGAAAGCATCCATATAAAAGGAAGGACAAACAGGATTGAAAGTACCCCTACTACAACATACCATACTACGCTTTCCATTACTTTTCGCATAGTTCTCTTTTTCTTCATTATACACCGCCTCCTTTACAGCTCATATACCGTTTTACGGTTCATCAGCTTCATTACCACCATACTGAGCGCCATCAAAAGAATGCACAAGATCCAGGACTGCGCTGCCGCTTCTCCAAACCGCAGGAAATAAAATGCCGTATCATAGATCAGCATTCCATACATATAGGTTGCTTTCATTGGACCACCGTTTGTCATGATAAAAGGCTGATTAAAGATCTGGAATGCCGAGATGATCCCCATGATCGTATTTAAAAGCACCACTGGAGAGATCATAGGAAGCGTTATATTCACAAATTTCTGCCATTCTGAAGCACCGTCTATCTCTGCCGCTTCATAATAGGTCATAGGTACCTGCTTTAAACCTGCCAGAAAGATAAGCATGGCCTGCCCGCAAAAGGTCAGATTCATAATGATCAGCGAAGGCATTGCCCATTCCGCACTGGATAGCCATCTGGGTCCTTCTATACCGATTAGGGACAACAGATAGTTAAAAACTCCGGTCTCTGCATTAAACAGCCAGATCCATACCATATATACCGCAGTTCCCGCTGCGACAGAAGGAAAGTAAAATAATGCCTGAAAGATTCCGGCACCTCTGTGCTTCTTGTTCAGCAAAAAGGCCAGGAACAGAGCAAATATCATACTGGTAGGCACAGAAAATACCGCATACACAAAGGTATTGATGAGCGCCCTCCTGAAATCCTGATTACTCCCGATGGTCCGCACATAATTATCCAGACCGATAAACTGCGGCGTGGACATTCCGTCCCAGTCGCATAATGCTCCGTAAAAAGAATAAAGCATGGGTCCTATGGTCAGCAGAAAAAAGCCTATCAGCCATGGTGAAATAAACAGATAGAAATATCTTCTCTCCTTACGCATCAGGACGCCTTCCGCTCCTTTATTTTCTTTCTTACCTCTCATTTCTCTTTCTCCTTCCAAAAAAGGAAGAGATGGAAAAGTCCATCTCTCCCCTCCTGTGCTAATCTGCTATTTCTCAGCGTCAAAGAGCTTCTGCCCCTCTGTCTGGATATTCTCAAGCACCGTATCAAGGTCTGTAGATTCCGGCTTTAAGATCAGCCTCTCAACCTCGGTCTTGATCACATTATTGTTGATTTCGGCAACTACACCTGTATTTCTCCACGCCACACCGTTTGCAAGTGCATCCAGGGCAAGCCACTTATTATAATGCTTGGCTCCGTCTGCAAATTCTTCAAGGAAAACCGGATCCTCGGAAATATTTTTGTTAACAGGCAGAGATACTGAACTGGTCTGGATGTCTCTGTTTTCAAGGGTCCACTTAATATATTCGAATGCGGCTTCCTTCTTATCGCTGTTTGCAGAAACAGAAAGCGCATTTGCAAATATCCGGGTTCTCCATTGCCCGTATTCGCTGTTTTCAGGAAGAGGTATCAGATCCCATTCAAAAGAATCCTGTACTACCTTGTGGATTTCTGCAATATCCCAGAACCCGATCAGCGCCATTCCGTATTTTCCGGTTTCAAATCCCCCGCCAATATCCTTGGTGCTAAGCACTGTAGGCGCAGCCTTTTCAGTCAGCATCAGGTCATTGATCCACAAATCCCATACATGCTTTACAGCCTCATTTCCTGTTGCGTTCATGGTTTTTGTATCCCAATCATAAATCTGATTTTCGCCATTTCCATAAAGGGCACGTGCCCAATCAACAACAGAATCTGCAAACATCACCCCATACTGCTTCTTCTCCGGATCTGTCATCTTGATCGCCGCCTCGCGGAACTCTTCTTCTGTCCATGAGTCTGTAGGGAATTCTACACCTGCTGCCTCAAAAAGCTCCTTATTTCCCACCATCAACTGAGCAGATGCCTGAAGCGGAACTGCGTAAATCTGTCCCTCGTAAGAAAGCCCCTCCCATAAATTGTCAC
The DNA here is from genome assembly GCA_947382625.1 of uncultured Lachnospiraceae bacterium. Lineage (GTDB taxonomy): Bacteria > Bacillota > Clostridia > Lachnospirales > Lachnospiraceae > Suilimivivens. The sequence continues at coordinate 43,759 of CANDAG010000025.1, forward strand.
TTACCAGCTCTTTTAACCCGGCTCCCTCTATCATCTCGTCAAGAGGTGCAAACATTCCTTTTTTGGTATATTCATCACCATAATCCACTGCCACCTGAACAATATCCGGCAATGTATTGGAGGATGCATAAGCACTCAGCTTCTGCAGATATACACTGGAATCCATTCCGATTCCCTTCACCTGGATATCCGTATGGGTAGCATTGAATGCGTCTATTGTTCCCATGATCGTATCAATTTCGCTCTGATTGCCCCAGAATGTATATTCTATGGTAGTCACTTCTCCATCTGTTTGCGACTCACTTTCTTCCTCCTGAGCCTCTGCAGTTTCATCCTGCCCGCTTTCATCTTCCCGGCTCTCATCCGTCTGCTCTTTTTCTGTTTCCTGACTGCTTCCTCCTGCGCTGTTCCCACAGCCTGCCAGAAGTGATGCTGTCATCATACCCGCCATCATTATGGCGATCCACTTTTTCTTCATCTTTCTGCACCTCCTGTTTCTCTTTGAGTACTTACTTTGTTATCAAAGGATGGTTTTATTATAGAGAATCAGTTAAGGATACAGTATTTCTTTTTTCTACTGAAATTATATAAAAAATAAACTTTACACCTTATGATATGGATTTTTCATCAATTATCATGGATTTTTTCTCAATGTATATGGTCATACAGGTTCCATATCCGGGACGGCTGTCGATCATCAAACCTGCCCCTTCTCCGTAAAACAGCTTCAAGCGACTTAAAAGATTTCCAATTGCAACCGAACCGGATCTCCTATCGTCTCCGCCCATAAGCTTATTTACCGTCTCTTCATCCATCCCCGCTCCATTGTCCTCCACCTGCAGGCAAAACCGTTCCTCATCCTCATAGATTCTGATGGCAATCTCTCCACCCTCACTCTTTTTCTCCAGTCCATGCTTCATTGCATTTTCCACCAGTGGCTGAAAAGAAAGACGCAGAACCGGATAAGACAGACAGTCATCATTCACTTCATATACAATCCTGTATTTATTTTCAAACCGAATCGTCTGGATGGTTATAAATTCTTTGATACACTCCAGTTCCTGCTCCACCTTTACGATATTTTCCTGCTTCAGACTGTATCTTAGAATACCTGAAAGGGCTGTCGAGAGTTCCTCTATCTCCTTCACGTCATAACAAATTGCTATATTTTTGATACATTCAAAGGTATTATAAAGAAAATGAGGATTCATCTGGCTCTGCAATGCCAACAGCATGGCATTGACCTTCTCCGCTTCCTCCCTGTACAGCTTCGTAGACAGATTAATATTCCTCTCCATAAGAATGTTGATATGCCCCATCATGGTATTTAAGCCTTCCGCAATCTGGAAAAATTCCTTCTTATTCTCCGGAACCATTTTGGCCTGCAGATCTCCTGCCCCAATCTTCTCCATATGCTCCACCATACTTCGCACAAAAAGGTTAAGACTGGAAAATACCGGATAGGAAAAAAGAAAAATACAGACTAAAAGCCCCGGCCAGATCAAAAACCAGCCAACTGCCCTAACATGATAAAAATCTCTATGTCTTTTGGGTGCCGCAACCACCAGCCGCCAGCCACTGCCATTAATACGTTTTCCGTTTAGTGCATACCCTTCTGCCTGCGCGGTATCCATCCCCTCCTCTCCAATTTCCCATTCTCTGATTTCATCCATGATATCTTCGCTCAGCTTCTTCTGTCCTTCGGCCTCTAATATCACATTTCCTTTTCCGTTCAGAAGGTATACTTTTTGTTTTTCTGATCCGATTTCTTCCAACCCTTCCTGCATAAAATCGGCTTTAACCGTAAAAATACTGGTTCCAATACGCTTATCTGCCATCAAGGGATAATCTGACCGTACATCCTCCTGCATCCAGATTGGCTCCGACAAGGCAAAACAGCGATAATTTCCCAACTCAAAGATATCTGACACACATCCCGCCTTCTCTTCACTGCTCTCATTCATGAACTGATACAGACTCTCCTCATTTCCATATCTGATATAAGAATACAGACTATTGTCCTCTCCCCTGACATAAGCATCCAAAAGAGAATCATCTAACTGTGTGTAATTGTAGATCAGCTTGATCATTCCCTGTTCAATATCATTAACCGGTGTCAAGATTTCATAAGGAGATTCTCCCATTCCAGCCAAAAGTCTCTGCACATTTTCATTATATCCGCAGGCAAGCATAATGCTCTGTATCTTATATACCTTCTGCAGATAAGCACTTTCAAACCGCGCAAATCCCTCTGCGCACCATTCATCATATTCTGCCTGATTGGAACGTATCACCGCCCTGAGAGAATACCCTCCCGCCAGAGTAACACCGGCTACCACCACCACAAGCAGCAACACTATCTGGAATTTCAATGAATGTATCTCAATTTTTTTCACTTTGAAGCCTGTTCCTTTCCTCTCTCTTCCCTCCACTCAGAAGGTGTTACCCCTGTTATCCTCCTGAAAACCCTGGTAAAATAAAAATAATCGGGATATCCCGATGCTTCGGATATCTCATAAATTTTCAGTTCTGTGTTATCCAACAGATACTTCGCCTTTTCCAACCGCTTCTGCGTCAGATAATCCTTCAGGTTTCCTCCGGTCTTTTTTTTGAATAATCTGCTGAGATAATTTAAATCCACATGGAAATGTTGCGCGATATCGGCAACAAGTATCTTTTCCGTATAATGATTGTCCACATATCGGATGATTTCCTCCACGCTCACCGTCTCCAACTCATTTTCCGGACAACAATTTTTTATCACCCTTTTCAGATCGCTGATATAATCTTCCACATCCCGGTACCTTTCCAGAAATCCGGGAACGGATTCTATTCCCAGTTTCTGAAAAACATCGTCCTCCGGTTCTGTAAGGTTGATGCAAATATAATTTCCAACTCCGATTAAATCCTGTAATGTATAGTGGTTTTTCCTTATGAACTCTGAAAGTCCCTGAACGAGATGCAAAACCATATCCCATTTTCCGGAACCAAGAGCTTCCCGCAGAATATGATAAAAATTATCATTTTTGGAAAGGCGGCATTCCTCCCGGTAGCTACTCACCACATCAGTGTTCTCAACCAGAAACTGTAATGCCGCACAACGCGCCTGGCATATATAGGTGTACACCATCTCTTCCTCTTTCATCCTGCCTCCATCTCCCAAAAACAACATATTTTCAGAAGCCTCTTCCTTCAAAGCGTGCAGGATCGACTGTTCCCTTCCATCCGGAATGTTCCAGATACAGTAAATAAACTGGGAATCCTCCAGAATGACCGTACTGCCCTCCAACGCTGTATTAAAAATTTTCGCCATTGTGTGCAGGTCAAAAAATTTCCGTGCCCCGCATAAAATCCTGAAATAGATCCCCTTCCTCTCCAGCCCCGCAACCGAAAACAGATTTGCCGCACTTATCTCTTCATGCTGATCCAGAATTTTCTTCTCAATATTGGTTCGCCATCCATCCTTTTTTGCCTCTAAAGTCTGCTTCAGCTTTTCAAGCACATAAATGACCTCCGATTTTTTTAATGGTTTGATCAGATAGTCAAAAGCCCCCAGCTTTAATGCTTTGTGGGCATAATCAAATTCTTCATAGGCGCTGATAAGGACAAATTCCGGCGTCTCTTCCTCCTGCGAGAAATGCTCCAGCAGATCGATCCCGCTGACAGAAGCCATTCTGATATCCGTAATCACAACATCCGGGTGGAGCAAAGCAATGTTTTCCTTGGCTTTTTCACTGTCTGTTGTATAATATACCACCTCAAATCCCATTTCCTTCCATGGTATCGTCTTGATCAATCCTCTTATTACCCATATTTCATCGTCTACAAGTATCACTTTATACATGTAACCCCCCCCTTTAAAAGCAGAAATTTTTCTAATTATAGCAATCTATTTATTTCCAGTCAAAAGCACATGAAAACTTTGTTCATCTCCTCTGCCTGAACCCCGGTTAATTTTATTTCCAAATACTTAACTCCCGCTCAATTGTCCCTGTCCTCAAAACCTGTTATGCTTATACCATCAACACAATCCAGGGAGGACTTAATCATGCAGATCGGCGAAATCATCCGTCACTATCGAAAAAGCCAAAATATGACGCAGGAGGAAATGGCAAACCGCTTAGGCGTAACCACCCCGGCTGTAAACAAATGGGAAAACGGCGCTTCGATGCCGGACATTATGCTCCTTGCCCCTATCGCAAGGCTTCTCGGCATCACATTAGATACCCTGCTCTCCTTTCGGGAGGCTCTGACGCCGGAGGAAATAAACGGGATCATACGGGAGATGGACGCCATGTTTCAGACTAAACCCTATGACGAGGTGTTTGAATGGGCCCGGAAAAAGTTACAGGAATATCCCTCCTGCGAACAGCTCATCTGGCAGATTGCCGTGGTACTTGACGTCCGGCGCATGAGCGGAAATATTCTGGGCGAAGGAAAAGAAGAGACGGAAGAAGACTTCTTTTTACCCTTTACGTACTCTCCAAAGCCGCCTGCTGACGGAGCTACAGCGCCGGATCAACCATCGGCAGCAGCCGGCAAAATTGAGCCTGGCAAATCCGATTCCGACAAAGCAGAGCCTGGTAAATCCGATCCGGACAAATATGACCGGTATATCTGCTCTTTGTATGAACGAGTACTGAAAAGCCATGACGAAGCCTTAAGAACCAGCGGAGCCGACTCCCTGTTCGGATTTTATATGCGTAAAGAGGACTACGACAAAGCCGGAGAATGTCTGCAGTATTTTTCCTCGCAGAACCCGGAACGGAAACGGAAGCAGGCGGAGCTCCACTCTGCTGCAGGCCGCACCCGGGAGGCCTTTAAAGCCTGGGAAGAACTTTTATTTGCAATGTATGGAATGATAAACGCATGCTTAAACGGAATGTATATGGCTGCATTAAAAGCCAACGATATGGATAAGGCCCATCTACTTGTGGAAAAAAAAATTGAAATGGCCCAAAGCTTTGAAATGGGAAAATATTATGAAGCCGCCCCGAAGCTTGAGCTGGCAGCTATAGAAAAAGATACGGAGACTGTAATAACCACGATGAAGGAAATGCTCACCGGTATGGAGCAGATCAGCAGCTTTTGCCGCTCCCGCCTTTATGAACACATGGATTTCCGGCCCCTTGACCCCGCATATATTTCCAATGTAAAAAAGGGCCTGCTCAAGTGCTTTGGCAATGAGGAGACCTTTGGATTTTTGAAAGGAGATAAGCGCTGGCAGGAACTGGTAAGGAGATGAAGCAGACCTATCTCCATTTTTTAAAAAGCTCCTCCTGTCTGTTCTTTGGAAGGAATGCTGCATGCAAAAAGGTTCCTGAAAGCCGGAGCTCCCAGCCCCATCTCTGCAATAGAGACATCCCCTTCACCTTCGGCTTTTTGTAAGCCCGATAAGCCTTTGTATAGGGCAAAAGCCACAGAATAATACCCGCTATGGTCAGAAAAAGATAAAAGTCCGGCAGGTCAAACACCCCATGGCCCTTTATGTGCAGATAATCCAGCACGTAAATCCCCCGCATTCTGGTAAAAAGCCTGAAAAGTGTAGCCGACATCCCGCAGACCACCAGCATCAGGGTTCTGCGGGAAATGGAAAAGAAGCTGCACATACCATCGATATAACGGAACAAAAATACCTCCGCCAAAAGCGCAAGAATATCCTCCAGGGCCAACAGGCCACGGACATAACCAATCCCCAGCCTTCCATGAAGCCAGCTCCCATTATCATTATAAACCGGGTATATCCGCAAAAAGTCGCAAAGCACCAGGGGATTTTTTTGAAGCTCTCCAAACCGGGATGCGGTAATCCCCTCTGCAAGAGCCGCTGCCAGGAACAAAATGCCCACTAAAATGATATATTTATTTTTGTACAGCTTCATGTTTACCCTCTCTATTCCTGCGCCAGCTTCTTTACCGCTTTGTTGGCGGAGCTGGAACAGTATACCCATGTTCCTCAAAATACCTGAAAAGCTTCTCCGGCTTGGCTTCCCGAATCACCGATACGGTAATGTCATCCACTTTGGTACAGTCTACCTACCGTTTCCCCTTTCATTTACTATCCGGACAGATGCCAGCTTCTTGATTATCAACAGATCGATTTCCAGAGGCTTTGCATTCAAATTACATTCTTTCTCAAATACCAGATCATTTCTGTTCTGGCTAAGCTCCAGATTCATAGCTGCCAAAAAACCCGGATGCCATTGTATTTTTGTCTCTTTCATGCAAAACTCCTTTGTGTTGGTTTGATTATAACACATTTCTATAGCATTACAAATGGCCTTTTTCAAGTTCCACTTCAAACACAATATAGCTAATTTTAAAAAAGAAAAAACCTTGAAAGATTCTACTCCCAATCTTCCAAGGTATTCTCCCTGCGGATAACAGGACTCGAACCTGCACGGTCGCCCAATGGCACCTAAAACCATCGCGTCTGCCAATTCCGCCATATCCGCTTTTATTTACTTCTTACAATGCTTCCTGCACTGCCTCATTTATCTTAGCATTCCCCCGAAAAGCTGTCAACTTTTTTCTGGCAGAAGCATACCCCAAACCATACCTTAACTATAGATCCCCACCTCATACTTCAATACCGTGGGCATATCCGCCAGACGGCTTTGCTGGTAAAGACGGTCGCCATTCTGCTTTCTTCCCGGGATAAATCTGCCCTTTTCAAATCTGCCTTCCCACAAGCCTACCGGCTCTGCCTGCCAGCTGCTGCCCCGTCTCGGTTCCAGGGAAACAGCCGCATTACAGCCTGCAATATAAAAGCTGAACTCGTCAATGGGAAGCAGGAATCCTCCTGTCCCTGCTTTATGCTCTCCCTTTTCCGGATAGGTAAGGATCACATCATATTTCCCCATAGGGATCACAGTCCCGCTCTCATGCTCAGACCGTCTGGCAAAACCTATAAATCTGTCCTTTTCTTTCACATACAGCTCCCAGATCCCATCCACGATCCTGTAGGCACGTCTATGATACTCCGAATTTTCCGGCAGGCATCTGTCCCACTGCCAGTCAAATAAAAGACCGTCCAGCTCTTCCCTGCTCATTTGTGCGTACAGCGGTGCGCTGAGCAGATCATCGATCCCAAAGGGCGAAAATCCGATCATATTATGATACAATCCCAACGCTCCAAGCAAATGAGAAGCCGCCATTGGGCTTCTTCCGGTCTCCGGTATAAACAGCGGATTATCGTTCAGCGCATACTGGTCGCAAAATCCATAAAAATCCGAATGATATACATCCGGTGAGATCATATCAATGGACCCGGCCACTGCCTTCCAGATTGGCAGTACCTTCGTGATCGCGCCGCCTGAAGGGTAAGTTCCCGGACGGAAAGGGAACTGTTCCAGCCACACATTGGTAAACACAGGAAGCGGATATTCCTTTTTGCCCGCCGCTGCAATTTTTTCCATAGCTCCGGCTACATACCAGCTCATAAAATACTCAGGTGCTTCATAATCAAAAGCCTGCTCCCAGGTTCCTTCTCTCTGGTACAGCTTTCTGACCACATCCGGAATCTGCTCGTGATATTTTGCTTCGGCAGCTTCCCCAAAGTCCCTCTCTGAGCCCAAAAATCCCACTTCATTTTCCAGCTGTATCATAATGACAGTATGCTCCTGCCCATCGTATTCCCGCAAAAAAGCCATAAATTTTGCGAAGGCTCCGGCATCCGCCTTCACTGCCTCCTCGCAAAAGGGCGATACCGTCTCAGACGCCATCCCTCCCTTATGACGCGCCCGGAAATAACGGCGGCTGTCCCGTTTCATCCAGGCCGGCACGTAATTGCTGGCTCCGTTTTTCCACAGACCAAACCACAGAAACACCAGACGTATTCCTGCCTTTCTGGCCCTGTCGATCACTTCCCCAGGAAGAGAAAAGTCAAAGCTTCCCTGCCTCTTCTCCACCTGCTCCCAGTGTACCGGAACCAGAAGAGTATTTAACGGCAGCTCATCTAACTGGTTCCAGACAAATCTGTCCATGTATTCCATATCGGAAGGAACAGAATTATGGGTTTCACCTCCCAGGATAAAGAATTCCTTTCCGTCCACATAAAGGGCGGCATTTCCGTTCTCTCTGTACTCAATATGAGGCATAGGCTTCCTCATGCTTTGCTCTTCCATTTTTCTGTTCCTTTCTGCGGTTTTGTCATGTGTTTTTCTTTTTTATCCTCTTTTTATCTTCTATACCCTTATTATATCGTTGAGAATGCTAAAAGACAATGCTGACTGCGTCTTTTCTCTGAATTCAAGTCCACATATAAGACAAAAAATCCATTCCTTTATTCCCATTGACACATCTCCTATATCTTCCGCAAAAATTGTTTTAGCAAAGCCCAAATCCATACAAACAACAATGGAAAGGTTGGAAGCATATAAAACAGTGAATTCTCAAAAACCGCTTTTCCAATCCAAAACGAAGGCAGCGGAGATAATACGTATTGCACATTATCCTTTACGAAAAAGGGGATAGCCGCACCGAACATAATGAGTGTGGATAACTTTGTTACCGCCATGCCCTCAAGTTTATTTGACGAAAGCGTTAAAATTAACAATACAATAACAATCCCTTGTAACGTTCCGCCTGCTGCAAGCAACACAATATAAGAAAAAGGAAACGGTGACAGTTTAAAAACAGGCAAAAGAACAACTGTTACAAGCAATGCAAAGACAGAAGGAATGCCAAAACGAGCAATTAAATACCCATGTTTTGTAAGCGGCGTAATGAATAGATATTTCGCTGTTTTTTCATCATTTTCTTCTAATGTTACCATTACTGATACGAAGCCAAACATAGCGGGAGACAGCATAGCAAATAATATGTCGATCAAGCCATAATAAGGGGAAATAACTGTTGGTACATGAAACCAATCCGTCAAAGCGTCCTCAAAAAGAGGTATCACAAACCGAAATAAAAATCCCACTAAAATCGGAGCAAGGCAGGCAGCAAATAACATCATATCCCTCCGTAAGTATGTCACCATTCCCCAAAAACTTAACCGAATCGCTTTCATAGCTTCACACCTCCCATGCTTCTCCAAATTTTTAAAACAGATTTTTTTGAAAAGACTAATAGAATAACTATCAATACTATTACCTCTAAAATCCCAGTTATGGGTGGAGCATAGCCTGAAACCATATCCATGCAGACATTGATAGGATAATATCGCAGCCAGGTCGGAGTGATTTCGAATAAATGCAGCATAGCGGGAACAAAGCATACAATCTCTATCGGTATAGTCCACAAAATGAACTGATTAAGGCTGGATATTTTCGTTGCTGTAATCATACTCAAAAGTGTAAATATCGTACTGGACAGTATCGTGCCAAGCAGCACAATATGTAAATTGTCCACATTGGCGATTAATGCCAATATAGCTGCGACAATAAAGGAAATAGCACACAATGAACCGGCTTTAGCAATGATGTATTCTGCCTCACGAACAGGAGAAACCGCAAATGCACATGGCGTGTGCTGGCTTTTTTCTAATAAGATAATCGCTCCCATAAAGAATAGTCCCATCGCCGCAGGGTCAGAAAAAATCAAAATAGCTGCGGTTTTTTCTTTCCAGCTTCCTGGAACGGCAAAAAGAATAAAAGCGTAAATTGCTGTTAAAACAGCATATAAAAAATAAAAACCATATTTTCTTTGAAAACGAATATCCCATAAAAACAGACGGCTTAATCTCACAATAACGTCCTCCCCGTAAGATCCATAAAAATGTCATTCAAGGTTGGCTCGCTGCTGTGAATGGATTGCAGGCGATTTTCCGCAATCAATCTTTTTAACTGTTCATCGGCAGATAGACAATCAAGTGGACAGCTTGCGCTATGCTCCTCATTTTCCATCCATGTATAAGTTACGGTTGTCGCACCTTTTGACATGATCAGTTTATGCGGGCTGTCAAGAGCGCATATTTTACCACCCACAATAAACGCCACCCTGTCGCAAAGCTCGGCTGCGTCCTGCATATTATGTGTTGTCAAAAGAATGGTTTTCCCTTTTGCCTTTTCCTCTAAAATCATATCTTTCATTACGCGGCTATTTGTGGGGTCAAGTCCACTTGTCGGCTCGTCAAGGCAAAGCAGAAGCGGGTCATGCAATAATGCTTTTATAAAATTTAAACGTGCTTTCATGCCCTTTGAGTAATCAGATACACGCTTATCCGCATCATGTTCCAATCCTGCCTTTTCCAGAAGCTGCTCAATCGGACGTGACTTTTTTTCATACAGTGATGAAAAAAATCGCAGGTTTTCTTTCGCAGTCAGCTTCTCATACATGGTTGAAAATTCAAAATCCACTCCGATATTCTCATAAAAATTCTTTGTACGCTCCCTGCACTCAACGCCATTTACAATGGCAGAACCCTGATAAGTTGTCAGCATTCCTATCAGCACTTTTTGCAGTGTGCTTTTGCCTGCCCCAGACGGTCCTAAAAATCCAAAGATTTCCCCAGATGAAACAGAAAAGCTCATATCAGAAATAAAAGGCTGTTTCGTATAGCTGAACGAAAGATTTTTAACCTGTATCATATACCCTCCTCATACCATATGACTAAACTATATTTAATAGTCAAATAATGGTTTGTTTTAAGTCCGACTTCTGTCGGACTTCTTAAATAATCTGTGTTATAACTCCATAAATCAAAGTACGCAGTGCCCTGTCATAATGTTCTTCGCCAATCTCTGCTTTATGCAGTGTTGCAAAATAGATTGCATGAAACGCAGCACTAATCACATTGATGTCCACTTCTTTTTTTACAGGGAACAGGGCAAGCATTTTTTCAATCGTGTCTGAATCGTCCTTAAAATGCTCCTCCACTACTTCCCGCGGCAGCTTACGCACAAGCAATTCCACTTCATTAAGGTCAAGCAATTTCAAAATCAGCATTTTCTCTGTCATTTTATAAAACTCAAAAACAATGTCAGTCAGTTTGTCTGCTGAAAATTCAGTATTGGCAATATTAGAAACAACCCGGTACAACTCACGGTTGACATTCTCCTGCTGTTCCTGGATAACGTCAAACAAAAGCAATTCCTTTGACTTATAAAAGAGATAGAATGTTCCTTTCGGGATATTTACCCGCTTCACAATTTCATCAACCGTTGTACGGCGGACACCATACTGTGAGAGACATTTTGCAGCTTCCTCTTTCAGCCGTTTCTTTATGTATTCTTTTTCCTGTTCTGAATAACTCTTTGGCAACAGCTCCACCTCTTTTTGACCAAAATTGATTGTATAGTCATTATAAGTAAACTCTATATGTTTGTCAAGCAGCTACCTATTTCCTTTCATATTCACATATTTCAGCACACACCAAAATCCCCGCAAAACCTTTAAATCCAAGGCTTTGCGGGGATTCTTCATTCGTGAGCCACCGGGGACTCGAACCCCGGACAACTTGATTAAAAGTCAAATAATAATTTGAGATTTTTCCTTTATTTATGCGGCTTTATATGCCATCTGCTATAATAATGCTATAATTGACTTATCAACACGCTTGAGAAAAATCATCTAAGTACAAATAACACTCCATGTCTTTGGTCCTACAATCCCATCTACTGCAAGGCCGTTGTCTGCCTGGAATGCCTTCACGGTCTCCAAGGTTTTGGCTCCAAAGATGCCATCGATGGCTCCGACTCCATAGCCTTTAGCTGTAAGGCATTGCTGCAGGTAGGTTACATCAGTTCCGCGGCTACCAGTTCTGACAGTGCTTCGCGGCCTGGTGTACCCTTGCAAGTTTCCATAGTAAATATTCATATCCACATCAGTAGATATGCCGGGTACTTTCCCTTTCGAAGAATGCTGCCACATAAACGGCTGGTACCCACCCATACCAGAGCTGTATCTTGCCAGCCATAAGGGATATTTGCTTAAATCTCCGAATTTATTCTCTATGTAATCAACATTGGAGTAAACTCCCACTTCATATCCCTTACTGGACAGATAATCACAAAAAGCTCTGACAATGGCTGTCCGACTTTCTTTCGTTTGTGGGTTACGTTTGTCGGAATCATACTCCCAGTCAGCCCATACCCGCATTGTAATGATCTCTCTGTACTTACTGATAATTTCCTCACATTTCTTTGCATTTGCAATCGCTTCAGTTACATCGTCAGCATAGATAAACCAGTAAATGCCCACTTTAAGGCCGGCTGCGTCAGCTCCGCAGATGTTGTTGATAAACTGCCTGTCCATCTGCGATTTGCCATACCCGGCACGGATGATTGCAAAATCTGCTGACTGCCTTACTTTATTCCAATCAATAGTACCGTTGTGGTATGATACATCAATTCCTTTCATTTAATCACCTTATCCCTTTAACTCCTGCAGATGTTCATCCGCTGTGATAGCTGCCTGTGTAAAGCTGTTGTTCTTCCACCACGCCCAGAGTGCCGCCCCTATAGTCAGCAGCATGGACACAGCCTGTCCAAAATCCTCATCAGTAAAGGGCAACGGATTGTACCCACTGATCATCAGCACCTGATTGATAAGCGCAAATGTCAGCACTGCGGTTCTTACGATGGTTCCTTTTTCGATTTTCTTTTTCATATTACTTTTCCTCTCTTCCTTCCGGCTCTTCCGGCATCTTTAAAAGTGTATGATATAGCTGCGTTGCAACATCGTTGCCTCCTAATTCGTGGTATGCCTCATAGGCTTTCTTGATTGATTCTTTAGCGTATATGGGACAAAAATCTCGCTCTTGGTATTTATTATAGTTCGATACAATACTTTCCCTCAAAAGGCACTGTACTCCATCAGCAACTGCCTTATTTTTCTGTTGCTCTTCTTTTAGTTTTTTGGTTGTCTGTCGGTACAAATAGCCAAGGATAACCGTTGACACGGAAAAAATCCATTCTACCCAATGCGCCGATATGTAAGATATTATTTCCATCTTTGCCAGCTCCTGTTACTTAAACTCTTTCCCTGTAATCTCCTCAAATTCCTCTTCTGTAATCCACTTGCCAACAGCTGCAGTCACCTTTGCAAGGTTCCACAATTTTCTGTCATAGTACTGTT
>CANDAG010000026.1 GCA_947382625.1 uncultured Lachnospiraceae bacterium
GAGATAAAAACGACAAAAGAGGGATGCGCAATGAAAGAAGGAAAACAAAGACAGATCAGGAAAATCAGAACCATCCGTTTTACGGGTGGTCCTGATTATAATAAACCGTTTGGCGAAGCATGATCGCACTCGCTGGATTTAAGGCGTGACAGAATCTGTGCCTCTCACCGCTTCCTCCAGTATTTTGACACAGGGGTCGATGCCGAGGGTCCCGGCGTTCAGATGCAGGTCATAATATTCGGCGGCGCCCCACTTCCAGCTTGTGACGGAGGTATAAAAACCGCCTCTGCGTTTATCGTTCTTTTTCAGGGCATTTTCGGCTTCAGCCTGATCGATGCCCTCACGCTCGATGGCTCTGCGGATCCGTTTTTCTTTATCAGCATAGACGAATACTCTCAGGGCATCTTTCCGTTCTCTTAGAATGTATCCGGCAGCTCTCCCTACAATGACACAGTTTCCGGCTTCCGCGGCCTCTTCGATGATCCGTTTTTCTTCCAGAAAAAGCTTATCGGCCAGAGGCAGCTCACGATTGCCGGACAAGCCGCCAAGAGCAGTCTGGGAAAGATTCATCAGGATTCCGCCGGAAGTACTTTCCTCAAGTCCTTCTATCTGAAAATAGGGTATTTCCAGATTTTCGGCGGCCTTGATAAGGATATTCCGGTCGTAAAGCTTATAGCCCAGGGCTTTTGCCAGCTTCTTGCCGATTTCATTTCCTCCGCTGGCATATCGACGTTCAATTGTAACAATTTTGTACATAAATGCATCCCCCTTTCTGATAATTCATCTGCTGATTTTATTATAATCATTCTTCAGGCATATCTCAATGCGTTTTTCAAAATATTAAAGTTGTGATTTTTTACTCTGCATCCTATTTTGTTAAAACATGCTTACAGTATCTGGTACATCCGCATTTCGGACAACTTAATTTTCTCCTGGTGATCGTATGAGGCCCCATAATATAGGATTTCATATCGGGTACAAAACGCTCCCCGCATTCAGGACATTCAAAGGCACCTGCTTCTCTGTCAAGGATGCACGCAATGCCGATCCCGGTTATAATAATTACAATTCCGATCCCTATAAGGATAATATGAAGCCATGGCTCCATTTCAAATGCGCCCGTTATTACAAATAAGGGTACAGCTGCAATAATTGCCAGACCGGCAACTAATGCGGACATTACGATCTTCTTCTTACTCTCCAGAGCTTCTTTTACCAAATCCACCATATTTTCCTCCGCTTTCTTTTTATAATCCGTCTCCTGCAATCGTTCACCTGACAAAAGATCGTTTACAGTGATCTCCAATTCATTGCAAAGTGGAAGCAGCAGTGACACCTCCGGGAAACCGTTTCCACGTTCCCATTTTGAGACTGTTTTATCGCTGATCCCAAGCTTATCTGCCAGCTCGCGTTGTGTATACTTTTTGGCTTTTCGTTCCTCAGCAATAAATTTACCTATTTTGATCTGATCCATAGGTTCATGCCCTCCTTTCTGTGGGTATTGTATAAAACCTGAAAACAATTTCACACCCATGCAGCGTAGAATATGGTGGATTTAAGCGGTTTCTACGCAGCGTAGATATTCGGATGTATGCAGGATAGGAGATATTGTCTCTTTTTTATTTCAATTTATTTTCAACCGTTTTATTCCATCTTACTTTCCAACGACGGAAATTTGCGATACTCCCGCGGTAAAACATCAAAAACTGATTTGAATGCGGTTGTAAATTTGCTTTGACTGTCATAACCAACATTTTTTGCGATTTCCGCTATACTCATTTCAGATTCCCGTAGCATTTTGGCAGCCTGCTCCATGCGGTGCTTTTTGATATGTGTAGCAATCGAAGTGCCATAAATAGCTTTGAATGCGGTTTTTAAAGTAGTCGGATTGATCAGGTATTGTCTGGAAAGCTCTTCTATGGTGATCCGCTGCTCCATATGTTGGGTCAGCTGGTCATGGATCTTCCGGATAACAAGGATCTGTTCCGCCTGGTATTCGGATAATCGTTGACCGGAGGTAAGCTCTGTTTTGTTAAGATAAAGAAGTAATTCCAGAGTTTTTATTTTTTGGTAAGACAGTTCCAATTCTTCAGGCTGATCGTAAAATGCAGAGAAAATACTTTCTGTCTTTTCGTTGCCCGCCAGAAAGGCAGGACTGTCGCTTCGACAAAATTTTTGGGATAATAAAGTTTCAAAAATACCACTGTCTTTTAGTAATTCAGGCGGATTGACGGAAACCTCCTGCAGGTCGATATAGATCGTAAGCCCCTGATACATTTTGTTTGGAAAGGTAAGTACGGAATCTGTACAGGTTTTCATGGTATGCAGAGAAAAATCGCCCGGATTCAGATAAATACGGTTTCCGTTTTTCATTTCCCACATGATCTGTCCGGCCTTGCAATAGTTAATCTGTATGATATGGGGCATGGACTTATGTTTTGCGGAGAAAGAATCGGTTGAAAAGGTCAGATAGCACAACACGATGCCGGGGAAAAGCAGGGTGGAAGTGCCTGACGCTTTTGGATGGAGTTTGTCTAACTCTTTTTTTAATTCTGTTAATTCATTATCCATAAGACGGACCTCACAATCTGGGGTATGTAATTTCCAACTTTTGCCCATATGGGCGGAAATGCACGGAAGATATTAACGGGTGTCTTTATCCAGATTATACTACAGGCAATATGATTAAACAAGTAATTAATCGTTGAACTTGTGAAATTATAAACGATAAGGATTCTTTGGTCTGCAGTGTCCCTTCAGTGAAAACAGCACTCATTCATGGATGATTTTTTGCGGGAGGTCTTGTATAATGGAAAAAGGAACCGGGAGGTATCGCCATGAAGCATAGAATACTGATCATAGAAGATGACACTGTGATACAGGCGCAGTTAAAAACCCTGTTGGACGGAAACGGATATGAAGCGGAAGTCATAAATGATTTCCCGGTTTCCATAGAGCAGGTGAAATCCATTCAGCCCCATTTGATCCTTCTGGATATTAAGCTGCCGGGAAGCGACGGATTCGTGGTATGTTCACAAATCCGTGCTTTTTCCAATGTGCCCATCATCTTTGTCACAAGCTGCAATACAGATATGGACGAGTTGAACAGCATCATGCTGGGAGGGGATGCCTTTGTAACAAAACCATATAACATAGCAATCCTTCTGGCCAAAATAGCATCTTTACTAAAAAGGGCGTACCCTGCAACAGAGCAGGAGGCATTATCCTGCCATGGAGTTGTCCTGCATTTGGAAAGCGGAAAAATAGAATATGCGGGCCGACAGACAGATCTTACCAAAAATGAACTGAAAATAATGTACTATCTGTTTAAGCATGCCGGGACGATCTGCCTCCGCGGGGATATTGTAGAGTACCTGTGGGATAACCGGCTTTATGTAGATGACAATGCTTTAAGTGTCAATATAGGCAGGATCCGGGAGAAGCTCTCCGGCATTGGAGTGAGAGATTTTATTAAAACAAAGCACCGGCAGGGGTATATTATAGGAACGGAGAATGAGACAGACATCTAAAAGTTACAGTCCGGGCCGCGGTTTTTGATCGGGCTATGGGTTATTGAAGATTTTTTCGGGATAACATATAATAAAAATGATGAAGTGAAAGGAAAAGCAGATATGGCAAGGAGTATTGGGATTGATAGGGAGCGTATACGGAAGTATGGATTTGCCTTTTGTGGAAAACAGGTTTTGATTGGAAGTACAGTGACATCAGCATTATAATTCCTCCAACGGATTCCATACGCCCCTTACATAGCAGATCAGGAACAATACAAACAGAAGCAGATTATGGGCGATCATACAGGCCCAGGCAGAAATCAGTCCGAAGCCTGAAAGCTGGGTGCAGATAAAAGTGCCTGTGATCCGTACCAGCCACATACCGATGATATTGTAGACAAAAGGAGCTTTTGTCCTGCCCACGCCCATCATGAAGCCTTCAATGATGATGGAAAATCCGTAAAAAGGCTCGGAAACTGCAACCATGCGGAGTACAAAAGCGCCAAGGCTGATCACGGAGTCATTGGTGGAAAACAGCTTCATTAAAACCGGTGCAGCCAGAAAAAGACAGGCGCCCGAGCCGATCATCAAAACAGTTTCCAGAGGGATAAACATGGCGGAGAGGCTTTTCATACGCTTATTGTCGTTGGCACCATAAGCATTGCCTGCCAGTGTGGCAGCCGCTGTCTGCATACCGTAGCCGGGAATGTAAAAGGCAGATTCCACCGTATTGGCAATGGTGTGTGCGGCAGTGGCGGTTTCCCCAAGGGAATTGATCATTGCGGCAAATGCCACATAGCCGAGAGAGGTGCCGAACCGTTGCAGCATGTTGGGAAGGGCAACCTTCATACAGGGCCTGAGGATCTGCATATCAGGAGTAAACCTTTGACCGCGGGGAGAAACCAGCGGATGCTTCCAAAGCACATAAGTGATCAGGATTCCGCCGACGGTAAAGGCGATAGCGCTGGCGATGGCAGCTCCGATCACGCCAAGTCCGGCGCCCCACATGGTAAAACGCAGGGAAAACAGGGATACTTCCCGGACAGGATAGATCAAAAGAAAATTAAGGATCACATTGATCAGGTTTACAAGCAGGCCGATCTTCATAGGTGACCTGGTGTCCCCTGCCGACCTGAGCACCGTACCGAAAATGATGCTGGCAGTCCGGGGGAGCATGGGAAGATACAGGATCAGAAAATATTCAGATGCCATTTTCCAGATGCTTTTATCTGCCTGCATCCATACAGGTATCATCCCGCTTAAGGAGGCAGTCACAATGGTAAAGAAAATCCCCAGGATAAACGTGATCAGTACCGACTGAGAGACAGCCCGTCTGGCAGCAGCCTGATCATTTGCACCCTGGGCTTTGGATATGTAGGAGAGGAATCCTACACCTACAGCGGAAATAGTGCTGCCGATCAGCCAGTTGACGGTACCGGTAGAGCCCACCGCGGCGGTTGCCTGGGTTCCTAAAGACCCCACCATTGCCGTGTCGATATACTGGACAGCAGTCTGCATCAGCTGCTCCAGCATGGTAGGCCATGCAAGGGCGATGATCGTAAGAAGCATGCTCTGCTCAGCCATTTTTTGCGTTGTAGATTTTGATGATTCTGAAAGGAATGTCTTTTTCATAGCTTCATCCTATCACGAATGAGATGGGGAGTCAATGAATGCTGCCGTGGGCTCTGTATAAAATCGAAACTATTCAGGATAATAATCTGCAGGAAGCTTTAAAAAGGAGACGGTCAGAATGAGCAATCATTTGAAAGATGAAACGAGCCCCTATCTGCTGCAGCATGCGGAGAATCCTGTAGACTGGTATCCATGGGGCAGTGCGGCCTTTGAGAAGGCAAAAAAAGAAGATAAACCGGTTTTTCTGAGCATTGGCTACAGCACCTGCCACTGGTGCCATGTGATGGCTCACGAAAGCTTTGAGGACGGCAAAACAGCCGGGATCCTCAATAAATATTTTGTATCCATAAAGGTAGACAGGGAGGAACGTCCCGATATTGACAGCGTTTATATGTCAGTGTGTCAGGCATTTACCGGCAGCGGCGGATGGCCCATGAGCATTTTTATGACGTGGGATAAAAAGCCCTTTTTTGTCGGTACCTATTTCCCGGTACATTCACGGTATGGAATGCCGGGGTTTCCCGATCTTTTGGATAAGGTGGCAGAACGCTGGAGAAAAGACAGGGAAGGGCTTATGCGGTCGGCAGACCAGATCATTGCCCATCTTCAGCGATCAGGATCCGGCAGCAGGGATGCGGGCGATGAGGATCTTCCCGGGAAAGCGGTGCGGATATTTGCGGAGAATTTTGACAGCATCTGCGGAGGCTTCGGCGATGCACCCAAGTTTCCTGTGCCCCACAACCTGTTGTTCCTGATGCTGTACGCAGAGAAAAACAAAGACTTTGGCACATCCAGGGAGAGCTTTACTGATAAGAGCCGGGATCCTCTGCATATGGTGGAAAAAACGCTGATGCAAATGCGCAAGGGCGGTATTTTTGACCATATTGGCTATGGCTTTTCAAGATATTCCACGGATCAGTATTTTCTGGCTCCTCATTTTGAGAAAATGCTTTATGATAACGCCCTGATGATCATGGCCTATGCATCAGCCTATCAGATGACCCGGACTTCCTTTTATCTGGATACCGCGGGGAAGACCGCACAATATGTACTCCGGGAGATGACTTCTTTGGATGGAGGCTTTTACAGCGCCCAGGATGCAGACAGCGAAGGGATAGAAGGAAAGTATTATACCTTTACCCTGGAGGAGATCATTGCGCTTCTGGGAAAAGAAAGAGGAACCTGGTTTGCGGATACTTTTGATATTACTGCGGAAGGAAATTTTGAAGGGTTTAATATTCCGAACCTTTTAAAGAGCAATGCCCTGAACGCGGACTTTGATAAGGACATACAAAAACTATACGATTATCGCAGGGGACGTACAAGGCTTCATCTTGACGACAAGATCCTGCTTTCCTGGAATTCCCTGATGATCGCCGCCATGTCCATGCTTTACAGGGTGTCACACGAGGAAAAATACCTTCAGGCCGCACGCTCAGCACAAATCTTCATCGAAAAGAAAATGAGCAGAGGTTTATGCCTTTTTACAAGCTGGCGGGACGGGAAAGTCTCGGAAAACAGCTTTTTGGATGATTATGCATTTTATATTGCGGCATTAACAGAGCTGTATCATTCGACTCTGGATATCAATTACCTTACAAAGGCAGAGCGGTTTTGCAGGGAAGCTCTCAGCCGGTTTGCTGATGATGAAAACGGAGGTTTTTTTCTTTCCGACCGGAACAGTACAGAGCTTTTTATGAACCCGAAGGAATCCTATGACGGTGCAGTTCCAAGCGGAAATTCCGTTATGGCTTATAACCTGGTAAGGCTGTATCAGCTGACCCAAAAAGAGAAGTATCGGGAGCTTGCAGTAAGGCAGTTACAGTATATGTCCTCTCAGGCCCGGGAGTATCCGGCAGGATATAGTATGTTTCTTTTGGCAAAGCTGCTTTATGAGGATCCCCCGGAGCAGATCGTGGTTGTTTTGAAGCAGGATTCTGATCTGGAAAGCATTAAGAAGCAGCTGCCGCTGTTGGCGAATGTGACGATGGCCTCAGAGAGCAGGGAGTATCCACTGTTAAATGACAGCACTACGTTTTATGTCTGTAAGGGACATACCTGTCTGGCCCCCGCAAATAGTCTTGGGAATGTTTGAGGTAAAAAATGACAGAACAAAAAATAAAAAAACAAAGAATGACAAAACAAAAAATTATAAAGCGATGCAGTCTTTTCATAGGCATATTACTTTTTGTCTCCGGATGCACAGGCGTTCATCCGGAGGCCGCTTTGGAAAATCCGGGAGTAAGGATTACTTTTTTTGATGTGGGAAAGGGGGATGCCATACTGGTGGAGACCCTGGAGCATACCATGCTGATCGATGCCGGATACGATGATACCTATAAGGTCCTTCAGGATTACTTCACAAGGCAGGGAATACATAAACTGGATTATCTGGTGATCACGCATTTTGATAAGGATCATGTAGGCGGAGCGGACCGGGTGGTCAGAGGTCTGGAAGTAGATCAGATCCTGCAGCCGGATTATGAATCGGAGGCAGGGCAGTATCTGGAATATTGCGCAGCCTTGGAAGCGAAGGGATTGCAGCCGGAGCTTGTGACGGAGCCTTTGGAGTTTACCCTGGACGGAGCGGAATTTTATGTGTATCCCCCAAAGGAGGAATCCTACGAAGAGGAAGATAATGACTTTTCGCTGGTGATCAGTATGGCCTATGGGGAAAAAAGGTTTTTGTTTACCGGTGACTGTGAAGAGGTACGGCTGGATGAGCTTATGGAGCAGACGGATTTTGATCTGTCCCATGATGTGCTCAAGGTTCCCCATCACGGAAGAAAAGAGGACAATTCGGAGGAATTTTTGAGGGCGGCTGCGCCGGAGCAGGCAGTGATCACCAGCTCTGAAGACAAACCCGCAAGCAATAAGGTATTAAAAGCCCTTGAGGAGCTTGGGACAGAGGTTTATCTTACATCGGAGGGCACGGTGACCTGCCTGTGTGATGGCAGCGATCTGCAGATACTGCAGGAATGATCAGACTGATATCCGGTGTTTACAGATCCGGAAGCTCCACGGTCCTTTCGGCAATTTTGGCTGCAAGATGCCGGTTGTGAGTGACTGCGATCACTGCCGTATTGTGCTTTTCGGCTTCGTTCAGGATCACATTCCAGATCTGAGCCTGTGTGATCACATCCAGCATGGTGCTGATCTCGTCACAGATCAGATAGTCTGCGTCACTTGAGATTGCCCGTGCCACGCAAAATCTCTGCAGCTCCCCGCCGGATAATTCCCGGGGGAAGCGGCTGAGCCAGGCGGTCTCGATCCCGAAGGCATCCAGCATGTCCTCCCGGATCCCGCCGGCCTCTTCCAGCACCCGCCTCAGCCGCCAGCGGGGATTGATGGCATTTTCAGGATGCTGACAGATCAACTGGACAGGGCAGATACCCTTTTGGGGAAGCGGCTTATCCTCCAGCAGGATCTGGCCTTTTATTGGTTTTAGGTAACCGGCCAGGAGCATGGCAAGAGTGGTTTTGCCATAGCCGCTGGGAGCGAATAAGGCCAGGCGTTCTCCCTTTTCCACCCTCAAAGTGCAATCCTCAAGGATCCAGGGTTTTTTATTGCGATAGCGGAAAAAAATATTTTTTGCCTCAAGAGCCATAATAACACCTCACTTCACCGCCCCGCACTTCACGCACCGGGGGGATGCTGATGATACATTTCTCCGTTCTGTAAGGACAGCGGGGAGCAAACAGACAGCCCTTTGGAAGGTCTCCGGCATAGGGCTGAAAGCCTTCTATGGGCTGGAAGCCGTTTTGAGGAAGAGCATTCCACAAGGCCTTGGAGTAAGGGTGCCGCAGTCTGTCAGGCCCGCTTCTGAAATCAGATGCGGGCGCTGTTTCCACGGTGGTACCTGCGTAAAATACAGCAACCCGGTCTGCAAATTCAAAGGCCAGATCAATATCATGGGTAATAAGGATCACAGCCTTTCCCTCACGGGCCATTTCCCGGAACATTCCCAGCGCTTCCATTGCCTGCTCAAGGCTCATGCCGGGGGTAGGTTCATCTGCGATCACAAGCCGGGCATCGGTGAGCAGGGCAGTAGAGACCAGAACCCGTCGTGCCATGCCACCGGAAAGCTGAAAGGGATAGAGCCTTTCGGTCTCTTCCGGCAGCTCCAGCCGCCGGAAAAGACTTTTGATGGGGGCGGGCGTTCGAGGCCTGTGATGTCCTTCTGCCTGCTTCCCTGCTTTCATCAGGGGATCCAGAAAGGAAACGGACTGGGGAACAAGGGCAATCTCGGTCCCCCGAAGCTGTTTTTGCCGCTGCGCGTTTAATTCCTGCCCCTTATAGTGCAGGTGGCCCCGCACAGTGGCGTTAGGGGGAAGAATACCCAGGATCGCAGAGGCCAGAAGGCTTTTTCCGGAGCCGGAGGAGCCGGCAACTGCAAGGATTTCCCCGGGATGGACACTTAAATGCAGATTGGAGATGACCTCCAGGTCTGTCTGGCTAAGGCCATGGTCGTACATCCGGAAGGAGACGGACAGGTCATGGATTTCCAGTAAGGTTTCGTCTTTTTGTTTCATCTTAAAATATCCTTATATATTTTATTCCTGGGCGCTGCCGGGATCCAGGATCAGACGCAGCTGTTCTCCCAATCTGTCTATGAGCAGCACGATCAGAACCAGAACGAGTCCCGGGAGCACGGCAGACCACCACATACCTGTTGACAGATAGCGCATGCTTTCGGAGAGGATAATGCCGATGGCAGGCTGCTCCGGCGGCAGCCCGAAGCCCAAAAAGGAGACAGAGGCTTCGTGGAGGATCGCATGGGGGAACATCAGGATCAGTCCTGTCAATAGCTGGGGCAGCAAATGGGGCAACAGATGATGGATCAATATCCATCCGCCGGACCTCCCCAGTCTGCGGGACACTGCCACATATTGTCGTGAGCGGAGCTGCAGGACCTCCCCCCGGATCAGCCTGGCCAGAGAGCACCAGTGGGTAGCTGCGATTCCGATCAGTAGCCCTTTTAAGCCCCGACCCATGGCAAAGGAGATCAGGATCACCAGGATAGTGTGGGGAATGCTCATCACAAGATCGATGAGCCAGCCGATAGAAGCATCCAGATACCGGGAGCCGGCAGCGGCGGCAATGCCTGTAATGACAGCGATCACTGCGCTGACGGCGGAAGCGGCAATGCCAATGGTCATGCTTACAGCCATTCCTTTTAAGGTGCGTGCCAAAAGATCACGTCCAAGCATATCCGTGCCAAAGGGATGCTTCCATGAGGGAGGCTGACCGGCTTCCAGGAAGCTTCCGGCAGCTGCCTCATCAGGAATAAAAATACCCATGGCATAGATAGTGATCAGAAGCAGGGCTATGAGGATCGTCAAAATAACAACCCTGGTCCGGCGGCCAGCCGGATGGGAAATCTTCAATATACTCATGGCGCCGCCTCCTTGATCTGTGGGTCAATGATCCCGTAGAGCAGGTTGGCGATCAAATTGCCGGTACAGACAAACAGAGCGGAAAAGAGGGTTATGCCCAGAAGCAGGGGCACATCTCCGCTTAGACCCGCAGCGGAGGCTGCGCTGCCCAGACCGGGATAGCTGAACACATTTTCCGCCATGACAGAACCGCCGAAGAGCTCCGCAAAGGATGCAAACTGCAGAGTCAGTCCGGGGATAAGGATATTGCGCAGCCCGTGCCTTAAGAGGATAGTAAGATCTCCCTCGCCTCTGGCCCGTGCAAAAAGCACATATTCACTTCCAAGGACCTCTGCCAGCTTCTGGCGGGTATGTAAAGCAATATTGGCAAAAGACATAAAGCTCAGTGTGACAGCTGGCAAAATCAGATGATAAAGCCTTTGCCGGAGGGTGACCTGGCTTTCCGGTATGCCTACAGGGCCGGAGAATCCGATGGGGAACCATTTCAGCCATACGGAGAACACCAGGAGAAACACCAGCCCCAGCCAGAAGGTGGGAACAGAGCTTAAAATATAACAGATTTTCTTAATGATCCTGTCCGGCAGTCGGTTCTGGTACATTCCCATAATACAGCCAAGGATAAATCCGATCATGCCGGAGAGAAGCCATGCACACAGCATTAATGCCAGGGAGCTTTGAAAGCGTTCGCTGATGATCTCTCCTACAGGCCTGCGATAAAGGGCAGATTCTCCCAGATTACCATGGAGCAGCTCTGAGAGCCAGTCCAGGTACCGCTTGGCGGGAGGCTCATTCACACCCCAGTAGTCCTCAATCTCAGCCCGTTGTTGAGGGGAGACGGCGGTTCCCAGACCCAGAAGGTACTGCTGTATCGGATCAATGGGCGAGGCAGTGACCAGCACAAAGGAGATTGCGCTTACAGCCAGCAATAAAGATATCATTTTAATACTATAGCTAAAGAAAATTCGGACAAGACGTCCGGGAATCCCTTTCATAGAAATACCTCTTTGTGATCGATCAATTTTTGATGCAGGGCAGTGTGAGCTAGCCGATCCATTTCCATTCCTGCAGATTCTGGATCAGCGGAAGTCCGTGCCCGTGGCCATGGATGGGCTGATCGCCGATGGAAAGGCCGTCACGGACATAAGTAACATGATCCAGATTGACGATCCATACCCAGGGGCATTCCCCCTGCATGGCGGTTCCTGTAGAGCCGTCCCACTGTACCTTTTGCCAGTTGGCGTTGGCTTCTTCGGCGGTCAGGGCTTCCATGGCGGCATTCAGATAGCCGTCGGTCACATCACTGCCGTAGCCCTCGGGATTATAGAAATCATCCATCAGAGCCCCGTCGGAGCGGTACAGATAGTAGGTTTCGTTGGGGATTGCGGAACCCCAGCCCATCATAACTGCCTCGGAAAACATGCGCTGCATGATCTCGTCCCAGCTGACGCCTTCCACGTTGATCCGGATACCGATCTTTTTTACCTGTTCAGCGGCAGCCATGGCAACTGCCTGACGGACAGAGTCGCCGGAGGGGTAAATGCAGGTAAACTCCGCCTTCAGTCCGTCCTTTTCAAGAATACCGTCCCCGTCTGTATCCGTCCAGCCTGCATCCGTAAGGAGCCTTTGGGCATATTCAGGATCCGTTTCAATCCTGACCTCAGGGTTATTCCAGGGCATACCGTCATTCTCAGAATAGGCTGGTCTCCCAAACCCGTTCAACACCATATCCGCGACCTGCTCACGGTCGATGGCACAGGCGATGGCCTGGCGGATCTCAAGATGGCAGGTTACATTATTGCCGATGGGGGCACCGCTTTCCGTGGTTTTTCCTTCCGCGGGCAGAACAGGGAGGGTGAAGCCCCGGTTGTCGGCAGAGGTGATGGCCTCCACATGATAGCCTGCTATGTCTGTTTTGCCAAGGGTAGCGGTAGAGTAAGCCACATCGACCTTTCCCGCCTGGACAGCTGCAAGGGCGGCATCCTCCGACATAAATACAACCGTCACATTTTTTATGGAGGGAGCGCCGCCATAGTAATCCTCGTTGGCGGTAAAGAGGATCTGCTCCTGGGATTTCCACTCCACGAATTTATAGGGACCGGATCCTACAGGATTCCGTCCATAGTCCGGACTGTAAGCATGTTCGGGGACGATCCCCACAGAGGCAAGTGTATTCAAAAAGATGGAAGTGGGCCTTACAAGGGTAACAACAACCGTAGTATCATCCCGGGCAGTGGCGCTTTCCATATAGGTCAGGTCTACAGAGCCCTGGGCTGCCTTGGCGGTTTCTAAGGTGAATGCCACATCGGATGCCCTGACCCTTTCTCCGTCCGTGAAGAAGGCATCGTCACGGATAGTAAAGGTCCAGGTCAGTCCATCGGAGGAAAGGCTGTAATTGGTGGCAAGGTCGTTTTCAAAGGCCAGGCCGGAATTGTATTTTACCAGCGTACTCTGAACGATAGGAGAGTTGCCGTGTCCCCAGCCCTGGGTGGGATCCAGGGTTTCGGGTTCGGAGCCGATAGCGATCACTACGCTGTCCTTGGGGGACAGTTGGTCTGCGGAGTCTGACGGCATTTGCGTCTCTTCGGCAGCAATGCCGGCGGCATTCCCGCAGGCAGTAGCTGTCAGGAGCATAGCGGCAGTGAGAGATAAAGTAATAATTTTTTTCAGCTTCATATAGAAATGTCCTTTCCGATCAAACACCGATACACTTCGCGGATCGGCTTATTGATCAAACGCTGTCACGCTTCGCGGGCCAGCTTATTGATTAAAAAAGCACACAGATCCTCTTCAGAGAATTTGTGTGCTTTCTAAGCATACGTTTCATAGCATATGATTGTTTCATTGTAACAGTACGGGCTTGCCGGACTGCCGGATGAGAATTCCTGACGCTTCTGCATCGGCACGGATGGCTTCCTGCCACCTTGGACACTATACTATATTCCGAACAAAAAATCAACAAAAAATTTGGTCAGGCTTCCTTTAACTCGCGGATCACATCCTGGATCAGCTTTCCGATGCTGAGGTCCTCCACGCCAACCACAATGTTATCGCAGTGGTTGACAGGGATCAGGATCCGCTTTGCACTGCTTTGGGCAATTGCCGTTGCCATAAGAGGAGTGATCTCTCCAAGCAGGGCGTCTGCGATCACAATACCGATGGGGCCGATGATCACATCCGCCTTTCTGCTGTTTACCACAACGGCGTTTTCACCTGTGGCAGCATGGTCTGCTCCGGCCTTCAGCATGGCGGAGGCAGCAGCAGAATTGGTTCCGACGGCTGTCACCACTGCGTCAGGCAGGTTCTTTTTGACAGCGGAGACTAACTGTCTTCCGATCCCGCCGCCCTGGGCGTCTATGATGAGTATTTTCATGGCGTTCATTCTTTGCTTCCTTTCCTGAAAAATCCGCTCTGCGGGACACATCTTTTAGGGGGATCCTGTACTGGCTCTTTCAATGAGTCGGGTAGGAAAAGCAACAGCAGGAGGAATGGTATGTTCTTCGATCATCTGCTGAAGCATTGAAACAGCAGCCCTTGCAATGCAGGGACGCCGGATCTCCATCGTGGTGATGGATGGGGTGCATAGCTGGCTTAAGGTGGAATTGTCAAAGCCGATCACCTTAATATCCTCAGGGATCCGGTGGCCAAGACGCTGCGCTCTCTGCATGGCAATACAGGCCAGCTCATCGTTGCGCCCTACTATGGCATCCACAGGATGGTTCTGGATGTAATTTTCTACCTGCAGGGCAACCGACTCCCGGTCAGCACATCCCGTAATGACATTTCCTTCCGGAGCAGATGAGAGACCAAGCCTTTTCATTTCTTCCATAAAACCCCGGTACCGCAGGTCATTTTCATTGCTGAAATGGCCTCCTGGGCTGTAACGGTCTATATAAATGATATTACGGCAGCCTGCCTGGGACAGGTAGCGGAGGCTTTCCTTGATGCCCTCATATAATCCGGTGTCGATGAGGGCCGCGCCTTCTATCTGGGTGTAATCCCGGTTTACAAGCAGTACCACAGGAATATTCGCATCGATCAGCTGGCGGATATATTCATCAGAAAAGCTTGTAGAGCTGATGATTACTCCGTCATAGCACCGGCTGATGATATCGCTGACGAATTGCTGCGTATTCCGGTTCCCGCACAGAGAAATGATATAGCCCAGATCGTATGCGTTTTTTTCAAGCTCGTTCAGGAGCAGACTGAAATGCTCTGCGATGATCTGGTCAGCGATAAACAGGATATGGTTTGTCTTTTTGCCTTTCAGGGCACGGGCGATGGGATTCGGACGATAGCCCAGCTTCTCCACCGCTTCTAAGACCCGTTTTCGTTTTTCTTTATCTACATAGCGGTTATTGTTCATCACATAAGAGACGATGGTCTCACTGACCCCGGCCTCTGTGGCAATGTCCTTTCTGGTAACCCGGGAATGCTTCTGGCTCATATGGTTTTCACCTGTGCTTTCTTCTTGTTGACATTGAGAGTGAACAGTAACTAAATTATAAAGGGAATGGGAATTGAAGTCAAACAGATTGACAAAAAGGCCAGTGGCAGACTATAATATATATACACACGTGTTTACATGTTATACACAAGCGAGTCAGAAAGAAATCAATTCACCAAAACATCCAAGGAGGAATATCATGAGCGATCAACAAAAAAACCAGGCTGCAGTTTTCACAGATGATGAGTCAAAACGGCGCAACGTTATCATTGTGTATGCAGACGACTTGGGGTTTGGGGATCTTGGCTGCTATGGAAGCCATCAGATCCACACGCCGAACCTGGACCGATTATGTGCAGACGGGCTCAGGTTCACCGATGCCTACGCTACATCTGCGGTGTGCACCCCGTCCCGTTACAGTATATTGACCGGGCGATATCCGTTTAGAAACAGCCAGGCCCATATTTTGCCGGGGGATGCCGGATGTATTATCGAACGGGAGCTTGATACGATGCCAAGGCTTTTTCAGCGGGCCGGATACCGTACGGGGATTGTGGGAAAATGGCATCTTGGCTTAAGCGACGGAAGCCGTCCCATTGACTGGAATCAGGAGATCGATCTTACCCCCATTGATCTGGGCTTTGATGAATCCTTTATTTTTCCGGCCACAGCCGACCGTGTCCCCTGCGTTTATGTGGAAGGACGTTCGGTGGTGAACCTGGATCCGGAGGACCCTATAGAGGTATCCTACGAAGCGGAATGTCCTTTTGATGATATTCCTACCTATCATAAGAATCCGGAGCTTCTGGAAATGAAATCCTCCAACGGACACGATATGAGTATTGTAGGAGGGATTGGAAGGATCGGATATATGCGCGGCGGAAAAAAGGCGATCTGGAAGGACGAGGACCTGGCGGAAACATTTTTAAACAGGGCGATCCGGTTTATGGATGAGAGCCGGGATGCCGGAAAGCCCTTCTTTTTGTATTATGCATTGCATCAACCTCATGTTCCACGGGTACCTTCTGCACGTTTCCGGGGCGCGACTGCCCTTGGCCCCAGGGGTGATGTGATCGCCGAGCTGGACTGGTGTGTGGGGGAATTAAGGAAGGAGCTGGAAAGACTTGGACTTTTGGAGGATACCATCATTATTTTTTCCAGCGATAACGGGCCGGTACTGGATGACGGAT
Organism: uncultured Lachnospiraceae bacterium; assembly: GCA_947382625.1. Lineage (GTDB taxonomy): Bacteria > Bacillota > Clostridia > Lachnospirales > Lachnospiraceae > Suilimivivens. The sequence continues at coordinate 16,175 of CANDAG010000026.1, forward strand.
ATGTGGACAGGGCTTATGAATTAAATGGTACCCACCGGGCGGCGGGTCCTCTGCGGGGCGGTAAATACAGTAAATTTGACGGTGGTACCCGGATTCCCTTTATTGTCAGCTGTCCGGGGCTGGTAAACAAAGGCGTTTCCCATGCACTGGTAAGCCAGCTGGATCTGTTCGCCTCCTTTGCACATATGCTGAAGATGCCCCTGGGGCAGGAAAGCGCAGTTGACAGCCAGGATATGTATGAGGCACTGATCGGAGCAGATCCTGTGGGAAGAGACCAGCTGATGGTGGAGGATGTGTCCTGCGGTAAGATGCTGCGGCGGGGAAATTGGACCTACCTTTCTCCCAGCGAGGGGGCTCCTTTTATGCCGATCGTACAGATCGAAACCGGCCTTTCCAGGGATCCCCAGCTCTACAACATGGATTACGACATCGGACAGCAGGAAAATGTGGCGTGGGCTTATCAGGATGTAGTGAAGGATATGGAAGCCCGTCTTCAGGAAATCATGAAGAGCGAGAGAACCAGATAAGATAACAGGCGTTGTTAACAACGCCTGTTGTTTATGTTTCCCGGAGCTGCTCCACCACACTGCGCTTTGTGGTCTGTCCATACATAAGGAAAGGGATCAGCCAGCCTGACAGGGCAAAAACCGGAATTGCAGCAAGTACCGGAAGCACAGTAAAGTTTGCACTATAAAACCAGAACATATTTTCCAGCAGATTTCCTGCAAGGGGTCCCAGAAGAAGGGAAAGTATAAGGGCGATCATGGCAGAGCCTAAGGAGTAGAACAGTCCCTCAAAGATCAGCATGGTTTTCAGCTGTCTGTTTGTCATGCCAATGGCTTTCAGTACGGCAAACTCTCTTTTGCGGGAGAGGATTCCCGTCATGATGGCGTTGAAATAATTCAGAATGCCTACAAGTCCTATGATGGTACATAAGAATCCGCCCAGCAGCAGGAATATATTTTTAAAGCTTGCAAATTCCTTCCGAATGGTTGCCTTGCTTTCATACATAAGCCCGGAAAGATCGCCGTCCGTAAGATCTGCCACGAATTGCTCTGCCGCCTCCTCCGCTGCAAGATCAGGGGTGTCAAACATATAAAACAGCGGCACCAGACTCTGTCCGCTGTCGGCTTTTAATCTTTCAGCCGGCAATACGAAATGATAGCTTCCTAAGATATTGTACCGATAGTCGATGGAGTTGGGCACAGACACAAAGGCGCAGATGGTATAATCCACATCATGACTGTCGGCAATATAGTACTCCAGATATTCCTCGGGAGTGTCCTCTGTGGATCGTTCTCCTGTGCGGCTGTCCAGATAGTAGGCATCTTTGATATAGGTTATGGTCTGGGTCGTTCCCAGGTCAGGATATCGATCCCTGTCATAGGGCCTGCCATAGTCATCCGTAAGAAGGGGGATGGCAATGGCGGTGCTGTTTTCTTCAAAGAGAGGACTGAGATTTCCTTCGATGACTGTCAGCTTTTCAAAGAGGGCGTCATCCATTCCTTCAATCATGGCCGGATCAGAGACAAGATCGCCCCGTTTGGGCAGGCGGGAGAGGCCTTCCTCCACGACCTGGTCGGGATAATATGGCGTTCTGGCCATTTTCCATGCTTCCTGGCTCATCCAGGCAATGGGCTGGGGCTGGGTGATGGTATATCCGCAGCCTGCCTGTGTCCGGGAAGTATTTTCATTGATCTCATCGAGCATTTCCGGCGGAAAAAGCCTTTCATAGTTGTGGTTGAAACGGAAATAGTCGGTTCCGCTCACAATAAAATCTGCACAGATATGACGGGAAAGATACTTTTCCCCATCAAAACCGCCCACAAAGGCTATGAGGATATCTAAAAGCACCAGCGACAGGGAGAGAGATACTGCCACAAGGGCGGTTTTTCTTTTATTACGCCCTAAATTGGCAAAGGCCATCCGCCCAATCCCGGCGCCCCGATAAGGAGCCTTGTTCCCTTTCAGCAACGAGTCGGCCTGCGCGGCGCGGCGTCTGTGGTTACCCATAAGGACAGTGCGAAAAACGCGGCGGCCGTGGTTTGGTGTGACATCTGTATATTTCACGGCTTCTACCGGAGAAACCTTGGAGGCGATCCGTCCCGGCCGTGAGCAGGAGAGAAGCACGGTAAACAGAGCAAACAACCCGGAGATCAGGAAGATCAGTGGGGATACGCTGAGGGTGGTTCCTACTGAGGTAAGGATGGTTTCTTCTATGACAAAGGGAGCCAGGATGGCGCCTACTCCATAGCCGGCAAGTAATCCTATGGGAAGACCGATCACGCAAAGCAGCATGGCCTGCCTGCGGATGATCCTGCGAAGCTGTCTTGGGGTGACGCCGATCGTCTTTAGGAGTCCGTAAAAACGGATATCTTCGGAAACGGAAATCTGAAAGATATTGTAGATGATCAGATATCCGGTGAAGATCACAAGCAGGAGAAAGGCAAGGATCCCCAGCAGTATGGGGACGTCTATTTCATTAAATAGCTGAGAGGAGGTATATCCCCAGTTGACGCCGATCCGAACGGAATTTTCTCCCTCATAGCTTTCCCAGTCATAGCCCAGGTCCAGATCTACCTGTTCCATCTGCCCGCGGATATTAAGGGCGGAGACCATCATGACATTTAAGTCGGTGCGGAAAGGATCCATTCCGGCAGCAACACATTCGGCCTCGATACCGGCGGCATATTCTTCGGATACATTGATGTAGTGTACCGGCGTAAGATCGTTGTAATCCCACCAGCCGGAAAGAATAAAGGTATCTGTCTTTGAGGAACCGGTCTGGTTATTATCTCCGAGAGTCCAGGTAAGTGTGACCAAAGCTCCGACTTTGGGTTCAATCCCCAAAAGTGCCAGAGCGCCGGTATCCATGGCAATCTCTTTTTCGCCCTCCGGCATATGTCCGTACTGGGGCAGGGCGTAGCTCCATTCCATGCAGTTGGGATCCATATAGCTGATTTCGGCGGGAATCTTGGCAAAGACCCCCTGGTCGGCTACGCCGACAGGAGTACGTTTCCCCACAGCCTTTACTCTGGGATGGGCGGTGATGGCATCTGCCTGCTCATCGGTGACATCCTTGAAGGTTCCGTGATTATAGCCTCCGGCCTGTCGAAAGCTGTAAATCTCATAGCTGGAATTCATGGACATGACGATGGTAAACAGGGAGGTGAACAGCAGAGTGGTCAGTGCAATAGCGGTGATGGCAATGGCGTTTCTTTTGCGGGAGGCCCACAGGGAGCGGGCGCTTAAGCGGTGGATGCATTTTCTGTTCTTTACGTTTATCATGGTATCCCTCCTTACCTGCGGCCAGTGATCCGTCCGTCTTCAATGCGGATGATCCGGTCTGCCATCTGTGCGATCTCCTCATTGTGGGTGATCATCACAATGGTCTGGGAAAATTTCTGGCTGGTTACCTTCAGCAGGCTGAGTACATCCTGGCTGGTTTTGGAGTCCAGATTACCCGTGGGCTCATCGGCCAGAATGATGGCAGGAGCAGAGGCAAGTGCACGGGCGATTGCCACACGCTGTTGCTGGCCGCCGGAAAGCTGATTGGGCAGGGCGGAGAGCCGTCCGCCTATCCCCAGAGTCTCCACAATCTGCGCTATGAAATCCCTGTTGATATCCCCGCCGTCCAGCTCAATGGGAAGCACAATATTTTCGTAAACATTCAGTACAGGCACAAGATTATAGCTCTGAAACACAAAACCGATCTTGCGTCTTCGGAAAATGGTCAAAGCCTCCTCCTTCAGGGAAAAGATATCCTTGCCGTCCACGATGACCTTTCCGGCGGTGGGACGATCCAGACCGCCCAACATATGCAGAAGCGTGGATTTGCCGCTGCCGGAGGTTCCTACTATAGAAACAAATTCTCCTTTTTCCACCGTAAGGTTTACACCGTCCAATGCGTGGACGGTATTTTCGCCTGAGCCGTAAATCTTTTTCAGGCCATCTGTCTGTAAAATTGTCATAACTGATTTCCTCCTTATGAAGCAATGGATGAAGCGCTTTGCGCTTCCTTATCTTACATACAGATTATCTCACAGGATTCTTTCCACATTCTTTCCGGGAAAAAAGAAAATTTGACAGTTTTGTAAGAATTGGTTAATAGTTCAGCAATCGCTATATGGGGAGAAAAACAGAGAAGACTGAGCCCTTTCCAGGCGTTGATGTGACCTTGATGTGGCCGCCCTGACCGGTGATGATCTCCCTGGCCAGATAGAGGCCGATCCCTAAGCCTTCCTGTTCCCTGCTGTCCTCTGCCCGGTAAAAGCGTGAAAAAACCTTTGCCAGCTCCTCCTCCGTAATGCCTGCTCCGGTGTCCGTTACATCAATGCGGACAAAAAGCTCATAGCTGACAGTGGAAATAGTGACGCCTCCCCGGCTGGTATATTTGACGGCATTATCTACAATATTACAGAGGGCCTCAGTGGTCCACTTAGGATCAAAGCAGGCAGAAATATCTGTCGGATCCAGCTTCAGAAACAGCCCCTTGTCCATTGCCGCCTGCTGAAATTGTTCCTGCACGCTTTGCAGCATTGGACAGAGCGGACTGCGTCTGGGGGCAAGGGAAATGATGCCGTTTTCCAGTCGGGAGAGCTTTACCAGAGCGTCGATCAGAAAGCGGAGCTTTTCTGACTGGTCGTAGATGGCGTCTACGCTGCCATATGCTGAGGCAGAAAGGGGCTCTTCCTTTAAAAGCTCACTGTGGAGAAGGAGATTGGAGATGGGGGTTTTGGTCTGGTGGGAAATATCTGCGATAAGAGTTTTGATCTTATCCTTCTCTTCGGAAAGATTTCTGGCGGAGACGGCTGATGCGGACAGATAATGGGCAAACTGGGTCTGTAGCGCGGATAAACGGCTCTCGTCAAAATTCTCTTCTATGGAGGCACCTTCCATGGCAAGAGAGAGCATCCGACTGATGGAATCCATGGTTTTCTGCATGCGTCTTCGATACCAGAATATGGTGGCAGCTGCTGTGAGGAAACACAGCAGACAAAAAATTATTTCACGGTCATTCATGATGCATATCCTTTTCACATCCAACTATTTCTATCCAGCTATACCCAATACCATACACGGTCTTGATATAATCCTGTGCGCCCAGCTTATCGCGCAGCCGTTTCACTGTTACGGAAAGGGCATTCTCATCCACATATTCGCCGCCGCCGGTCCAGATCCGGTCGATCAGATCAGCCCTGCTCATAACAAGACCACGGTTTTCTACCAGAAGGCGAAGCAGCTTTTGCTCTGTTTTGCTCAGCTCTACGGTTTTTCCACAGGCACAAAAATGCAGATGGGAAAAGTCAAAGCTGAAATGATCGATTGTCAGAAGACTGTCTTTGGCAGATACGGCAGATTTCCTTAACTGCGTGTTGACTCTTGCCCGCAGGACAGACAGGGAAAAGGGCTTGGTGATATAGTCATCTGCGCCCTGCTCTAAGCCATCCACAATATCCATATCCGTATCGTTTGCCGTAAGCAGGATGACAGGAACGGCAGGGGAGGAGTCCTTGATCTCATGCAGCAGGTCAAGACCGCTGCCGTCAGGAAGATTAATGTCAAGAATGATCAGGGACACATCGGTACACAAAAGCTGCTCCCGGGCAGACTTCAGATTCTGGCAGGAAAAGATCCGCCGGTCCTCTGTTTTGAGCGCCTGACATAAGCCCTGGCTTAACCGTCTGTCATCCTCTACGATCAGTAATTGCTCCATTGCTTCCTCCTGGTATCATTTTCTCGCAGTCTGCACAATAAATGTGCAGACCTGACGAATAGTTATAATGTGCATTCATTATAGTCATTTTATGAGAAAATGTGCAAGATTATTTTTTGTGGAGATTGAAAAATGGGGATTTTCGGCATATAATAGATAAAAGAATTGGGGATTTCCGGCATATGTATGAAGAAAAAAATGGGGATTTTCGGCACACTTTAAAACGACTATGAAAAAGAAAGGATAATACACATGATTTTCAAAAGAAAATTATATGTTAAAATGTTAGAATGGAAAAAGGAATTTGACGGGAAGACAGCTCTCCTTATAAAAGGGGCGCGAAGGGTTGGTAAATCAACGCTGGTAGAGGAATTTGCCAAAAATGAATATGAAAGCTATATATTGATCGACTTTTCAATTGCTTCAAAGGAAGTGAATGAATTATTTGAAGATCTTTCTGATCTGAATTATCTGTTCCTGCGTTTGCAAATGATTTATCATGTTAATTTGACGGAGAGAAAATCTGTTATTATTTTTGATGAGGTGCAAATGCAGCCGCTGGCAAGGCAGGCGATCAAGCATTTGGTAAAGGATCGGCGTTATGACTATATAGAGACAGGGTCTTTGTTGTCTATTAAGAAAAACATTAAAGATATCGTGATTCCCAGTGAGGAGACACGGCTTATGCTTTATCCGTTGGATTATGAGGAATTTCGAGAGGCTCTGGGGGATAGGGTCACTTTTCCACTGCTGGCAGATATGTATGAAAAAATGATACCTTTCGGGGACGAACTGAACAGGCGTCTTCTTAGGGATTTTCGGGTATATATGCTTGTCGGCGGAATGCCTCAGGCAGTAGATTCTTATTTGACAACAAATAATTTAAGTATGGTGGATCAGGTGAAACGAAATATTCTGGAGCTATATGAAGAAGATTTCAGAAAGATCGATCCTTCAGGGAGAGCGGGAATGCTGTTTGATTCCATTCCTGCCGAATTATGTAAAAATGCTTCCCGGTATCAGGTGTCCAGTGTGATAGCAGGGGAAAAGGAAGAGCGTGTGAGAGAGATTCTTGCGGATATGCAGGACTCTATGACTGTATATATTGCATATCATGCAGATAATCCCAGTGCAGGGATGGCTCTCCATAAGGATCCATGTAGATATAAATTATTCTTGTGCGATACAGGATTATTTATTTCTTTAGCATTCAAGGACAGAGATTTTACAGAGAATGAAATATATGAGAAGCTTTTGAACAACAAGCTTGGGACGGATCTGGGATATGTATATGAAAATATAGTCGCTCAGATGTTGAAAACTACAGGAAACGAACTGTTTTATTATACGTTCCCGAAAGAAACTTCTAACCATAATTATGAAGTTGACTTTTTGATAAGCAGAAAAAATAAAGTCTGTCCTATGGAAGTAAAATCCTCCGGATATCGAAGTCATGCATCGCTGGATGCTTTTCAGAATAAATTTTCTGAACGAGTTTTACGGCGGTATATTATTTACACAAAGGATATGAGAAAAGAGCAGGATATAGTTTGCCTTCCTTTTTATATGGTGCCATTTTTATAAAACAGACGCGAAGGATATTGGCAGCCTGTTGCATAAGGAGCAGGAAAAAGGAAAAATATCCTTCCCCCTACATTTCCTTCTGTGCGATCAGCGTGTCCATGCAATGCTTATGAGGAATGCCGCCGCTGTTGCAGTCAAAAATCTCTTCCCGGCAGGTGTGGAACAGCCAGTCGTGATAGTAGCCGAATAATTCCCCGGAACGCCAGAGCTTTCCTGTTTCCTCATCTTTTGTACTGTCCGGCGCACGACTGATAAAAGGTTTTTGGACAAATACATTCAGGGCATTGAGACCCTTATCAGTCGTATGGGCTTTTAAGCTGTCGCAAAGCTCTTCCCGCAGGGTCTGGGGGAGAAAGTGGAGGACACCGCTGCTGAAGATAATATGGTATTCTGTATCCGGGCGATAGTCAAAAAGATCTGCCTTAAAAAACTGTACATCCACTTTATTGTATTCCGCAAGCCGTCTGGCTTTTTCAATCCCTTGCTCGGACAGATCAAAGGCAGTCACCGCATAACCGCATTTGGCAAAGAAAACCGCATCTTTTCCTTCTCCGCAGCCAATATCCAGTACGCGGTAAGGTCTGGTCGGAGGAAGGAGCTTCATAATATCATAACAGATACGGTTAGGTGTAAGGCCCCAATAGTATTCTTCTGTATTGTACCGCCTGTCATAATCTGTGATCACGCTGTTGTAGCCAAGCAGGGTGTCTACGGTAGTATTCAGTGTTGCCGCCAGCCTGGGAAGCATTTCGATATCCGGATAGGCAGTGTTGTTCTCCCATTTTGACACAGCCTGAAAGGATATATTAAGGGACCTGGCAAGCTGATTCTGGGTCAGTCCCAGTTCTTTACGTTTTTTGGAGATCACTTCTCCTGTTTTTAAATGTTCCATTTTGCATTTGCACTCCTTTTTGATTAACATTATGAAGGATGACAGGCAGAGCGTGTCATCCGTTGTTGACATAAGGATGGCTGGCAAAGCCTGTCATCCGTTGTCTTTTATCTTAGTACAGATGCGCAAATACAGCAATAACGTAAGAATAGAAAAGGGAAAGATGACTCTCCTGACAGTTGAAAACCTCCGTGCTTCATATAGATTTTTATTCCTTACAAATTCCTTAGAATTACGGATTATCCTGTTATCAACAAGATAAATACAAGGAGAGGATAATCCATGAGTCAGACAAGAGAAAACATCATAGAGATCAAAAACCTGTCCAAAGAATTCCATGGGCAGCCGGCACTTGAAAATGTCACCATGTCTATTCCGGAAGGCTGTGTCTATGGTCTTCTGGGAGCCAACGGCGCCGGAAAATCCACATTGCTGAAAACCATCACAGGACTTTTGAGGCCGTCCTTTGGAGAAATCTGTTTTCAGGGGCATAAATGGTCGCGAAGAGATCTTGCGCATATCGGCGCCCTGATCGAAAATCCGCCAATCTACGAAAACCTTACTGCGTGGGAGAATATGAAGGTAAAGGCCTTGCTGGTCGGATCCGCAGAAGAAAGGATCCGGGAAGTCCTTAAACTGGTGGATCTTTCAGATACCGGAAAAAAGAGGGCCGGGGCCTTTTCCCTGGGGATGAAGCAGCGTCTGGGCATTGCCCTTGCATTGCTTGGAGAACCGAAGCTGCTGGTGCTTGACGAGCCCATCAACGGGCTGGATCCTATAGGGATCCAGGAGTTCAGGCAGTTGATACGGAGCTTTCCGGCCCGGGGGATCACCGTTATTATTTCCAGCCATATCTTAAGTGAGATCCGGCAGGTGGCAGACTATATTGGAATTATTGCAGAGGGAAGGCTTATGTTTACAGGCAGGGCAGACGAACATGAGGATCTGGAAGCTTTTTTTATGGAGATCACAGCGAAAAGGAGGGCAGGGTGATGCAAAGCTATTTTCTGGCAGAAAAACTCAAATACCGCCATACCTTTATGAAGGGGATGACCATTTCCATGCCGCTTATTTCGGTAGTCCTTGCGGCATGGCTTACCCAATCCTATTTTGCGGTGGACAGCTATAACTGGTGGTATATGGGGCTGTATCCCGGCTTTCTTGGGATCTTGTGCGGTATCATTGGCGGAAAGGACAAAAAGAAGAAAAACCTTACCATCGGATCGCTGCCCTGCAGTATGAAAAGGATATGGGATGCCAAGATTCTGGTAGGGATCCTGATGTCTGCGGTTTCGGTATTTTTTTTGGTCATTCTTACGATGGCTGCAGGATGGGGGATGGAGCATGGAATGCATATTATATTTTTCCTTCAGCCGTCAATGAAGGCACAGATCACAGCAGGAATTGTCATGTGGCTGACTACTTTGTGGCAGATTCCCTTCTGTCTGCTCTTGTCTCAGAAAATGGGGATATTCCCCATGCTCCTTGTACACATGGGAAGCGGTACTCTTATTTCCGTGTTTGTTTCTTTAAAGCCCTGGTTTGCCCTTTTCCCGGGAGCGATCACTTCCCGGCTCATGTGTCCCATATTAGGGATCCTGCCTAATGGGCTTCCGGCTATGGAGGGACAAATGACTTATTTTGAAGAGATCGTGGGAATGGAAAATCTTATGATCGGAATCCCGGCGTCGGTTCTGTGGTTTGCTCTTTTCTGGTGGGGAAGCCGAAAAGCCTTTTGCTTGGAAATGGAAGGGAAAGGAGGCCTGTGATGAAGGAATTATTTCGATGCATGAAAGCCGAAGGCCTAAAAATGCGGCACACCTTTTTGTATCCCATGTATCTTGGGGTCCCGGTACTTGGAAGTCTGGTTTTTCTGCTTTATTATGGTATGTCCGGACGGGGCGGGATCGCCTGGATCTTTGGGTATCTGGAAGTGATCGGGTTCGCTCTGCCCTTTGTGGTGAGTATTCTGTGTGCGGGAAGCGTGGGAATGGAGGAGAGAAATCATTTTCAGCCCTTTTTGGGCGGTTGTATCTGTAAAGGGAATGCTTTTCTTGCAAAGCTTCTGATGCTTTCAGGGCTGGGAATCTGCGCGGTGGTGATGGCGGTTTTTCTTTTTGCGGCAGGATACCGGTTACTGCCGGGAAGGGAAGGAATCTCTTTTGGAGGATATGGGTGCCTGGCGGCTGTTTTGTGTCTGGGAAGCGTTCCCTTATATCTGGAGCATTTGTTTTGGAATCTGACTTTTTCAAAAACAGTGTCCCTTTGTATGGGGGTAGCGGAATTTTTGCTTTCCGCCTTATTCCTTACAGGACTGGGAGAGGGCAGATGGTTCTTTTTTCCCTGCAGCTGGAGTGCAAGAGGAGCAGCCCTTTTTTTGACATATGTGACCGGAGAGGAAAAGGCCGCTTTGGCAGCAGAGATGGGGCGTTCTTCCGTGATCTGTCTGTTGCTGTTTTTTCTGATTTGCGCATTGATCGGGATATGGTTTTATTTTTATGAAGGAAGGCAGTGTAATGACTGAGATTTTGGTGATCGATGATGATAAAGGGATCCTGGAGCTGATCCGCAGAGCCCTGGAGAGGGAGGGGTACAGGGTCACTCTGCAGGAGGATCCGCTGGCAATAGATTATGAAAAGCTTGCCGGATATCAGCTCATTCTTCTGGATGTGATGATGCCCGGAATGGACGGCTTTGATCTGTGCCGCAAAATCCGGGGTAAGGTGGACTGTCCGATTTTGTTTATCACTGCCAAAACAGAGGAAAGTGCATTGATGGAAGGATTTGGCGTGGGCGGAGATGATTATATCAAAAAGCCCTTTGGGATCGGTGAGCTTCGGGCCAGAGTCGGAGCCCATTTGCGGCGGGAGCAAAGAGAAAAGAGACATATGCTCACCCTGGGCGAGGTGCAGTTTTCTTTACAGGAAAAAAGGCTGTTTTATCAGGAAAGGGAGATCCTGCTTACAAAAAGTGAATACGCCATCTGCGAATATCTGGCGTTAAACCGGGGGCAGGTATTTTCGAAGGAACGGATACTGGAGCATGTTTTCGGCTTTGAAGGAGAGAGCGATGAGTCAGCCATTACAGAGCATGTAAAGAACATCCGGGCTAAATTCCGAAGATTTGGATTTGATCCTGTTGAGACAGTCTGGGGGATTGGGTATCGATGGAAATCAAAAGAAGAGAAATAACACTGGCAGGGCTGTTTTTTAAATATATTGCATTCTTTTGCGGCAGTACCATTCTTCTGGCAGGGGCTGTCTTTTTGATGATGCTGTGTGCCGCCGGTACAGGATTTCTGCTGCCGGCAAATTATGCGGAGGTGCAGCTCTCAAAGCATACGGAACAGATCCGCGCAGCTGGGGAGGAGGCAGGGCAGTGGATCCCAAAGGGATGTACTTATGGCATATACAGCAGTGAAGGCGGCTGGATCAGGGGAGATTTTTCCCGGGAGGAGCAAAAGAAAGCATGGGATCATTATAAAGAGAACAGGATTTATGCGGAGTATAAGGGATATTATCGTTTTCTCCCATTGTCAGACGGAAAGGTATGCATTGTCAAATATCATCTGATCATGCGGTATGCCAGTGAGCGGTTGAATCAGCTTCTTTTTCCGCCGGAGGTCATGATGCCTGTTTTGGATATTTCTTTGTTTCTTTTAAATGCCATATTGCTTTCGAGAGGGTTTGCAAGGAAGGTGAAGACACAGCTGCAGGAACTGCGTGTGATCACGGAAAAGGTGGCCGGAAATGACCTGGAATTTGAGACAGGGGCCTCTGATATCAGGGAGATCAACGAGGTTATGGCGTCTCTTGGGCGGATGAGAGATACCCTGCAGGATTCTCTGAAGACGCAATGGGATATGGAAAAACGAAAGCAGGAGCAGCTGTCGGCCCTGGCTCATGATGTCAAGACGCCGCTTACTGTCATAAGAGGAAATGCCGAGCTTTTAAAAGAGAATCTCTCACAGAGGAATCCTATGGCAGATCAGGAATGCGCAGAATATATTCTTGCAAATACAGAGGAGATCGAGAAGTATTTAGAGTCCATGAAGCAGATCCTTCATGGCACGGGACAGGGTAAAGAGAAGGCGTTTATGGACTGCAGGCGTCTGATAGAAGCTTTAAAGGAAGCGGCAGAGCAGCTTGCCGGAGCAGAGAAGATCCCGGTTATTTTTGAGAATGAGTCTGCCGGGGAGGAAGCCTTCCATCAGCTTGTGATCTGCTGCAGTCCGGATCATATCCTGCGGGCCTTCAGTAATATCATCAGCAATGGACTCGAGCATACTGACCGGAAAAAGGGGATTGAAATTTCGATCACGACCAGGTATAGTGGAGAGCAGATGTATCTGGCGGCGGCAGTCAGGGATCATGGAGAGGGATTTTCGCCAAGGGATCTGCGGTATGCGGATCAGGAATTTTACAGCGGAGATACAAGCCGCCATGACAGGCGGCATTCAGGGCTCGGGCTTTCCATTGCCAGTCGGTTTGCCAAAGAGCAGGGCGGGTTTTTGGAGTATGGAAATTGTAAGGACGGTGCCGGAGCCGTGGTAAGCCTGTGGCTGAAGATCGGATTTTGAAAGGAGAAATACAATGTCATATCAGGATATAAACGCAAAAACAATTGACAGATGGATCGAAGAAGGATGGGAGTGGGGACAGGCAATTGATCACTCCGTTTATGAAGATGCCCGGAAGGGAATATGGGATGTGAAGCTGACGCCGACCAAATATGTTCCCCACACATGGTTTGGAGAACTGAAGGGGAAAAGGGTATTGGGCCTTGCCAGCGGCGGCGGACAGCAGATGCCGATATTCGCCGCATTAGGGGCAGTATGCACCGTTATCGATTATTCCGAGGAGCAGATCAAGAGCGAACGGCTCGTCTCGGAAAGAGAGAAGTATCCCATTGAGCTCATCAGAGGGGATATCACAAAGCCCCTTCCATTTGAAGACGAGACCTTTGACCTTATTTTTCATCCTGTGGCAAACTGCTATGTGGAGGAGGTAAAGCCTATATGGAGAGAATGTTATCGTATCCTGAAGCATCAGGGAATACTTCTGGCAGGAATGGACAATGGAATCAACTTTTTGTTTGGCAGTGAGAATGATAAAGAAGTGGTGAATTCATTTCCTTTTAATCCCCTGAAAAATCCGGAGCAGATGCGGCAATTAGAACAGGGGGATGACGGGGTACAGTTTTCTCATACCATGGAGGAGCAGATCGGCGGTCAGCTTGAGGCAGGATTTCGCTTAACGGATCTGTATGAAGACACAAATGGCAGCGGACGTTTGCATGAGATGAATATCCCCTGTTTTATTGCAACCAGGGCAGTGAAGTAACGGCAGTTCATAAGGTAATATCCTCCAGTTCAAAGCTTAAAACCTTTTTAAGATCCTCCAGGGAGGTCTGCACCTGATAGCCTATTTTTCCGCCGCTGAAGATGATCGTATCAAAGTCTTCCGCAGACAGGTCAATGACTGTTTTGAACTGCTTTTTCATTCCGATCGGGGAACAGCCGCCATGGATATAGCCGGTCAGGGGCAGCAGATCCTTTGACTTCAGCATACTGATGCTCTTTTCGCCGGCGGATCTGGCGGCTTTCTTTAAGTCCAGCTCTTTGCGGACAGGAACTAGAAATACATAATGATTCCCGGAGCTCCCAACTGTTACCAGAGTCTTAAAAACCTGCTCCGGATCCTGGCCAAGGGCGGTGGCAACGTCTATGCCGCTGATGACGCCGGTATCCACATAGCAATGACTTATGTAGCTGATCTTATTTTGTTCTAATATTCTCATAACGTTTGTTTTGTCGGTATTCTTTTTCATGATTTTCCATAGTTCCTTTTAAAAAATATTTTTGAGGATTTGGTATTGACCATACAGTTACTGTACGGTTTATGATACCTTATACAGGGAATAAATACAAGATAGAAATATCACTGTAACTATTCAGCCAGGACTTTGCACTTGCTGCAAAGTCCGTGAGAAAGCGTAGTTTAAGCCAAGAGTGAATCTGCCTCTTCGCCGAAGGCGACTTTAAATGGGCAGATTCAAGTAACTATGAAGCCGAAGGCTGAATAGTTACATATCACTGACAACAGAATTATCAAACTGCTTTACGATGTATAAAAAATAAGATATAATTATATCATAAAAATGATATGGAGGTGTTCTGATGATAATTAAACCATCGGCGGCTTTGCGAAATGATTATACGGCAATTTCCAATATTGCGAAAGAGACAAAAGAGCCAATATATATCACCAAAAATGGAGAAGGCGATTTAGTACTTATGAGTATAGAAGCCTTTGAAAAACGAGAACAGACGCTTCAGCTCCGGGCCAGGGTTTTACAGGCAGAGCAGGAGCGGATGGAAAAAGCGGAGACACTCAGCATTTCCCAGGCGAGAGAACGATTGAGGGAGAGAGTAAATGGTATATAGGATTGAAATTCTTCCTACGGCATGGGAAGATTTGAAACGTATTGAAGATTGGTATCTGGTTCAGTTTGGTGTGGAGACCGCTTTAAAGGTAAGCAACCATATACTTGACGCTATCGAACGTTTGGAGAACTTTCCGGACTCTGGTTCGCAGACACCGGATGAGTGGCTTAATCAGCAGGGATATAGAATGGTAATTTGTAAAAAGCATGTTGCGATTTACAGAAAAATAGAGGAAATCATCTATATTTACCATATTGCGGATACTCAGACAGAATATACGAAGTTTTTTTATTAAAGGGTTTCTTCCAAAGAGCGTATAGGGTAGCTTATACGTTCTTTTACATTGTCCGAATGTAAGAAATTTGTAAGAAACACACCAGGAAATCTGTAAAAACAACATGATATTTTAAAATCAGCTCAAAGGAAAGAGGCTGAAGCCAAATGACAAAGAGAAAGGCGTGGGAGAAACCATGGGAGAGTGTGTACTGGTAGTAGATGATGACAGAGAGATCGTAAAGGCTATCGCTATTTTGCTGGAAGGAGAAGGGTATCAGGTATTGAGAGCCTATGATGGGCTACAGGCGCTGGATCTGCTTTCTTCACATCCGGTCAGGCTTGTTCTCATCGATGTGATGATGCCGAAGCTGGACGGGCTTTCCGCATTGATGCGCATCAGAGAGAGGCAGAATATTCCGGTCATTATCTTAAGCGCAAAGGGGGAGGACTCTGATAAGGTGCTGGGGCTTTCGATGGGAGCGGATGACTATGTGGCCAAACCCTACAATCCCCAGGAACTGGCGGCACGGGTGAAGAGTCATCTGCGCAGGTATACCAGCCTGGGGGACATTCATACCCGTAGCAGAGAAAGCGAAATTGTAAACGGCCGTCTTTGCTATAAGACCGATGAGAGGGTTCTTTATGCAGACGGGGAAGCTGTCAGGCTTACCGCTACAGAGACGAAGATCGTGGATCTGTTCATGCGTAATCTGGGACGGGTGTTTCCTGCGGAGGAAATCTACCGCCGTGTATGGGAGGAAGAGGCCTTTGCCTCGGAAAATACGGTCATGGTGCATATCAGGCGCATCCGCGAGAAGCTGGAGCTGAATCCGAAAGAGCCAGAATATATAAAGGTGGTGTGGGGCATTGGATACAAAATGGAAAAACAGGAAAAAAGCAATTAGTTTTTTGATCTTCTTCTTAGGAGTGAGTCTGACCTTAGGAGGACTGGCAGGTATTATAAAGAATAAGCCAGGCAGGATAAGACTCTGGCAGGCAGATCAGCTGTTTGAGGGAGATTACCAGCAAAGCTACAGATTTCAGGAGTATATCACGGGAAGGTTTTGGAGCTTACTATCTATGGCTACCGGCTATAACCTTGAGAGCATATGCGGCTATAACGGCTATGGATCTTATTACCGCAGCTTCGGAGGATATGAGGACAACGACTGGTCTGATCAGTTGTATGTCTATGAAGAAGAGCTTGAGATATACCGGGAAAACTTGGAGAATATGCAGGATAATTATGAGGATATGCTGGAGACGCTGGAGGAAATGCAGGAAGGGGGATCCGGTGGGGATGCAGAGAATTATAGTTGGGAGGTAGAAAACTATCGGGCCGAAATAGAGGCTTATAAGGATGAAATGGAAGCCTATCGGGCTGAAATGGAAAATTACCGGAAGGAGACGGGGATTTACCGGGATGACGCAGGATCGGACCAGACGGAGGAAAAGAGCGCAGCCTTTGATCAGAAAAAAAAGGAAATTGCCCAAAAGTACCATGACTGGATCAAGGGAGATAAGAATCTGATTTATTCGGTTTCCTATGATGGAAAGGAGTTGTATGCCAATTCCGATCATATTAAGGCAGACAGTGAAATGACAGCGCCGGAGGGCTATAACTTTCTTCTTTACTTTGACGGGGAAGAAGTCAGGATCGTGAAGGACGGAAAGGAACTGGAGCTTTATGGTGACGGCTATTATCGGGAAGAGAGCGACTGGCAGGAGGGAGGAGGCTGGTATGTGCCGGGATACCGTAATTTTCCGGTATCTGAAACGATGAAGAAGGCCAAGATCATCCTTGCGGCAGCCGAAGAGCCGGTGCTGTATATGGAAGGATATGGCAATGGAGGCTCCGGACAATATGATAATTCCCTGTATTGGATGAATTATAACTGCCAGACAAACCAGATACTGCTGAAAAAGGATGCTCTGTATCTTGCCCTGGGGATAGCCCTGCTGTTTCTGGCATTTTTCACCAGAAAAAACAGGTGGGAGGCATCCGGGAACATCGCCGGTGTTCAGGCAAAAATATGGGTAGAACTGAAAGGCCTGCTTCTTTTGGGGATGCTGTATCTGATATTTTGGATCATCAGAACCAGCAATCTGCAGGAAGGCTGGTGGCAGGAGTTGACAGAGATCTATTTTTCTGATTACTATTACTATAGTGGGGAAAGCCTGCGGAATTTTGGAGAACAAATTCTGCAAAATACACATCCCGCCGCCTGGGTACTCCTGTTCTGGACCGGCTGGCTGATCTGGAATGACCTTAGGTATAACAAAAAAATCCGGAAAAGCAGTTTCACAGGAAAGCTTTATCAGGCTTATTCAACCAAAAGCATCGCCTGGCCGCTGGCCCGGAGAATGGCAAACAGAAGCAGGATCCTCTTGGCCGCTGCAGCGTGCTATGTCTTATTGATGCTGGTCATGGCGGTACAGTGGTGCAGTGGATACCGGAGTACTATAGCGCTTGCGTTACTGGCTTTTTCAGGGACTGCCGGCTTTCTGGTTCTGGCATATCTGACCGGTAAAAAAAATGTAGAAACAGCCAGAGATATGGATACACTTACAGACTGTATTGGAGAGATCCGGAATGGCAATTATACGGAGGTCGGGGAAAGATTTTCGGGACATGATCTGGAGAATGCAATGGCTCAACTGGAGGATATCCGCCATGGCCTGGAGGAAGCTGTGGCTGAGCAGATGAGAAGTCAGAGAATGAAGGTGGAGCTGATCGCCAATGTGTCCCATGATATTAAGACTCCTCTTACCTCGATCATCAGCTATGTGCAGTTTTTGAAGCAGGAGGAAGGATTGCCTGAACATATAAAGGACTATGTGAGGATTCTGGATCAGAAGTCCCAGAGGCTGAAAAATATGGTACAGGATGTGTTTGCAGTGAGCAAGGCGGCCTCCGGTGAACTGCCCATGCATATGGAAGCGCTGGATTTCGGGAAGCTTCTTTGTCAGACCCTGGCAGATATGGAGGAACAGATCGAAGGCAGCGAGGTTTCCTTCCGTACGGAGCTTCCCCGGATACCGGTGATGATCATGGCTGACGGCCAGCGGATGTATCGGGTATTCCAGAATCTGTTCCAGAATGCCATCCAGTATTCCCTGCCGGGTTCAAGGGTGTATGTGTCACTGAAAACAGACGGCACCATGGCGGTTGCCAGTGTAAAGAACGCCTCCCGGATGGAGATCGACAAGGAAAAGGACTTCGCGGAACGCTTTGCCAGAGGCGACCAGAGCCGTACGGACGGCGGAAGCGGTCTGGGACTGTCCATAGCCCAGAGCTTTACAGAGGCCTGCGGAGGGGAATTTTCATGGGAGACAGATGCAGATCTGTTCGTGGTGAAGGTTTCCTTTGGGGTTATTGTGGATGATCAAAAACATTTTTCAGCAGTGTAAGAGGATCATCAAAAGTAGATAAAAAGTTGAAAATCCCGTAGTAAAATCTCCTTATCACAACAGTGACAGGGAGATTTTGCAGCTCAGCAGGCGAGTGTATAAAAACAGAAGGGATAGGATCAGATGAAAAACAAGATTTTGATCGCAGATGACGAGCCGGATATTGTGATCATGCTGGCCGGTTTTTTTAAGAACAGGGGATACCAGGTGCTGGCTGCCTCCAATGGTTGGGAAGCACTGCGGCAGGCAGAGCGTCACCCCGATATCATCCTTTTGGATATTAACATGCCGGACATGGATGGACTGGAAGTATGCCGCCGCATCCGGGAGCATGTGGCATGTCCCATCCTTTTTCTCACGGCAAGGATTGAGGATACGGATAAGGTAAAAGGGTTTGCCGCAGGAGGGGATGATTATATAGTTAAGCCTTTTTCCCTGACAGAGCTGGAGGCCAGAGTAGGAGCCCATTTGCGCCGGGAGGCGCGCCATAGCCTTGATACAAAATTTAAGTTTGCAGAGGAGCTGACCATTGATTTTTCAGAACGGCGTCTCTTTTACAAAGAAAAGGAGATCAAACTTACCAAAAAGGAGTTTGATATTATAGAGCTTCTTTCCCAAAATCCGGGACAGATCTTTGACAAGGAGCGGATCTATGAGCGGGTCTGGGGATATGACAGCGAAGGGGAAAGCGCGGTGGTTGCAGAGCATGTCCGCCGGATCCGGGGAAAAATCGGGGAACATACGGACAGAGCCTATATTGATACGGTCTGGGGGTGCGGTTACAAATGGATCAAATGAAAGAAAAATTTAATAACCTGTCTCTGCGAAAAAGCTTGATACTTTATGTTGTTCTCTTTGTTTTTGCGACGATTGTGTTGTGTATGATGACGGCTGATCTGTGCAATTCCGGGGTTAACAAAATCAATGCTTCTTATCCGGCAATGGGGGAAAAATACTATCTGACCAATGAACGGGGGGAACGTCTGGGAGAGGGAAATTATATTGGAACGGCGCCGGTTATTATGTCTGAAAAAGATATCTTTCTGACAGGGCTTTTAAAATTACTTCCCACGGTTATGACGCCTGTGTACTCTGCCCTGTGTATTCTTGCGGCTGCTTTTTTGTTTTACCGCAATCGGTTAAAAGCCCCTCTTACAGAGTTAAGAAGAGCATCGGAAAAGATTTCCCAAAATGATCTGGATTTTGTCATTTCCTGCAGCCGGCAAGATGAGATGGGAGAGCTTTGCGCTTCCTTTGAGGGGATGCGCAAGGCTCTTGCAGGAAGCTTTTCCGAAATATGGAGAAGTATGGAAGAGAGAAAGCGTTTAAATGCGGCCTTTGCCCATGAGCTGCGCACGCCGCTGACGGTACTGAAAGGGTACACAGAAATATTGATCGGCAATGAAGACAGGCAGGTTCAGGAAACAGCAATAACCATGAGCAGGCACTTATCCCGTATGGAGCGCTATGTGGAGAGTATGAGCAGACTGCAGCGGCTGGAGGATGTGCGGCCCGGGTTAAAGGAAGTTCCCCTGCAGTCCTTTTTGGAATCCTTATCTGAAGGTGCTGATATGCTCTGCAGACAAAACGAAAAACAGATATTTATTGAGAACAGGACGGTGTCCCGAAAGCTTCTGGTGGATACAGAGTTTATCTTACAGGTAAGCAATAATTTGATCTCCAATGCGGTTCGTTACGCAAGGAATGGGGTGATGCTCTCCTTTGAGGAAAAACTCAGGGAAGATCAATCCATGAAAGTAGAGGATGGCGGTATTTTGCTGACGGTATCGGATGATGGACCGGGATTTCACAAAGAAATATTAAACAGGGGCATATCCCCCTATGCTACAGGCGAAAAGGGAAGTACCGGGCATTTTGGACTGGGGCTTTATATCTGTAAAATATTTTGTGAACGCCATGGCGGTTGGCTGAAAATAGAGAATACGGATAGTGGTGCAAAGATAACAGCCTTTTTCAGGAGCGGATACTGTTAAAAAAGAGTCTGGACAGGGCTGAAAAATATTATTCTTGACATTCTGTTTTTATCAGTTAAAATAGTTCTAAAAAGAACAAAAAACGACACCACACTTCACAAGACGGACTGTTGATCAAAAGGAGCAATAAGATGAGTATGATCCCCGTAAATCCATGGGAACACCAAAATGCGATCAAAACACTGTATGCCAAATGTGTGGAGAATGTCTGTTCCAGACATCAGATTACCCGTATGGAATTGGACATTCTTCTGTTTCTGGCGAATAACCCGTGTTATGACACGGCAACGGACATCGTGGAAATTCGGTATTTGTCCAAATCCCAGGTGTCGGCCTCCATTAAGCTTTTGGAGGAGAGGGGGTATTTGAGAAAGGAGTATGCCGCCGGTAACAGAAAGACAGCTCATTTAAAGATTTGTGAGGATGCTTCAGATCTTATTGCAGATGGAAGAAGGGCGCAGGAAAAATTTGTTGCCATCAATTTGCAGGGATTGGATCAGAAGGAGATAGAAGGCATGAAGAGATGCTTTGATCGTATCCTAAAAAATATTAATGCCTATTTAAAGGAGGACGAGTAAGTATGTGGTTTAAATTTTTGATCTGCTTTATCGCGGGAATAGGGGCCGGGCTCGGCACCGGGTTTGCAGGTATGAGTGCGGCGGCGGTGATCAGCCCTATGCTGATCACTTTCCTGGGACTGCCGGCCTATGAGGCTGTGGGGATAGCCCTTGCCAGTGACGTGTTAGCCAGTGCCGTAAGCGCCTATACCTATGGAAAGAACAAAAATCTCGATATCCGTAACGGACTGGTGATGATGATCACGGTTTTGCTCTTTACCCTGTTTGGAAGCTGGATCGCCAGTCTTGTTCCAAATACGACCATGGGAAGCTTTTCCGTTTTTATGACGCTGCTTTTGGGGATCAAATTTATCGTGAAACCGGTAATGACTACCAAAGAATCCATGGAAGCGGTGGATGGCAAAAGAAGGATCATCCAGTCGGTGGTAAGCGGCATGATGGTAGGTTTTATCTGTGGCTTCATCGGGGCAGGAGGCGGGATGATGATGCTTTTGCTTTTAACCAGCGTTCTTGGCTATGAGCTGAAAACAGCAGTGGGAACCAGTGTGTTTATTATGGCCTTTACCGCTTTTACAGGAGCGGTCAGTCATTTTACCATCGGCGGTATGCCGGATATCTGGTGTCTGATCTTTTGCGTGGCCTCAACCCTGCTGTGGGCAAGGATTGCGGCCAAGTTTGCCAATAAAGCAAGCGCTGTGACCTTAAACCGGGCGACAGGCGTGGTGCTGGCAGTTTTGGGGGCTGCCATTTTGGTGGTGAATTATGTGAAGTAATAGCTGTTTTGATCGGATCAAACGCTGTCACGCTACGCGAGCCAGCTTATTGATTAAAAAAGGTGCTGCTATCTCAAAAATGGGATAGCAGCACCTTCCGGCTTTCATAAATTATTATCTGATCACAGTTCGAACCAATCCTTGTAGCCGAGGGCGATCAGGTTGTCACGGCTGATCTTCAGGCTTTCAAAAGGATCTCTTCCATAGGTGGAATCCTGCTCGATCAGGAAGTACTCGCTGCCGCCGGCAAGGCCTGCTTCGATGCACTCTTTAATAGGAAGATTGCCTTCGCCTACCTCTGCGAATTCTACCAGATTGTAGAAATCACCAAAGAATTTCTTCATATCCACGCCTTCTTCCGGAATCTCAACGTGAGCAATGCGGTAATCCTTTAAGTGGAGCAGACGGATACGTCCGGCATATTGCTTAATAAAGGTAACGGGATTTTCTCCGCCGCGGTGGATCCAGTGGATATCCAGCTCAAAGCCCATTTTTTTGGTGTTGTCTTTGATGATATCAAGCAGATACTGGCCGTCATATTTGACAAATTCCACATGATGATTGTGGTAATACAGATCAATACCATGCTCGCCAAGGCGTTCTGCCATTTCGTCTGCTCTCTTTACAAAGTCGATGGCTTTTTGGCGGCTTCCCATACAGGTGATCGGAAGCATACCGATGCGGAGCATATCTGTGTTCAGCGCTTTACAGTCATCCACGATCTTATCGAAATCCGATACCAGATATTCTCCAGGCATACCGGCAACGGCAGGCTCTAAAGCAGCGGTATTTGCCGCAATCTTGATCCCGAATTCATCGCAGGCCTTTCTCATGCCTGACACATTTTCTTTGGTCATGGGGATCTGGCTTACTTCCATACAGTGATAGCCCATTTCAGCGCAGGCCTTTAATGTTTCATAAGCGCCTAATTCGTCTACTTTTTGTTTGATGGTACTCATCTGAATACCGATTAATCCTTTTTTCATATTAAATGTGATACCTCTCTTTTAGTTGGTTTTGTACGATTATACGGTTACTCTGTTTCCGGTACGGCCGGATTCCTGGATGGCATCGATGAGACGGATGCTCATCAGAGCCTCGTGCACATGCAGATAGTTCTGGCTGTTGTTTTCAAGCGCCTCATAAAACAGATTGATGAGCTTGCTGTGGCTGGCACCGTAATAGAATTTTGTGCCGGGCAGCTTTGCGTCCTCGCAGAGGAGCTCTTTGCCTCCGTCCTCGCGGATACGATAAAGAATATTGTCCATGATAAGGAAAGAAGCTTTTTCCAGCTGGACAGAAATCTGCACGCTTTCGTTGGTGTAATTGGCAATGGTGGCAAGGAACATTCCGCGGGCGCCGTTTGCAAAGGAGAGTGCAGCAGCTACTGTATCCTCCACCTCGATGCCGTAATCAAGAAGCTGGGCTACGGAGGCCTTAAGGTCTTTGATCTCACCGCATAAATGGTACATCAGATCCAGAGTATGTACGGCTTGATTGATCATACAGCCGCCTCCGGCGGTATCCCATTTACCCCGCCAGGGCTGTACCTCATAGTATTCCTTCTCACGATACCAGGGAACGGTTCCCCGGATACCGGTAACCTTGCCGTATTCTCCGCCATCGATCAGGCCCTTGAGCATTTCCACCGATTCATTGAAGCGGTTCTGGAGACAGATACCGATATGGATATCAGGATGGGCGGCTTCAAATGCCGCAAACTCTGCTCCTTCCCCGGCATTCATTGCCATTGGCTTTTCGCAGAACACGTGGGCGCCAAGCTTTGCCGCCTCCATGGCAACCGGAACATGGAGATAATGAGGCAGACAGATGTGGACTACGTCCGGTCTGACTTCAAGGATCATAGTTTTGTAATCGGTATAAAAGGGGACACCGGCAGGCGCCTCGCTGCGCCTTCCCTCGTCCGTATCACAAACGGCCACCAGGGTAATATCAGGATTACTCTCGATGGCAGCAAGATGAATGGAGGAGATCACACCCATTCCGATAATAGCTGCTTTTTTCATATGGATTCCTTTCATAATGTATATATTTGCAAATTCTTGCAGAGTTGGCCTTTGGTCAACTTGTAAAGCTGACGTAGTCAGCTTTTGTTACCTGGTAGGGAATTTCCCTTCTTCTGCAATCTTCTTATTCAGCTCTGCCAGATAGAGATCTTCGTCCACCGGAAGCTCCACTTCTTTGCCGAGCCAGGAAGAGAGCAGGATAGCATTGGCAAGGTTTACGCCGTTGATACCGTCAGAACCGGGAGCGAGCAAAGGCGTCTTATCCAAAATGTGCTGTGCAAAGTTCTCCATTACAGTAGTATGCTGTTTGCCCCAGCCATCGGTATTCTCAAAGGATTCAACGGTAAAGAGGCCGCCTCCTGCGGAGTTGCCGGAAACCAGTCTTGATACCTCCATCATGCTCATGGTGGCGTTCATTTCATTCTCGGACTTGTTCAGGCGGTATACGGTAGCTGTTTTGCTGTCCTCTACTACGATCTTGCCGTTGTCTAAGTCAATCTCAAGGCGGTCGGTTCCGATCGGGTCATGGGTACAGGTGATAAAGGTACCGGTAGCGCCGTTGGGATATTCTGTAACTACAGTTACATCATTTTCAACTACGATATCTCTGTGGCAGCCATAGAGACATTTTGCGTAAACCTTATTGGGGATTCCGCAGATCCACTGCCATAAATCTAACTGGTGAGGCGCCTGGTTTACGAGAACGCCGCCGCCTTCTCCACCCCAGGTTGCACGCCAGTCACTTTGACGGTAATAGCTGTCAGGACGCCACCAGGAATTAATGATCCAGCTGGTACGGCGGAGCTCGCCCAATTCTCCGGATTCCACAAGAGCTTTAACCTTCTGATATAATACGTTGGTCCTTTGATTGAACATGATGCCAAAGGCAACATCCGGATGAGCCGCAGCGCATTCATTCATCAGACGGACTTCCTTGGAATAAACGCCGGCAGGTTTTTCTACCAGAACGGGCATGCCGTGCTCTAAACAGTAAATTGCGATTTCAGTGTGAAGGTAATGAGGCACGGTGGTGATCACTGCATCTACATTGTCGGAAGCGATCATTTCCTTCCAATCGGTATAGAAGGGATATTCCGGATATTTTTCTTTGCACATAGCCTCCTTGGAAGGATCGGTGTCACAGAGTGCACCGAGAGCACAGTGGGGCGGACATTCCGGCGCAGGCATTCCGGGAAAGCCTGCTGCTCCCGTCAAAAATCCGGCATAAGCGCCACCCTGGGCACCGATCCCGATCAGTCCGAAACGAATTTTATCAGCCATAATAAATCCTCTTTTCTGCGCCGCTTATGTAGGAACCTGTCCGTCCCTAACATATAGTGAACGACAAAAATTTTTGTTTTTGGCGTTCACTATAAGTCCGTGGCGGAGGTGAAAAGCACCGCCGCCTGCCGTGTGAACGGATCCCGAAGCTGTGCAGGGCGCGGCACAGGACGGGAAGATGCAGGTATTTAATGAAAAATAGTGGTTTATACAGGGATGGCTTGCAAAAGCAAGCTGTCCGTTGTTTAAATAGTATCCAGAATATCGCAAAGGGTCCGGTACTGCATGGTATATCCATCCGCACCGTTCTTTGCCTTGTTGGTCTTGATGATATTCTCTGCGGCAGTGGTCTCTAAGGATGACAGAGAGTCAAAAAGTACCAGATGAGGCTCTAAGGTAAGGAAGCCTTCGTAGCCCTCATCCCGAATGGCTCTTGTCAGAAGTTCTTTGATCTTGCCCTCGCCGGTTCCACAGACTACATTTTCGTTGTCAGTGGATACCGCATCCTTGATATGGATGTAGATCACATATTCATGCAAAAGCTCCCAGCATTTTTCGGTGTCTTCACCGCACTGTACAAAATTTGCAAAGTCAAAGGCGCTTTTAAAGCAGGGGTCTTTCAGGCTTTCCATCAGATCCAGACACCGGGTTCCGATATCGCCGTAAATTTCCTTTTCGTTTTCGTGGATCAGGATAACATCATATTTCTTAGCCACGTCGATGAATTTCCGGAGCTTGTTCAAAACCGATTCACGGTAATCAGAAGGGTCTGCACCCTCCGGGATGAAAAAGCTGAACATACGGATATAGCGGCAGTCAAGTACCTTGCAGATCTGGCAGAGAGTGTCCAGCTGTGTAAGCTGCCGGGCGAAGCCCTCCTCGTCTTCAATGCCTACTTTTCCGATGGGGGAACCGATGGAGGAGACCTTCACACCGGCCTGGGTAAGTTTTGGCAGGATCTGCTGGCGGATCTCATCTACAGAATAATCCGCGATCCCTTTTCCGTCTGCGGAGCGGAGAGAAATATAATTCATCCCCAGTTCGGTTACCGTCTTTAACTGTGCGTCAAAGTCGGAACAGATCTCGTCCGCGAAACCGGAAATTAAAATCTTGTTCTTCATAATTTAGTTTCCTTTCCCAATACGATTAACGGCACAACACCGTTTGCTATAATATAGAGTAACACATAAAAGCAAAATTTACGAGGAAAATATTTGTATTTTTTAGTAAATTATTTATAAAATTGTAATATGGAAGAGACAGAGACTTGTATTATATGCACATAGACAGAGGCTTGGCGATATGTCTTTATCTATGGGATTTTGTTGAAATTAACTTCGCTCTGCAAAAACATATAGAGTCCGTTTTTTGGGACACACGTTGTGCTATTCTTATCCTGTAAAGAAAATATTTTAAAAAGAAACAAAAGATGCTATGCTGAAGGAAGCGTTATGCAAATGACACAGGACGGATGGAGGGTGAGTAAATGGCAAAATATTCTATTGTAGAATTATCAATAAAGAATGGCAGACTGCAGAATCTGAGTGATCTTGGTGAGAATGAGCGGAAGGCGCTGGAGGATTGCAATGTGATCTATATCTATAGAGGGACAAGGTCTAAAAAGGTATATATAGGACAAACGAGGGATTTTGTGACAAGACATGCGCAACATTATTCTGGCGCTGAGGAAAGATTTAACAGAGCGGATTTTGATAAGGTGCTTTTGATAGTATCCAAATATTTCCACAGATCTTCCCTGGATGATGTTGAGAGTCAGCTGATCACATACTTTGCGGCAGATCATGTACAGAGGGCCGGCCGGGTTTCCTTTGATGATACGGAAGTCATCAACAAAACAGGAGGAAACCGCGTAAATGACTATGCAGACAGAGAGAATGTTGCATCAGATGTGATCCTTCCTGTCTGGAAAGAGGAGCTTTATAAAAGAGGCTGGGTAAGTACGCCTTCCCTTGAGAAGCTCAGAACAGGCGCGCTGGTAAAGTATAGCCCCATCAAGATCTTAACCCCGCAGCAGGGACAGCTGATCACAGAGCTGGTCAATGATCCCTGCCATAGCTATGTGATCAATGGAGACGCAGGAACCGGAAAGACAGTACTTCTTACCCATCTGGTTGCAAGAATGCTGAAGGACAGGCCCGGCATAAGGATCGGGGTGGTGGTTCAGCCGAACTGGGAGAAGACGGCCAAAAGCATCTTTAAAATATACGGGATGGACAGCAGCCGTCTATTTATTGCCACGTCAATAAATCTTATTAAGGATAACGGCAAATATGATGTGATCATTGTAGATGAAGCCCACAAGCTTTCAAGAAGGTATGGCAAGCAGAATCCTTCCTTCGGAAAGGTATACAAGATACCCGGATTTAAAGATTGCGGATCGCATCTGGAGATCCTTCAAAGAATGGGAAGGCAGATCATTCTTATGTACGATGTTCTTCAGGCCATAAGGCCTGCAAATATTACCCGGGAGATGTTCAGATCGCTGACAGCCAATTATGAGTACAGATTTCTGAAAACACAGTTCAGGATACAGGCTCCGAAGGGGAAGAATTATTCTTCGGACGATTATATCAATGGTATAAAATACCTTTTATACAAGGATACAGGTCTTCTGGACTCTGAGCTCACTCATTATGATCCCGGGTTCAACCGCGATGTTTTCAGAGACAGATCGGCAGACTCTTATTTCGGATATTTTACAGAGAACCCCTTGCACAGGCTGATCGGCTGGACAGAGGAGGATAACAATTTTAACCCGGTGCATATTAATCGTATTCTGGCAGGCCTGGCAGAGCCCTGGGCCCAGAGTGATGGTAAAGACCCGGATATTAAGCATTGGCACGAAGGAGATATTCACCGCAGATGGAATTCCACACAGGAAAACTGGATCAACAGTAAGGAGCCTGATGCGGCAGAACAGATTGGATCTGTATTTGCAGTGCAGGGGATCGATCTTAATAAGGTGGGCGTTCTGATCGGTGCAGATCTTCAGGTCGGCGAAGACGGCAGATTATATGCGGAACCTGAAAATTTTTATAATACAAACGGAAGGTTTACGGCAGAGGAAATGCGTGACCCGGATAACAGATTTGAATTTACGCTGTTTGTATTAAATATCTATTATGTCCTTCTTACAAGAGGCATTGACGGGATCCGTCTTGGATTCTGGAAAAATGACGCCTTCAGAAGATATATGGAGCAAACTCTGGAGATATAGAGGGATATATTTACATTACAGCGTTTGGCTCTCTGGTCTATAAAACTTTTGGAAAATAACCGGTTAGCGGGAGGATATGGCCAGCTATTGGATAGTGTGGTATTGCGCTATGATCTTTTCCATTGTAACAGACTGGAGACTTCTGCGTAAATCGTCACGTATCTGGCCGTAGGAGGTATCCAGGAGATTATGAATGTTCCGCCCGACCGGGCAAAAAGGTGACGGGGCCGGGTGAAAACCGATCAACCTGGAAAGGAAATCCGGTTCTATGGCAGAATAAATGCGGTATAAGGTGATTTCATTTAAAGGGCAGTTAATGGTTGCGCCGCCTGTTCCGAATTTTACAGACAAGATGCCATCTTTTTTTAGGGAACTGATAATATTTCTGATGGTGACAGGGTTGCATCCGGTAGAAAGCGCCAACAATTCACTGGTAACTTTTGTTTTTTCACCATATTCTGAAATAAAGACCAGACAATGGACAGCAATAGAATATTTTGTACTTAAGTGCATACTAAAAACCTCCTCATTTTCAGAATTTTATCATAAAAGGCAGAAGGTGTAAATCTTGACGATACACGTAATGTGATGTATACTACAAAAAAGGTGTAGTACTAAAAATTACAGGAGGTTATGATATGAGGTATGTGAAGGTCATTTTTAGCCCGACTGGTGGAACACAGAGGGTATCGGATGCGATTACCGGGGAGTGGGGAGAGCATATAGAAAGTGTTGACCTTACTGATGCAGGGCTTGATCATTCTAAAGTAGGATTTCAGGAAGACGATGTTGTTCTGATCGCAGTTCCCTCTTACGGGGGACGTGTGCCGGGGCTTGCAGCTGAGCGGCTTGGGCAGCTGCACGGTAACCATGCACGGTGCATTCTTGTGTGTGTATATGGAAACCGGGCTTATGAGGATACCCTTGTTGAAATGCAGGATATCGCGGAGGGATGCGGATTCCGCGTAGTGGCGGCAATTGCGGCGATAGCAGAGCATTCGATCATGCACCAATATGCTGCCGGAAGACCGGATGAACAGGACGCCAGGGACTTGCAGGGGTTTGCAAAGAAAATTATGGGAAAGCTGCAGGATCATGATATGGAATCCAGGCCGGTCAAAGTTCCGGGAAACCGTCCGTACAAAAAGGCCGGTGGTGCAGGGTTGGTTCCAAAGGCTGATAAAAATTGTATAGCCTGTGGTCTCTGTGCTCAAGTCTGCCCGGCACAGGCAATCAGAAGGGATAATATAAAGGCGGCTGATCCTAAAAAATGTATTTCATGTATGAGATGCGTTGTGCAGTGCCCTGAAGCGGCTAGAAGAGTGAATGGCGCGATGGTTTCCGCTGCGGCCCTTGCAATGAAAAAAGTATGTACTGTAAAGAAGGAAAACGAACTTTTTCTTTAGTTATGGCGGAATGGAAAATCATGGAAAGAGCTGCGGGGTTTAAAGCAGCTCTTTTTTGGCGTGTTGGAGTTGAAAATAATAAAGACCGCAAGATACATGAAAAGCGGAATAAGATTTCCTGCTAAAATATGTTACAAGAGTAGCGATTCGTTCTAACATATTTTAGCAGGAAAGGAGGAGACTGCAATGCCAGGGAATATCAAACGCTGTCATGCTTCGCGAGCCAGTTTATTGATTAAAAATGTAATAGCAACAATTGAATATATCGAAAGTCATCTTCATGAAAAACCGGATCTGGAAACCATTGCGGAAGCTGTACATTATTCAAAGTACCATCTCCACAGGATGTTTACGGATACGGTGGGTATGACGATCCGGACTTATGTGCAGCGGCGCAGGCTGACCGAAGCCGCAAAGCTGCTTGTTTTTTCTGACAGGACAATCCTTGAGATCGCGCTTGCTGCTGGATATGAGAGCAGGCAGTCCTTTACGGATATATTCAAGGCTATGTACAAAAAGCCCCCAAATCAGTACAGGGAGGAACAGGAATTTTATCCATTGCAGTTAAAATACATTTTGAATGAAAATCCTGTAAATTTAGAAGGGAGAAGCTGTTGGCAGCAAAAGATCACCTATGCAGCAGAAGCAGACATCCCCAAATGGATGGAACTGGTACATCTTGTGATCGACGGATTCCCGCATCTGGATGAGGGGCAGTATCTGGAACAGTTGCAGGAATATATCAGGAACAGGCGTGCCATGATCCTGAAGGATGCAGATACCGCAGTGGGAATAATGGCATTCCATGAGGTGACAGGGAGTATTGATTTTCTGGGAGTGCATCCGCAATACCGGAAAAAAGGGATTGCAAAGGCATTCTGTGAAAAGGCGCTCCATGAACTGGTACATTCGAATGTGATCACTGTCACGACTTTCAGGGAAGGTGATAAAGCGGATACCGGACACCGTGAGACGATCAAAAAGCTTGGTTTTATCGAGGCGGAACTGCTGGTTGAGTTTGGCTACCCCACACAGCGTTTCATACTACAAAAACCAAAAGAAGGTTTTTGCAGTCAAATATTGAAGAAAGACCGAAAGGAGGGTGCAGGGCATGAATGATACACGGGTGGCAGAAAACCCTCTGGCCCGGGATTTTGATCTAAAGGTACTGCTGAAGTTTGCGTTGCCAACGATTGTAATGATGCTGCTTATGGGACTGTATACCATTGTTGACACGATCTTTGTGTCTCGGTTTGTAGGCACTAACGCCCTGTCAGCGTTAAACATCGTGTGTCCGGTCATCAACCTGATCGTGGGCCTTGGGACGATGCTTGCTACGGGCGGAAGTGCAATCATTGCCCGGAAAATGGGGGCAGGGGAGCATATAAGGGCATCACGGGATTTTACACTGATCATCTGTGCAGGCGCTTTAGTGGGAGTGATCATTGCTGTTTTAGGGGTTTCTTTTATAGACAGGATCATCTGGGGGCTTGGTGCAGGCAGGATTTTATTTCCTTACTGCAGGGAATATCTGTTTGTCCTGCTCTTATTTACGCCTGCAAGCATGATGCAGGTTCTTTTCCAGAATCTGATCGTGACGGCAGGACGCCCCGGAATCGGCATGGTGCTTGGGATAAGCGCAGGAGCGGCCAATATCCTTTTTGATTATATTTTTATGGTTCCGCTGCAGATGGGGATTAAAGGGGCGGCGTTAGGAACGGGCATTGGGTATCTGATACCAACAGTGGCGGGAATCCTGTTTTTTACAATGGGGGATGGAAGTTTACATTTCAGGAGGCCTGTCATGGATATTTCCGTTCTGGCAGGAAGCTGTGGGAACGGCTTTTCAGAAATGGTCAGCCAGGCGGCTTCTGCAGTGACTACATTCCTTTTTAACAGGGTCATGATGAGGCTGCTCGGTGAGGACGGCGTGGCTGCCATCACGATCATTATTTACACGCAGTTTTTGCTGACCGCCCTTTACATAGGGTTTTCTATGGGTGTAGCGCCTGTGATCAGCTATAACTACGGGAAACGGGACAATGTCCGGTTAAAAAAGGTGTTTTTTATTTGTACACGGTTTATGATTCTGGTTTCCATAGTAATCTTTGGATTAGCCTATGCCTTTGGCTCTCCACTGGTCGGCTTTTTTGCAGAGAAGGGTACACCGGTCTATGAGATTGCAAGGGAAGGATTTCTGATCTTCCCGTTCAGTTTTTTGTTCTGCGGGCTGAACATTTTTACTTCCGCCACATTCACTGCACTGTCAAACGGGAAACTGTCAGCAGTGTTATCATTTCTGCGGACGTTCGGGCTGATACTTGTACTGCTGCTCATCCTGCCGGAATTTATGGGAGTGGCAGGTGTGTGGCTTGCAGTACCGATCGCAGAACTGCTTACAATGGTTGTGGCACTGGTCTTCCTTTATCAGAATAAAGACAGGTATCATTACATGTAATTGCAATGTGACAGGAAGCAATGCTCGGTTTCCTTAAACTAAACACAAACTACAAAAAGTATGTTATGATGTCTAAAGAGTACGGAGGTGTCTCCATGCAGAATATTTTGCAGCCGGGAGAGAGCATCCATGTGACAGTCAGGAAAAGGGGATAAGGAGGGGGAAGATGTGGATATGTCCGAAATGCGGGCGAAATTTTAAACGGCAGGGACAGGGCCATTACTGCGGGAAGGCACCGGAAGGGTCGATCATGCAATAAAAAAGCCGGGAATATCGGGATTGGAGGTTCGGATTTTATGGATAGTGAAAAAGTCTATCAGATGGATTTTTCAAAAGTTTATCTTTTGCTTGTGAACAAGGCAGAGAAAAAGGGCAGGACGAAGCAGGAAGTGGATGAGGTGATCCGATGGCTGACCGGATATAGCCAGGAAGAACTGGAAGGGGTGCTGGAAAAGTCGGCCACCTACGGAGATTTCTTCCGGAATGCCCCGGCTCTGAATGAAAACCGGAGATTGATCAAAGGGGTGGTCTGCGGTATAAGGGTGGAAGATATCAAAGAGCCTTTGATGCAGGAAATCCGTTATCTGGATAAGCTGGTTGACGAACTGGCAAAAGGGAAATCCATGGATAAAATCCTGCGTAAATAAAAGACGGGGCATAAGATTGTTACAAGGCATCTCTTGGGAGGTGCTTTTTTTCGCCCGTTTTTTGGAGGTGCGTATAAGGTTACCATCCTCAAGCGTATAAAGCTGGCTTTTTCTATTCGAATGATCCCGACAGAGACAGAAACGAGAAAACGGAAAATGAAGATATTTTACAAGACGCAGGAAAAAATAAGGGGTAAAATGGCTTTTGACAAATTTCAAGTGCGAAATCGGAGGTGATCCACATAAAAAAGGAAACAAGAACAGTGGTGTATGATGAGAAATTAAGGCTTGAAGCATACCGTTTTGAGGGGATTGAACAGCCTTTCCCGAGCCATTTCCATGAGTATTATGTCATAGGATTTGTGGAGGAGGGGGAGCGGGTGCTTTCCTGCAGGGACAGGGAATATGCCATAGAGGAAGGCAGTATCCTGCTTTTCAATCCGGGGGACAGCCATGCCTGCGTCCAGAGTGATGGAGGGACATTTGATTATCGGGGCTTGAACATTTCAAAGGAGATCATGCTTGATCTGACAGAGGAAGTCACAGGAAAACGGGAACTTCCGGGATTTCGGGAAAATGTGATTTATGATGAGGAGGCCGCCTGCCTCCTGCGCCCACTCCATGAGATGGTGATGAAAGAAGCAGGGGAGTTTAAGAAGGAGGAAACCCTGTTGCTCCTGCTCTCATATCTGATCCAGAATTATGGGCAGCCTTCCCACCGCTGCATTCCGGAGTGCAGGAAGGAGATTGAAAAAGCCTGTGAATATATGGAGGAGCATTTTGCGGAGCGCATTTATTTAGACCAGATATGCCGCTTTGCAGGGCTTAGCAAGTCAACGCTGCTGCGGGCCTTTACAAAAGAGAAAGGGGTTACGCCGTACCGTTACCTTGAGACGATCCGTATCAGTGAAGCAAAGAAGCTACTGTCAGAAGGAATTCCACCTGTGGAGGCGGGGGCAAGGACGGGATTTTCAGACCAGAGCCATTTTACAAACTATTTTAATCAGTTCATAGGGCTTGCACCGGGGACTTACCGGGAAATATTTTCAGAAAAAGACAGGGATGGTGTGTAGAATGAGAAATAAAAGTACAGCCGGGCATCTGGCGGCATTGTTCACGATCATCATATGGGGGACGACATTCATATCCACCAAAGTCCTTCTTGCGGATTTCAGGCCCGTGGAAATCCTGTTTTTCCGATTTGTAATGGGATTTGCGGCACTTTTTCCGGTCTGCCC
Source organism: uncultured Lachnospiraceae bacterium (assembly GCA_947382625.1). Lineage (GTDB taxonomy): Bacteria > Bacillota > Clostridia > Lachnospirales > Lachnospiraceae > Suilimivivens. The sequence goes on from CANDAG010000026.1 coordinate 50,139, forward strand.
GCATCGGCTGAAAAGCGTGAACCGCAGACAGGAGGTGACTTTTGCACTGGCAGGTCTGTGTGGAATATGCCTGTATTATTTGTTGGAGAACATCGCCCTTACATATACGATGGCATCTAATGTGGGAGTCATCATATCGGTTGCACCGTTTTTTACAGCGATACTGTCGCATTTGTTCATCAAATCAGAAGGGAAGCTGCAGGCTAATTTCTTCATTGGTTTTGCGGTGGCAATGGCAGGTGTCTGGCTGATCAGCTTTAATGGCTCTAAGCTGGAGCTTAATCCAATGGGGGATGTACTGGCAGTTCTGGCAGCCTTTGTATGGGCGTGCTATTCCATACTGACGAGGAAAATCAGCAGCTTCGGCTATCCGGTCATTCTCACCACGCGAAGGACGTTTTTTTACGGCATCCTTTTCATGGTTCCGGCATTGTTCCTGTCTGATTTTGAAGTAAGGCTGGAACGGTTTGCGGATATGACATATCTGCTCAATATCTTGTATCTGGGATTAGGGGCGTCTGCACTGTGCTTTGTCACATGGAACCTTGCAGTAAAGGCGCTTGGTGCAGTAAAGACAAGCGTTTATATCTATATGGTTCCGGTCATAACGGTTGTGACATCCGTATTGGTGCTGAAGGAGCCGGTGACGTGGGTTTCAGCAGTGGGGACAGTTCTGGCAGTTGCAGGGCTTTTCCTTTCTGAAATGCAATGGGGGAGGACAAATCCTCCAAAAAAGCAGGAGGACAAATCCTCCAAAAGACAGGAGGACAAATCCTCCGGAAAGCGAGAGGATAAATCCTCCAAAAGACAGGAGGATTAGGAAATGGATTTACAGAATGAAAAATGTATCATGGTGATTGACGAGAGCCTGCCGCCTGGCATCATAGCAAACACGGCGGCTATCATGGGAATAACGCTTGGGAAACAGAGACATGAGGTTGTAGGTGCGGATGTGTATGACAAGACAGGAAACAGACATTTGGGGATCATTGAATTTCCGGTGCCGATCTTAAAAGGAAATGTGGAGGTTATCAAGACTATCCGCGAGAAGCTGTATGAGCCGGAGTTTTCGGATTTGACGGCGGTAGATTTCTCTGATCTGGCGCAGGGGTGCAAGACCTATGATGAATTTATTAAGAAGATGAAGGGCGTTTCCGAAACGGAACTGAATTATTTTGGAATCGCCATCTGTGGAGCCAAAAAGAAGGTAAACAAATTAACCGGGAGCATGGCATTGCTGAGATAAAACAACGGACGGCACTATTGCTTTAAGGTAATAACGGTATGAAAAGTATGCATTTCATCATTATAATACATCTGTAAATTGCCATGATAGTTGCTGACCACTTTGCGAATGCTTTTTAATCCAAATCCATGTCCGTTTTTACTGGCGTTTAGCTGCCTGTCCTTACTGAGGAAAGGATTTTTTCTGCAGGAATTGATAACTGTTATCACGACAAACGGTGTTTTTTCATGTTTGCCAGTATTGATCTCGATAAAAGAGTCAGGGATATTATTTGCTGCCGCTATAGCATTATCCAGTAAATTGCAAAACAGGGAGGTGATGTCATTGTCTGTAATAAAATCCGTTGTCCCGCTTCGGATGTCTGCATGAAAAGTTATGTGTCTGTCAGTGCATTGCTTCATATAGCGGCATAGAATGGAGTTCAGCATTTCATGGTCGCACAGCCTGGAGGATTCCTTCAGGTCAGGGGAGAGTACCAATTGCCGGATATAGGTGCTTATTTTAGCATACTCTTTTTGTTCATTCAGCAGATCGATGGATTGCAGGTGCTTTTTTATGTCATGGATTAAAATACGCTGGTTTTCATTCTGTGCATTCAGCATTTTATAATATTGGGCTGAATCTGATTCTTTTTGAAGCAATAATTGCATTTCTGTAAATTCCATGTTTTTTTTCTGATGATACTGGTTGATTTCAAACATGAGCAGGTTCGCTGCCAGCAAAAAAACAGCGCCAACGGTAACCATCCAGTCAAGTGACGATGGGAGGGAAACGGATTCGCCAATGCATATAAAGGTAAACATAATAAAGATTGAGGTCAGGGGAATGAAAACAAGAAGAAAAACTGACCTGCCATACTGCCCTGTATCCTTCTTTGGGTTTCTCATCAGGTGCATTAGCATATAAATAACAGCAAAGAATATGAGTTTGCTAAAGAACGAAAAGAATAAAAGGTGATAAAATTCCCTGCCATTATCAAGGAAGTGAGGAGCAAACCGCTTGGTAATTCCATAAACAACTAATTCACTCATTGCCATAACAGCTGTCAGTATGGCAGTATGAAATACTGACGTGTACCAATTCAGATAACACTGGGTCATCAGGAAAATGAGGTTCAGAAAAAAATATAAAATGATATTGACCCATATAGATTCAAACAGTGACATGCAAAACAGGATAAAATATAAACTGCATAGTACGGCCAGTTTTCTTCGAGGGGTGCGTTTGGCAGGAAATAAATCGGAGGAATACTGCCAGAGTATAACTGCTTCTACAAGAAAACTGAAAAAATAACAGATTGTATTGATCATTTGATTTACCTCGTACTTTCTAAATAGAGGAGATAGGCTTCTTTAAATGAGCTGTATTTCCTCTTTGTCAGATAAGCAGATTGATTATCAGCCATATGGACAAGATTATGGTCAAAATCTGTGACATGCTCAAAATTGATAATGAAACTGCGGTGTGTCTGGAAGAAACGGTTTTTGGGGAGAAGTTCCAGCCAGTACTGCATATTGTGGGTGGATTCAAAATCACAGGCAGTGGTATGTACCGTTACCTTTCGGCCCTGTGCCTCTACTGCTATGATGGAGGATGCAAGCAGTGTATGCACCCCCTGTTTTGTTTCAATTGGGATCTTTATTGTCATGGTGTTATACAGGTCAACCGCATCTTTCATATTGCGGAAAAACCGCTGCTTATCCAAAGGCTTTGAAAGATACCGGAATACACGGAACCGCATTGCATCGTCAAGATATTCGGAATAAGAAGTCACGATAAAAATAATGATATTTTCATTCTTCTTTTTTAATTCCTTTCCCACATAGATACCATTCATTCCGGGCATTTCTATGTCAAGAAAAAGGATGTCTTTTTCGCCTTTATCTGCCAGCAGGGATTCCCCGTCAGAAAAACAGGAAAGTTCCGGGCATTTCACATGGATGTTTTCAAAAAAATCTTTTATATATTTCCGAAGTTGTTCAACTATCAGCGCATCATCATCACAGATGAGTATTCGCATTTTCGTACCTCTTTTCATTTCATTTACTGCTTTTAAATCCCTCTACATTATACAATAAAGGGTAAGGGAGTACAAAAGGATTGTATGAAAAGACATTTTTTAGCGGATTTTGGGGTGAGATAGGAGTCAGGAATAATCGGCACAAAATGAAATGACCAAAAAAGGGCACAAAATGTCGTTTCATACAAGACGGGTTGAGATTGTGGCAAAAATAGGGATAATGGAGATTGCCATTGATTTCACAGATCAATAAAAAGAAAATATTGTTGCTTATATGGAGGGAAAATTTTATGAAAGAGAGCATTTCAAAAAAGATGTTTGCGTTGTCTGTGCTTATGTCTGTCGGTATTCTGATGACTGGCTGCTCCGGTACGGCAGCAGAACCCTCGGAGAGCACACCGACAGGAAGTAGCACAGAGGCGATGCAGGGGAGTGGCGAGAGTATAGGAGGAGCGGAATCCGGAACAAACTATATCAGCGAGAAGTTGTCCGATAAGCTGGTCATTGATGCGGAGGTGGTTTTGCCGAAAGAGCAGGTATATAGCGTGTATGCGCTGACAAAGAAAGCGTTTCCGAGAGAAGATTTAGATGTTTTTTTAGATCGGAAGAGC
>CANDAG010000027.1 GCA_947382625.1 uncultured Lachnospiraceae bacterium
AGCGAAAGCCTGAGTACGAGTGAAAGCTTAAGTACAAGCGAGAGCTTAAGCACGAGTGAAAGCCTCAGCACCAGTGAGAGCTTGAGTACGAGCGAAAGCTTAAGCACAAGCGAGAGCTTGAGTACGAGTGAAAGCCTCAGCACCAGTGAAAGCTTGAGTACGAGTGAAAGCCTTAGCACCAGTGAGAGCTTGAGTACGAGTGAAAGCTTGAGCACAAGCGAGAGTTTGAGTACGAGTGAAAGTCTCAGTACAAGCGAGAGTTTGAGTACAAGTGAAAGCTTAAGCACAAGTGAGAGCTTGAGTACAAGTGAAAGCTTAATCATAAGCGAAAGCTCAAGTATTAGCGAGAGTCTTAGCATTAGTGAAAGCAACTCGATTAGCGAAAGTGAGAGTGCTTCTGTAAGTTCAAGCGAGAGTGAAAGTGCATCAATAAGCACAAGTACATCAGACAGTGCAGCAGCCGAGGATGGAACAGGCGGTGGAGCTGGGGAAGATGTTACACCTCCTGCAGGTGATGCAGCTGATATAGTAGACACAACCACAGTGCCTACGGTTCCGGCAGCGGATGGCCCGGTTACAGAAGTTGATGAGGGCCTGTTAGAGATTGATGACGGAGTAGTTCCTCTTGTGGCACCTAATTTGATGACTGCAAGAGTTCCGGCAGGAATGGATTTAGGAACACTTGATGAGGTGGTTGCAGAAGTAGACGATATTGATGATGATCTGTTACAGATTGATGATGAGGAAGTACCTCTTGCAGTTATCGGCGATGAGGAGGAAGATATGAATGGTGAGTTGGTAGAAATGGAAGACGAAGAAATACCGCTTACGGCTCCTGTCGCGACAGATAGACTTTGGTGGTCATGGCTTCCTGTAATAGGAGCAATTGCGAGCGCTGTGGATGGGTATCGTCAAAATAAGAAGGATAAAAATAAATCCGACAGCAATAAAAAAGAGGATTGATCTTAATTCTTCAAAAGTTAAAAATTCAGTGTAATATATATATACCTCTCCGGTATCTCTACCGGGGAGGTATATATGAAGGGAAGTTTATTTGAAAAAGAATAAGACTCATGAATTGAGGAAGAGACTTCTTTTTACCTTATTGATTCTTGCAGGTTACATGGTAGGAAGAAGTCTCTTGCTTTATAATGTAGATTCGTCAGCATATCAGTTTGATGAACTTGACTCTCAAAATATAATATTTTCAATGATAAGTGGGGACAGACACCGCTATACGTTTTTTGCTCTTGGTATTATGCCATATATAACGGCAAACTTAATTATGTGGGTTATTATGGCAATAAGGGGAAATGAATACAGATCTCGTCTCTCACCACAAAAAATAGAGCGATTTTCGCTGATATTGATGATTATAATAGCAGTTGCATTTGCACTGTCACGCGCTAATGAATTGATATTTAAACAATCAAATTTTAATCTGGAGACGTTAAAAGTAATTGCTGTTTCGGAGATGACAGTAGGCGCTGTGATTATATATAAAATGGCGACCTCAAATAAAGAACATGGAATAGGTGCACAAATACCAATTATATTGGTAAATGTTTTAGATAATTTGATTTCAACTTTACAAAAATCTACATGGGACGAGTTATACAGGCCACTGATTTTATGTTTATGCATGGCTTTGGTAATTTTGGTTATGGAGAATGTAATTATTCGTATTCCAGTTCAGAGAGTGTCGATCCATAATGTTTACGCAGATAAAAGCTATATAGCCTTTAAACTTGATCCGATAGGGGTAATGCCTGTGATGTTTGCGACGGCCTTTTTTATGATACCGCAGCTATTTATAAGGCTCCTTTTGCTTTTTTATCAAGATAACAATACTTTGTTGCTTATCTATGAAGAGTTGAATCTGACTAATATTATAGGAGTGATTGTTTATTTAGGGATAATATTTGCACTGAATGTCATATTTTCATTTGTTATGCTTAGTCCGGGAGAAATGGCCGAACAGTTACAGAGAGGAGGAGACAGTATAGTAAATGTATATGCTGGGAAGAAGACCAAGAAATATTTACGGAAGAGGGTTTTACAGTTGAGTACTTTTAGTAGTTGTGTATTGTGCTTGATGATGGGAATTTCATTGGGGCTTTCATTAAAAGGAGAAATATCATCGCAATTGGCGTTATTTCCTACAACAGGAATGATGCTGATTGGTATATTATGCCCTCTTTATCGAGAAGTAAAAACATATCGGAGGTTTGATTCTTATTCTTTTTTTATGTGATTTATTGAATAAGAAGATTTTTTCACAGAAGTTTTTGAAAGGATGTAAAATACCTGATGTTGTACTTTATACCGGCATGGTATCAAAAGAATGAGTGGAAAGAAAGTGAACAGTTCTGGTATAGGCGACGTATGCAGACAGAAACTGACGATACCGTGAAACAAATACAACTATTTCAGCGAAATTCCATTTGTGAGCACAAGATTCTGCTATTGTCCTATGCGCCAAATTTTAGACATTTTTTACATAGACAGAGTGCTTTTAGAGTTCCTTATTGGTCGGTATTTGATGCTATACAAGAAGTAAGAAGAAAAAAGCAGGCAATTCTTTCTTTTCACGATTTAAACTGGCCGAAGGGAATTGAGTTTATTTATACGCCGTTCTCAGTTTTAGCTTTGTTAAATCATGAAAGATATGCGCAAATTGAGTTCGGAGAATATGGAAATCCGATACAAGTAGACTTATATCGAAACGGACAGATTAATCGAAAGAATATATATGATGATAGAGGATTTGTTTCCTGTACATCTGTGTATGAAAATGGCAGAAAGTCTTACGAACAATATTTAACGGAAAAAGGTATCTGGAAATTATGCTGTTTTGCAGATGGTCATGTGGTGGTTAATCCTCGCAGCAATCAATACCTGATTTGCACACACAAAGGAGAGTATCAAATTTCTTTCTCGAGGAACTCTTATGCATCAATGGAACAAGTGATAGAGGAAGTTTTGATATCATATCTTCAGACTACTCAAGACTTGGATATCTTTTGCGTAGCGGCGCATGTGCAACATATGAATCTGCTTGATAGATTACTAACAGGTAAACGAACCATATTTTCTATTTTTGAAAATAGGATTTCTCGTGAGAATATCAGAATGGCTCTGCATAGTCTTTCTCATGGAAATTGTATTGTGACAGATTCTGAGGATAATCTTGAAATCCTCCTAAAACAAAGCAATCTCAAAAATGTAAGAAAAACGAATATTCCTCCATATGATACGCGTATGGATCATGGAATTAGTCAGCAACTGCACGTACAGAAGATATTGTTTCCAGTTGATCATCTGAAAACAGAGGAATTGAAGACTGCCGTGAAGTATTTGGCGTCATATTTGCTAGAAAATCATAATGCTAGGGTGCATTTGTTTACCAGAAATGCAGAATTTAACAGAGAAGATATATTACTGAGACAGATTAGGGATATTTTAAATACTAATGGTTATCCAGCTGAATGGGCGCGGAAAGAAAATATGAATAAATTTGAATTTTTGCTGGATAAAGAGGATCAGATTCCTGTTTTATTTATAGTAGAACAATGTGTGGACGAACTATCAGTAAATAAATGTGTGAGAGAACAAAGGCTTTTGGTAGATTTGGCAGATCCGCCTGATTTATTTTTGCAAATATCCTGTGTAAGCATGGGGATCCCACAGATTTTGCGGATTCCTACTCAGTATATGCGCCCGGGAAAGAATGGGAGGATCAATACAGAGTTATCTAAATTAGGTGAAGATTTAAGATATTATCTGGAAGGCCTAAGCAATTGGAATTATGCCATGATTCAGTCATATGATGTGGGAAAAACTCATACGGCACAATATTTGATTGAGCAATGGAAAGAGGTTATTACAGACATTGAAAACAGTAAGAGTGTTACAGTTGGGAGCTGAAGATTTTAGCAATATATTGCCTATATCGGATTGTGCAGAGTGGTACTATGAACCAGATTTCTCTGGATTACCGGAAAAAGATTTTGATGTTGTGATTCTGGATAGGGAAATTACAGCATCTGAATTTGATTATTTGATACGATTTTCAAAAGCTTATACTTTGTTTTTGACAGATAAAGTTTCTCTGAAAAAGGGAGACCTTACAAAAAAATATTTTATAAGGAAGATGGGAAAGAGAATTTCCGCTGAGAATCTGTGTATTCTTTTAAAAGAGGATTTGCCAGATTATTTTTCGGGATCTTATGGGGAGAAATATGTGCCCCATAATATATCTATAGCACAGGGGTATAAAGAAGTTGTTGCATGGCGGGGATTTGAGGGGGTAGATTTAGAGGGGAATTTTGGCAGTGAGTTGACGCAGATTGTTTTTTGGAAAAATAATATTCCTATTGAAGGAAATCAGGCTATTGATTTCTGGCTGGAATATGCAAAGGATGACACGATTGAGATATTATTGGAGATAACAATGATTCAGTTCGGATATGGGACTGATCCTCAATTTCAAAAGATATGGTCTTTTTCTGAAGAAGAATTGGATGACATTGTTTATATTGAGAATAAAAGCGAAAAATTAGGGTATATATTTGTTTCCCTTAAGGCAAAAGGAAATGGGAAGCTGACAATAACAGCATTGCATGATCGTCATTCAAGAAGAGGGAAGGGAAATTTTATTCCAGGAGGGCGAAGGGTAGTAACGACTGATCGGGAAGAGATTTTTTATTATTTTGATCCTGGTAATTTGACTCCCCCATTAAATGTATATTTCTCTGGTTACAAGACGCAGGAAGGATTTGAAGGATATTATATGATGAGAGGATTGAAACAACCTTTCCTGTTAATTACAGAGTCCAGATTAGAAGGAGGAGGTTTTTATCTTGGTTCAGAGGAATATGAAAATAAGATTGAGCAGATTATTCGAAAGCATATGAAGAAACTAAGATTTCAAAGCTCGGAAGTAATTTTATCGGGGCTTTCTATGGGGACATTCGGAGCATTGTATTATGGATGCAGAGTTCAACCGAATACGATACTGCTTGGCAAGCCTTTGGCCAGTATTGGGAATGTGGCTGAAAACGAGCGTATTAATCGTCCTGGTGGGTTTCCAACTTCGTTAGATGTTCTTCATAAAGTTTGTGGGAGTTTGAGCAAGAAGGCAGTTGATCAGTTGAATGACAGGTTTTGGGATGCGTTTGACTGTACGAATTGGGCAAAAACCTGTTTTGTGGTAGCTTATATGGTGGAAGATGACTATGACAGAACCGCATATGAAAAACTCCAGTTTCATTTAAAGGATGCTGGTGTGAGGATATATGGAAAAGGATTGCATGGTCGGCATAATGATAATACATCTGGTATTGTAAATTGGTTTGTGAAGCAATATCAGGAGGTTATAGAAAGCGATTTTAATGAAATACGGAGTAACAGGCAGAAGCAATGACTGGAGAATCGTGGAAGATTTATTGGAATGAATATATAAAAGACACATATCTGTATGGATCTGAAATATTTTTCCATGCAAAAGATGATGTGGAATTCAGAAACGAATTGATGCCGCCGGGGACTGTGATTAAAAGTTGGTTTTCCAAGGTGAATTATCAGGTAATGCGTATAGAGCCTGCATTGCCTATGATAGACGGGGAAGGTAGCTATCATATTAGTCTGGATGCTTCGGCAGAACCTGCAGATGGATTACTTATAAGACTGATCTTTTATGATCGCTATGATGTGGAAGCAGGAAGCCAGATTGTACGTGATGGGGAAAGCGACTTTAGGTGTCCATTGAAGACATTTAGCTATGCAGTGCAATTGATTAATTCTGGCGCAACACAGTTTCATTTCCATTCAATAATAATAACGGAAATCACAGATGAAGAATAGAAAGCTTTATCATATACTTAAAAAAGTAAAAAAAGAGCAGTTGATTATGAAAGAACTCGAAGACGATGTCCTGAGTGGGAAGACAGAAGAGTTCAAAAGACGTATTTCAGAAGGAGCATCGCTAAATAGCCTTCTTCCGGAGGCATATGCAGTTATATGCGAGTCAGATAGAAGGATTTTAGGCATGGAACCTTATGATTGTCAGATTTTGGGAGCAATTGCCTTGCATTATGATTATCTGGCGGAAATGAATACTGGAGAAGGAAAAACCTTGACGGCAACTATGCCACTGTATCTTAATGCATTGACAGGTAAGAGTACCATGCTGGTTACAGCCAATGATTATTTGGCTGCCCGTGATGCAGAAGAGATGGGGCCAGTATATGAGTTCTTGGGTTTGATTGTGCGTTCGGGGGTAAATATAGATCCCGAAAAAAGTCTCGATAATGATGAGAAACGTCAGATTTATAATGCAGATATCGTTTATACGACACACCCTGTATTGGGATTTGATTATTTGTTAAATAATCTTGTGAGCCGTGCGGAAGATCGCTTTATGAGAGAATTTTATTATGTAATTATTGATGAGGCGGATATGGTGCTTATGGATGCAGCAACTATGCCCCTTGTGATATCCGGCGTACCGCGGGTTCAATCAAATTTATATGGTATGACGGATTTCTTTGTGACCACATTACAGCCGGAGCGCGACTACATAGAGGAAGATCATGGCGTGTGGCTTACCGATGAGGGAGTAGCCTATGCGGAACGATATTTTCGTATTGAAGGATTTTATGCAAAGGAAAATTTCGAACTTAACAGACATGTGACTCTTGCTCTTAAAGCACATATTACTATGGAAAGGGAAAAAAATTATGTAGTTACCGAAAAAGGGGAAGTGTCTCTGCTTGACAATGGTACGGGGCGGATTCTTTCTGGTATGAAGTTGAGAGGCGGTATGCATCAGGCGATTGAGGCCAAGGAGAAGGTGAACATTACCCAGGAAAACAGATCAGTAGCATCCGTGACTTATCAAAATCTGTTTCTGCTTTTCCCACGTATGTCAGGCATGAGTGGCACCATTGCTGATGCGAAGAAAGAATTGCGTAAGATATATAAAAAGAAAGTGGCTGTAATACCTCCAAACAGACCGCTCCAAAGAGAAGATAAGAAGGATATGTTCTTCAAAAATGCAGAAACACAGTGCAAAGAAGCAGTTAAGGAAGTGATCAGGTGCCATGAGATAGGACGGCCTGTACTGGTGGTGACGTCAACTATTGCAGATACAGAGATGGTATCCCGTCTCCTGGTCGATCATCAGATTGCCCATAGTGTATTGAACGCAAATAGTGCATATTGGGAAGCTCAGATCATTAAGGAAGCTGGACAAAAAGGCACGGTTACCGTATCTACCGGCATGGCAGGGCGTGGTACAGACATCCGCCTGGGACCGGGAGTCAAGGAATTGGGAGGTCTTGCAGTCATTGGTATTGGTCGTATGGCGAATATCCGTTTGGAGCGGCAGGCTAGAGGGCGTGCAGGGCGGCAAGGGGATCCGGGAAGCAGTCAGTTTTTTGTTTCTCTTGAAGACGATACGATTTCCTCAGTAGGCGAAAAGGTGCTGGAAAAGTATGTTGAAAAAGACCGTTGGATTTCAAAGCGTAAACTGAAGAAAATGATTAATGGAACACAGAGGCGTTTGGAGGAACAGGCGGTTGCACAGAGAAAAAGTTCTGTTGATTATGACAAGGTCATGAAACGCCAGAGGACAATGATGTATGACGTCCGTAACAGGCTGTTGGATGGTGGAAGTCTGGAGTTTGAAGTGGTGTTAGGGTTGGCATATGAGAGTGTGGATTTATTTTTGAAAGAAAAGCCGCGCCTTGCCACCGGAGATATTACGCGGTATGTGTTGAATAATATTTCGTATAATCTGGATGACAGATTTTTGCATGTTAACTATATAAAGAAAAAGTCATTGAGAAGAGCCTTGCAGTCTTATATTAATACGGTATGGAAAAAGAAAAAGCGCTCTTTTTCATCAGAAGAGGAATTAAAGGAATATATCCGTCTGTGCGTCTTGCGGGCAATTGATGATGCCTGGGTAGAGCAGGTAGATTATTTACAGCAGTTGCAGTATGTGGTCAGCGGCAGAGCGACTGCACAGCGGAATCCTGTGTTTGAATATCATGTGGAGGCCTATGACTCTTTCCGGCGGATGCAGGAAACCATCAAAAAGGATATTGTAAGGAATATATTTCTGGGAGAAAAAGAATATAACAAGGCAGGAGAAATGTATGTTTTATTCCCGTAGCATTGACAGAAATTATGAGGGAGAGGATAGAAGGAAATGATTTACAATTTTAATCTTGGTATTGGTTGGGCATCCAGCGGCGTGGAGTACGCCCAGAGCTATCGGGCGGTTATGCTCAGAAATATCGGGGCTGACGCGAAATTTGTATTCACGGATCTGATCACAGGAGAGAACATTGAGCATTTGACCAGGAATATTGGTTTTTTGGATTCCGAGATCATATGGCTGTATACCTTTTTTACAGATCAAAAGATCGCACCGGTTTCTTACACACTCAGTGACTTGAAAAAGACACTGCCTACAGATGAGTACACATATAAAAGGACTGGTAAAACAGGGCAATTGATCTTTGCCGGGCAAAACAATTATTATGCCATTTATTTTGTGGACGAGCAGTCCGAGCGGGTTCACCGGGTGGAGATGGTATCGGGAGGACTTCTGATCCGGAAGGATTACTTCACCTATGACAGAATCTTTTCAGAATATTATGCACCTCTGGATAATAAGGCGCATATGTATCTGCGCAGATTTTTTAACGAGGATGGCACAGTGGCCTATGAGGAGATCAACGATGACGGAAAGGTGATGTATCAGTTTCCGGATAAGATTCTCTGTTCAAAAGAAGAATTCGTAGGATATATGGTATCCAGACTGAATCTGACCAAAGATGACATCGTACTGATTGATCGCACCACAGGAGTTGGTCAGACCATCCTGCAAAATACCGGGAACGCCCGGGTGGGGATTATTATTCATGCAGATCATTTTAGTGAGGGAAGCACAGATGATGACAACATCCTTTGGAACAATTATTATGAGTATTCCTTTGCGATGCACAGGCACATCGATTTTTATGTCACAGCTACAGATGAGCAAAACAGGCTGCTCAAGGAACAGTTTCTGAAATATAACGGCACGGAGCCAACCGTTTATACGGTTCCTGTAGGAAGTCTGGATGAACTGAAGTATCCAACCATCAACCGCAATCCATATTCCATTCTGACAGCTTCCAGGCTAGCTACAGAGAAGCATATAGACTGGATCATTGAAGCGGTTGTAAAGGCGCATGAGGTGGTTCCTCAGCTTACACTGGATATCTATGGAAAAGGCGGCGAGGAGCAGAAGCTGAAGGAATTGATTAGGAAGCTTGGAGCGGAGAATTATATTATTCTTCGCGGACAGCAGAATCTGAAAGAGGTTTATCAGGATTATGAGCTATACCTGTCCGGCTCCATGAGTGAGGGATTTGGACTGACCCTGATGGAGGCGATCGGCGGCGGACTCCCGATTATAGGCTTTGATGTAAGATATGGTAATCCCACATTTATCGATGACGGGAAGAACGGATATCTGATCCCGGTGGACGAGCATACCTCTCAAAGGGAAAAGATTGAAGCACTGACGGACCGGTTGATACAGCTGTTTACAGAAGCAGATTTAGACAGCTTTCATGAGCATTCCTATGAAAAGGCAAAAGGATTTCTTACAAAGGAGGTGGAGCTCAGATGGAAAAATATAGTGGGATGACAGATACAGTTCTTTTGTTGGATAACTATGGAGAAGACAGCGAGATGCTCCATCAGTCCTTTCGGGGGGCGGGATTTACGGGTCCTGTAATCGTAATTGAAGACGATGGCTTTTTCCCCGAGGATGTGATCTCAGTCTATCAATATTTTTGTGGAGATTTTAAACAGAGTGATAAGATACCGGGAAAGCCGCGCTATTTTAACCAGATCAATATACCGGACTATTGGGAGATCAATGCTAATAATTCCAGCGGAAAGGTATTTGACCTGCATCATGAAAGGGGACATATTTTTTATGCGGAACCCAAACATAAACGACTGGTGCGGGTAGTAGACTGGATGGATGAAAAGGGAGTCGTCAGAGCCAGCGACCATTACAACAGATACGGCGCATTATATGCCAGAACCTTTTTCAACAAGGATGCAAAGCGTTTTTGCAAAGCATACTTTGATCCAGAGGGAGGGGAGACGATCCTGGAGAATTTCGTAACCCACGATATTATTCTGAACAGAGACGGCAAGGTCTATGTGTATAAAAACAAGGTAGATCTCGCATTAAAGCTTTTGGAAGAGTTGGGAGCTATGGGGAGCAGGATATTCTTTAATTCTCTGTCCACTCCGTTGTTTATATCTGAGAGAATGCCAACTGATAGAAAGGAAGATGCATTATTCTGGCAGGAGGGCGTCAGAAATGATATACCCGGCAATATGCAGTTGATTCTTGGTGGACAGGCCAGAAGGGCGCGGGCCATTTATGTACAGAAAAAAGACAGCTATGAGAAGCTGGCGGAACTGGGCGCATCAAAGGAAGTACTTAAACCTCTTGGATTTGCCTATGCATTTGGCAGACAGAATACCTTCAGCAATAAAGCGTTGATTTGTACAAATTCCGATAACATTGAAAAGTGTGAGGAACTGGTTAAGGCGCTTCCACAGATGCATTTTCATATTGCAGCAATCACAGAGATGTCATCCAAGCTCATGAGCCTGGCGCAGTATGAGAATGTGACCTTGTATCCGGGAGCACGTACTGCAATGATAGATGAGTTGTTTGATACATGCGATTACTATTTGGATATCAATCATCAGGCAGAAATCGTGTCGGCGGTGAAACAGGCATTTTTACATAACCAGCTGATTCTTGGATTCAGGCAGACATTGCACAATAAGGCGTTCATTGCCCCTGAGCACATATTTGATGATTACAGGACAATGATTGATTTCTTAAGAAGTATTATGGGCAATAAGGAAGCCATCAACAGACAAATTGATCTGCAGAAAAAGGCGGCTATGTCGGAAGATACAGTTGCATATGCGGATCTTTTGAAATAAGTAACTTTATAAAATTTTAAATCAGGAGGGAAAAGATATGTTGTTAGGAGCAGGATTAAGTGCAGTTACGGTTGTGATCATTCTGGAGTTTGTGCTTGCAGTATACAGTATGGCTCTTGCGGCCAGTACAGAGAGAAAGGGACTCAAGATTACACATACGATACTTGCAGTGGTGTGGGTAGTGTTGGGGCTGTTGAATATTTTCTTTTAACGCACGGATGGGGCTGTTTCACGATGGTGGAGCAGCTCCAAAAATTTTGAGGGAATGTTATTGTAAGCGTCAAATAATCGTAGGCGAAAAGGAGATCTATCTACTTGAAAGGCTGGAGCCGGAGTTACCTGGGTATTTATTAGTACCGGGCAGCCAACAGGGAGATTTTCTCAAGGATTTCTGGACATATATTAGGAATATTATATTCTGAAATCGTGCATTGCCCCTTCCACAAAACAACGGATGGCACGCTTTGTGAGTCATCCGTTATTTAACATAAGGATGGCTGGCGGAGCCTGGCATCCGTTGTTTCTGCTCTCTCATTCTGGAAACCAGTTCCACCTGCTTCTTATAAAATGCAACTCCCATTTCCATAATCTTTGTTATACCGGTTTCCTGCATTTCGCTGGCGTATTCCAGGCTCTGAATCTGTTCCAACGCCTCCTCTGCCAGCTTTTTCAACTTGGCGGGAACCGAATCTGGCTTCGGCTTTTTCTCCCGAAGCATTTTGAACTCCAAAAGAATTCCCGGAAGCTTTTGGTTATAGGGGCACATTTGAATATCGTAACGCCCTGCTCCGGATTCCCTGTTAGATTTGATTTGATATTGATCGCTCATGATCGCACAGATACCCAGCATCAGTCCATGGTAAAAGCTTTCGCTGCCTGTATCAAAGGAACTGATCGTCTGCATTAAAAACTGGCTTAGTTTTTTCTGGAGCCCCGGGATATCCTGTTTAGTTAAGGCCTGCTGAATAGATATCGCTGTTGCCTGAGGAATGATCGCAGACATGGATGATAGAATCTCTTTTTCATATACAAGAAATATCTCCCTGTTGGGGATCGCAACGTCACAGATCATATTGCCATCATGGCTGGTTATTCCACTTAATGGTTTTAGATATCCGGCTACCAGAAGAAAGCTGTATATAGAGGATGGATTATTCCTGATCTCCGGATAGATCACGGAGGTATCCACGTATGTTGAGACGCTTTCTCCTTTGAGTAAATTGAGAAGTTCCTCCTGGATTTCAGGAGCAGCGCCTGAAATGATTTCGCGGATGATATCATTACTGCCTGTAAATTGCCAGTAAGCCTTTGGAGAACATCCTGAATCCAGGTAATTGACCACAGACCAGGGATTAAAAATTTCAGTATTCCCAAAGACATATCCGTCATACCATTTACAGATTTCTTCGTATTTAGATGACTGCTCATAATAATCCAGTATGGAATGGATTTCCTCTCTTGTAAAACCAAAATACTCGCTGTATCGATCGTCCAGCACGGAATTTTCCTTCAGGTTATTCATACCACTGAAAATACTTTCTCTGGCTACACGTAGGATACCTGTAAGAAACCCATAGGCAAGATGAGGATTATCTTTTAACCCGGCGGAAAAAAGATTGCGCATGAACAGGATAACCTTATCATAATAGCCACGCATATATCCCTGCTGGATTGGCGTGTCATATTCATCAATTATCAAAATAGGAGCTTCTTCATAATGCTTGTGGAGCATGGCGGACAGGATTGCAAATGCCTGTGTGAGCTCTACGGCGCTTGTCTCCCCTCGTACTATCTTTTGGAAATATTCTTTCTCGAATTCATTGCAGAGTTTGCTTTTCGCAAGTTCACCATGGCGGCTGAACTCTATTTGAAGCAGAGTTTGGATTTTCAGGAGAGAGTCTTCCCAGTTATCAAATTTTACATCCTTAAAAGTCAAAAAGATAACAGGGTATTTTCCCTGATGCCGGGTATATTCAGAGCCACACATCCATATCTTTTTATCCCGAAAAAAGACAGAGGTATCATTTTCCGTTTTTTCAAAGAAGACCCTCAGCATATCCATGTTCAGAGTCTTCCCAAAACGCCTGGGGCGGGTAAAAAGTGATACTTTTGGAATGGTATCCAGAAAGTCGCGGATGAGCAGCGTTTTGTCCACATAGTAATATTTTAAAACAGTTTCCCTGAAATCAGAAACTCCAATGGGTAGTGGCAGTTTATTTCTGTTTTTGGGCGCTTCATGTATATTCATAGATTCCATGCTGTTTACCTCTCCTATGTTTCTGAAAATAACATACCATGTACAGTGACAAAAAACAAGTTAAGAGAGCAGGGATTCAAAAATTCCTGCTTTGATTATTTATCCGTATAGCATATAATAAAAGGAGAGCATGATAAGGTCAGGATTTGATCAGCAAAGGAGAACAAAACCATGAAGTACGATTTTACATCTATCATCGACCGCCACGGCAGGGACGCCATTGCAGTGGACGGTCTGCGCCCGGAGGGCGTGGCGGGGATGGCGCCCCAGGCGCCAAAGGAGGGCTTTGACGCCATCCCTATGTGGGTGGCGGACATGAATTTTGCCACAGCCCCGACCATACAGGAGGCGATTATCGAAAGGGTGAAGCATCCGGCCTTCGGATATTTCGAGCCTACGAAAGCCTATTATGACGCTATCATAGAGTGGCAGGCAAAGCGCAACGGCGTCACAGGTCTTGCAAAGGAGCATATCGGCTATGAGAATGGCGTGCTGGGCGGAGTAGTTTCCACTCTGGAAGCCTTTTCAGCACCGGGAGACTGTGTCTTGCTTCACAGTCCTACTTATATCGGGTTTACCGGATGTATCGAAAACTGCGGAAGGAAGATCATCCACAGCCCTTTGAAGCTGGATGAAAAGGGAATCTGGCGTATGGATTTTGAGGATATGGATGCAAAGATCAAGGCCAACAAGATCCATGTGGCTGTTTTCTGCAATCCTCACAATCCCTGCGGGCGTGTATGGGAGCGTTGGGAGCTGGAGAAAGCCATGGAGGTTTATAAGGCCAATGATTGTGTGGTGATCTCTGATGAAATCTGGTCTGATATTATCTTAAATGGTCATCATCATATTCCCATGCAAAGTATCAGCGAGGATGCCAGGATGCGGACGGTGGGGATTTATGCCCCTTCCAAAACCTTTAATCTGGCTGGACTGATTGGTTCTTATCATATTATATACAATCAGTATCTGCGGGAACGGATCGAGGCTCAGGGAAGTAAATCCCACTACAATTCCATGAATGTGCTCAGCATGCATGCCCTGATCGGAGCTTACCGCCCTGAGGGACAGGAGTGGGTGGACGAGCTTTGCCAGGTGCTCAGCGGAAACATCAATTATGCCTGTGACTTTATTGCAGAGCATTTTCCGGGTGTCCAGGTGATGAAGCCGGAGGGAACCTATATGTTGTTTTTGGATTGTACGGAATGGCTGGAGGCCCATGAGAGAACCATTGACGAGCTGGAGAAGGCCGGATGGGATGTGGGCGTTGCCTGGCAGGACGGAAGGATGTTCCACGGTGCTAACGCTATCCGCATGAATCTGGCGCTTCCTCTTTCACGGGTGAAGGAAGCCTTTGAGAGACTGGAGAAGTATGTGTTTGTGTGATGGATCTTGAATAAAAACAGCCCGTCTGGATTTCCATTTCATCCAGACGGGTTGTAAATGAGTTATGAAATCTGCGCAAGCCGTTTCTTCACTCTCCGCAGTTCTGTCTCAAGAATATTTACACGTATTGCTATCATTTCCTTTTCGTTGTCAATTTTTTGGGCATCATCAAGCTTTCGGTACAGGTCAAGATGACCTTCCGCAACACGCATGATATTGGTGCGGATTTCATTTTCCAGAGTCAGTTTGATGTCGGTCACGTCGCTTTCTATCTTGTCGAACCTTTCATCCATCCTGCCAAACCTTTCATCCATTCTGTCGAGTCTTTCGTTCATCTGACCAAGCTTGGAAAGTATCAGATCAAGTTTTTCATTTTCTGTCATAAGCATTACCTCCCCGTAATTAAAAGTATATCACAGGCCAAGTACAAAGTCTACAAAAATATCAAAATATTGTTCAATAATAAACTGCTAATTATTACATCAAACCATACAGAAAATTACATCCTCCCCGAGCTCCTGCTCACCGCAAGGAGCTTCTTGCGCATTTCATCCTCGATCCGGCCAAGCTCTGCTTCGGCGCTCTTACGCTTGGCGCGGCCGTCCTCCTGGATCTTCAGAACCTCGTCTAAGGTGCTGATGAGGGTTTGATTAGTGGCGGTCAGGGTTTCGATGTCCACGATACCCCGCTCGCTTTCACGGGCAGTTTCGATGGTGGCGGTCTTAAGGGTTTCCGCATTTTTCTTAAGGAGGGCGTTGGTCATGTCCGTTACTTCCTTCTGGGCTCTGGCCGCCTCGCTGGAATGGTTCAGGCCGATGGCGATCACCATCTGGCTTTTCCACAGGGGGATGGTGTTCACCAGGGTGGACTGGATCTTTTCGGACATTGCGGTGTCGTTGCTCTGGATCAGGCGGATCTGGGGAGCCATCTGCATGGAAATGGTTCTGGTCAGCTCCAGGTCATAGATCTTTTTTTCAAAACGCTCGCACATGGCGGCGTAGTCGTTGGCTGCCTGGGTATCCTCGGGAAGAGAGCTCTGCTCTGCCCTGCGAAGGAGAGCGGGAAGCTCTACGGTTCTGGCCTGGGCGAGCTTTTGTTTTCCGGCAAGGATGTACATGGACAATTCCTTGAAGTAATTCAGGTTCAGGTCGTACATTTTGTCGAGCATGGCGGCGTCCTTGAGCAGTGTTACCTGATGCTCCTCCATCACCTTGCTGATCCTGTTGATGTTTGCCTCTGCCTTGTCGTATTTGACCTTCATATTCTCCAGCTTGTTGCTGCTCTTTTTAAACAGGCCAAGGAAGCCCTTTTCCTCTTCCTCGTCAAATTCCTTCAGCTCGGTTACCACATTGGCCAGCATCTGCCCGATTTCGCCCATATCCTTGGTACGTACATTGTTTAAGGCGCTTTCGGAGAAGTCGGCGATCTTTTTCTGGCTGCCGGCTCCGTACTGCATTACCAGCTGAGTGTTGGTGATGTCGATCTTGGAGGCGAAGTCATCCACCATTTTCTGTTCCTCGGGGGTCAATACCACCTCCGGGATCCGGGGCTCTTCCTCCCCGGCGAGAGAGGTGTTCTCAATGACCTCCGGCTGTGAAAAGGGATCAAGGGTCAGAGTGGGGGCTTCCTTCAGCATTTCATCCAGTGAATTGTTCATTTTTTACCTCATTTCTGCGTTGCTTTTGCGCTTTTAGGTTTATGTCTGCTATCATATTTCGATGCCTGTTTAATCTTTAAAAAAGGACTTAGGTCTCCTTTTTGCCGCCGGGCTGAAAATCCATTTCCCGCATCAGCCCTTCCCGGGCTAACATGGTCTTGAGCACCTGGGCGTCAGTGGTGGCGTCCAATACGGCGTCCTGAAAAAGATTGTTTAAAAGCTCTGTAAAGGCCTGATTGATCGTGTCAAGGGTATTTTCAATCTCCGCCTTGGCCTTTAAAATATCCTGGCCCGGCTCTTTGATCCTGTCGAATTCCTCGTAGGCTTCCACCAGCTTCAGGGTGGTAGGGAGATAATAGTCCATCATCTTGTGCATCCGGTGCATCTGCTCGGGATGCTCCCGCACGCTGTCAAAAATATCCTTCAGCAGATGCTCCAGTCGGGAGAGCTTGGCGGATATAATCTCGCCGGGAATCCGGTCATTGAGGTACCGGAGCTTGCGGACACATTCCATGCCCTCGGCCACCATGGTATTTAATTCCGATTCCTGTTCTCCGGAAAATGTCTGGGAGGATGACCCTGCCGCAGAGGCGGTTTCTTCCTTAGAATAAGGATCTTCTGCAGAGGGCGTCTCCGTTTGGCTTGTCTCCGGAATCCTGTGTTTTTCGGCCTCCCTGAGCCTGCGGCTGTTTTCAGCCTCCTGATACTGTCTGTAAACCTGGTCGGTCAGCATAAAGCAGGTTTTTCGGTCGTCCAGATGTCCTTCGGGAAACATGCCCAGAGAGAGCATTTTCTGGATGTCCTTTAGGACATTGCGGGTCTTTCTGCCGGTGGCCCTGGCCAGATTTTCGATGGCTGCGAATTTTCCGCTGCCGCACAGACGCAAATACCGTTCCGCCCGTCCAAGGCGTTTGTGCTGGATGATCCCAAGCCGGATCATATAGAGAAAGCAGAGCTGGAAAATAAAGTTGACCAGCAATCCGCCGCCGCTTATTTCAATGCCGGCCGCCCATACGATCAAAAGGATAAAGGCAACCAGAAGGGTGACTCCAAGGCCGATCCCGCCGAAGACCTGGTAAAGGATGCTGGAGACGCTGCCCACTTTCTTAAATTCGGAAGGAGGAATGGCGGGAAGAGCCTTTGCCTGTGCCTGCCTTCGCTGTAGCTGCTGTTCCTGTTTGAGGATCTGTTTTTCTTTTTGACGGATCTGGGTTTGTCTGCGCTGAAGGTGCTTCTGCCAGTTTTGCTGCTGCTTTAGTTGTTCCCTGGCGATCCGTTCTCTGGCCTGTTGCCAGGTGCCTGTGGGATTGCCTGACTGCCGGCCGTTTTCGCTGCCTGTTTCTCTGCCGGCTTGTCCGCCGTTTTCAACAAAGGGGATGTGTCTCCCCACCTCGTTTAAGGCGTCGGTCACGGATTGGGACACCAGATCGTTCAGGTTGGTAAAGTCCCCGCTGTGCAGGGCTTCCTGGAGGGCATCCTTGATGTCCTCCCCCATTTTATTCCAATTTGGTTGATTGCTCATAATGTTTTGACCTCGCTGTATCTATTATCACACAACAAGTCTTACTCCGCAATAAATTTCTTGGCAAAACCCCAAACCAAACCTGAGATCAAAACACCGGATCAAAATCCTGGATCACTCCCTCTGCCCGGAAAACTTAAGCTCCGGATCCTGTCCGGATGCGCAGACGCACAAACCTCTTTTTTCCTATTTTCAGCACATCCCCGTCGTGGATCGGAGTATCCGGATCGGTCACCTTTTGGCCGTCTAGCTGGACGCCGCCCTGGGAAAGAAGCCGCCGGAATTCGCTTCCGCTGACGATCAAACCTTCCTTTAAAAGAGAGGGGATAGTATCCCGCAGGGTTTCTGCGGAATCTGTGACGGCAAGCTCCGGGATATCCTCCGGTATCCCTTTGTTGGTAAAGGCCTGATGAAAAAATGCCTCCGCCGCCAGGGTCTGTTCCTGCGAGTGGTAAAGGGCGGTGATGGTGCGGGCCAGGAGCAGCTTGCAGTCTTTGGGATTTTGTCCCTCCTCCAGGTCCTTTTTGATCTGATCCAGCTCCTCCGGCAAAATGTCTGTCGCAAGGGCAAAGTATTTCAGAATAAGGCTGTCCGGAATCTCCATGACCTTTTTGAACATGACTCTGGCCTCCTCCTGGACGCCGATGTAGTTTCCCAGGCTTTTGCTCATCTTTTCAACGCCGTCCAGACCTTCCAGGATTGGCATAAAAAGAGCAACCTGAGGTTCCATGCCCTGATCCTTCTGGAGGGAGCGTCCCATAAGGATATTAAAGGTCTGGTCGGTGCCGCCCAGCTCAATATCCGCATGGATGGCAACCGAGTCGTAAGCCTGCATAAGAGGGTAAAAAAATTCGTGAAGGCCGATGGGAATATTGTGGGTGTAGCGGTTCTGAAAATCATCCCGCTCCAGCATTCTTGCCACTGTGATGGAGGAAGCCAGTCTTATGATCTCCTCCATGGTCAAAAGCTCCAGCCATTCCCCGTTGTAGCGGACGGTAGTCTTTTTTTCATCCAGAATCCGGAAGACCTGCTCCTGGTAGGTCTGGGCGTTGATGAGTACCTCCTGATCGGAAAGTGCCCTGCGGCCCTTGGATCTGCCGGTAGGGTCGCCGATCTTTCCCGTAAAATCACCGATGATGATCACAATCTGGTGTCCCAGATCCTGGATCTGCCGCAGCTTTCTGAGGACAACGGCGTGGCCTAAATGGATATCCGGCGCACTGGGATCCAACCCCAGCTTTACGGTGAGGGGAGCTCCGCTGCGAAGAGAGCGCATCAGCTTGTTCCTCAAATCCTCCTCATTAATGATGCTGGCGGCGCCTTTTTGGATAATTCGCATCTGCCGTGTGACTTCCTGTGTCAGAGCTTCTTCGCTCATTGTGAGTTGTGTGTGTTCCATAGTAGGACTCCTTTCTTTTAAGTAAGTATTCAGCCAGGACTTTGCACTTGTTGCAAAGTCCGTGAGAAAGCCTGGACTAAGCCAAGAGTGAATCTGCCCCTTCGCCGCAGGCGATTTTAAATGGGCAGATTCATGTAACTATGAAGCCGAAGGCTGAATAGTTACAATCGAGCAGGGAAGATTACTTCCCCTGCTCGCCGCGCGAGCCGTGCGCCACGTCAGTGGCATACTACATCTGCACGGCTCTGCGCATAAAAAAAGCTCCCGTCCAACATAGGACGAGAGCGTAACTCCCGTGATACCACCTAATTTTATAAGCAGCTCACACTGCTTACCTCTTCGAGTACGGCACAAAGATCCGGCTTATACTCTAGCACGTTAACGGGTGCAGGAACCGTCGCAGCCTACTAGATCAAAGATAACCATATGCGGGGCAGGTAGCTCTTGCCGCAAAATCTTTAACCATTTGGTGCGAAGCTCAAAGATGTATTCACATAAGGTTTCCCACGCGCCTCTCATCCGCCGGCTGCTTTCTGTCTGTTTCACCTGATGCTACTTCTTCTTATCATTGCTTTTGATCGATCACTTGTATGAAATTGTTGTTATTATACCCGTGGAAATGGCCCTTGTCAATTAAAAAATATTTATGTGGAAAAAGGGAAAGGTTCGTGTTAATATGGAGGAACGGTTTTGTGACAAAAGAAACCAGAGGTGGAAAGGGTATTAATATGAAGACATACATAAAGGATATGACGGAAGGAAAGCCTGCCGGGCTGCTACTGTCGTTTATGCTTCCCATGGTGGTGGGAAATGTGTTTCAGCAGATGTACAATCTGGTGGACTCTATGATCGTAGGAAAATATGTGGGGGCGGATGCACTGGCGGCGGTAGGCGCTACCAGCTCCGTGAATTTTTTGTTCTTTTCTCTGTGTGGCGGGATGTCTAACGGGATCGGAATCGTAATTTCCCAGAATTTCGGGGCAGGTCAGGGCTCCTCCGTAAAAAAGGCCATTGCCAATGCCGCCTATATCATGCTGGCAGCAGGGCTGGCAATGGGAGCTTTGGGCATTCTGCTCTCAAGGCCGGTGCTTGTATTTTTGAACACGCCGGAAAATATTCTGGATCAGTCTGTGCAGTATATGAAGATCATGTGCGCCGGCGTTCTGGCGGTGGCGCTTTATAACTGCGTGTCGGCAATTCTCCGGGCCGTGGGAGATTCCAAAACGCCCCTGTATTTTCTGATCGTGGCAAGTGTCCTTAATATTGTCCTGGATCTGTTCTTTGTTCGGGTTTTGAACACAGGCGTGGGAGGTGCAGGGATTGCCACCATCATTGCCCAGCTTTTGGCAGGGGTGGGAAGCATGCTCTTTGCTATGACCAAGAATCCTTATTTCAAAATAGAGAAGGAGCTGCGCAGGGTGGACTGGAATATTATCGGTCAGTGTGTGAAGATGGGAGTTCCCCTGGCTCTGCAGACTTCTCTGATCGCCATTTCCTGTGTGATCCTCCAAAGCGTGGTAAATACCTTTGGCTCTGTGGTGGTGGCGGCGTTTACGGCTACCAGCAGGATCGAACAGTTGGTACAGCAGCCTTATAATTCTCTGTGTATGGCAATGTCCACTTATACAGGACAGAATATCGGTGCAGGCAAGCTTGACCGGGTAAGGCTGGGCTTTCGGAAGGGCTGTCTGATCATGGGGATCTTTTCCCTGATCATGCTGCCGCTGGCACAGTTTGGCGGCGAGGTGATCATGGAGCTGTTTGTAAACGAAACGGAAGTCATCGATTTCGGTGCAAAGGCCCTTCGGATCACCAGCTGGTTTTATCTGCCTCTGGGTATGATCTATGTGGCGAGGGGAACCTTAAACGGCGCCGGGGACGCTGTTTTTGCCTTTGCAAACGGTCTGGTGGAGATGATCGGGCGTATCTGCTTCGCAAAGCCCTTAACCAGTATTTCCTTTATCGGCGTGTGGGGAATATGGTTCGCCACTGCTTTTACCTGGCTTTTTACGGCAATTTTCAGTATGGTGCGGTATTATCAGAGGATCGGGAGGCGGAAATAAAAAAGTTCATGCGGTCTGTGTATATGCGGTACAGATTACGAAAAATGGTGTAGGGATGATATAAAAATGTATATTTCTGGACATCATGTCTGGTATGAATGAAAAAAAGATTACTCACGGATTTGATTATTATGTACTATTGTTTTTTCTTCTCTCCTTCATAGGGTGGCTTTGGGAGGTTGCGTTGTTTCTGGTTACAGAACACGCATTTATTAACAGAGGAGTCTACAGAGGGCCTTATCTGCCCATTTACGGTATTGGCGGGCTTTTGCTCTGTCTGCTCCTTCGTTCCCTTCGCCAAAAGCCGCTATGGGTGTTTGGGATCTCTCTGTGCAGCTGTTCGGTTCTGGAATACCTTACCAGCTTTTTTCTGGAGCGTCGCTGGGGGATCCGCTGGTGGGATTACAGCGGCCATTTCCTCAATATCAATGGAAGGATCTGCCTGTTGGGCGCTGTGTTTTTTGGGTTGGGAGGAACGGCGCTTGTCTGTCTGTTTTTGCCCTTTTTTGAAAAATTATATTGGAAGATTTCAAAGAAATGGAGGGTTTGCATCTGTCTGGCGCTTTTGCTGATATTTGTGGCAGATGCGGCTTACTGCTCCATGCGTCCGAATGTGGGGTATGGGATTTCGGAGTGAGTAGTCCCTTTAAGCATGTATTGACTTCTGCACATTGCAAAAATAAAATATCAAGCATAAAAGTCAATAGGAGAAATATTGTATTGTGCAACATGCCATAAGCAGGGCCGGTCTGCTTATATCCGCCCCTGCTCATAAACCTGAGGATGTCACCTCTGCTTATTCAAAAATTCCAAAAAGATATCCCAGATCTGTCTGCTCCAGAAGGTGCCTTCGTGTTCGGCGCCCTCCACGCATACAAAGCTCACATCTGCTCCGCATTCTTCCAGCCGTTTCACCATTTTAACACTGTGGGAAAAATCCACCACCGGGTCATTGTTGCCGTGGGCGATCAGGAAAGGAACATAGGCTTTGCCCTCCTGTACGTAACGGATGGGACTCATTTTGGCCAGAAGCTCCAGGTCAAGCTTTCCGCCGCAAAATATGGAAAAGGTTTCCACCGCATACGCACGGAAAGAGGGATCGGGCGCATTCAGATAATCCGAGAGCTCCGTAGGACCGAAGCAGTCGATGACAGCATCTACATGGTCGGAGACGTCGGGATATTCTTCTGTGCGGAACTCTTCCATATCCCCGGTAAGGCCAAGGAGGAGAGAGGTGTTGCCGCCGGAGGAGGTGCCGAAGGCATAGACACGTTCCGGATCAATATGATATTTGTCTGCATTGGTCCGAAGAAAACGGATGGCGGTTTTTACGTCCTTTAAGAAGGCCGGAGCCGGATGTCCGTCCTTAATATTTCTGTGGGTAACGGTGGCAACCACATATCCCTCCTGAGAAATCCGGGAGAGCTGGGGAAGCTGATAATTGGTATCGGGAAATTCCCAGGCACTGCCCTGGATAAACACTACCAGAGGAAAACGGCTTTCGGTGTCATCGTCTTTTAAGTGGGGCATTAAAAGATCCAGAGTGATATCCACGCCTGTGGCGGTGGAGTAGATAATGCCGGGACAGAGAAGAGCACGTCCCTTTAAAGTTGGATTGTTTGAAATTTTGAGCATGTTTTACCTCGTTTCTGCGCACATTTAAATGTATGTTGCTGGTTTCTATTCACAGGTTGTTTCCAATATTCATTTTATACTTTAATTTTTTTAAAAGTAAATTACTGCATGAATTGTTGCTTTTTTTGCACCAAAAGCTTCCGAAAGATTTAAAATCCCCTCTCCTTCAGCTCCGCCACCATCTTCACGTAAGCTTCTATCACATCAAACCCCTTATAGTCCTCCCGCTTCAGGTCGATCATATCCCCATGGGAAATCCCTCTCCTTCCGGTGCTTTGAAAGACAGTCCTGAAATTCCCCCACCTGGCGGAGTCTATGGTGACAAGGCCGTCATTTTTGGGAGCGCCTGCGAGAAACATGAGAAGATTGGGAATGCTCAGCAGGCCGTCGCCCAGGGTATGCTTCATGCAGGAGGCGTAGCTCTGGTAATAGACCCCGGGATCGTCCGGATATTTTTCATTAAATTCCCGGCAGAATTCCGGGGAAAGCTGCTTGCTTGCGTGGTAACAGTCCGGGTTTTTGTCCCCGAACCGGGTGTAAGCCCTATCAAAAAGAGAAGAGATCAGACGGTAGATCCTGTCTGGAAGCCGGTTTAAGAGATTTAAAAGCTCCGAGCCTCTGTGAGGGGTGGAAACGGTGGTCAGGGAGGCCACCTGATCTGCCATATGCAGCCCCGCGATCAGGTAACGGGCATCTAATCCGCCTTTGGAATGGGCGATAATGTTGACCTTGTCACAGTGATTTTCCTGCAAAACCTCCAGGATTTTTTCCCGGATGATCCCGGCATTTCCTTCAATGGTCCCCCAGGCCTCCTGGTGGCCGTAATAAACGATCGCGCCGTTTCCTGTGAGCTCCTTAGGGATCCTGCCCCAGTAGTTGAAATAGCGCAGATCACGAAAGCCGATTCCGTGGAGCATGACGATGGGATATCTGGTGGCACAGATTTCGGAGTCGGCACGGGCAAGCCTGTTTTCAAACCGGCACAGCTCTGCGTCATATTCGATGCGGGCCCTTCTGGCCAGATATCTGCCCAGGAAAAGATGGAGCACCGGGACAAAGAGAAAGCAGAAGATACAGACTCTTTTCCAGACGCCAAGGCTGCGGCAGGTGCACAGGATACGGACACAGCCGTTTAAGATCAGCAGGTAAAAATAAAGAAAGGCAAAGATGCCGTCTATAATGATCACAAAGGGCCACGCCGCATTTGCCGGAGTATACCGTGCAGGGAGCAGAAACAGATAAAACCAGTAAACAAGGATCTGTAACAGTAATCCCCGGGAGCAAAGACGTATGAGCTCTGCACCTCCATCCATAATCTTCAGCCGAAGGGAGGAGGGGGTGCGTTTTTTTGTGAAAAAAGTTTGCAAAGGAGGTGCTTCCAAAGGGCATAATATGCAACATGAGAGACGCAAAGCCCCAGGTGCACAGTAAAAGCGTCCGCAGAACAAAGGAAAGGATGCCCGCCATAGAGCCCCAGTAAAGTGCGAGAAATGCTTTGTCACATAACATCCATAATATGGGAACATGAGGGATCAATATCATTTTGCTACCTCCCGGAATTGAAAGAGTAACTGCTTTCTAATTTTACCACTATCAAATTCAAAAAAACAGAGGCAGAAAAGAAATAGATTGAGGAAAAAAAACTTTTGACATATAATAAGGGCGGCGTGGTATGGCTTAAAACAAAAAAGAAAGGATATCAAAGATGGCAAATATCATTTCAGACGAGACCATTGAATATGTAGGGATCCTTGCAAAGCTCGAGCTTTCCCCTGAGGAAAAGGAGCAGGCTAAGAAGGATATGGGAAGTATGCTGGATTATATTGATAAGCTGGGAGAGCTGGATACAGGCGGCGTAGAGCCTATGTCTCATGTGTTTCCGGTAAAGAACGTCTTTCGTGAAGATATTGTGACAAACGGGGATATGCGGGAGGAGATCCTGAAGAACGCGCCCGAAGAAAAGGACGGCATGTTTGTGGTGCCGCGGACCTTTGAGTAGACCCAGTATAAATTGATTACCAGGTGTGCCGACAAATGCCTGAAGGGGAAGCGTGGCGTTTGAGTACAGATCGCTTCCCCTCAGGCAGCAGGGCACACAGACAGGAGCATAAATGAAAATGATAGATATGACGGCCGCAGAGCTTGGCGCGGCCATTCAAAAGAAAGAAGTGACGGTAAAAGAGGCTGTGGAAGCGGTTCTTGACCAGATCAAAAAAAGTGAAGACACTTATCACTGTTATGTGACTATTGATGAGGAGGGGGCGCTCAGGCAGGCACAGGAAGTGCAAAAGAGGATTGATGCAGGGGAGCTGAAAGGCCCTTTGGCAGGAGTCCCGGTGGCGATCAAGGACAACCTTTGTACGGAAGGAATGCTTACCACCTGTTCCTCCAAAATCCTTTATAACTTTGTACCCACCTTTTCTGCCGAGGCGGTGTTAAATCTGCAGAAGGCAGGGGCGGTGATCCTTGGAAAGACCAACATGGATGAGTTCGCCATGGGCTCTACCACAGAGACCTCTGCCTTTGGCGTAACCAGAAATCCGTGGAATCCGGAACACGTGCCGGGAGGCTCCTCCGGCGGAAGCGCGGCGGCAGTAGCGGCAGGGGAATGCTTTTATGCCCTTGGCTCCGATACCGGCGGTTCTATCCGTCAGCCCGCATCCTTCTGCGGGGTGGTAGGCTTAAAGCCCACCTATGGACGGGTATCCCGATACGGATTGATCGCATACGGTTCCTCTCTGGATCAGATCGGCCCCTTAAGCAGGGACGTGAGGGACTGCGCCATGATCCTGGAGGCTATTGTGTCCCATGATCCTAAGGATTCTACCTCTGTGCCCTGTCAGGATTCGGATTTTACATCTGCCCTGGTGGAGGATGTAAAGGGGATGCGGATCGGGATCCCCAGAGATTATTTTGGGGAAGGGATTGACCCGGAGGTGAAGGCGGCGGTTTTGAAGGCGGCGGATGCGCTGAAGGAAAAAGGAGCCCTGGTGGAGGAATTCGATCTGAGCCTTGTAGAGTATGCGATCCCTGCCTACTATACCATTGCGGCGGCAGAGGCAAGCTCCAATCTGGAGCGATTTGACGGGATCAAGTACGGCTACCGCACGGAAGAATATGAGGGGCTTCACAGCATGTACAAGAAATCCCGTTCCGAGGGCTTCGGGCCGGAGGTTAAGCGCAGGATCATGCTGGGAAGCTTTGTGTTAAGCTCCGGCTATTATGATGCTTACTATTTGAAAGCGCTGCGGGTAAAGGCTCTGATCAAAAAGGCCTTTGACCAAGCTTTTGCAAAATATGATGTGATCTTAGGGCCTGTGGCTCCCACCACGGCGCCCAGGCTGGGGGAGAGCCTGGACGATCCGATCAAAATGTATCTGGGAGATATCTATACGATCTCCGTGAATCTGGCAGGACTTCCGGGACTTAGCATGCCCTGCGGCAGGGATGCAAAAGGACTGCCTATCGGACTGCAGTTGATCGGAGACTGCTTCCAGGAAAAGAAGCTGATACAGACGGCATACACCTACGAAAAAATACGGGGCGCATTTGGAAGGCCCGAAGCCTGAGGGCAAAGCCTGAGAGGCTTGGAAAGGAGCATGGTTATTACTATGGCAAAGCAATATGAAACGGTGATCGGACTGGAGGTCCATGTGGAACTGGCCACCAGGACCAAGATTTTCTGTGGCTGCTCCACAGCCTTTGGCGGGGAGCCTAATACCCATACATGCCCGGTCTGTACGGGCATGCCCGGATCCCTTCCGGTTTTGAATAAACAGGTGTTGGAGTATGCGGTGGCAGTAGGACTTGCCACGGGCTGCACCATTACCCGTAACTGTAAATTTGACCGGAAAAATTATTTTTATCCGGATAATCCCCAGAACTATCAGATTTCCCAGCTTTATCTTCCTATCTGCAGGGACGGAAAAGTGGAGATCGAGACGGAAGCGGGAAGGAAATTTGTGGGGATCCACGAGATCCATATGGAGGAGGATGCCGGGAAGCTGATCCACGACGAGTGGGAGGACTGCTCCCTGGTGGATTACAACCGCTCCGGCGTACCCCTTATCGAGATCGTGTCGGAGCCGGATATGCGAAACAGTCAGGAGGTCATTGCCTACCTGGAAAAGCTTCGTATGACCATCCAGTATCTGGGGGCTTCCGACTGTAAGCTTCAGGAAGGCTCCATGCGGGCGGATGTGAATCTTTCTGTCCGGGAGGTGGGAGCAGAGGAATTCGGTACCCGTACGGAAATGAAGAACCTGAACTCCTTTAAGGCCATTGCCAGGGCCATTGAGGGAGAGCGGGAGCGGCAGATCGATCTGCTTGAGAGCGGAGAAAAGGTGGTTCAGGAGACCAGAAGATGGGATGATAATCTGGGAGAGTCCTACGCCATGAGAAGCAAGGAGGACGCTCAGGATTACCGTTATTTTCCGGATCCCGATCTGGTGCCTGTTGTTTTAGATGACGATTTCCTGGCACAGATCCGGGCGAAGCAGCCGGAGTTTCGGGAGGAAAAAATGCTCCGCTACAAACAGGAATTTGAAATTCCCGATTACGATATTGACATTATTACCGGAAGCAAGCATATGGCGGATCTTTTTGAGGCCACAGTGGTGTTGGGAAGCCAGCCCAAAAAGGTATCCAACTGGCTGATGGGAGAGACCCTGCGGCTTTTAAAGGAAAAGGATATGGATCCCGAGGATATCTGCTTTTCACCGGAAAATCTTGCAAAGCTCATTGCACTGACAGACGGAAAGGTGATCAACAATTCCGTAGCCAAGGAAGTGTTTGAGTTGATGTTTGAAAAGGATATGGATCCGGAAAAATATGTGGATGAGAAGGGGTTAAAGACGGTAAACGACGAGGGTGCCCTTCGGAAGACAGTAGAGGAAGTCATTGCCGCCAATCCTCAGTCCGTGGCAGATTACAGGAACGGAAAGGAAAAGGCCATCGGATTTTTAGTGGGACAGACTATGAAGGCCATGAAGGGGAAGGCTGACCCGGGGATGGTGAATCAGGTTTTGCGGGAGTTTTTATAAAGTTACCTTTTATAAGTACACCAGCAGCCGCCCGAACAAGTGTAAAATTCTACGTCGCCGCGCTCCCGCTCTACAAAAGCAAACGCTGCGCTTATTGCAACAGCGGACGCTAAGCTCGTGAAAAAACCTCGCTAAGCGCCGGTGTTTTTGAAAGGGCTCCTTAAGACTTTTGCACTTGTTCGGGCTGGTTTTCTGTCCTGGTGGTAAAAAAGTAACGTTATAAACAGTGTTCCTGATTTTTTTCATCACATCCTCTTGCCATCCACCGGACTTTGTGATACAATTTCTCCCGTTGACAGACAAATGTCCACGACACAAAAACAAATACGTTGTTTGACGAGGGAGGATATGGGAACCAAATATTTTGTGGTAAAGGAACAGGCAGTACCGGAGGTGCTCCTTAAGGTGGTGGAGGCCAAAAAGCTTCTGGACACCGGAAGGGTGCAGACGGTCAATGAGGCGGCAGATAAGGTAGGCATCAGCCGCAGCTCTTTTTATAAGTATAAGGATGATATTTTTCAGTTTCATGACAATGCCCAGGGTGTCACCATCACATTAACCTTTCAGATGGAGGACGAGCCGGGGCTTTTGTCGGAGGTGCTGAACATCATTGCCGGGTTTCAGGCGAATATCCTGACCATCCATCAGAGTGTCCCCATCAATGGCGTGGCATCCTTGAGCTTAAGCGTCCAGGTGCTTCCCACCACAGGTGAGATTTCGGATATGGTGGAGGCCATGGAAGGGCACAGAGGTGTAAGAAACGTAAAAATATTGGCGAAGGCGTGATCAGCAGACGGTCGAAAATGTACAGAACGATGATTGCGGAACTGGAATCAGCAATCATCCGAAAGTGCACAACTCGATTTATGTGAGCGAAGCGAGCAGAAATTGAGTTAGAGGAAGGTGTACTGAAGGATGATTGCGGAACTTAAAATAGGAGGAAATGAAGAATGATCCAGGTTGCGGTAATGGGCTACGGCACTGTGGGAAGTGGTGTGGTAGAGGTGATTGAAAAAAATAAAGAAGAGATCAACAAGAAATCCGGCGAGGACATTGAGATCAAATATATATTGGATCTGCGGGAATTTCCCGGGGATCCTTACGAAAATAAGGTGGTTCATGATGTGGAGCAGATTTTAAACGATCAGGATGTGAAGATCATCTGCGAGACCATGGGCGGGATCAAGCCGGCCTATGATTTCACCAAAAGGGCGCTGCTTGCAGGGAAGAGTGTGTGTACCTCCAACAAGGAGCTGGTGGCTACCCATGGGCCGGAGCTTATAAGGATTGCCCATGAGAACAAATGTAATTATCTTTTTGAGGCCAGCGTAGGCGGCGGGATCCCTATTATCCGTCCCTTGAATTATTCTCTGACAGCGGAAAAGGTAGACGCCATTACGGGAATCCTGAACGGCACCACCAATTATATCCTTTCCAAGATGGAAAAGGAGGGGGCCGGATTTGAGGAGACCCTTAAGGAAGCCCAGGAAAAGGGCTATGCCGAGAGAAATCCTGAGGCAGATGTGGAAGGGTATGACGCCTGCCGGAAGATTGCTATCCTCTCCTCCCTTATGTGCGGTAAAAATGTGAAATATCAGGATATCTATACGGAAGGGATCACAAAGATCACAGAGGCGGATTTTGTGTACGCTCATGCCTGTGGAAAGACCATTAAGTTGCTGGCAAGAAGCTGGGAGGATAAGGACGGGAGCTTTTATGCCATGGTAGCTCCTTTTATGATCAGTAAGACCCATCCTCTTTTTATGGTAAACGGAGTATTTAATGCGGTTTGTGTTCACGGGAATATGTTAGGCGATTCCATGTATTACGGGAGGGGAGCCGGAAAGCTTCCCACTGCCAGCGCAGTGGTGTCGGATGTGGTGGATTGTGCAAGGCATATCGGCAAGGTGATCATGTGCTTCTGGGATGCGGAGGATGTAGCGCTTACCGGGATTGAGGAGGCAAAGAGACGGTTCTTTGTGCGCGTGAGCACAGAGAAGGAAAGCAAAGCCCTTCAGGTGTTTGAGCAGGCCAGCGTCATCGAGGCGGATGTTCCGGGAGAATTTGCTTTTATCACAGAAGAGATGACGGAAAAGGAATTTAACAAAAAGGCCGAAGAGACAGGGATCATCAGCCGGATCCGGATAGAGGAGTGACAGGGCCATGAGTAAGAAAAAATATGTGGTGGTCTTAGGGGACGGCATGGCAGACGAGCCTATAGCGTCCTTAGGCGGAAAGACTCCCTTAGAATATGCAAAGACTCCGGCCATGGACAGACTCAGCCAAAGGGCAGAGATCGGCATGGTGCAGACCATTCCGGAGGGGATGAAGCCGGGGTCTGATACGGCGAATCTTGCGGTTCTGGGCTATGATCCCAGGGTTTATTATTCCGGACGTTCTCCCCTGGAGGCGTTGAGTATCGGGGTTCCCATGAAGGATACGGATGTGGCGTTGCGCTGCAATATCGTGACACTTTCGGAAGAGAATGTGCCCTTTGAAGAGCAGACGATCATCGACCACAGCTCGGGAGAGATCAGTACGGAAGAATGTGCGGTCCTGCTGGAGGCTGTAAAGGCCGAGCTTCAAAACGAAACCTACCGGTTTTATGTGGGAACCAGCTACCGGCATTGCCTGATCTGGGACAGGGGAGAGGCAACTTGGCTTTCCCAGCCCCACGATGTGTTAGGGCAGGTGATCGCTCCCCATCTTCCAAAGGATGAAAATCTTTTGCGGATGATGAAAAGAAGTTATGATATTCTGAAAGATCATCCAATAAATATAGAAAGAAAGAAAAAAGGCCTTAACCCGGCCAACTGCTGCTGGTTCTGGGGAGCAGGGACGAAACCGGCTCTTTCTTCCTTTGAGGAAAAGAACGGATTAAAGGGCATGATGGTTTCAGCGGTGGATCTTCTGAAAGGAATTGCCGTGGGAGCAGGCATGGGCGTCGCCCAGGTAGAAGGCGCAAACGGCGGACTTCACACCAACTATGAGGGTAAGGTGCAGGCAGCCCTTGACGCCTTGAGGCTGGACTATGATTTTGTCTATATCCATGTGGAAGCGCCGGATGAGATGGGCCATCAGGGCAGTGTGGAAAAGAAGGTTCAGGCCATTGAATATTTAGACCAGAGAGTCATAGGGCCTCTGACCATGGCACTCGATGAGCAGGCAGTGGATTACCGTCTTCTGGTGATGCCGGATCATCCCACGCCCATCAGGGTGAGGACCCATACGGCGGAGAGTGTCCCTTATCTTTTGTACGACAGTGGGAAGGATTACGGCAAAGAGCGCCCGAACCTTCTTTATAATGAGCGGGAAGCGGCAAAAAGTGAAATTTTTGTACCAAAAGGACACACTATTATTGACAAACTCTTAGAGAAAGAGTGATAATGGACAGCGATGGCTGTAAAGCAGATATGCCTCACAGATGAGGGGCTTTACGGCTGTATGGAAAACGACAAAAACAAAAATTTTTGTCGTTCACTATACATAGAGAAGAGACAGAAAGAAGATGGATTGAGGAGACAGGTGTCATGAAGAAGGTAGTGAAGTTTGGCGGAAGCTCATTAGCCAGCGCGGAGCAGTTCCGGAAGGCAGGGGAGATCATCCGCAGCGATAAGGAGAGGCGTTATGTGGTGCCCTCTGCACCGGGAAAAAGATTTGACGGTGATAATAAGGTTACGGATATGCTCTACGCCTGCTACCATTTAGCGGAGGCAGGAAAGGATTTTAAGAAGGAGCTTTCAGAGATCAGGGATCGCTATCAGGAGATCATAGACGGTCTGGGGCTGACAGTTTCTCTAAAGGAAGAGTTTAAAACCATTGAGAAAAATTTCAGGGAAAAGGCCGGAGAAAACTATGCGGCCTCCCGGGGGGAATACTTAAACAGTATTCTCATGGCAGATTATCTTGGCTTTACCTTTGTGGACGCCGCAGAGGTGATCCGTTTTAACGAAAAAGGAGATTTCGATTCCGAGCTCACCAATCTGATTCTGAGGGAGCGGCTTTCGGAACTGGACTATGCGGTGATACCCGGGTTTTACGGAGCATATGAAGACGGCAGGATTAAGACCTTTTCAAGAGGTGGCTCCGATATCACCGGATCTATTGTATCCAGGGCGGTGAAGGCTGAGGTCTATGAAAACTGGACCGATGTATCAGGCTTTCTCATTGCAGACCCCAGGATCATAGAAGATCCCGAGGGGATCGATACCATCACCTACAGAGAACTCCGGGAGCTCTCTTATATGGGAGCAGGTGTTTTTCATGAGGAGGCAATCTTTCCGGTGAGGCGGGAAGGAATTCCCATCAATATCCGTAATACCAACCGGCCGGAGGATGACGGTACCTGGATCGTAGAGAGTACCTGCCAGAAATCCAAATATGTGATCACGGGAATTGCAGGCAAAAAGGGCTTTTGTGCTGTGAACATCGAAAAGTCTATGATGAATACCGAGATCGGTTTTGGCAGAAAGGTTCTGCAGGCTTTTGAAGATCACGGAATTTCTTTTGAACATATCCCCTCCGGGATCGATACTCTGACCGTTTTTGTACATCAGGATGAATTTATAGATAAGGAACAGAAGGTAGTATCCGCCATCCACAGACTGGCAGATCCGGACAGCATCGATATCGAGGCTGACCTTGCACTGATCGCAGTGGTGGGACGGGGCATGAAGTCCACAAGAGGAACGGCAGGCCGTATTTTTTCCGCCCTTGCCCACGCCAACGTCAATGTAAAGATGATCGATCAGGGCTCCAGCGAGCTGAACATTATTATCGGCGTGGCGAATGAGGATTTTGAAGCGGCTATCAAGGCAATCTATACGATTTTTGTGATCGCGCAGCTATAACAGCGGATGTCAGGCTTTGCCGACTATCCTTATATAAAAAAGAACGTACCTAAAGGGACATTTCGTATAAGGAAGTGTCCCTTGCTGTATTTTGCGGTACTAAATTTGAGAAGATTCCGGTATTGGTACAGAATTATTATACGGAATGTACGGAACGTTGTCTGCTGCTGACTACCTGGATATATTTTAAGGTCAGCTTCCAAAATCCCTTTCCGGCCAGGAAAAGGAGAATGCCAAGAAGGACTGAGAGGGGCAGCGCCAGTAAGGGATGTGCCGTCCAGGAACCAAACTGGAAGGAAACCCAGGGCACATCAAAGCCCATCAGAAATCCTGCCGCTTTGACCAGGCCGCTGACAGGTGCGATCACGCCGCAGACCAGAAGAGCACCGGCTAAAATGGTGGTAAAAGGAAGGATAAATATTCCTCCAAGTCCGGCAAGGCAGTAAAATAAAATGGCATAGATGAGCCTTCGGAGAGAGAAGGCGGCACTTTGGGAGAGGGATTCCCCAAGATAGGCTCCGGCCAGCTCTTTGGGGTTGCCCAATCGTTCTGTGATCTGGTCTGAAGTGAGACAGTTCCCTGCTTTTAATTCCATCATCTGGCTTTTGATTTCATTAATGATATCTGTCCGTTCGCTTAATGGAAGCGGACGAAGATACCGGTCGATTTTTTCAAGATAAGCATTCATTATCTGATCCATATTACACCTCTTTCATTTGACATAAGGACAGTTCGCGAAGCGTGCTGTCCGTTGCCTATTTTCTAAGCTCCGCAATGGCGGACAGAAGATGCTCCCATTCCGCTGACATCGCGGAAAGATATTCCGTCCCTTTATCCGTGACGGCATAATATTTCCGCGGAGGAAGGCCCTCTGCTGTGTCCTGCCAGAAGGAGGAAAGATACCCTTCCTTCAAAAGCCTGCGCAGGAGAGGGTAGATCGTGCTTTCTTTGGCGGCGAGGATCGGCCACTTCTCCAACTGGCTGATGATGTCATAGCCATAGCAGGGCTTTTGGCGTATCATCAAAAGGATGCAGAATTCAAGTGTTCCCCGTTTGATCTGGGATTTCCATTCCTCGATGGAGACTTCATTCAATAGGTTGGCTTTCGAAGCATGATGTTGACTGCTGTTCATAGGGATGTACCTCCGTTGATATAGTACATCGTACTGCATAGTATACGGAATGTCAACCCGGATTTTAGATGATTTTATACTATTCTTTTGAGTTGGAAACAAGATTTCAACAGTGCTATAATTGTACAAAATACGGCGTGTAAGGAGGAACTCGCAAAAAATGACAGAAGTGAAGTTTTATGATAGTGTAGATGATCAACTATTAAGGTTTGCAGTTATTATAGCGAAAACAAAGGGTAAATGGGTATTTTGCAAGCATAAAGAAAGAGATACCTACGAAGTCCCGGGTGGACATAGAGAAAGCGGCGAAGATATTTCGGAAAGTGAGTATTCTGTATTGCAGGAGGAAATCCGCTGCGGACAAGCGGATTTCCTGTGATTGCGTATATGCGTCAGTGCGCTTACGGCAGCATGTATTCCGCTACCACCTTTTTTATTTCATCCAAAGAATACAGATTATTGAAATCATAGCTGACTGCTTTGGAAAAATCATATACCTTACGGAGCGATTCCTGGTATTCTTCTTCATTTACTTTGGCGCCTTCCCATTCATACTGGTAAATGGGATTTCCCTCATCATCAAACTGTACCCTGCTGTTATCCTCTGCGCCATAATAGCCTTCTGCGATCAGAACCAGTTCTCCGTCTGTCAGGCGATATACCAGATCATAATAGTAATCCATGTTTCCTTCGGAATTGCATAACATATTACTGCCGGGAATGTAAGAAAAATAAAGCCTGCTGAGCTGGTTTACATGAACCTCTCCGTCAGCATACTGGATAATACGGCAGCCTGTGGCTTCATCGATGCCTACCTCCACGAGCTGTGGGATTTCATCGTTACTTAGGGTGATCAAAGTATAACCGGTTTGAGTAATCTCCTGAGAGTCACCATTCAGATATTGGATGTACGCCTGCTGCCAGGGCTCTGGGCTTTCCTCTGACATAAGGGAAGTCTGCGGCTCGTCTCCGCTTCCTGTCTCCGGCTCGTCTATCCTTTTGCCGCTGACAAAATCCTTTGCGGTCTGGATGGTGATCTCCGAAAGAGCCGTGGAAGCATTGTCGGACATCTGCGCTTCATAAATGAACCCTCCGCCTGCCGTTCCGCTGTAATAGCGGATCAGGGAATGGGGAGTTGCCGCCTGAGGCCCGGCGCCAAGGTAATAACTGACAATGGCAATGATATCGTCATAGTTATCGTTATTATAATCCAAAAAGGATACTGCCTCCACCTGACAGAACTGTTCAAGCCCTACATTATCTTCCGTGGTTCCCGAAAGCTGCATCAGGATCTCACCCTTTTTTTCAATCAAAAAGACCACATCCGCAAAGGCGTTTTCGGATGTGTCCGGCTCGTAGGCGGCAAAGGTGACCTGTCCTAAGGGATGGAGAGTTACCTCAAAGGTTTGTTCCGGGATACCATTGCCTCGGGGGTAACCGTCATCAGGGCGATTGGATGAGTTACCGTTTTGAAGATCAGATGCCGGATCCTTGCCGGATGTCTTTTGATCGCTTCCCACCTGTTCCTGTTCCAAAGACTCTGAGGCAGAGTTGCTTTCAGAGCCGTCCTTCCCCGCAGAAGCGCCCGTCAGGCCACAGCCTGTCACGAGCAATCCGGTCAGAATACCGATCATGGACAGATAAAGCTTTTTCCTGGATTTCATAATGTTCCTCCTCTATATGCTTACTTCTCCAGAAGCCATTCGGCAATATTGCAGACTTCAATGCCCTCATATGTGTATTTCGGATGTTTTGTTCTGGCTATTACTTTTTTGGGATATGCATCCCGTATACTTAAAAGCGGTGTAACCTTCCGTTTAAAGGTATCTTCGCCAGCAATATTGTCACTGACCTGAATATATATTTTCTCACTTCCACGCTGCGCCACAAAATCAATTTCTTTTTGATACAGTTTTCCCACATAGACATCGAAGCCTCTTCGAAGTAACTCCATGCAAACAATATTTTCGTATATCCTTCCATAATCCATGTTCCTGCTGCCCAAAACCGCATAGCGGATACCCGTGTCGCACAGATAAAACTTATCCAGGGATTCCAGATACTTCTTTCCACGAATATCATACCTCTTAATATCATAAAACACGAAAGCGTTACACAGATATTTGATATACTTTCCAACTGTCATATGATTGGTGGCAATCCTGTTTTCGGACAGGATATTGCTCACTTTATTAGGAGAAGTCAGATTGCTGACATTGTCCATCAGAAATTCACTAAGCCGCTGCAGTACCGTAGTATCAGGAAGATGATACTTCTGTACAAGATCTCTGGTTACAATTGTTTCATACACTTCTTTTATATAATTCGTTCTGTCCTTTTCGGTTCGATATACATAAGAACCCGCCAGTCCGCCGTTCACGGAATAATCCTCAAAAAGCTGTTCCCTGTCTTTGATGTCATTGTAATATTCACAATACTCCTCAAAACTAAAAGGAAATACAGGAATCTCAATATATCGCCCGGTAAAAAGTGTCGCCAGATCCGCACTTAATAAAAATGCATTTGAGCCGGTAAGATAAATGTCATACTTCCTTTTCGCATACAGGCTGTTAACAGCCAGTTCAAATCCGGGGCACATCTGCACCTCATCTACAAAGACATAATTTACCTTTCCTGCCTGGTACCGCTCCTCCACATAATTATGAAGCGCATGATACTCTTTGATTTTCTCAAATGCCAGATCCATATAGTCTATATAAATAATATTGGCATTATTAAAATGATTCTGCAAATATTCTACATAAGCCTGCATCAACTGAGATTTTCCGGAACGCCTGATTCCTGTAATGATTTTTATGTCCGGGGTATCCTTCAGATCGATCATTCTGTCCAAATATCGTTTTCTCAAAATTGTCTTCATGAATTCATCCTTTTTCAAAAATATGATTTTTTTACTCTTTTGAAATCGGCATATCATATGTCGCAAGGAGGGACCCGCCGCAGGCGGGAGGATTCCTTACGACCTACGCACGCATCAGCGTGCTTCATTATATCATTTATGACAGAATATATGCAATGATCTTACTTTCAAAACACAAAATATTTTCATTTTTAGAAAACGCTTTTGAACCAAATGAGGATACATCAGCAGATACACCCTTCTAAAATGGTTCCCATGAAATATTTTCTGTTGGGTGCTTGACAGAACCTCAGGATTGTTATAAAATATCTATTGTTGCAGATAGGGCAACAGATGTGCGTTTAGCTCAGCTGGATAGAGCGTTTGGCTACGGACCAAAAGGTCGGGGGTTCGAATCCTCTAACGCACGTGCTTAGTAAAGCGGCGGAAATGCTGAATTTATCAGCGTTTCCGCTTCTTTCATGCTTGGGATTTACCCTTCTTATTTTTGTTTCATTTTATTTCATTCTGTTTCATTTTCTTCTAGACAACACTTTTCACTGAAATGGCTTTTAAATAGTCGATAATATCGGTATTTTCCTTCCTTTTCACATAAGCCATGGTCTGCTCTATAGTTTTCGTGCTCCCTTTTCGAAATTGTGTACCCACTAAAAGAGAGCTTATAAATATACATTGTAGGCAACAGACATATATTTTATAATCAAATGTATATCTGGTTTTGTGAGCAAGTCAAATTTCAGTTTATAGAAACGTTACAGATTTAAATGGATTTTCAAAAGATGTAAAGCGGAGAAAAAGTATGTGGGTATCAAAGATAACAAAAGAAGTTTTAACGAATGATATGATAGATCGCCTTTTATTTGAAGGCTTGAATGATAATGGAGTGAATGTTGACTGTATTATTGTTTTAGGCAGTATGAAAGCAGCAGAATATAGAGTTCCGGTAGCGGTTGATGCGTTTTTTACAGGAAAATCTGAAAAGATAATGTTATGTGGAGGAAAAATAAGAAACTTTTCAGGTGAAAGTATGGCAGAAGCAGAAAATATGTATAAAAAAGCCTTGGAATTAGATGTTCCGGAAGAAAGCATTATGATTGAAAAAAATTCGCAAAATACAATAGAAAACATATTATGTTCCCTTTTGGAGTTACAACGTTCGATATGGCTTAATAAAGTAAAAAGTGTATTATTGGTGACGACAACATATCATATGCGCCGAAGTTTACATATAGCAAAATATCTTTTTCCATCTCATATAAGTGTATATCCATGTCCGGCAGATGACCCAACAACGAAAAGAGATAATTGGATGAATACATCTGAAGGAATCGACAGAGTAAAAAGGGAGGCATTGAACATCGTAAGATGTGTTAATAACGGAGTGATTCCTGATTTTGAAATTTAAAAGATAATATATCCCTATTTTTAATCAATGGACCTGCTAAGAAGATGTATCCACAGGCTCTTTCATTATGATATCAAGCGCTGCTTTATCTGTAAAAAAGCGGAATTCAAGCATCGATTGATTCCCAAAGGGAGACTTGATGGGGTATATTGGTTTTGCAAAGAAGCGGACCGGCCGCAGAGACAATCAGCAAAGGAGAGAAAATATGTTTGATATTATGAAAGTAGGTAAGACCATCAAAGAAGCAAGGATCGCCCGGGATATGACCCAGATGAATCTGGCGGATGCCATGGAAGTGAGCTATCAGGCTGTCTCCAATTGGGAGAGAGGTAATTCCATGCCGGATATTTCCAAGTTAGAGCAGCTCTGCCAGATTTTGCAGATCAGTATTGATCAGCTTCTGGGAGCGGGGGATGAGACCCGAACGATCACAAGAATCATCCATCAGGAGGAGAATGACGCATCGGTTAGCATGGAAGAGATAGGAGAGATAGCTCCTCTTCTCACACCAAAGGAGGTAAAAAGGCTGGTGCATGTCAATCGTCGGGAGGATGCCGGGCAGGAGGACAAAGCAAAGGGAGATGCTGCGTCCGCGCAGGACAATGCCTCGAAAACCGGCAATGAAAAAAAGAGGATGGATCAATCTGTCATTAAAAAGTTTGCTCCTTTTTTGGATGAGGAGGATTTGGACGAGCTCTTACAGGATTTGGAAGAAGAAATGGATATGAAGACTCTTACTGGTCTTGCGCCATTCTTAAGCCAACACAGTGTGGACGGACTGGCTTTGCGTCTTATGGATAGGAATGGAATGGAAAGCATCATGAGTCTTGCGCCATTTTTAAGTCAGGAATGCCTGGAAGAAGTGCTGGGGCGTTGCGAAGATGACGTCTATATGGATCAGGTTATGGCACTTGCTCCATTTTTGAGCAGTACGTTTTTGAAGGGGATGATCCGGCGTGCGAGAAATTAGAGGCCTGTGTAGTTATAGCCAGAAAAGGAATAAAACCATGATTAACATAGGCCGGTTCGCAGAGCGGACTGGCCTTATGTGAGCTTCATTACGATAGGCTGGGTCACGAAGCGTGCGGTGTTATTCTTTTATCTTATCAGTTTTTATGAGATTTTATTTCCAATTTTAAGCAGTGGGGACACTTTTCCGAAAAGGGACTTTTCGTTAATTAGCAATATCTCATTTTTTTGCATTGATTATTCTATTCCCAAAAGGTTTATTTTTCTTTTCATGTTCCAGTTCGATGATCTTATCTTCAAGGAAGGGCAACCAAACGTGATACATGGTCATTGCATTTACAGCAAATTGTATCAGGTCTTGTTCTGTCCACCCATTTAGACTTTCACACCTTCTTGCAAGTTCTTCCAGTCTGCTTTCCCATTCGGTATTGTCAACGATCAGTCTTACATCAAAGTGTTTCACCTTCTCACATCCTTCTGAAATTAACATAACATATTGCGATAATTTACGCAACGTAATTAATTGTAACAAAAATATACGAACTGCAAATTTTCGTAACGTTGGGAGATAATATAGTCGTGGGAGTGATGAAGATGATTGATTATACGCCGCTGTGGGAGCTTATGAAAGTGAAAGAAATAAGCCAGTATCACCTTATACAGAATGGTATCGCCGGCAAGACAATTTATAATATGAAAAGAAGTTGCTATGTTTCTACATCAACTTTGGAGAAACTGTGCAAGATATGTGATTGTACGCCAAATGATATTATAAAATTTGTCGATGA
This sequence comes from uncultured Lachnospiraceae bacterium, assembly GCA_947382625.1. GTDB lineage: Bacteria > Bacillota > Clostridia > Lachnospirales > Lachnospiraceae > Suilimivivens. Next base: position 40,025 of record CANDAG010000027.1, read on the forward strand.
ATCGTAAAAGGACACTGAAAGCAGTGCCCTTTTTATTATTCCTTTAATTTCCTCATCTTTTTTCTTTTATAGAGAAGACTCCCGAAGAATGGTAACTATATCAATAAATAAATCCCCATCGCCAGTACAAACTGCACGATCGTTGACAACAGCCAGATTCCCGCACAGGCCAGTACACGTATTGCCGTGGGCTTTTGCGTTTTGGAGGCAACCGATGCCATTGCGACGATGATCAATACCTGTATTACGCCGCCGAGGGCCCCGCCGATCAAAAACAGGAAATCTATTGCATGTAGAACGACAAAAAACCATACCCAGCCGGGCACCTTCACAGGGATATACTCTTCTCCTGTAGCGCAGTCCCTGCCGTCATAGCTCAGGATCGTCTTGCCAAACTGTCTGATATGTATGGTAGCTTCTTTTCCTTCGATCATCATGGAATAATTTGTCTCCAGAAGATTGGATTTTCTTGCCAGCTTGTTCAGCTTCATGGGCTCTGCGCCGTTTACCGATACTTTGTTTTTTTTCAACTCGATCCTGTAGGGAATCCCCTGTGCTTCAAAATTCCAGATAGTTTCTTTTGCTGCCATTTTTCTTCCTCATTTCTTATCCTGAATTTTATGTCATTCCATGACATATTCTTTTCAGATTTTATCATGCCTTTACTTATAATTCAATATATGTAATACCCTGGCCAAATAGTTGTAACTATTCGGCGTTCGGTTTTATGGTTACTCAATATTTATAAGTCCTTGAAGAAAAACTTGACAACTTGCCCTGGGTGTGATAAATTGTTTGGAAATTTAAACGGAACAAGTAAGGATAGGAGCAACCATGTTTTATAGAAATAACGTATTATCAAATCTGATCATTATGGAGCAGCCGATTTTTCAAATTATGGCCATCACCTGAAACCGGTAAGTAACCGGAAAGCGCATGGCCGTAGGATGGAAAGTCTTATTTGGCTATGCGGTGATCAGAGAGGACTAAGAACCGCATTGCAATGTACACTTTGATGTATATGCCATGTGGTTCTTTTTTGTTCCATAGAAAAGTGCATCCTATAAGACTATTCTATAAATTAATTATGAGGAGGGAATGGAAAATGCATGTGATCGAGGTCGAAGGTTTGTCAAAAACCTTTCGGGTGAAGCGGAAGGAAAAAGGAATGAAGGGCAGTATTCAGGCGATCTTTAAGCCACGGACAGAGGAGATCAGGGCAGTAAAGGAAGTCTCCTTTACAGTGGACGAGGGAGAGATGCTGGCCTTTATCGGTCCTAACGGAGCGGGAAAGAGCACGACCATCAAAATGCTGACGGGTATTCTTTATCCGGACGGCGGCAATGTGAAGGTGCTGGGAATTGACCCCACAAAGAAGCGAAAGCAGCTTGCCTGTCAGATCGGAACTGTGTTCGGGCAAAAGGAGCAGCTTTGGACGCATCTGACGCCCTATGACAATTTCCGATTCTTCGGGGCCATTTATGATATACCGGATGGAGAAATAGACAGGCGTATCAAGGAGCTTTCGGAGGCCTTTGAGCTCTCCGGGTTTATCAATACTCCTGTCCGGAATCTTTCACTGGGGCAGCGTATCCGCTGTGAGATCGCCGCTTCCCTGATCCACAGGCCTAAGGTGTTGTTTCTGGATGAGCCCACCATAGGGCTGGATCCAGTGGTGAAGGAAAATATCCGTTCTCTTATCAGGCAGATGAACAGAGAATTTCATACGACGATCTTTTTGACCAGTCATGATATCGGCGATATCGAAAAGCTTTGCAGACGTGTGATCATCGTAAACTCCGGGCAGATCGTGCTGGACGATTCCATGGAGCATTTGAAATTTTCCGATGCTTCTCTGGAAAATATCATCATGAAAATTTATCAGGAAAAGGGAGAGGAGGCGCGGGTCTTATGAGAAAATATGCGGTGATCTACAGGTCCGTGCTGATGGAAAATCTGCAGTATGCTGCTAATATTGCATTGGGATTTGTCAGCTATTTTATCTTTATCTTCGTATTTATCAATCTCTGGGGATATATGTACGCCGAACCCGGAACCCGGATCGGGGGGTACACGAAGGAGCAAATGATCTGGTATGCAATGATCACGGAAATGATCTGGTTCGGTGCCAGGTCCGGCACGGTAGCCGGGCAGGCCTCATCCGATATCCGGGGCGGAAACATTGCGTATCTGATGAATAAACCTTACCACTATACCCTTTATATTCTGACCAGATATACCGGAGAATGGAGTATAAGGCTTCCTATGTATATGGTGCTTGCGGTGGCGGTAGGTATCACAATGGTAGGGCAGCTTCCGGGATTTGGGCTTCCCGCCCTGTTTGCATCGGCGGTCAGTATTTTGCTGGGGATCACCATCAACGGGGTGTTCAAGCTTTGCATCAGCCTGATGTCCTTCTGGATCGAGGATTCCACCCCTTTCCAGTGGCTGTATGATAAGCTGATCCTGATCCTGGGAACGGTGTTTCCCATAGAAATTTTCCCAAAGGCACTGCAGCCTCTGATCAGGCTGACGCCGATCTATACCGTGTGTTATGGACCGGCAAAGCTGGTGGTGGATTTTCATGGGGATCAGTATCTTGAGATCCTTATGGCACAGCTTTTGTATCTGGCAGTGGGCTGTGGACTGATGTTCTTTGTTTATGGAAAGGGGGTTAAGAAACTGTATGTTAATGGAGGGTGATTCGTCATTAAAGGTGGATGTTATGGGAAAGACTGATTGGAGAACGGAAGCTAAAAATCAGGTGCGGGTATGTCTGCTTTCTGTAAAATATAATATTATGAGGGAAATGATCAATAAGGTTACTTTCCTGACCAATATTTGCTTTATGATCCTGAACAATGCATCCTTTCTTGTTCAATGGGCTATTTTGTTCCGACTGAAGGAGGATATCGGGGGTTATACTTTCAAAGAGGTGATGCTGCTGTGGGGGCTTTCAGCAGGCAGCTATGGACTGTCCCATATCTTTTTTGCAAGAGTGTTTTCTTTGCCTGAGCTGATCATAAACGGAAAACTGGATGCCTATCTGGTGCTGCCTAAAAATGTATTACTGCAGGTTATGACTTCCTCCACCAGGACATCGGCCATTGGCGATCTGATTTATGGGCTGATCATTATCTGCTTCTCCGATTTGAGTTTTGGAAAGGTTCTCCTGTTTTTGCTGTTTACTGTGACCGGCGCTCTGATCATTACAGCCTTTGCGCTTTTGATGGGAAGCCTCTCCTTCTGGTTTGTCCGAATGGAGATTTTCGGGAACCAGATGCTGAACGCACTTGTCAGCTTTGCAACCTATCCCGACGGTATCTTTAAAGGGGCTGTAAAATTCCTGCTTTACTTTATCATTCCTACAGGGATGATGGTCTATCTGCCGGTGCATGTGATCACGGATTTTGATCTCAGAGGACTGCTTGTGGTATTTGGGTATGCACTTTTGTTGTCAGCGGTTTCTGTGACGGTGTTTTACCGGGGACTTAGAAGATATTCCTCCGGGAATCTGATGGAGGCAAGGATTTGATGGGGATAGAAATTTGGGGCGACATGTGGTATAATGAAGCAATTTGGAGGCATTGAAGAAATGGCACAGAGTAAACAGAAAAAAATAGCAGCCATCAATGATCTGACCGGGTTTGGCAGGTGCGCACTCACCGTGTCCTTGCCGGTGATTTCTCATATGAGGCTGCAGTGCTGTCCGGTTCTGACATCCATCTTTTCAAACCATGCAGGTTATCCGGAGTATTTTTTTGACGATTACACCGAAAGGCTGGGCGGATATCTTGCCATGTGGAAGAAGCTGGAGCTGAAATTTGACGGTATTATGTCAGGTTTTTTGGGGTCTGTGGAACAGATCAGTATGGTGGAGGAATTTGTGGAAGCCTTCCGGAAGCAGGACACTGTTGTGGTGATCGATCCTGTGATGGGTGACCACGGTAAGATCGTAGGAACCTATACGGAGGAAATGTGCAGCGAAATGCGGAAGCTGGTTTCCCTTGCAGATATCATCACTCCTAATCTGACGGAGGGCTGTAAGCTGACGGACACACCCTACAAAGAAAAGGGATGGAAGAGAGCAGAGCTTCTTTCCATGGCGGAAAAGCTGGGGGAGATGGGACCCGGGAAGATCGTGATCACAGGGATCCCTCAGGGAGAGTTTATTGCCAACTATCTTTATCAGAAAGGGGAGGAACCGGCACTTTTTCGGACTTTTCGGGTGGGAAGTGAGCGGTGCGGCACCGGAGATATCTTCTCCGCCATCATAGCGGCAGATGCGGTAAACGGCGTGCCTTTTAAGCGCTCCGTGAGAAAGGCGTCCCTTTTTATCAAAAAGTGTATGATACGTTCTATTGAGATGGATGTGGAGCAAAAAAACGGAGTCTGCTTTGAGGAGCTGCTTCATTTGCTGGACCGCGCCTGAGCAGGCAGAGAGATGTGATCTGCTTCTGCATATAAAAGAAAGCGCGTATAAAAGGACTAACGGATATGGATAAAATAAAAAGAGAGTCAAAACGTTTTTTGGATTTGGTATTTAAAATAGTATTCGGCCGGACGCTGATCATCATACTGATGGTAGTCCTGCAGATGCTGGTATTGCTTTCCAGCTTTTTTGAGGTTCGTAATTACTTCCCGTTCATCTGGGAAAGCATGAACATACTGGGCGGGATTTTGATCATATTTATTGTGAACAAGGACGAACCGGCAGAGTTTAAGATGAGCTGGATCATTCCCATCTGTCTGTTTCCGGTGTTAGGCGCTCTGATCTATATCTTTATCATGGGAAACTTCGGAGGCCTTGGACTGAAGGCCAAGCTGGGCAGGCGGATCAAGGAGACCAAAGGACTTCTGGCGGCTGACAGCGGGACGAAGGAAGCCCTTAAGGAGTGCTCTCCCCAGTTTCAGGGCTTTGTCCATTATATGGAGCATACGGCGAAATTTCCGGCCTATCACAACACCACTGCAGTGTATTATCCGTTAGGAGAGGATAAGTTTGCGGATATGCTGGTGGAGCTCAGGAAGGCGGAGAAATTTATCTTTCTTGAATATTTTATTGTAGAGCACGGAAAGATGTGGGACACAGTGCTTGAAGTTCTGAAGGAGAAGGTCAGGGAGGGCGTGGAGGTCCGGGTAATGTATGACGGCATGTGCTCCATTATGCTGCTTCCCTACAGATATCCCAGGGAATTAAAGAAATACGGGATCAAGGCCAAGATGTTTGCCCCCATCGTGCCCTTTTTATCCACGAGCCAGAATAATCGGGATCATAGAAAAATCCTGGTGATCGACGGAAAGGTGGCCTTCACCGGAGGCGTGAATCTGGCAGATGAATATATCAATGAGGTGGAACGGTTCGGTCACTGGAAGGATGTGGCAGTGAAGATCACCGGAGATGCGGTGCGCAGCTTTACGGTGATGTTCCTGCAAATGTGGAATGTATCTGAGGTCGGAAACGAGAATTATGAGGCGTATCTGCGGAATGTGTCCTTTGACGCCCCTCTTTCACAGGACGGCTTTGTGATCCCTTACGGGGAGACGCCTACCAGAAGCACGGAGATCGGCAAGACGGTTTATGCTTCCATGATCGAAAGATCGGCAAAATACGTCCATATTATGACGCCCTATTTTATTGTGGACAAGGAATTTCTGGATTCCATGCGTTACGCCGCAAGAAGGGGCGTGGAGGTTGCCATGATCCTGCCTCATATTCCGGACAAAAAGGTGGTTTACTACATTGCCAGGAATTTTTATCCGGATCTTCTGAGGGCAGGGATCAAGGTGTACGAATACACACCCGGCTTTGTCCACGCCAAGGTGTTTGCTTCGGATGACATCTGTGCCACGGTGGGAACCATCAATCTGGACTACCGCAGTTTTTATCATCATTTTGAGTGCGGGGTATATTTCCACGAGAGCTCGGTGGTGGCGAAGATCGAGGAGGATTTTCAGAATACCCTGGCGAAATGTCAGGAGGTTACCATGGATTATTATAAGAAGATTCCCCTTTACCAGAAAATCGTGGGAAGTGTGGCAAGGCTTTTGGCGCCTCTCATGTAAGGAGGGATAACAGGCTTTTGGAGAAAGGATGGATGGACAGATGCAGGGGATTTTGTATGATGCAACGAAGATAAAGGCCTGCAAGGCTTATTATGAGATCTGTGATTATGCGGAGCTTTCAAGGGAATGGGCGGACGGGCTCTGGATGGAGATCCTCTCCCATAAGCCTCTTTATGAGGAGCTGGTCTATTATCTGGAGCATCATACCTTTCTTGATAAGCTGAAGGTGGGCGGCTATGGCCTGTGCGACTTATATGTGTGGCAGATGAACCGCTATAATCTGATCAAGGATACCGGCAAGAATCCCCGGACCTGCAATAAAGAAAAAATGGCCATGCAGGCTTTCGGTACTATGGCGGATCTGATCAGGGATCCTGAAAAAAATCTGAAAAAGCTGGAGTATGGACAGGGAACGGACAGGTTATAACATCAAACGCCGGACATAGTAAAAGTCTGTCAGGAGATGACAGACCTTTACAGGGGAGTACAAATAGTTAATATAAGGGTTATAAGCGGGAGTTGAAGGGGTCTCCCGTTTATATTTCTATTATAGTGGATGAAGGATAAATAGACAATATTTAATAGTACTGAAGTACTAAACGCAAAGAAAGAAAAATTGTGCATTTTGATAGATTTATAGTACTAAAGTACTATATTGCAAGAGAATAAAAGCTCTGAAAAAAGAAAATAATACTCCTGTAACCTAAATGAAAATTCAGGAGGAAACAAAAATGTCTAAGAATGATTATCAGAACAACCAGAACAATCAGAATCAGGAGAACAAGTCCAATCAGAACAGCCAGAACAGCCAGAAGAACAGCTCTTCCAATTCTTCTTCCAACTCTTCTAACTGCAAGGACAACAACAAGAAGAACAACGAGTTTTAAATGGATCTGTAACGAAAAAGGCGCCCGGGTGGCGCCTTTTTTGTTTCATAGGAAAGTGCGTCCTATGAAACAAAAAGCGCTCCGCGCAGGAGGCGCAGCTCGCGGAGACGAAATTTGCCGCAAGCGGCACCGCTCGCGCGCGAAGAGTTCGCATGCGAACTCTTTGTTCTTTCATAGAAAAATCCGTTGGTTCAGGTGAGTTTTACAAAAAAAGCACTTGTGCTATACTGTGGATGTGGTATATACTGCGGAAGGAAAGTTAAAGCAGCAAAAGAACAGACGGAGTACTTATGGATCGATATGAACTGATCGCCCCCTGCCATTTTGGGCTGGAGGCAGTCTTAAAGCATGAAATTACAGATTTAGGTTATGATGTGGTTAAGGTGGAGGACGGAAGAGTTACCTTTACAGGAGATGCGGAGGCAATCTGTCGTGCCAATATCTGTCTTCGGAGCGCGGAGCGGATCCTGATCAATGTGGGAAGCTTCCGGGCGGAAACCTATGAGGAGCTTTTTCAGGGAACCAAAAGCCTGCCATGGGAGAATTTTATTCCTGCCGACGGCAGATTCTGGGTGACCAAGGCGGCCAGTGTCAAGAGCAAGCTGTTCAGCCCTTCGGACATTCAGTCGGTGATGAAGAAGGCTATGGTGGAGCGGATGAAGGAGGTACATCACATTCAGTGGTTTTCGGAAGAAGGGGCTTCCTTTCCAATCCGGGTGTTTCTGATGAAGGACGAGGTCACTGCAGCCCTGGACACTACCGGCGTTTCTCTGCACAAAAGAGGATACCGGAAGCTTACCGTCAAGGCTCCTATTGCCGAAAACCTGGCGGCGGCACTGATCATGCTGACGCCATGGAGGAGCGGAAGGATTTTGGTGGATCCCTTTTGCGGGAGCGGAACCTTTGCCATAGAAGCGGCTTTGATGGCTGCCAATATAGCGCCGGGCGCGGGCCGGAGCTTTACGGCCGAGGAGTGGCCTCACTTGATTCCGGCCAGAGAGTGGAAGGAGATACGGGAGGAGGCCGGAGAGCTGGCGGATCTTTCTGTGGAGACCGATATCCAGGCCTATGATATTGACGAAAATGTAGTGGCTCTTGCAAGACAGAACGCCCGGCTGGCAGGGGTGGAGCATCTGATCCATTTTCAGCAAAGGGATGTAAGAGATCTAAGCCATAGCAAAAAATATGGATTTATCATTACCAATCCCCCTTACGGGGAGCGGATAGAAGAGAAGGAAAACCTTCCCGGGCTTTACCGGATGCTGGGGGACCGGTTCAGGTCTCTGGATGCGTGGTCTCTGTATCTGATCACGGCATATGAGCATGCAGAGGAAGCCATGGGGCTTAAGGCGGCCAAAAACAGGAAAATCTACAATGGAATGATGAAAACCTATTTTTATCAGTTTCCCGGGCCGAAGCCGCCCAAAAAGAAAGCATAACGTAACTATTCAGTCAGGACTTTGTACTTGCTGCAAGGTCCGTATGGCAGGAGTATAAATGGAACATAAGCTGATGAAACGGGCTGCCCTCTGGAGTCTTTGTTTTTCTGTGGCAGCTGTGGGGATAACTTTATATTTGTCTCTCCAAAAAACTGACGTGCCGGCCCAGGCGCCCGGTGTGCAGACGGACGCGGAAATGAACGGGAGTGCGGATGCCGGCAGTGGAGAGAACGGAAAAGGAACGGTTTCCGCCAATGAACTGGCAGAGGAAGCGGCCCGGGGGCAGACGGTCCCGGAACCGGAGGAGGACGAGGAGGTGCTTTTTCTTCTGGACGGAGAAGAGCAGGAACTCAAAAAGCTTACCTTTTCCCAGGAGGAGACGGATACCAGCTATCTGAGGGTCCCTCTGCCGGATGGATGCAGGGCAGAAGATATTTCCATAGAAAATTATTATATGGATCAGGAGCTGTGGATCCTTTTAGACGGAGCGGAAGGCGGGTTTTATGAGGAAAATGCTATATCCGGAAATCGGGAGATGGTCAGACAGGGGATTTATGAGGAGGAGGAAGCCGGTACGAAGCTTCGATTTAAGCTGACAGGTATCTTCGAATATCATACGATCCTGGAAAACAATGAGCTGTATATCAGCTTTTTAAGCCCCGGAGAGGTATATGACAGGATCGTAGTGATCGATCCGGCCTGGGGCGGCCTTCAGTCAGGATATGCAGAGGATGATCTGAAGGAAAAGGAGATCAACCTTGCCATTGCCGAAAAGTTAAAGGAAAGGCTGGATCAGACTGATATCAGAGTATATTATACAAGAATGGATGACATTAATCCCGGGAAGGAGAGCAGGATACGGCTTGCCAATGAGACGCGGGCAGATCTGTATATCCGTATTGAGCTGGGGACAGACGAGGACAGCTCGGTATATGGCACCACTGCCGTTTACAACAAGGATTTCTTTATTCCCGGGTTCGGCAGCATGGAGCTGGCAGAGCTCCTGGAGACGGAGATTGTGGACAGTGTGAAAGGAAAGGCCTTAGGTCTTACCGAGGCCGAAGAGTCTGAAGATATTCTCCGGAATATTACGGTGCCCGCCGTTATTGCACGGGTGGGCTATGCGACCAATAAGCAGGAGGCAACTCTGCTGGTGCGGGAGGAATATCAGGAAAAGATCGCCGATGGGATCTATAACGCGATCCTGAAGGCGTTTGAGCAAAAAGACAGTTAGACAAAGTCAGACAAAGAAGGGTTGGGGCAGCACGATGCAGGAGATTATTTTTGCCACAGGAAATGCCGGAAAAATGAAAGAGATCAGGTCGATCATGGCGGATCTGGTATTAAATGGAGAACCGGTTTCGGTCCGTTCCATGAAGGAGGCGGGAATCGATGTTCCGATTCTGGAGGATGGAAAAAGCTTTGCAGAAAACGCAATGATCAAGGCCAGGGCAGTTGCGTCCTTTGCAAAAGGGGCGATCGTACTGGCAGATGATTCCGGGCTTGAGATCGATCATCTGGGAGGGGAGCCGGGAATCTATTCCGCCAGATATCTGGGGGAAGACACCTCCTACCATATCAAGAACCAAAATCTCATAGACAGGCTTGTGGGAGTCCGGGATCCTGAAAGGAGTGCAAGGTTTGTCTGTGCCATTGCCTGTGTGCTGCCGGACGGTACCTCCTTTACCAAAGAAGCGGCCATAGAGGGCTTCATCGGTTATGAGGAAAAAGGCGAAAACGGTTTTGGATACGATCCCATTTTTATGGTTCCCCAGTACGGCAGAAGTACCGCCGAGCTGAGCGAGGAGGAAAAAAACCAGATAAGTCACAGGGGAAAAGCACTGCGGGCTGTAAAGGAAGAGCTGAATGAAAATTTTGATCGTAAGTGACACCCATCGGAGGAATGATAATTACATAAAGGTGCTGGAGCGGGTGGCTCCTGTGGACATGGTGATCCACTGCGGGGACATTGAGGGCAGCGAATATCTGATCGCAAAGAGCGCCGGCTGCCCGGTGCAGATGGTAGTGGGAAACAATGACTTTTTTTCGGACCTTCCCCGGGAAAAGGAGTTTATGATCGGGAAATATAAGGTCTGGCTGACTCACGGACATAATTATTTTGTATCCATGGGAAATGAAAATATCAAAAGAGAGGCCAGAATGCGGGGCGTGGACATTGTGATGTATGGCCATACTCATAAGCCTGTAGTGGACCGGGAAGGGGATCTGACAGCGATCAATCCGGGAAGCCTTACCTATCCCCGGCAGGAGGGAAGACGCCCCTCTTTTATCATCATGGATCTGGACCGGCAAGGGACGGCCCATTTTACGATTAATTATCTGTGAAAAAAATAATATATATTTTTAAAATATTTTTTGAAATTTATGTTGACAAAAAGCATGACCATACTATATAATGTAACATGCGTTGCGTGAGAATGAGAGGCAGGACTAAATCAGCGGGGTGTGGCTCAGCTTGGCTAGAGCGCCTGGTTTGGGACCAGGAGGTCGC
>CANDAG010000028.1 GCA_947382625.1 uncultured Lachnospiraceae bacterium
AGGTCTCCGTACTAGTCTCCGTAGAGGTCTCCGTGCTGGTCTCTGTAGAAGTTTCCGTACTGGTCTCTGTGGAAGTCTCCGTGCTGGTTTCTGTGGAAGTTTCCGTACTGGTCTCCGTGCTGGTCTCTGTGGAGGTCTCTGTACTGGTTTCTGTAGAAGTTTCTGTACTGGTCTCTGTACTTAACTCTGTAGAAGTTTCCGTGCTGGTTTCTGTAGAAGTCTCCGTACTGGTTTCTGTAGAGGTCTCCGTACTGGTCTCTGTGGAGGTCTCCGTGCTAGTCTCTGTAGAGGTCTCTGTACTGGTCTCTGTGGAGGTCTCCGTGCTAGTCTCTGTAGAGGTCTCCGTACTGGTTTCTGTACTGGTCTCCGTGCTAGTCTCTGTACTTAACTCTGTAGAAGTCTCCGTGCTGGTTTCTGTGGAGGTCTCCGTACTAGTCTCTGTAGAGGTCTCTGTACTGGTCTCTGTGGAGGTCTCCGTGCTAGTCTCTGTAGAGGTCTCCGTACTGGTTTCTGTACTGGTCTCCGTGCTAGTCTCTGTACTTAACTCTGTAGAAGTCTCCGTGCTGGTTTCTGTGGAGGTCTCCGTACTAGTCTCTGTAGAGGTCTCTGTACTGGTCTCTGTAGAGGTCTCCGTACTGGTTTCTGTACTGGTCTCCGTGGAGGTCTCTGTACTGGTTTCTGTACTCGACTCACCGGATGACTCCGTACTACTCAACATGCTTGACGCCGTACTCTGATCTTTTATTTGATCTGCAATTGCTTGATTATCATTAATTACTTTGGTGAAAGCCTCCATTTTACGGTCTGTATACCACTTATTCAGCTCACCTTTACCAATACCAGCCGCCCATTCAAAGAAACCACCTTTGTGCAACTCATCTGCCTGCTGCATTGCCTCCATAAGGTATGATATGGTATCAGGATCCCCAGGATTTTTCCCTGCTGCAAGACATTTTTTTTCATATTCCTGATTAATTAAGCTTTCATATTCCGCAGTTACTCTATCTGCTTCATCCTTTAACAGCCAATTAGTCACACTACTAGCCGTACTCTCAGGCTTCTCCAACAACGTATCCGTCCCAAACAAATCAAAGAAATTCAAAAGTCCATTTTCCGACATCAAATGAATTTCGCTTTCCGTTGCCAGAACACTTTCACTCTCTGACGCGCTAATGCTCTCGCTGGTTGCCAGGCTCTCGGAAGTTTCAGCATTCTCACTGTCTGCAGCACTTTCTGAATCTTCTGCTTTTTCACTGCTCACAGCACCGCTTTCGCTTGCAACCGCATCACTTTCACCATCGGGTGCACTGCTCTCACTGCTTGCCGCGCTGTTATCATCTGTAGAGCCTTCTTCTTTATCCGTAGGTTCTTTGTTCTCTGCCCCATCTTCTTTGTCAGATTCCTTATCCTCAGTCTCCTCCTCACCAGGTTCTTTATCTGTTGAGTTATCGCCGTCAGCCGGCTCCTTGTTTTCCGCGTCCTCCCCATCGTCGGGATCCGGATTCTCTGTCGTATCGTCATCAGCAGGTTCTTCGTCATCTATATCATCTTCAACAGATTCTTTATTCTCTGTCTCATTATCATTAGCAACGCCCTTATCCTCTGTATCGCCTTCGTTGACAGAATCATTGTTTTCTCCGTCATTTCCATCATCCAGCACATCGTTCTCAACAGGAACCTCTTCCGTGAGTTCTACCACAGTCTCCTCTTCTGAGCCCTGCTTTACCTCGTCAAGTTCCTCTGCATACACAACATCACAGTCCTGCATCACACTTGCACCACTGAGAGCAACGCCTGTAGCGACAATGGTCTTCATGACCTTTCCCTTTTTCTTGCGCATGACTTTCCTCCTTTTTTCTGTCACTGCATAACACTTGTCTGAAACTTTTCCTTATATTTTAAATGAAGCAATCTTAAAAAAAGGATTACACTTTTCTCCATTCTTAAATTTTTCTAAATTTTTGACGAAATTGTATGATAACTGATATGTATCCCCTGCTCTCCCGCTCTTTTTCGAAAGCAGGTATCTACTCTCTCTACAAGCGCTGCACAATCCTTTTCCTGAATCCCTGACAAAATAATCAGATATTGACTTCGATTATAACGGGTAAAGATATCCTCCCGACGCAGCATTTCCTGTAATGCACTCTCCAGCTGTTTTGCAATCGGCCCCAACCGTTTTCGGTCCATAAAAATCTTCTCATCCGCATCCATAATCGTGCAGAGCATGAGACAGCCTGAACGCCCGGTTCTCTCACTTCCTCGCTCCATAATGTGATAGCTGTCTACAAAACTGGGATAAGAGCAAAAGTAAGCCCCTTTCTTCATTTCTTCTCTCAGTTCTCCCCGTATTCGCTCCACATCCTCAGTTCTCTTTTGAATCGCACTGTTCATCTGATGCAGACATTCCTGTATTCTTTCCGGAGGCTGCATATCCATCTCATCAAGATACATAGCCGTTACCTGCTGATAAAGATCCAAAGCCTCCAGATTACGTCCTCTGGCAATCAACGCTTCCAATTGCCAGGTCTGCCATTCGTCAAAAGGATATAAGTATGCCGCTTTACCGCACCGCTGCTGGATTTCCTCAAAGTTTCCTTCTCCCTTCAAAATGTTGCAGAGCTCCTCCAAGCAATTAAAATATTGATATTGGTAATGAGCACCTGTCTTCTCCACCCATTCTTCTCCTTCCAGCTCCGGCAAAAAATGTCCCTGATAAATATCACAACATTTCCTCAATAATTCTAATCTTTCCTCATCCTGGGCATAGCTGAGTTCGGCATTACATTGCCCGAAGGTAAGGGCATCTATTTCTATTGGAAATGGCGCTGCAAAGCGGTACAACTCATCATTTACTATAATATAATTTCCCTCCGGCAAACCGCTTTGTGCCAAAAGCTTTCGAAGCCGATATACGGCAACTCCCAAATTATTGACAGTATCAATATCCGCATCTGTTCCAAATAAGTCCCGTAGCAACTTATATCGCAAAATACCTTCTGCTCCGGCATGAAGAAGGATCATCAAAAGACGCAGTGGTTTTGTTGTCATTTTAGAACCTATTTGTAGCTCTTTTCCTTCATATATCATTTCCAATCTGCCAAGCATACGTATCTGAAGCCCTCTTCTTTTTTCTTTCATCTGACATTTTACCTTTTTTCTACAAGTACAAATATATATACAAAAGAACGCGTTACATATTAAAAGAGCATTTAAGAAATTAAAAAGGGTCAGTTTAGAGGAATTATTTTCTAAATTTTTAGTCACGCTCAGACAACTATGCTATAATAAGGAAACCATCTATCAGACAATTTTCTGATTCCTCTGGTTTTCTCCAGAGATTTCTTATTGTAGAAATTGTGTTTTTGATGGGGATTGACGAGAAGGACAAATTCACATGGCAGCTTTAGATTATGATGATATTACCAGACTTGTGATCAGTGCGCAGAATGGGGATAACAACGCATTTGCCAAATTATATACCGCAACCTGCCAAAAGCAATATCTTTTTTCCTGCCGGTATCTGCAGGATGAACATATGGCACAGGACGCCTTGCAGGAAACCTATATCCATGCACTGAAAAATCTTCCTGCTTTAAAAAATCCAGCTCTTTTTATTGCATGGCTAAATCAGATCAACTTTCGTATCTGCTACAATATGCATAAGAAGCAGCAGCGTATTAATAAGGAAATCACAGACTATTCTGCCACTGCAAACGAAATAAGCGGTAATAATGATCCTCACTTTTTGCATGCTCAAAGTCCTGAAGATATTCTGATCCGTATTGATTCCGCAAAGTATATTATGAGTCAGATCCTGCAGCTTCCATATACTGAAGCCCAAGCAATCATTCTCAAATATTACCGGAATATGAAATACCAGGAAATAGCGGAGTATATGAATATCAGTCTGAGTTCTGTTAAACGTTATCTGCGTAATGGCCGAAACCGTCTGTCCGCAATATTTCAATCGCAGGAAGATCAGATTGTATGAATGATATTATTCAGAAATATATATTAACAAAGGCGTGCCCCTCCCCAGGTTTCACGCCTTTCTCCACTATCTTTATCACTTCTGCTCCGCCAAATAGATTCTGTAAATCTCCTCCACCTCATAGCTTCCCGCCTGCCTCTGCGCCGCTATGATCTTCGCAATATCAGCCAACTCCTCTTCCAGTTCCTCCGCGATCACTTCCAATGATTTTTCCTTCTGCAGTTTCTTACATACAACTTTTATCAGATGCTTCTGGTTTTTGGCTCTCTCCTCAGCGATTCCCTCCTCAATTCCCTCCAGTTTCATGTCCACAAACGCTTTACACATATCATATTCGTCTTCTTCGTAATTCATAACTTTATATTCCTCCTTATTGAATTGCCGTATTTTATTCCGCATATAAGGGATTCCTGAAAGAAAAAATGATAAGTCACAGATGTGATATCAGAATAAACAGATTCCCAGATATGGCTGAAGTGATGATAGCATAGTGTTACCTATTTTACCAGTCATTTCCAAATCTTTTATTAAAAAGCAAATAAAAATTTAAGGAATATTTACCAAAAATCAAACAACGGATGCCAGGCTTCGCCAGACATCCTTATGCTAATAATATTTTACGCGGGTCACTACTTTCCCGAAGCAGTCCTCCCCGCGCAAAACAAAATTTTCCTTCAAATTTAATATTTCACATCATCCCACTTCCACCTGACACATCCTCATGGTGAGAAGCGCCGCCTCATGGCTTTCCGGCGTAACTCCCGCTGCGCAGGAGGCGTCTACCCTGATCACGGCTTCCGGCATTTTGGCCTTAAGCAGGAGGGCGTTGGACACCACGCAGATATCCGTGCAGAGCCCTACCAGCTCTATGTCAAGGTCTTCCGGCCTGCCGGCCGCCAATTCTGAAAGCTTCTGTGCCAGAACCTCGGAGCCAAAGGTAGGTTTATCAATGATTTCCGCACCGGCAGATGCCAGAGCCCCGGCAATCTCCGGACGGATCTCCCAGCCTTCGGTTCCCTTAATACAATGGGGCACCGGCAGGTGCTTTCCCTCTGAGGTCTCCATATAATTCTCCCCATGGGTATCTCTGGTGGCGAACACCAGACTGCCATCCTGTCTGTAGCTTTCGATCTTCCTCACCACATTTTCCACGATGGCCTGAGCCTCCTTCGTACCCAAAGCGCCATCGATAAAATCGTTCTGCATATCTACCACTACCAAAATCTTCTGCATAAGCCTCTCCTTTTCCAACAATAAACGTTAGCCAAGATACCTCAGCCAGCCTTAATCCAGCTCGCTGAGTCCTGTATACAATTCGTAGTACCGTCCCTTTTGTGCTAACAGATCGTCATGGTCACCACGCTCGATGATCTCTCCGTTTTCAAGAACCATAATGGCGTTGGCATTGCGCACAGTGGAAAGCCTGTGGGCGATCACCAGTGTGGTCCTCTCCGCCATCAGGCGATCCATTCCCTTCTCAATATGCTTTTCTGTCCTGGTATCCACGGAGCTGGTAGCTTCGTCCAGGATCAGGATAGGCGCCTTGGAGATCGCTGCCCTTGCAATATTGATCAGCTGCCTCTGGCCCTGGCTTAGGTTGGCGCCATCTCCCTCTAACATGGTGTCATAGCCATGCTCTAAGTGAATGATAAAGGAATGTGCGCTCGCGGTCCTTGCTGCCTGCTCCACTTCCTCATCTGTAGCGTCCAGCCTGCCGTAGCGGATGTTTTCCCGCACAGTTCCCGTAAACAGATGGGTATCCTGCAGCACCATGGAAATATTTCTCCGCAGGGAATCCCTCTCCAGCTCTGTAACGGGAATACCGTCTATGGTAATTTGCCCCCCGTCAATATCATAAAACCGGTTGATCAGGTTAGTGATGGTGGTCTTGCCTGCCCCGGTGGAGCCCACAAAGGCGATCTTCTGTCCCGGCTTTGCATAAAGAGAAATGTGCTTCAGGATGGTTTTGTCCGGATTGTAGCCGAAGGTTACATCCGTAAGGGTCACGGCACCCTTTACTTCCTTATAATAATACGCATCGTCCTCTTTGACAACATCTGTCAGGAATCCCTCTGATCCGGTAATGGCATTTTCCCTGGGGATCCGGTAAAAGCTCTTCTCCCCCTTACCGTCAGACAAGGGAGCCGCGCTGTCTGTATCTGCATTTCCGATCTGGCTTTCTCCTACAATCGCAATGGCATAAGAAGGATCCTCCTTCTCCGGTGCCTCGTCCATAACGGAAAATACGCGCTCCGCACCGGCCAAAGCAGAAAAGATAGTATTTACCTGCATAGCCACCTCATTGATAGGCCTGGAAAACTGTCTGGAATAGTTGACAAAGACCGTCAATCCGCCGATGTCAAAGCCCCTGAGTACACAGAGAATACCGCCGATACAGGCTGTCAGGGAATAGCTGACCTGACTTAAATTTCCCATGACAGGACCCATGATCCCGCCAAAGAACTGGGCTTTGATCTGTTTGCCCCGCAGATCCTGATTCAGATATTCAAACTCCTCACGGGACTCCTCCTCATGGTTAAATACCTTGACCACCTTCTGCCCTGTCACAGTCTCCTCAATATAACCGTTGATGGTACCGATGGCCGCCTGCTGTGCCCGATAGTACTTTCGGCTTCTGCCTCCCACGATCTGCACCGCCTTCAGCATCACCGGAACCATGGCTACGGTGATCAGAGTCAGCCACACATTGGTGTAGATCATCAGCGCAAAGGTTCCCACAATATTGATGGTACCGGAGATCAGCTGCACTACCGTATTGTTCAGCATTTCACCTACCGCATCCACATCGTTGGTAAAGCGGCTCATCACATCTCCATGATTGTTTGTATCATAATAACGCACCGGAAGCTTCTGCATTTTGCCGAACAAGTCATTCCTGAGCTGACAGATGGCGTTCTGGGATACTCCGATCATGATCCTCTGCTGGAGATACTGAGCCGCTACTCCTATCAGATAAATGACTGCCATGGTCAAAATCCCTTTTAACAGAGTAGAAGTACCGCCCTCCGGGGATGTCAGACCGTTGATGATGGGCCGCAGCATATAAGAGCCCGCCAGATTGGCCACCGTACCGCCGATCACACACAAAAACACGATAAACAGCTTCAGCTTTTCATGAGAAATATAGGCAAAGAGCCGTCCCATGGTCTTCTTTACATTTTTGGGCTTTTTTACCGGCATGCCGCCTCTGCCCCCCGGCCCTCTTCCCGGACCGCCGGGCCTGGGGCCTTTGGGCGCTCCCTGTCCGGGAGCTGTCATTTTATCTTCAGAGGTATTTAATTTACTCTCATATTTTTTTTGTAAATATTCCAGTTTTTCCTGTTTCATTATGCGCTCACCTCCCGTTCCATCTGGGAATAATAGATTTCCTGATAAGCCTCACAGTCCTTAAGAAGCTGCGTGTGGCTGCCCAGTCCTACGATCTTTCCTTCATCCAAAACCAGGATCTGGTCGGCATCCACCACAGAAGAAATCCTCTGGGCGATGATCACCTTGGTGGCATCCTTAAGAGTGGTGCCAAAGCTCTCCCGGATCCTTGCCTCTGTGGCCGTATCCACGGCGCTGGTGGAATCATCCAGGATCAGTATTTTAGGCTTTTTGAGAAGAGCCCTTGCAATACAAAGACGCTGCTTCTGACCGCCGGACACGTTCACGCCGCCCTGTCCGAGCTCCGTTAAGTACCCTTCTGTAAAGGAGCTTACAAAAGGATCCGCCTGGGCTGCCCTGGAGGCTTCAAAAATCTCCTCCTGGGAGGCCTCGGAATCTCCCCACATTAAATTTTCCATGATCGTGCCGGAAAAGAGTACATTTTTCTGCAGCACCATTCCCACGCCGTCCCGCAGATTTTTCAGGGAATAATCCTTTACATTCACGCCATCCACCAGAATCTCTCCCTGATCCACATCATAAAGCCTCGGTATCATCTGCACCAGAGTCGTCTTGCCGCTGCCGGTGGAACCGATGATCCCCAGAACCTGGCCGCTCTGTACTTTGAAGCTGATATGGGAGAGCACTGCTTCTTTATTTTCTTTGTAATAACGGAAGGTCACATCCTTAAATTCCACGCTGCCGCTGTTTACCTTCTTTTCAGGCAGAGCGCATCCCTCATCCGTAAGGCTCACCTCGGTATCCAGCACCTCGGTGATACGGCGCAGAGAGGCGAGGGCTCTTGAGCTTTGCAGAAGAACCATGGCAAGCATCATAAGAGACATCAGGATCTGTACAATATAAGAGGTAAAAGCGGTCAGATCCCCCACCGGCATGTTACCGGCCAGAATCTGCTTTCCACCGAACCACACGATCCCCAGGGTGGTGATGTTCATCATCAGCATCATGATCGGCATGTTCAGGATAACCACCTTAAAAGCATCCAGACTGGACTTTTTCAATTCCCCGTTTGCCTCTGCGAAGCGTTCCTCCTCATAGCTTCCCCTGACAAAGGATTTGATCACACGTACATTGGTGAGCATTTCCTGTACGGTAGAGTTTAAGGCGTCCAGCTTTTTCTGCATGATCTCGAATCTGGGAAAGGCGGTTCTGATCACCAGGGCGATCAGCGTAACCAAAATCGGGATCACCACCAGCACTACAATGGAAAGCTGGGCGTTCATCACCAGCGCCATGATCAGCGCCCCGATCAGCATTCCCGGCGCCCGGAGCATCATACGTAGCGCCATATTGATCAGATTCTGCACCTGTGTGATATCGTTGGTCAGACGGGTTACCAGAGACCCGGTACTAAACTGATCCAGATTGGCAAAGGAAAACTGCTGTACCTTATCAAACACATCGCTTCTTAAATCCGCGGCAAAGCTGATAGATGCCTTGGCCCCGAAATAAGCGCCGCCAATACCGCCCGCCATCATCAAAAGTGCTGTGATGATCATAGTGATCCCCATACCGACAATGTAGGGCACATTATGCTCTGCCGCTCCCACATTAATGATATTTGCCATAAATTTGGGGAGCGCAACCTCCCCGATAACCTCTACGATCATCATGATAGGACCTAAGATGAACGCAGGTAAATACGGTTTTACATACTTCCAGTATCTTTTCATAATACGCTCCTTCTTCTTTTATTTGGATAAGCTGCGGTAATAGCTTTCTCCATTTTCGATCATCCTTTTCAGGAAGCTCTTTAGCTGCTCCAGCTCTTCCTCAGAAAAGCCGTCTAAGATGGCCCCCTCTATCTCCTGAAAACAGATAATACTTTCATTGATGGCCTCCCGCCCCTTCTCGGTCACTACCACCTCGTTCACACGGTTATCCTGGACCTGGCACTGCCTACTGATATAACCGCCCTTCTCCAGCTTCTTCAGGGTAACCGCCACGGCGGAAGGAGAAATTTCCATCTTCTCTGCAATCGCTGTCTGGGAGGAATCAGGATGCCTGCCCAGTATCATCAGAAGCCTGTGCTGGCTCCTGTACAATCCGGTGCCCTCCACCTTCCTGCCGATCACCCGCTTTAAGCTCTGATCCGTACAGCGAAAAAGATTGATAATCTGATGGTGTAAATCGCTTTGCATTGTCTTCTCCTTCAAAAATCAAATAGTTAATGATTAAATAATTGATGGTTAACTAGTTAATGATTAACATTATAAGAGGATTGGGAGGAATTGTCAATAGAAAGATTTTTTCGAGCTCTTTTATACGATCAGTCGTGTGATCAGATAGAGTACCAGAAGATGCAAGGGATAAAAAAGATAAAATATATACTTCAGCCTGAGGCCGCGCTTCCCGTTATAAAGGGCGATAAAAATAAAGGACAGAGGCGCTGTCACTTCCCAGAGGAAAGCAACGATACCCGCAATGATCTGTTCCCGCCTGTTTTTGCGGAACAGGTAAAGAAGGGCTATGGCTATAATACCGTGGGCACCGTAATCACAATAGATCCTTTCAGACAAAAACGCTGCCGCAAGAAAAACAATGCCGGATCCCGCCCATCTTAAGGCCGGAGAATCGCTTCTCTCTTCCAGCGCCCGAAACGCCCACATCATTAAAAAGCCCAGAAGAAGGGTAAAAAATACATTCTGGTAATGGGTATAGACTACGCGTCCATTAAATGCCAGGTCAAAGGGAATCTCGGAGATCAGTGCAAAGAGAAATAAACGGACCGCATACCGTACGCGGCTGTGAGTCCGTTCAAATCCCTCCACCAGAAGAAAGCAATAGATGGGAAAAGCCAGTCTTCCCAGGAGCCTTCGCATGATCTGATAAAAAATATAAAGCCAGCCGGCAGGACCTTCTTCAAGGACCAGTGCCGCATATTCCATGGAAAAATTGAAATTATAAACCCCATGCTCCAGCATCAGATAAGGGAAGATCACTGCCGCCGTATGGTCTATGAGCATGGAAAACAGAGCTATGAGTTTTAAGGTGCTGCCGCTTACTTTGGAATATTTTTGCATGTGGGATTTCCTTCCTGACCTGTTTTCTTAGTGTAAACATATGATATACCCGGTTCCCGGCAGTGTCAATGATACTCTGTTCCCGGTTATCCGGCGGCACCGGCAGATGCATCTAACTTCTCCATATAACTGGCATGGTCAAAAAGTTCTGATTTGGCACTTTTTACAATACCACTTTTGCATATAATTATAAAAGAATCAAATGATATTGCTCAAGAAGGAGAACCATTATGAAAAATCAACTTGCACAGAAAGTAGCTATGACCGGCCTGATGGCCGCCTTATCCTATGTGGTCTTTACCTTTTTGCAGATAAAGATACCCCTCCCCGGCGGGGACGCCACCTCCATTCACCTTGGCAACGCCGTCTGCGTATTGGGTGCTCTTTTGCTTGGCGGTTTCTGGGGCGGTCTGGGCGGAGCCATCGGCATGACCATCGGCGATCTGCTGGATCCCGTTTATGTGGTCTATGCGCCCAAGACCTTCCTGCTTAAGCTCTGCATCGGCCTCATCACCGGACTCACCGCACATAAGATCGGCAGGATTACACTGGAAAAAGACCACAAAAAGGTAGTACTGACTGCCACGCTCGCCGCTATAGGAGGCCTTTTGTTCAATGTGATCTTTGACCCCCTTGTAGGATATTTTTACAAGCTGGCGATCCTCGGCAAGCCTGCCGCCGAGCTGACTCTTGCATGGAATGTGGCTTCCACCTCCATCAACGCCGTCACCTCCACCATCGTTTCCGTGGCCGTATACATGGCTCTGCGCCCCGGTCTTAGGAAGGCAGGGTTGTTTCTGACCTTCGGGAAAGAAGGGGAGGCTCATGAGAAAGGTCCGGTCAGGGCAAAGATATAAGATCCATCATACCAACGCTCCCATCAAAGCGCCCGTCAGCTTAAAGCATCCGATCCCTAAAGGGATCAATATCAGTGTGCAGCAAAACGCCACTCCAAGTGCTGCACACAGGATGCACGCGGGAACCAGAAAAAGCAGCTTGCACGTCAGCTTCAATACTCCGCCTGTAACCTTAAGGCACAGTCCCAGTATGCCAAATACGATCATAAATACAAAGATCAGTAAGAATAAAGTGATCATCCAAAACCTCCTGTTTAAAATTCATCTTCATAGATCTGTTGTTTCAGTTTCTGCAAATCTTCATTCCTCAAAATGAACCGAAATATTTCCCATATTGCAGTTGAGCTCAAAGGTTCCGGCCGCTCCATTATTGATATACTTTTCCGCCGCAAAGGCCGCAGTCTCAAAGCTGTCCATCTCAATGTTTCCGCCGCTGCACTCAATCTCATAGTTAAAATCGCTTTCCCTACCTTTCAAAAGAAACTCCATGCTTCCCATATTGCATTCCGCTTCCAGCTCCTTTGAGATAATTCCCTGATAACTGCAGGTTCCCAGTCCCACTGAAAGATCCGCCTCCAGTGAAGTCATATCCTCCGCATGGAACTCTCCGGCACCGATTTCCACAGACAGCTCCCCGGCCTCTGACCGGTACATGCTCACACCGCCTGCTCCCACAGAAGCCTCCAGCTCTCTGGCTTCTATATCATATAATTCCATGACTCCTGCGCCTACCTCAACCTCCACTTCATCAAACCGCATCCCCATGGGAACCTTTAAGGTAATATTATTATTATCAAAATTGCTTCCCAGTGTATGGATTCCTTTAAATCCCTCCACATACAGAGTTTCCTTCTCTACATAATAGTCACAGCCACCTTCTCCCTGGATGTACAGGTCAATAGTCTCTCCCTCGCCCGCCGTCTTTTCGCTGACAGTGAAGGTTCCGGCTCCCAGCATGAGATGCAGGCTTCTCACTTTTCCTGTATCGATATGTCCTTCCCCTGCATTCCGCCCCGGATCCTCTCCGTTAATACGCAGCTTTTCGGAGGCGCCCCCTTCTCCGGTCAGGCGGATCTCCCCGTTCTCTGAAACGGCAAGGGACAGATCCTCATCCATGTGTCCTGCCAGGCGGAGCAGTTTATTAGTCAGTCTCCCCACCTTTCCTCCCAGTACCTGCTCTTCCTTTGCGTAAATGATGGCACTCCGGCCTCCGCCTATGGCGCCGATCAGACAGAATAAACATCCCAATACTGCCAAAACTCCTGCTGTTATCAGACTTATTTTTGCAAATTTTTTCATGCTGCCACTCCTTTCACTCTGTCAACGATCCAATGGTATACATAAGCTATGCCTTTGCACAACGCAGGAATTCCTTTTCCCACCAGAAAAACAGTGACGAGGAGAAACAGGATTCCCAGAGCCCCGCAGATACAACCGCCCCCCAAAAGTCCGACTCCGGTCAGGGGATGGGCAAGCATACAGCCAAAACCTGCAATGACCAACGCCGCAGCTACTACAAACAGGAGCAATGTTGCAACGCCAAGGCCAAGAATAATACCCAGCATAGCGCATAGTGCCCCAAACAATGTCCCGGCCAGGGAAACCACCACCGAAAGGATCACCGGTGAAGCAATGATACAACCAATGACGATCAAAACAATGGCCCATACAGGCAGCTCCTTTTTCTGATCTGCCGACTGACCTGCAGGCTGTCCCGAAACGTGCCCTGCATACTGTCCTGCGCTCTGTTCTGCAGACTGCCCCGCATACTGTCCTGTGGACTGCCCCGCGGCCTGTTCTGCAGACTTCTCTGCAAATTGTCCGGAATACCGACCGGCATTTCCACTTGCGGATCGCTCTGTAAATTGCCGGGAAGAATCCTCAGCTGCAGAACCGGAATCTGCCGGATCTGTCTTCTTAATGATCTCATTTTCCAGAGAGGAGGCTCTGTTTAAAAAGCCGTTTTCCGTGAATTCCCCCTGGCTGCCGCCATCCTCAAGCCCCTCTCTTACGATCTCGGCCACCTGCTCCGGAGATCCTAAGGCCCTGATCACCTCCTGCTCATTTTCCCTGCCGGCGTCGTTAAAATAGTCATTATAATATTGAAGGGCTTCCTCCCGCTCGTTCGGCGAAATGTCCGAGAGCAATTCCTCCAATTGCCTCATAAATTCCCATCTACTCATCCCTTATTCCTCCCTCAAAGATCGAATTAATTTTTGCAGAATATTTTATCCACTCGCTTCTATACAGATTAAGCTGCAGCCGTCCCTTTTCGGTTGCCTTATAGTATCTCCTGTTCCTGCCTGCGCACTCCTTGTCATAGACCTCAAGGCACTCATCCTTCTGCAGCCTTCGAAGCACCGGATACAAGGTAGATTCCGAAAGCGCAATGACCTGACGGACATCCTGGGTGATCTTGTAGCCATAAGCTCCCTCAGGTTCTCTGGAGACCACTGCCAGCACGATGGCGTCCAAAAGCGCCGCCCCTGTGTTAAAAACCATACCGCCCCTCCTTCTTTTAAGGTTTCTATAATATTATATGCCGTATAGTATTATTTCTGATACACATACTATACGGCATATAATATTATCTTGTCAATATGCTTAACTATTAATTTTTATTAAAATATAAATTACTCATTTCTTTTCACAGATAGGGCAGGAAATCTGCCCGAACCTTTGCCGTTACTCCACCAGCTTCGCATTCGGATAGATCCGCTCCATCCTTTCGTTATCAAAATGCTCATCCAGAAAGCTTTCTATCCCTGCCATATTTTCTGCAAAAGCCCCCTTCTCCACACCTCTTTGCCTCTCTTCATACCGTGCCAGCGCCAGGCCGGAAAGGATACAGTTGCCTATCATAAAAACTACCATAGCATTACAGAGTATCTTCCCTGCTCTCACAGAAAGGCGCTCGATCCAGCCGGACAAAAAAGGATATAAAAGCTTCATCCATACCACTGCCGCAATTCCCCAGAAAAAACAATAGAGCAGATTGATCCTTCCGCCAAGGTTAAAACGGAATTCACTGTAGTCCCAAAAAACGGTGCCGAAAACAAGCTCCGTAAATACGCTGCATATGTATTCATAGGCGCCTCCTAAAAGGGTTCCCGCCACAAAGAGATAAGAATCGCTCTTATTCCTGTCACGATACAAGACCGCCGTAAGGAGTGCGCAGCCTAATCCCCAGACAATACTGAAAGGACCATAAACCACGCTGCTCCGACTCATCAGTCGTCCTGTCGTCACCAGACAAAAGATCGTCTCTGTCACATCTCCCAGAAAAGCCCCCAGGAAAAAGAGACTGATCAGCTTATATGCGCTACAGCCTTCGGCAAAAACCTCTGCAGATGCTTTCGCAGTTTCCGCTTTCTGGGCTTTCAGCTCTCCCATATCCAGAGCAGGAAAGGCTTTTTCCATACGCCTGGTGATCCTTCTGGTAATGGCATTCTCCAGAAGCCGGGACAGCTTCGCCATTTCCTCCAGACTTTTGAAGGCTCTGCCCAGGCTCTTCTGCATTCCAAGGATCGTCAAAGCGGTTCCCAGTCCATCTATGACCAGACAAATAGAAAGCGCCCAGAGCAGGACTGCTCCTATGGCTCCCGGAATCAGAGCGACCAAAGACGCAACAAAAGGATTGACCAAATAAGTCAGAAGCACTGCAAATACTCCCCAGATAACAGAGTATCTCAGACAGATAAATCCCTCAAAATTAAAACGGATGTTGGAATAGTCCCACCATTTCCGATGGAATGCCTTTTCAAGCAGTGCCCCTGTGACAAACTCGATAAAGGAAGCCAGGATCATCCCGCCCAAAAACAGGAAAAAGAGATTTCCCTTCAGCTCCGGAAGAAATATGGTAAACGCCACTGCTCCGGTTCCATATATGGGGCAAAGAGGGCTGCTCACCACGCCCCGGTTGACAAACTTCTTCCTGTAAAAAGCGGCCAGACACACCTCTCCGCACCAGCCAAGGAAGGAATAGATGAAAAAGAACCAGCTAATCTCATAAAATGAAAATACCATGACAGTCACACTCCTCTTTGGGAATCAGAAATTCCTTTTAATATCACTGTCATGGTATCACATATTCAGAATTTGTCATAGGGTTGTAAAACTTAAGATATTCTAAAGTATAACTATAGCTCTAAACCTTCACCTGCCGCTTTCTGTCACATCCTCCTCCGATAATAGGAGCATGCCACCAGATAGGAAAAAATGAAAACATACAGCATAAAGATCAGCGCCCTGATCAGCACTGGCTCATAAATCCCTCCGATCAATGCCCCCGCACTTCCCACAAGCAACAGTACCTTCAGGGCTGCCTGGCCTGCTTTGTTTCCGATCAGCTCCAGCCTTTCATCTGAATTTTCCAGCCGGCTCTGTTTGAGCTTTTCTTCATCCTTAAGCAGGATTATATTCCGTACAAAAAGCACAGCCATCCCCAGCACAATACCTGTGCCAACCCCGCAGTACACTCCGAGTATATATTCCGGAAGCTTCATGGCACCGCTCTGACCAGCAGCCAGGGCAGACACCGCGATCAAAATGCCTGCCGCCGCAATAAACAGGTACCACAAATTTCTTTTCTTCAGTTCCTTTCTGTATTCCTCATTATTTGCTGCCGTTGTGGCACAAAAAAGTCCTCTGAACTTCATAGGTTCTCCTCCTCCTTATCAAAGATAAACATTTCCTCAATGGTCACCTGAAAAAATTGGGCTATCTTGTGAGCCAGAACCAGTGACGCCTTGTATTTCCCGCTTTCCAGGGATATGATCGTCTGTCTGGTCACATTGACTGCATCAGCCAATTCTTCCTGCGTGATCTTTCTCTCCTTCCTGTATTGTGCAATCTTGGTCTGCATGATCGCTCCCTTCTTTTTGTGTACACAATTCATGTATAGCTTGCTTTACAATTTTAGTATAGTTTGCTTTACACAATTTGTCAAGTACACTTTACAATATTTT
Organism: uncultured Lachnospiraceae bacterium; assembly: GCA_947382625.1. Taxonomy (GTDB): domain Bacteria; phylum Bacillota; class Clostridia; order Lachnospirales; family Lachnospiraceae; genus Suilimivivens. The sequence continues at coordinate 16,250 of CANDAG010000028.1, forward strand.
AATCGAGCAGGGAAGGTTACTTCCCCTGCTCGCCGCGCGAGCCGCACGCCGCATCAGCGGCATATTACATCTGTGCGGGTCTGCACATCAAACGCTGCCACGCTTCGCGAGTCGCTTATTGATAAAAAACAGGCACCGGCCCTGTATAACCTATGCGCAGAGCCGGTGCCAATGTACCATTTTCATATTTGATGCTTATCTGTAACTGTTCAGTACCTTCACAGTTACACCTATCTTTCCATCTTCCAGAAAAACGCACTGTAAGGGGGAAGCTCACTTCCGCCGCCAAAGTCATGGGTCTGACCGGAGATCAGATCCACCGCCAATCCGCAGCCCGCATCAAAGTGAGCTGTATAGGCTTCACCGTCCGCATTAATTGCTACCATGACCCTCTCGTCCTCCGTCTTTCTCTCAAAAATGCATTGCTTGTTGGTAAGGACTACGGACCGGAAGGCTCCATAATTCAGCGCTTTGGATTCTCTCTTTGCAGCCGCTAATCTGCTGATCCACTCCGAAAGCTCATTAAACTCCGGTTCGGGAAAGCTGACACGCAGTGCAGGGTCTCCTTCTCTCTTTTCTCCCTTCGCTCCCCACTCGCTTCCATAATATACACAGGGGATCCCGGGCATACCAAAGCAGAGCGCATAAATCAGGGGCAGATGTCTTTCATTGCTCAATATACTTGCTACTCTTGTGACATCATGATTGTCCACAAAGGAGAGCATATGTTTTCCCTTATAAAGAGTCCAGTTTTCCGGACCAAACTGACGCATGAGGGAATGAACGATCTCAAACATGTTCATGCTGTTAAAGCTGGAAAAAAGTCCCTTATAGCACTCATAATTCGTAGCGGAATGAAGCATGCTGTCGTTGACCAGGCGATTGTAATCCCCATGGAGCATTTCGCCCAGCAGATAAAACTCCGGCTTCAGGCCTTCTGTAAAGCTCCGCAGCCGTCTCACAAAATTCTCATCCAGACAGTAGGCCACATCCAGGCGCAGGCCGTCAATGTCAAATTCATCCACCCAGTACTTCACTGCATCCAGCAGATGCTCCACGACCTCCCCGTTTTGCAGGTTCAGCTTCACCAGATCGTAGTTTCCTTCCCAGCCTTCATACCAAAGGCCGTCATTATAGTTGGAATTTCCTCCCAGATTGATGTGGAACCAGTTAAGATAGGGAGATCTTTCTCTGTTCTGCAGTACATCCTGGAACTGATAAAAGCCTCGTCCTACATGATTGAACACGCCGTCTAACACAACACGGATCCCGTTTGCGTGAAGCTTATCCACCACTTCCTTAAAATCCTCATTGGTACCCAGCCGGGTATCGATCTTCTTATAGTCTCTTGTATTATACCCATGGGTATCAGACTCAAACACGGGAGAAAAATAGACCGCATTCACATTCAGCTTCTTCATGTGAGGGATCCATTCCTCCACCTTCCGGATCCTGCTTACCGGCACCCCGTCATTTTCAAAAGGCGCCCCGCAAAATCCCAGGGGATAAATCTGATAAAAAACACTTTCGTATGCCCACATATTCTGTTCCTCTTTTCTGTCATGGCATTTTACCTTTTTAAATCAATAAGCCGGCTCGCGAAGCGTGCTGGCGTTTGATTCAATAAGCTGTCTCGCGAAGCGTGGCAGCGTTTGATGGTCAGCCGACTCCTTTATTTTAACACATTCAGACATTTCTGTATAGAATACCCAAAAATAACTTTGGTCAATTTTAAATTTCTCCCATTGACTAAACCAGTATTTTTTCATATTTGAATTTTGGGGCTTGCAAATTTTAACTCAAAATCATACACGCAAAAATTGAAGAAAAACGGAGAAATCCCCAATTTCCACAAAGTTATCCACAATGACACTTGTGTCATAATAAATGTTTTTGTGCCAAACACGACGTCATTTTTTCTGAAATCCTTCATTTTCTGACAATTTCCACCGTTTTCGCCCATTTTTCCGCCAAAATCAGACCTAAATGAAAGCTCAGCCTCCACCTTACATTTCCACAGTGAAAAAGGGCTGCAAAAAGTTATCCACAACCCTCACAGCCACTCGTCCCAGAAACGCTCTATCCTCTTCCCGATCTGCTTCAGTGTTACTCTTTGGTGCTCCAACCACTCCCTGGGAAACATTCTCAGATAAGGGGCCGTGCAGAACCTGTCATCTAAGAGTACTACGATCCCTACATCCTCCACTGTCCGGATCACTCTTCCCGCCGCCTGGAGTACCTTGTTCATCCCCGGATACCTGTAGGCAAAGTCAAAGCCGTTATCTCCCCTGCTCTCAAAATAGTCCTTCAGTATCTCCCGTTCATTACATACCATAGGAAGTCCCGTACCTACAATGATGGCTCCGATCAGCCTGTCCCTTTTCAGATCAATCCCCTCGCCAAAAATCCCTCCAAGCACGCAAAAGCCCAGCAATGTCTTACCCTTTCCCTCCGAAAATCGTGCCAGAAAGGCCTCCCGGCTCTCCTCATCCATGGCCTCCTCCTGAAACACGTATTCCTCCCGGGAATCGTCCAGATAACTTTCCTCATAGGCCTGACAGACCTCCTGCATAAAGGCATGGGAGGGGAAGAATATCATATAATTCCCCTCTCTCTCCGAGGTGATCCTATGGATATAGGCTGCAATATTAAGATATTCCTCCTGAGAACGCCTGGTATATCTGCTGGTCACGTCCTCTGCAATAAACAGTCCCTGCCTGCGGGGATCGAACACTGAATGGGCATACACCTCATAATCTCCCTCATCGGCCCCTAACAGCCTCTTATAATACCGGATCGGCAAAAGAGTGGCCGAAAAAAGTATGGTGCTCCTTCCCCTGGCCATACATTCCCGAAGATTTTTGGAGGGATCCACGCAAAGCAGCTTTATGAAAAAGCTTCCGTCCGGATCAAGCTGGTCGTAGATCACATATGCGCCGTCCAACCTGTCAAAAATCTGCAGGAAATGGGAAACCTCAAAATAGAATTCCAAAAGCTCCTTTTTCACCGGGCTGTCCTCGTGATCCTCCAGATACTTATCCACCGCCCGGGAAAGCCGAAGCAAAGTTTCCACAAAAGACTCCGTATCCTCCCGGTCAAGATAACTGTATTCACTCTCACACTCCCGCTTCAGCTCCAGGAGCTCTCTGTTGCTCTGTTCCAGATGATAGCTGACCCCGCCGTCATACTCCTCCATTACCTTTTTCATGGTGACAAAATCCTCTTTCCGGAGAACTGCGCTGTACATTTCCCGCCCTCTGTCCACCAGATTATGAGCCTCGTCTATCAGAAAAATATACTCTTCCTTAGCACCCTCCGAAAAAAAGCGCTTCAAATACACATGGGGATCGAAGAGATAATTGTAGTCACCGATCACCACATCCGCAAAAAGGCTCACATCCAGTGCCAGTTCAAAGGGACACACCCGATGAGCCATGGCGCAATCCTCAATGGACTCTCTGGTAAAATTGTCCAGGTTGGTCAACAGCTCGTAGATTGCATCGTTTACACGGTCAAAATGCCCTTTGGCATAAGGGCAGAAGTCAGGATTACACTCGGTTTCCCCCATAAAACAGATTTTGTCCTTGGCAGTCAATGTGATAGACTTACACCTGAGTCCCTTCTCCCGCATCAGATCAAGGGTATCCTCCGCCACTGTCCTTGTGATGGTTTTGGCAGTCAGATAAAAGATCCGGTGCCCCAGCCCCTCTCCCATAGCCTTAATGGCAGGAAACAGAGTGGGAATGGTCTTCCCCACACCGGTAGGAGCCTCCACAAACAGTTTTCTTCTGTGGTAGATCGTCTGATAGACATAGGACGCCAGCTCCTTTTGTCCCTTTCGGTAGGGAAACGGAAAGAGAAGCTCCTTGATGGAGGCTGTCCGCTGCTTCTCCCACGCAAACCGGAAATCCGCCCACTTCCGATACTGGGCGATCACATCCTCAAACCATTCTGTCAGCTCCTCCATGGTATATTCAAAGTGAAAGTAACGGACCTCCTCCGTATCCATATTGCAGTAGGTCAGTCTTACCCTCACAGCCTCCAGATGCTGCTGACTCCCGTAAATATAAGCATAGCACCGGGCCTGCGCCAGATGCACCAAAACCGGCCCCTTCATCTTCCCGATATCCCGATAGGTCCCTTTGATCTCATCAATGGTCACCATCGGAGTACTGAAGATCCCGTCTGCCCTGCCTTCAATACAGATATCATAATCCGGCGTCTCATGAAGATACCGCAACGAAACCTCCGCACGGTAATCTCCGCCCATACCCCGTTGGAGCATGCGATGGATCCGCCCGCCCTCCTGCATGGCCGTTTCACTGAAGGTCACTCTTCGATTGTCTATATTTCCGGAGCGCAGTATAAACTCTACCAGCTTCCTGACCGATATCCGTATCTCCATCTTACTACCTCTTTAGATATAAAGTCAAAAAAACTCCCTGTAAAGATAGTACGCTATCCTTAACAGGGAGTCAAATTATTCTTATCATTCAAAAGCGCCTGCGCCTAAGAGGGCATTAGCCGGGCTTTAGCTGGCCTTTGCCAGACGGTTGATCATCTTCTCAAATTCCGGATCATAGCCATTATAAGACACTGTCAAAATTCGGTTCAGATCAAGTCCTAACACTCCAACAATTGACTTGGCGTCCACTGTGAATCTGTTATAAAATACATCCACATCAAAATCACATCTGGAGGCTGCCGTCACGAAATCCTTCACTTCTTCTAGTTTTAATCTGATTTGCCGCTGTTTCATAATAATCGCCTTTCATTTTCCTGGAAACAGGATAGAAAACGTTTTCTAGTGTCTATAAAAAGAGTACCACCAGCTTTCTTTCCTGTAAAGTTCTTTTTCAAGTACAATATGCATGGCGCAAAAGCCCTATTTCCCTGATGGAAATCGTTTTCGTCGTTATGCACTACATTTAGCGCCTATCGCTGTGCATATATCCTATGGTTTTTGTTATATCTGAAATTATTCCCCGGATACAGGAACAATATACCTTGATTTCTTCTAAATTTCCGTCACTTTGCAATGTTTCATCCTTTTGCTTCATGAATATAGATAAGCGTTCAGCCTCCGGCATCACTGCCACTGTCACAGACTTCACTTTCCCTGAAATTCTGTCATATACTTACGGTATCTTAGAGGAAGCATATTTCTCTGTAGCTGATCATTCCTGCGCTCCTTTATTGCTATGGTATGAAAAAAGTGAGTAAACAGTTCGCTGTATTTTTTTTCTTCCTGAGAAAAGTTGAACCTGTCATCTGTGAGACTATCGCCTGTAGCATTATCGCCTGTAAGGCCATTATTCCATGACTCCTGTCCGCCGCTTACCAGATACCATTCCCCTCCGGCAGGATGAAGGGCGTAGATTTCCCGCAGAGTATCATGGATAACAAAATTTTCAAGGGGAAGCCTGTCTGCAAAGTGAGGCACGATAAAGGTGATCACATTGTTCTTAGGCCCTATAGGCGCGTAGAGGATCCCGTTCTCCAGCTCCCGAAACCGCAGAAACTCCACATGGTAATGCGCCTCGTTTGCTGTAAACCTTGCCAGCTCAAACACCCGGTGTACAAAGGGATTTTTGAGATTTCCCATAACTTGCCCCCTGGCCGGTGCAAAGACTGTATGCAAGCCGCATCCTCTGCTGCTTTGCATAGAAAGACCAGCCACCACCGTTTTGTAGACTGCTTCGGCCTTATCGGCCTCCGGTGAAGCCAGTGCCCGGCAGATTGACATGTAGGCTTCTGTTCCAAGCTTCCTGCCTATGGTCCTTGCCACCTTCACCGCCTTAGTCTCATCCGGCCTGCATTCCTCATAGACTGCAAAAAGACGATAGTTTTCTTCCTCTCCCACACATAAATGCACTTGCTCATGGGGCTTCTTTTTCAGATAGGCATCATAAATCCCTGTAAATATGCCCTCCAAAGAATCCTCGCAGATCAGATAATATTCTTCCATTTTCCCTCCGCATATTTTTACAGCAGCTTCCCGCTATCCTCTCAACTGCTTATTGCCTGCTTCCACAAAAACTCCTGATCATCGTCAAAAAGAGAAAGCTGACGGTAAGTCATACCGTCCCTGTCAAAGGGAAGCCGCTCCTTCTCCCCGATCAGATTCCGGGTAATATAGTCCTCCTCCACCTTGGTGGGATACATCATCTTCCCATTGCAGGTGATAAAATACAGTGCACGCTTTAAGGTGACGCCAATCTTCTTCAAATCCTCAAAATTCAGATTTCCGCTCCGTCTCGCCCTTATGATCCTCTGGGCGCTTTTTACGCCAATCCCGGGAACTCTGAGGATTGTCCGATAGTCCGCCCGGTTGATCTCCACAGGAAACTGTTCCAAATGCCTTAGCGCCCAGTCTGCCTTGGGATCCAAAAGTACATTGAAATTAGGCTTTGCCTCACTCAAAAGCTCCCCCGCCTCAAAGCCGTAAAACCTGAGCAGCCAGTCCGCCTGATAGAGCCTGTGCTCCCGGAGCAGGGGCGGTCCTCCCGGAAGAGCAGGCAGGTCTTTATCCTCATTGACACTGACAAAGGCGGAATAATACACCCTTTTCAGTTCAAATTTCTGATAAAGGCTTTCCGCTACCATCATAATCTGGTAGTCACTCTCCGGCGTAGCGCCTATGATCATCTGGGTGGACTGCCCTGCCGGTACAAAGGAAGGTGCATGCCGGTAAACCGCGATCTCATTCTTATTCTGGGTAATCCCCTGCTGGATCTGCCGCATGGGCGCGAGGATATTTTTACGGTGCTTGTTGGGCGCAAGGGTTTTCAGTCCTTCCGCAGTGGGAAGCTCCAGATTAACGCTCATCCTGTCCGCCAAAAGACCCAGCCGCCGCACCAGCTCCGGATCAGCTCCCGGAATAGCCTTTACGTGGATGTATCCCTGAAAGCGATAAACCGTCCGCAGCTTATATACCGCTTCATAGATCAGCTCCATGGTATCGCTGGGACTGCCGAGGATCCCTGAGCTCAAAAACAATCCTTCAATATAATTCCGCCGATAAAACTGAATGGTAAGCTCACAGATCTCATCCGGCGTAAAGGACGCCCTTGGCACATCATTGGATCTGCGGTTAATACAGTATTTGCAGTCAAAAATGCACTCGTTGGTGAAAAGTATTTTGAGAAGGGATATACATCTTCCGTCTGCGCTGAAGCTGTGACAGATCCCCGCCTTCGAGGTATTGCCGATGCCGGTTCCGTCCCCCTTACGCTCCACTCCGCTGGAGGAACAGGAAACATCATACTTGGCGGCGTCTGAAAGGATTTCCAGCTTCCGCATCAGAGGCATGGGATCCTTATGGGAAGCTATCCCGCCGCCTGGGGCAGTGCCATTCTGCAAGATCGTATTCCTATATGAAATTATATTGTCCTGCGAGACTGCACTTTCCTGCGCAACATTGCTTCGGACCCTTCTACTGCTTTCTGATACTGTCAGCTCCGTTCTCCCAAAATCAGCCGCCATCGCCTTCCTCCCCGTAAGTACCATCGCTCAAATAAGAATTATCGCCTGGTTGAAAGCTATCATCCGGACAAGAACCGTCATCCAGACGAGAACCACCATTCGAAAGCTCCTCCCGCAGAGCCTTCTTGAATGCCTTCACCTGCCTGAGCTTCTCAGCCACACTTGCCTCTGCGCCCTGATTCCCGGGGACATAGTACTCCCGTCCTTTAAGCGCCTGTGGCAGGCATTCCATCTCCGTCAGCTTTTCTTCCCTGTCATGGGCATACTGATAGCCTTCTCCGTAGTGCAGCTCCTGCATCAGAGAAGTCACTCCGTTTCTGATCTGAAGCGGTACCGGTTCGGTCAACATCCTCGCCGCATCCTGCTTTGCTGTTTCATAGCCCACATAAAGGGCATTGGACTTGGGCGCCATGGAAAGGTAAACCACCGCATGTGTCAGATTCACATTGCACTCCGGCATCCCGTTAAAATGGCAGGCCTGATAGGCGGCCACTGCCACCGAAAGCGCTCCGGAATCCGCAATCCCCACATCCTCACTGGCAAACCGTACCAGACGCCTGGCAACATAAAGAGGATCCTCCCCGGCCTCCAGCATCCTGGCCAGCCAGTAAACAGCGGCATCCGGATCGCTGTTTCTCATGGACTTGTGCAACGCCGATATCAGGTTATAGTGCTCCTCACCGTTTCTGTCATAGAGAAGCATCTTCTTACCGGTACATTGCTCAAGCACTTCCTCTCCCACTGTAACCGAGCCGTCCGTCTCGATCCGCCCGTTCAGTACCGCCATATCCAGAGTGTTGAGCGCCATCCTGGCATCCCCGTTTGCAAAAACTGCAATGGCGTTTAAAAGTCTTTCGTCTATATGGATCACCTGACTGCCAAGCCCCCGCCGGTCTGTAAGAGCGTTGTGCAGAAGCCTTCGCATATCCTCAGGCGTCAGAGCCTTAAGCACAAAAACCTTGCATCTGGAAAGCAGCGCAGAATTGATCTCGAAAGAGGGATTCTCCGTAGTGGCTCCGATAAGGATGATACTTCCCTTCTCCACATAGGGAAGAAAGGCGTCCTGCTGAGCTTTATTGAAGCGGTGGATCTCGTCCACAAACACAATGGTCCTTTGTCCCATCAATCTACTGTCCTCCGCTTGCTTCATGACCTCCCTGATTTCTTTGATCCCACTGGTCACTGCACTGAAATCTATAAATGACGCCCGTGTCATATGTGCAATGATCCGTGCCAGCGTGGTTTTCCCCACTCCCGGCGGCCCCCAGAAGATCATGGAACTGATCATATCCTTCTCAAGAATCTGCCGGAGCACCTTGCCTTTCCCCACCAGATGTTCTTGACCAATATAGTCATCAAGTGTCTGCGGCCTTAGCCTGCTGGCAAGAGGCGCGCTCATATTAACTTCCGCAGAAAACAGTGACAGCTGTTCCATCGTTGCTATTGTGCTCCTTTCAAAATATGGATGTATCTTGAACGTATGTTTGGGTTTTATCATAGCACATTTGAGATCATATGACAATCCCTTTGAAAGAACATTTGTTTGCATCGGTGATGCAGTCATTCTGATTCACAATGGATACGGGACAGCTTCGCTGAGATTTTCCTTGAAGATAATAAAGAAAGGCTTTATTATAATGAAGGAACAGCGAGTCCATTTCCCCTGGCCAGGTATTTTCAATGCATGCGCCAGGGAGATGGCCAAAAACTTAAGGAGGCGGGAAAATGGAAGAACGAGTAAAAGCATGGCTTGAGCAGGAGCTTGGCGAATATTCAAAGGCCATGAAAGAATTTAATCGGAAACTCACAAGAATGATGTACCTGGCAATGGCCGGCAGTGTGGTGGGCCTCACGGCTCTGGGCTTCTATGTGGGGGGCGACGCCGCAACGGTTTTTACCCTGCACTTCCCCATAGGCTGCGGAATCGCTCTGATTATCTGGCTCTGTTTTTACATCCAGGTGAAAGTGACATCCGGCAAAAAGGTGCGGGCTGCTTATGAAAAAGCAATCGGCCAGGCGTTTCATTCCCAGGAGGATGAAAATATTTTCATCCATCAGATGGAAAATCACGACTATGGGACGGTCAATTTTATGAATACCGTGGTCGACAAGTATCCCTGCCGTTTTCTTGCAGGGCCTGATTATCTGATGTATTTCAGGGATCTGAACTGCTTTTTTATCCGGACGGCAGACATCAAATCCACTTATGCCCAGGAAGAAAAGACCAGACTGCGTTACCATATGGGCGATTACCATATTATGCAGAATGTGGCCATGGGAATTTCTCTCATGATCGATTATAAGGAAGACTCTGTCTCTGCAAAGGAGCGAAACAGCGACAAAATCTATCTTGAAAACGGCAGGCAGCTCACACAGGTGCTTGACCTGATCAGAAAACATTGTCCTGTCAGCAGTGAGTTTATGGCGCAGTAAGCGATACCATGATGAACTCCTTCTATGCGGAAAAGAATTATGACGTAGATTGGAGCGGAGCGAAATAAAAAGAAGGGCTGTCGCACAAAAAATTCTCCGGTCAAAGTGTAAACTTTTTCCGGAGATTTCTTGTCACAGGCTTTCTATTTACTGGAAGGCACAAAGGGAATGATCCTCTTGGCCAGCTCCGCAACGCTCATGGTCTGGAGCCATACCTTTCCCGGCCCTGTCAGAGTTGAAAGGAAAAGTCCTTCACCTCCGAACAAAACATTGGCAAAGCCCTTGACCATCTCAGAGGAATAGGTTACTCCTGCCTCAAAGAAAGCAATGTTTCCTGTATCTACTTTTATCTTTTCTCCGGGAGCTAATTCCTTTTCTACAATAGTTCCGTCAAGCTCCAAAAAAGCAAGCCCCTGTCCTGTATATCTCTGCAGCACAAAGCCCTCTCCGCCGAAAAAGCCGGATTTCACTCCCGTCACATAAGCGCTCAGAGTCACATTGGGCGTCGCACACAGGAAAGAATTCTTCTGTGCTATGTACTCCTTGCCCGGCCCGATCTCCAACACCTTGATCTCTCCCGGAAAGCTGGAAGCAAGAGTGATTTCCGAATCCGGTCTCTGAGCTGTATAGGTCGCCATGAAAAGACTCTCCCCGGAAAACATTCTGCCAATCCCCTTCATAAGACCGCCCTTCATGTTGGTCTCCATGGAAAATCCGTCTGACATCCAGGTCATACCGCCTGACTGGGTGTAAATGCTCTCTCCCGGTTCCATTGTGATGGTCAGCGCCGGCATGGGCGCTCCTGCAATTTTGTAATGCATATGCTCACTCTCCTGTCTGTATATACTTTTTACTCTCTTATTGTGTGTTTTTGACGGAAAAATGTCAAGAAGAATGTCATCTTGAAACCATCCCTTATTTGTGGTATATTTTTTTGTAGAAAAGAGTTGACCCGGCGGTCAACTCTTGCAATTTCCTATAAGTTAAAAAGCGAGGGCGCTGCTGTGTTAAGATTTTGTTTTGTTATTTTAATTTCTCTTCCCTTTGTGATATTTTATCTGGGCAAGGCTACTTATATTGAAAAGCATGAAGAACGTTATACGGAAGATGACCGATATGCGGTAGCTCAGCGCGCTGTTTCTATTTTGCAGCGTAACGGCCGGATACATACGGAGGTCTACGGAACCGAAAATCTCCCTCAGGAGGGCGGCTACGTAATGTACTCCAACCATCAGGGAAAATACGATGCCCTCGGTATTATCTCCGGCCACTCCAAGCCCTGCACGGTACTGATCGATGACAAACGTTCCCATCAGCTGATCACCACTCAGTTTATTTCTCTGCTCAGGGGAAGCCGGCTGGACAAGACCGATATGAAGCAGCAGCTGAAGACGATTCTGAATATTGTTGATGAAGTGAAGTCCGGAAGGAAATATATTGTTTTTCCGGAAGGCGGCTATTATCATAACAGAAATAAAGTCCATGATTTCCTTCCCGGCGCTTTCAAGTGTTCCATCAAATCCCGGACTCCCATTGTCCCTGTTGCGCTCATCGACTCCTACAAGCCCTTTGAGCTCAACTCCCTGAAGGCAGTCAGGACACAGGTACATTTTCTGCCGCCAATCCCCTATGAGGATTATAAAGAAATGAACTCAAAAGAGATTGCTGAAAAGACCAGAGAGCAGATCATTACAAAGATCAGGGAAGTATGCTGAATACAGCACTTTACCTGTGCCTTTGTCTTCTCATCTTAAAAAACTTCTCCGGCACCTCAAAGACCAGCACGATTCCAAGCACAATGGCAAAGGCGGCTTTGACCGCCGCAAAGCCATTGTCGGCGGCTTCTGCCGGACGATCCGTCACAAGATAGTATGCCGTCCAGTAAATCCCCGTTCCCGGCACCAGCGGAAAAATCCCTGCGGTCAAAAACACGGTTGCCGGACACCTCTCCCAGACCGCAAGAAACCGTGACAGCAACACCACAAGAAACGTTGCAAAAAATGTTGCTTCTGTTGCCGTACAGGAGGTATATGATGCCAGCACGGAATAGAGCCACCAGCCTGCCCCTCCCACAAGGCCGCAATACACATAATATTGCCGCGGCACGCCATAAAGAACCGAGAAGGCTACTGTTCCAAAAACTGCAGCGATGACCTGACCGATCATAACAAAATCCCCCCAAAAACCCGGTGATAAATAATAAACATCACACCTACTCCAATTGCTATGCACAGAAACACCAGAATCGCATCCAAAAGCCGCACCGCCCCGGAAATATAATCCCCGTCTGCAATATCACGTATCCCATTGGTAAAGGCAACTCCGGGCACCAGCGGAATGATCGATCCGATGACCATATGACTGAGATTTTCTCCCAGTCCTATCTGATTGCTGACTATACAGGTCAATGTAACCAGCATGCCTCCGCAAATATTTTTGGTGATCTTGGATATATGGGATGTCCTGATCAGCAACAGGAAAACATATAACAGCATGCCGGCAACAAAGGCCACTGCGCTGTCTCGCAGACTTCCGCCAAAAAGATAACAAAAGCAGGCACTGCCTACCCCTGATGCGAGAATCTGTATAGGAAAGGTTTTTCCCGGCATTTGCCGTATCTGCTCCAGCTTTTCTTTTGCCTGCTCTATGCTGCAGCGTCCCTCTGCCACTTCCCTGGAGAGCTGATTAACGGCTATTACCTTATCCAGCTGCGCTCCCTTTACAGGGATATGCTGAACCTTTGCGTACTGTCCTCCCGAACTGTTATCGCCCTGGCTGCCCGTTATAAAAATGCCGTTGCTCAGCACAAAAAAATTCTCAGATTCCACTCCGAAATGCCTGCATATCCGTTCCATGGTCTCTTCCACCCTGGAGATCTCCGCACCATTTTCCAACAGAATATGCCCGGCAGCCATGGCAACCTCCAGAACCTCGTGGTCATCTTTCTTTTGATCCTGCATATTACGCGTCCCTTGTTTCCCTCTTAATAAAAACAAAATTTCTCTCATCCGACCTGTCTTCATCAAAACCATAGCCGGGCACATCAAGGCTCTTAAGCTCCTTTGGCTGCTGCACATGGTTTTCCGCCATAAGCCTGACCATCTGTCCTCTGGCCATTTTGGCATACACGCCCTTCTGTACCACTTTTCCTTTTTCTATTTCCCCGAATACACAGGTGATCAACCGGTCAGATGGCCTCAGGCAGGCTTCAATGCACCGGGAATATTCCTTCGATGCAAGGTTGATGATGATCCCGCTGCCATCCGAAACCTCATCATAAAGCTTCCGATCCCAAAACTCATAAAGATTTTTCCCCTCTATGGATGCCTTTGCCTGCATTTCCAACCGGTAGGGAGTCACGCCATCCATGGGCCTGAGCACCCCATAAAAGCCGGACAGGATCCGCAAATGCTCCTGTACATAAGAAAAGGCACCATCCTCAAAAACATTAGGCGCCATATACTGATAGGCGATCCCGTCATAGGAAAGGATCGCCGGTGTCAGCCTCTTTTGCAGATCCATATTTTGTAGCCGTTCTATGTTTTGCTGCGCAATCTTGTCATTACACTTCCAGAGTGCCTTCAATTCTTCATAGGAAAGCGCGCGGAGCCAGTCCCTGAGCTGCTCTGCTTCCTTCAAAAATACCGGGAGTCCGTCTGCCGGAAGCGTATCGTCATCCATCCTCATCTTTTTGGCAGGAGAAAGGATGATCCTCATGAAAGCTCCTCCAGCATCTCCCGGGGGTTATCCGCCGTTTTGACCTTATCAAGAGCTTTGATGATGCTTCCCTCTTCATCGATCAGATAGGTGGTCCGCACCACTCCCATGGACACCTTGCCGTAATTTTTCTTTTCTTTCCAGACATCATAAGCCTTGATCGCCGTCAATTCCGTATCCGAAAGAAGGGTAAAGGGCAGACCGTATTTCTCCTCAAACTTCTTGTGGGAGGCCACGGAATCCTTGCTGATACCGATCACAACGGCTCCCTTTTCCTGAAACTGGGGATACAGCTCCCCGAAACCACAGGCCTGCTTTGTACACCCCGGCGTGTTATCCTTCGGGTAAAAATAAAGGATCACCTTCTGCCCTTTGTAATCCGACAGAGAATGGAGCTCTCCGTTTTGATCCGCCAGTGTAAAATCCGGCGCTTTCGTTCCTGTCTGTAGCATGTTATCTCTCCTCAAATAATAGATTTTTATTTTGCGGCAATCAGAGTTTCTATCACACAGCTGTGAGGCTTATCTTTGCTTTCCTTGTCATAGCTTATCCCTACCAGCAGTATTTCGCCTGTATAACCTTCCAGCGCTTTCGTATATTGCCTGTCTTTGATCTGCTCTATGGCCGCTTTTGCCGTCTTATCGTACTTCAATTCCACCACAAGCGCCGGCTTTGTAACAGACGGCAAGGGCAAAAAGACAATATCCGCAAAGCCCCGTCCGGTGGGCAGTTCTCTGATCAGCCTGTATTCTTTCCTTGCACTGTAATAGGCCAGCCCGATCGCGCAGGCAAGGGAGTTTTCGTCGTTGTAGGCCAGAATGGATGCTGCCTCCATATGAGCCTGGTCAAGCCCCTCGGCTACCCTTTGCGCATTGCCCGAGAGCGTATCTTCAAGAAGCCTCTCCGATGCTCTCAGCACCTTCATAATCTCCGGCCAGCCTCCCACGCTCATGGCGTTCTCAAATTCGCCCATAATCTCTTTATTGGGGATGAACGCTTCCTCTGCCTCGGAATCATACCCCAGATAGCCTAAGTGGATCAGAAGCGTAAGCACGTCATCCTTGGTTTTAAAATTGCGCATATCGTTCTGGAAGCTGCGGGTATTGACTTTGATGCGATTTCCACCGAGCAAATGCACGATGTCTGAGCGCAGTCCGTCAAAGTCCATATCCATATAAATCTTCAACGCCTCATAGGTCTCCGTAGAAGTCCAATAGCTGGAAAACTTATGACGATGCATGGCCTCCACCACAGATCTGGGATTATAAATATGTCTGGTTTTTGTCAGCTCATACCCGTCATACCAGCTCTGTGCTTTGGCAAAATCCATTTCAAAGCTCACGCACAGCTCTTTTACCTCTTCTTCCGTAAACCCTGTATATTCTTCCATAATGCTCTGATCTGTCATGGAATATTCTGTAAACATATTTAAGGCAGAATGCAACCCGTACTTTTTGACAGGCAAAATCCCCGTCATATACGCAAGAGCGACATAATCCTGATCCTTCAGAAGATTCCGGAGGAAATCCAGATACTGCTTCTGGAGAGCCTCTGATTCCTGCCTTTCCCGCATGATGCAATCCCATTCATCCACCAGAAAGACAAACTGTCTCTCTGTTTCCACATAGATTTTCCGCAATGCAGCGGCAAGCCCTGTCTTGCGCCCCTTCAGAATTTCTCCATATTCCTTTGCAAGCTCCTCCAACACCTCCTGCTCCAGATACTCTGTCACCTTTCCCGCAGCAGCTTCGATCAGAAACTGTTGCATATTCAAATAAATAACATCATATTGATTCAGATGCTCCCGAAAGCTTTCTGCCCTTTCTGCCTGCAATCCTTCAAACAGTTCCGCGGAATCACAGCCACGGCTGTAATAGGCCGCAAGCATTTTGAGCGCCATGGACTTGCCGAACCGTCTCGGTCTGCTGACACATGCAAATTTATCCTTCGTCCCAATCAGTTCATTTATACATGCGATCAATCCCGTCTTATCCACATATATCTTAGAACGGATTGATTCCTGAAAACCTTTATTCCCCGGATTTAAATAAAACCCCATAGACCGCCCTCTATCACTTTCTCAAACTCAGATCTCAATCAATTCGTATTCTCTTTCGCCGCAGCCAAGCTCTGCTGCCGCCTCGATGGTATGCACGCCATTGCGGGATTCGATCCTCTCAATGAGATGATCTCTGCCCGGGTCATCGGATTTGTACACCAGATCAAGGCAGGCCTGATCGATAGCCACCGGATCTAAAGACGCCAGAATGCCGATATCGCCCATACAAGGATCCTCTGCCACCGAACAGCAGTCACAGTCAACAGACATATTCTTCATCACATTAATATATACCACATTTCCTTTGAAATAATCGATCACGGAAGAGGCTGCGTCCGCCATGGCCTCCAAAAACGAATCGTGGTCTGATGACCAGAAGTCCTCCAGAACTCCTACGCCATGAATATATTTCTTGCCCATTGCGGAAGCCACTCCTATGGACAGCTGCTTCAGCGCCCCGCCGTATCCGCCCATGGGATGCCCCTTAAAATGGGAAAGAACCAACATGGAATCATAATTTACAATATCCTTCCCCACAAAATTCTTCTTGATCTTCTTTCCTTCCGGGATCGGCA
Source organism: uncultured Lachnospiraceae bacterium (assembly GCA_947382625.1). GTDB lineage: Bacteria > Bacillota > Clostridia > Lachnospirales > Lachnospiraceae > Suilimivivens. The sequence continues at coordinate 32,519 of CANDAG010000028.1, forward strand.
GCTCCAGATCAGGCCCCTCCCCGTCTAACAGGGCAACAGGAAAGCACTGGCTCCAACCATGCTTTTTGAGTGTTTCCAGATGCTTCTCGGTGGTATCCCTGCTTCCTTCATAAGCGGTATTACACTCCACCACGGTTCCTCCCACATGCTCTACGATGGGCTTCCAGAATTCAGGCCTTAAGAAATTCTGGTTTCCTTCCTCCCCGGAATGCACCTTGATCGCTACTCTTCCCTCCAGATTTTTGCCTGCAAGGCGGTACAGCTCTGTCACCTTTTCCGGTGTGATTTCTTTTGAAAAAAATACCTTTGCTGCCATATCGCTCTCCTTTCAAATATGATTTTGGGGTTTCTGTCTTCTTATTATCTCAATTATAGTTTACAAATATCAAAAATACAACAGCAGCCTACTCCTGGCCGGACTCTTTTGCGGAATCCTTTTTCTTACGGAATTTGAAATAGTAAAGGAATCCCAGGCCTGCCAGAGCCCCGGCTCCTAATAACAGCCATAAGCCCGGGCGGCTTTCATCTCCGGTCCTTGGATTTTTGGTATCCAGGCCGCCTTCTGTCCCTGCCTCCCCGGTCAAAGGGCTCACAGGCGGATTCGAAGGCTTTACAGTTGAGGCAGTCTTTTTCCGGGAATTTCCCGGGGAATTCCCCATGGGATCCTCTGATGAGGAATCCTCTTCCTCCCCGCCTTCCTCCCTGTCCTTATCCTCGTCGGTGGGCGGCTTTTCGGTATCCGTTCTGTTCTGATCCGTAACTACCACGATATTCAACAGGCTGAACAGGTTGGTCAGGTCCGTTTCTCCCAGATCGTCCTTGTTGACATCCACATTCGTCCCCTCGTACTGGCCGCCTGTAAGCGCCGCATAGTTCTGCTGTACCCGTGCGCGGATAAAATCCGTGTCTGTGACAAAGAATGGCTTCTTCGTCTTACCTCCGTCCTCATCATGAAGTCCGTAATCTACCTGGGCGTTTTTGCCGAAGTGAAGGTTCATGCTGCGGACCGTATCCGTCCCCTCTTCCTTCACATCCTGCCAGCCGGTCAGGGAAAAGGTGCCGCTGGGCTGGGTCTGCATAAAGGCCGTGATATCCTGCAGGGTAACATCCACATCACTGTCCATGGCATACTGACGCATGGCCTGGGTCAGCCGTCCCACTCCGGCCATAACGCTGACTCCGTCATCTGCAGTGCCTGCATCCGCATAAATGGAGTAAGTGCCCACGATCACAGGGATCACCGTATTGTTCAGAGCGTATCCCTCGGGTGCCTTCGTCTCCTTCAGATAATATTCTGTGTTGGAGCTGTTGGCCCATATCATCTGCGCCTGTCCCTCACTGTTATTTCCGCCGGGTGAAAAGATCAGCATCCCCTCTGCATCTGTGACTCCTGAGGCCACCATTGCCGTACAGGCCGCATCGCTGAACAGACCGAACTCTGTCCCCTGCAGGGGCTTTCCCTCCTGATCCACCTTCATTACCCAAAGCTCCCTCTGCTCATTGGGGATATAGATCAGGGAACGGAAGTCACGGTTAAACTGGCTTACACTCAGCATCTGAAAACCACCCTGAAGAGCGCTGCGGGCTTCCTCTGCAGTATGGGTGCTGAGATAATTCCGCAAAGAGGCATAGCGTTCCTTTGCCGTGCCGCCGCCGATCCCCATATTCCTCAGGGCCTGTGCGGAAATGATCCCGTACACCATGTGCATATCACTGTCCTTATCATTATTGAGCTCATAACGGCTTGCCAGCCCCGGCAGGTCATTGAGCATACCGTACAGCCGTCTGTTCCCACTGTCCCAGTCCAGATGCCACTCGGCAGTGTTTTCTGCCCCGGCCTGGTGGAGCGCTGCCAGCAACACGGCACGCCGCCAGGCATCCTCACTGTTTCCTTCCACCGGTACAGAATAAAAGCCGCTCAGGTTACTGCCGTAGAGAGCCAGCCAGCTCTGGTCAGACTGCTTTTTCAGACAGGGCACTGCCACCGCCAGACCGTTTTCCTGATCATTGGGGTCAACATCCCCTCCGGTAGGCTTAAATACACCGTCATTATCAAGCTGTCCATAGCTCAGCTTTCCACCGCTTGTAACATTGGACATGGAGCATGCGTAGGCTCCCGTAGTCCAGCGGTTGGCCACTGAAAGCATGGAGGTAGTCGTATCATAATGGAGAACAATATCAATGGGCTGGGCCCGATAACCGCTCCGGGTAGCCGTCTCCTTTAAAACATAGTACTGATCTCCCCGGTCAGCGAAATTAAAATAGCTTCCATCCGGCGTCAAAAATACCGCAGATCCGCTTTCATCTGTCCGAAGGTTGACCAGGCTCTTGCTGTAATCCGGCCTCACATAAAATGTTTTGCCCCGCTCCCCATCATCGGTATAAAGACAACGGATGCTTCCCCCGCCGCTGTCCTCTGTCCTCTCAGCCGGGTAAAGCTCAAACTCCACATCCGGAAGGGCCTGTCCCTTTTGATCCACCTTCACGATCCGCTGATAAAGAAGCGGCTGAAGGTTGAACCGCAAAGCGATACTGGAATCGTAATTTCCCCGCTCCAGGTAGAACATTTTCAATGTGTGGGAGGTGTTGCTGGCGAAGGTGTTGCCTGTCCAGGAGGTAGTGTCTTCTTTTCCAGCGTCCTCGTAGAGCTCCCAGAGCGTGGTATGGGTGTACATCCGATCGGGATTCGTTGGATCTTTCGGAATTCCCTTACTGTCAAAAGCACGGCCGATATAGACATCGCCGCTATGGAAATCAATGGTGCCGTAAAGCTCACTGTGGATGCCGCCGATATCCAACACCAGCACATCGTCAATAAATACCCAGACATCATCGTCTCCCGAAAATTCAAAGGTCATAGGCTTTTTTTCACCGGAACCGTTATTGATCTGTCCATTGGCAGGTTGCCGGAATTCTACATCCACCGTCATGCCCAGGTGGTGATTCATGGCGTTGCGGGCACAGTACACACTGCTGCCCAACCCGCCGTTACTATTTAAAAGGTTGAATACCTCATAGCCTTTGTTAAAAGGGAAAAAGTTGCCTACACTCTGGGCTGCATCGGTCCGAATCGTGGCCGGTGCATCGTAAAGGATAAAATGGTTACCGCCCTCCTGACTGAACTCTGCAAAGTTCTCCCTCATGTTATAGTAATAGTAGCCCTCCTCGTCCAGCTGGAACAATCCCTTAACGTCTGTATAAGAGGTTTTATATTCGGTGCCACCTGTTGGATCGAAAAGGTATTGCAGGGATTCTTTCTTTCCTGCCCCAATGCCACCCCAGATACCAATCAGAGTCTCGCTTAGGTTTTGGATGTTGTCAGAGTCATAATCAATACTGCCTTTACAATCACCAGTAAGTTTATAGTCCTTGATATAAGTATAATCCTGTGAAGGATCTTCCTTCAGAATTTTTCTCGCCATATCCAGATTAAGCTCCGGATAACCGCTTTCGGGCAGGACATTTTTGACGATCCCTTCCATTCCGGCATAATTTTTTCCATACCGGCAGTTTTCTCCCGCTCCCTTATTCCAGAGACCGGCATGGATCATTCCATCCCCAAAAAGCAAAAGATGGTTCTGATTTATCCCCAGATTCCAGTCATCCACTGTTGAATATCCTGTGTCCGTAGTACTGAGCGCTCCTTCGCCACCTTCTTCATGCTTATGGTTATCGCTCTTATCAAGAATATCTCCCTTGGTATCTGCTGAGGGATTCTGCGTCTTCGTCCAATAGTCAAACAGATTGACCGTAACATTTCCCGGGTCAGCGGCGGGAACCGTATGATTTTCCAGATTTAGGTTGTTCAGCTTTACCTTCAAGCTGAGGATGGATGGATTATTCTTGGTGTCCTTATTTTCATCAGATGGATTGCCGGAAGCATCCCTGTAATCCTCCTGTTTATTGGAGTTTACATAGATGTGATAAGTAAAAACTTCCTTTTTCACTTCCGGGATCTCTGCATAAAGAGTAAATTCCATTCCATCAGTAAAGTCGGCAGGGAAAGCATCGTCTTTCCATTGAATGCCGACATGTCCCCACTTATATCCTTCCCCCTGAAATTGTACTTTATCTTTTCCACCCTCACTAAATGCAAACTTATCCTCACTTTGGTTTTCATCAAAAGTAAAACCAACTATCGAGAATACGTTATCCGGATCACTTGCACTAACCCATCCTCTGATTTCCATCGGCAAAACCGTATCTTTCAACCAGTGGATGATTTCTCCCCTGCTCCTGCTTTCCATATTTGCCAAAGCGGCAGCTATAGTGGCATCCTCCGGCAGCTTGGTTTCATCCCTGTCAATAAAGCTCCATTGGTTAAGGTATTTCTCCTTATGATTGTTTTCCTTTAAGGTGACTTTGAGGGCTAGGATGTGAGGGTTATTCTTGGTGTCCTTATTTTCATCAGATGGATTGCCTGCTGCATCTTTATAGTCCTTTGGGTCATTGGAGTTTACATACATATTATATGTATCACTACCCTCTATAACAGTAGGGATTTCTGCATAAAGAGTGAATTCCATTCCATCCTTAAATACCTTCGGGAAATCCTCTTCCCTCCACTGGATACCAATCAAGCCCCATATTGGATCTTTTACCGATGGATTTTTTGGCCCATCCACTGAAGTTTCGAATTTAGCACCATCTTGGTTTACATTAGTGTTAAACCCAACTTTATTAAACACTCCATTGGGATCGGATTGTGAAGCCCATCCTCTGATCTGTTCTGGCAGGACAGTATCCTCCAACCATCTGATAATTTCAGACGTACTTTTGCTCTCCAGCCCCGTGACTGTTGCTGTTATTTCATTTTTTTCCATCTTGGTATTGCTCTTACGGTCAATAAAACTCCACTGATTAAGGAATTTCTTCTTATCCTCATACACCTCTCCTCCCCCAAGCGCCACCAGCACCTGCAACGCAGGGGCGTCCTCTGTCAGGACATACTCGCCGCTTAAGGAGGCGTTCAATGTATATTGTCCCTCAAATGCGCTTTCCGGGAATTCGTCAAGCTCCCAGATCAGCTCCACCTCTCCGGTACCTGCTGCCGTCTCGGCCAAGATCGCGGCAGGAAGCAGCTTTGTCAGGGCTTCCTTTGTGAGAGGGTTGTCCTCGTCTGTACCGGGTACCCCCAGCCCCCAAAGCTCTGTCTCTTCGTTCCAGACCAACAATTCTTCCTCATCCACCCACTCCCAGTCCGTAACGCAAAACTCACATACATAGCTGCAGGTATTATTTTCCTCTTCCCCCACGTAACCACAGGTATCATCATGCTCATGGGTACAGGGCGCACCCTCCTCCGGCTCTGTATAGCCACAGGTATCGTCATGCTCGTGGGTACAGGATGTACCTTCCGCAGGCTCCGTATAACCGCAGTCATCATCGTGCTCATGGGTACAGGGTGTACCCTCCTCAGGCTCTGTATAGCCGCAGGTATCGTCATGCTCATGGGTGCAGGGAGAGCCTTCCTCTGCCGGAGTATATGCACAGCCGGACTGATGGACAATATTTCCCTCATCATCGGTCTCATCGCAATCCATATCGCAGGGAATCTCATCTACGGCCTCCTGATAGCCGCAGCTTCCGTCATGCGTATGAGCACAATCCGTACCGTCTACGGATTCTGTGTAGCCACAGGTATCATCATGCTCATGCGCACAACCGCCGCCTTCCTCAGGCTCTGTATATCCACAGGTATCGTCATGCTCATGGGTACAGCTGCCGCCCTCCCCAGGCTCTATGTAACCACAGATATCGTCATGCTGGTGTGTACAGCCGCCGTCCTCCGGAGACACATATCCGCATTCCTCTGTGTGTTCCGGATGATGGATACACAGCTTCTCATCAGAACGCTCCGCTGCATTGGCAAAAATCCCATCAAAGGACGGGATCAGAAGTGCAATGGTCAGCGCCCATGCCAGAAATTTTGGACGCCAACCTTTTTCCGGGAATTTCAGTAAATACCCTTTCTCCATTTTCATTGTCAATGACCTCCTGAATGTAAGATTTTCTCCTGTAAGCTTATAAATGTCTGAATCTTCTCGTAATGCTTCCACGCAGCCAGGCTTTAATCTTCCGTCTGCTTTCCTATCAGGACTCTTTTTCGCAAAAGGCAAATCCATACTTTCGTATCCTGCCTGTGGGGATTCCTTTCGCGGCAAGTGCTGCCTCATACTTCCGCTCCCTGATTTGCAGGAGCGCCCTCTTAACAGTATCTTCTAATTCCTTTTCATCTGCGCTCTGAATCTTAAATTCAATGATGATGCTGTCATCCTCCATAACGCCTTTTGCATTTCTTGCCTCCAACATCTCCCTGTTCCCACCATTCTTTGATGAACCGGGTTTTATCGATATAAAAATATGCGCCCCTTCGTATGGTTTCAAAATCCTGACATCCAATACTTATTGTTCTGGGCATATATGATTTCCTCCCTTGCCTCTTCCCGAAACAGATATCTTGATCTTATTCAGATCCTCTCCAAGCTGAAATCGTCTGAACAGATCTATTTTTCGCTCGTAGGCTTCCCCGATCAGTGCGATCCTGCTCTCATCCATCTTAGAGTCCAGCGCATATAATCCCTCAATATATGACCTGGCCGGAAGCTTTGTTATATCAAGACAGCTCCGGTCACTTACCAGCCTGAGCATTTTCAGTTCATCGCCTGCAAAGCTCTCTGTTTTGATGCTGAGCAAGTCTCTGTCACTCACAGGAACACTGTCCTGGACAAACAGGCATTTACCGCTGTCATAAACAGGCGCCGGGCCAATAAACTGCAGGCTTTCGGTATCTCTTAATATTCCCACATTTTCCAAATGCCTGTCCCTTCCTGAAAGAACAAAATCAGACAGGATCACATAGTCCATAAAATGCCTGAGCATCTCTGTATCCATTCCATGCTTTCCGCAAATATTGATAAAGTGCTCGAAGGTGGAAATATCATTGGGCTTTTTTTCGGATATAACAACGTCATACGCCGGAATCAGCTCCTTTTCCTGTGACGTAAACAGCTTTGAATAACAGCCGTAATCATATTCCCGTCCGTTGATCCTGATAAGCCTGTATTCTGTATATGCCTCAAAGCCCTGAAGCTCATGCAGCTTAGAGGCAATCACTTCGTTTATGCTTTCTGAGGAATACCGATCACGATTTCCTTTGATCATCCCTCTTTCCCCGTCCAGTATGATCCAGCTTTTTTCAAGACTGCCCTGCAGGGAACCATTAGGAGTATAGTGGGGTATTTTGTCCTTTTCTTCCGCTTCTCCCGTACCTATCAACAAATCGCCATGAAATTCATTGTCGAACAGATTAACATCCTTCCATGTAAGGCCGGAATCCAGCGGAGCGATCCAATAGCAATCTGTCAGCGACAACCCCAAATTGCGCAAAAGATAATCCTCGGATCCTAGAAGCCCCTTCTTTTCGAGCATATCTTTTATATGCCCCTGACTGACAGGCACAGATCGCCTTTTCCACCACCTTCTCAGCCAATTATGATCATTTGCATCATGCAGCGGGGCTATCTCCGGATGAACCATATCCTGATAAAATTTATATACGCTCCCATCCTCAAGAAAATCTGCAAGCGTTACAATTTCATCCTTTCTTTTTAACGTATAAAGCATATGCTTCCTCCATCTCAAGATCCACCAGACGTTTCTCCAGCTCCCACAGTGCAATGCTTTCTATAAACAATGCCGCTTCCTTCCCTGTAGGACATAACTCATAGTCATATTTTTGTCTGTTGTACTCAAAACACAGATAAAATTTCTGATCTCTCTTATGGACGCATCCCTCTATATTATACCGCTCTGACCAGACAACAACATGATCCATCTCCATCCACACTCCCACACCCTATTATACTGTTACACCAGTCCATCATGCAAGAAGTATACTGTACAAAAAAATCAAAAATACAGTTCTGGGTGCCTACTTTTTTACATTAATAAAACCCTGCGGACAATAACTGCCGCAGGGTCTGTTGCTGACATAAGAATGTATCACAAAGCATGACATCCGTTGTCTTTTACAGGAAAATATATTTGCAAACAAACAGCAACGCCAAAATATACATAAGAGGCGTGATCTTCTTTGCCTTGCCGCATACCAGATTGATCACCACATAAGCGATGATACCCACTGCCATACCTTCAGAAATACTGTACATCAGCGGCATGGTGAGCAGGCAAAGATAAGCCGGGATTGCCTCTGAGAGATCATCGAAATCGATCTGGGCTACCGCTGTGATCATCAGGAATCCTACAAATACAAGGGCCGGAGCCGTTGCAAAGCTGGGGATCGCTGTAAAGATTGGTGCCAGGAAAATAGAGAGCAGGAACAAAAATCCTGTCACTACCGCTGTAAGTCCGGTCCTTCCGCCTTCTGCCACACCTGAGGAGCTTTCTACGAAAGTGGTGGTAGTAGACGTACCAAGTACTGCCCCTGCACTGGTTGCAACAGCATCTGCCAAAAGAGCCTGTTTGATGCGGGGAAGCCTGCCATCCTTATCCAGCATCTTGGCCTTGTCGGCACATCCGATCAGGGTTCCAAGGGTATCAAAAATATCTACAAACAAAAATGCAAAGATAATTACCAGGAAATCAACGATCTTGATTGCACCGAAATCAGCCTTGAAGCACTGGCCAAAGGTAAGGCCGATAGAGGTAATGCTGAAACTGCTGAAGGAAGGGATCAGAGAATAATATCCGGCTTCCGGCGTCACTGTGTACAAACCGGTGAGCTGGCAGATCACACCAAGGATCCATGTGGCGAAGATACCGATCAGAATAGAGCCCTTGATGCCTTTAATATAAAGAATGGCGATCAGGAAGATACCGATCACTGCAAGCAACGCACTGATGCCTGCCGTATGGAAATCTGTTCTGAAATTAATGACCGTCACCAGGGTAGAATCAGAATTCACTACGATCCCTGCGTTCTGAAAACCGATAAATGCAATGAACAAACCGATTCCCACGGAAACACCTTTTTTCAGCTGAAGAGGAATGGCATTGAAGATTGCTTCCCGCACGTTCGTCACAGACAGTACAATAAAGATCAGTCCTTCCACAAACACTGCCAGCAGCGCGATCTGCCAGGAATATCCCATGGAACCGCATACCGTATAGGCAAAATATGCATTCAGACCAAGTCCTGGTGCAAGCGCGAAGGGATAGTTGGCAAGAAGCGCCATTGCCATGGTACCGATAAAGGCGGCCAGAGCTGTTGCCATCAGAATGGCGTTGCTGTCCATGCCGGAGGCTGACAGGATCGACGGGTTGACTGCCAGAATATAGGCCATGGTCATAAATGTTGTGACACCGACAACTACTTCTGTCTTGACGTTGGTGTTGTTTTCTTTGAGTTTAAACCACTTTTCTAACATCACTTTCTCCTTTTCTCATAAGAGGTGGCTTCGGAAACGTCTTTTTATCTGCGTTTCCGCTTATAAATTTAAGTATCTATGCTCTATCTTATCGTGCATTCTGCCAGAAAGCAAGAAGGAATCTCTTCTTTATCAGATAAAAATGTGATAAAATCCATCTTAATGGATAAATCAATGAATGACTGACGAAATCATACCATCTATAATTGAGCGAAAGCAAGGGAGATCCCAATGGAACAGAAAAAAATACTAGCCGTAATCCCCATGACGCAAATACAGCGTGACAGACTGGAACAGATCTTACCAAATGCAGTATTCATCTATACAACTGTCTCAAACGTAACCAGGGAACAGGTACAACAGGCCGAAATCATCCTTGGCAATGTACCGGCGGACATGATACAGGCATCCCCGAATCTTGCCTGGCTCCATTTAAATTCAGCAGGATATGACCCTTATGCGAAAGAAGGCGTCCTTGGATCACATACTATCCTGACCAACAGCACCGGTGCCTACGGTAAGGCAGTGTCGGAGCATATGTTCGCCATGCTTCTGGCTTTTCAGAAGAAACTACATTTATATAGGGATGATCAAAGAAAACGCCTCTGGGGTGATGAAGGAGATGTAAGTTCCATCACAGACACTACCGTCCTCATCCTCGGCGCAGGAAATATCGGAAACCACTTTGCTGAACTGGCACATGCCCTTGGTGCCTGCGTGATCGGCGTAAAAAGAACGCCCGGAGAATGCCCCTCCTACATGGATGAGCTTCATACGATGGATAAATTCCGAGAACTGCTTCCCAAAGCTGACGCGGTGGTCTCTTTTCTTCCGAGCACCGATGAAACAAGAGGTCTCTTCAATCAAGAGCTGTTTCATCTTATGAAAGCAGGAAGCTTTTTCTTAAACGGAGGCAGGGGTGATCTGGTATGCACGGAGGATCTGTGTGATGCTCTGGAATCCGGCCGTCTGGCAGGCGCGGCCCTGGATGTGACCGATCCGGAACCGCTGCCTGAGAATCACAGACTGTGGGAAATGCCCAATGCATTTATCACACCCCATGTGTCGGGCGGCTATCATCTTCCGGAAACCCTGCGCAATGTGGTAGAAATCTGTCTGGAGAATGTGCGGCGGTATGCGGATGGGGATGAGCTGCGGAATGTGGTGAGGCACTGAGCAATAGCGCAAATTCAGTCAGTCTCACAGTGCTTGTTGTAAGCCACTTTATAGAAATCAAGACGTATTAATCTTGTTTTTGTGCAGATAATATCATATAATAATCTTGTATATGTGCAAAACCAGAAATTTAATAATCTTGTTTTAGTGGAGAATCTGCGATGAAACGAAAAATATATGACAGACTCGTCGAATGGAAGCAGACCTCACATAGCAGTGCTGCATTATTGATCGATGGTGCAAGACGTGTGGGCAAAAGCTATATTGCTGAAAAATTTGCAAAAGAAAACTATGAAACCTACATCCTGATCGATTTTAACCGTGTCGGAAAGGAAGTTACAGACCTCTTTGAAAATTACCTTGATGATCTGGACACCTTGTTTCTATATCTTTCTGCCTACTATAACAAAAGACTCATCAAGGGGAACTCTCTGATCATCTTTGACGAGGTACAGCTTTTTCCCCGTGCAAGAGCAGCAATTAAATATCTTGTGGCAGACGGCAGATACGATTACATCGAAACCGGCTCCCTGATGTCAATCAGAAAAAATGTGAAGGATATCATGATTCCTTCCGAGGAACGGCATATCTATATGTATCCCATGGATTTTGAAGAATTTCTTTGGGCTCTGGGAAACGAAACCCTGCTTCCTGTCATACAAAACTGCTTCCTCCAAAAAAAGCCCATGGGGCAGGCTCTGCACCGAAAGGCTATGGACTATTTCCGCCAATACATGATCGTAGGCGGAATGCCGCAGGCCGTCAGCTTATATGCCCGGACAAAGGACTTTGAAGCTGTAGACAGAGTAAAGCGGGATATTCTGACGCTTTACAGGCAGGATATCATGAAGCACGCAGAGGGTAATGAACTCGAAATAGAAGCTATTTTTGATGAAATCCCCGCCCAGCTTTCCAGGCATGAGAAAAAATTTAAGATCAGTGCTATCAAAAAGGGCGCCCGCGCCAGAGATTATAAACAGCCATTTTATTGGCTTGCAGACGCAATGGTCATAAATCCATGCTACAATTCAACCGAACCTAATATCGGTCTGAAGCTGAATATGGAACGGACATCCCTCAAGTGCTATATGGCGGACACCGGTCTGTTGATCAGTCATTCATTTGATGAAAACGGCATTGTCTCGGAAGAAATCTACAAAAAGCTCCTTTTTGACAAGCTTTCTGTAAACAGCGGCATGCTCATGGAAAACATTGTGGCGCAAATGCTTGTCTCTGCAGGTCATAAGCTCTATTTCTTCTCCAGAGCATCCCGTGAAAACGCTGAAGACCGGATGGAAATAGACTTTCTTGTTGCAAAGAGCAAGGTGACAAGCAAGCACAACATTTCACCCATTGAAGTCAAATCAGGTGAACGCTATACCTTATCCTCCATCAACAAATTCCGCCGGAAATATGCGGAACAGACTGCAACCGCCTATGTCCTGCACACTAAGGATCTGAAGGTGGAGGACGGGATTGTGTATTTGCCGTTGTATATGACTATGTTTCTGTAAGTGTATCCTCAATCAACACAACGCCTGAAAAGCGCCCACGTACTCAAAAAATAGCACACCAGCAAAAGCAACAGGATACCTGCCGTAGTCCCCATACTGAGCAACAGGGAGCCTGGCCCGATATATGCCGAAATTTCTGCTGATATGGTCTGAACAAAATAGGCAATGACCACTGCAGCAACTGCCACTGCCACTATAACAGGAAGTCCGAACCAGACGCTCAGCTGCTTCAATACCAGCTTGTCAATACGCTGTTCTTCCACGCCAAGCTTTCTAAGCACCGAAAAGCGGTACTTATACTTTCCTGCATCCAAAAGCTGCTGCAAAGAAAGCACTGTAAGGCAAATGACCATCAGCACAACAGCGCCATAAAGCATGGAGGCCTGCAGGACAAAATTTCCGGCCCTGGAGCTGTTGATCTGCAGGGTACGCAGACGGATCCCATAGGAAACGCCGGTATCTGTCTGCTCCGGGTATTTTTCTTCAAAGATTTTTTCCAGTCCCCGGGCATCCTCATAGGATACAGTCTCTGCTGTTTTGATATACCGGTTGCTCATAACCGGGAGCAGGCTTTCACAAACGCTGTCCGGGAACACATAGAGAACGTCCGTATAAGAATTGTAAAGGGTTTCTCCCATTGCTTCCTCATAACAGGGCCGACCCGAAAGCTTCAATTCTCCTGCATCTGTCATCACGCTGGGATGGGCACTGATAAATTCCTCCCTGTCCTCCCTGGCGGCGATCACCTTCCATTGGGTTGTAAACTCATTTTCCGCCAAAGAAACAGGGGCATACCCCAGCATTTCCCGAATTTGGTTGTAATCGCTCAGGGAGATTGCCACTACAGGAAAATCATATTTCATACGGTTATGAAAATCGGATCTGGCCGGCAGATAAAGATAGCACGTACAATCATAAGCGGTTATCAGGCCATGTTCCCTGAGGAACTCTGTGACATTTCCGTAATCATCACGAGGAAGGTCTTTTTCTTCCTCTACATTATTGTACCGCGAATAAATCTGAACATCATACATAGAACGTATCTCCAGATAACCGGATGCCCAGCCTGTCAAAATCGGGGCGGCGATAAACATAAAGACCGAAAGCACCAAGGTGATGCTGACCAACGTCATGGTCTTGCTGGTGGTATTCAGTCTGGAAATGATCTGCCCGAAAAAGAAGAGATTTTCGTTTTTGTAGCGGTGCTTTGGCGATCTTTCCTTCCACGCCGCAAGCAGACTGCCCGCCAAATAGATCAGGGCGCAGATAAAGAAAAGAAGATCCACCAGAATAAACACTAAATATTGGTTGAAAATACCCCCATGCAGGGACAGATAATATCTTCTTGTAAGCACCGGCACGGCTGACGCGCCAAAAGCATTCAGAACGGAGCATAGCAGCAATCCTGTGAGCAGTGTGTAGAAACTGCCCTCTTTTTCTGAACATAAGGGTCTTTTACGAGGCAGGACGCCCTTTGTTCGGATCAGCCACACTCCTGACCAGAATAGAGTTCCGGCAGGAAGAAGGATATTTCCCCAGAACATGAGCCGGACAGGCAATGCGAAACGGCTGTCATAATAAAACCGGATCAATTGGATCCCGACGACGCACATCCCTGCTGCGAAAAGCATAAACACAATCACCACAATAAAGATCCAACGACTTTTTTTGAGTGCAATGTCGTTTTCCCGTTCGGCGTTAAGCATATCGATCACCTTTGTTTTTCGGATCGTGCGGGTATTTAACATTCCTACCATAAGAAAGCTCACGGTGAAAAAGCAGAGAGTCCATAATACCGTATCCGGAAATAACGTCCACGACAATGCATAAGCTTTTCCGTAAGAGGTGAGCAGAAGCGCCGTAATAAACTGGGAACAGAGCACCCCCAAAAGGATTCCGATCCCTATGGAAAGCATCCCCATAATAAGAGTTTCTGCAAAAAAAATCCTTCCGATGGTTTTCTGCTCCATTCCCATCAAAGCCTGAACGGCAAATTCCTTTTGTCTGCACCGGAGCATGTAGTGATTGACGAAGTGTATCAAAAACAGCAAAAGTAGCGTGATGCTGCAGATTGCCGCCTTCATACCGTCGCTTAACATTGTAACATCATACTCCGTTCCGATATCCGGCTGATAATATCTGCTGGATATGGATAAAAAGGAATAAAACAGGGTAACGCAGATAGTTAAGGTTACAATATAGATCAGATAGTCTTTCACAGACCGTTTTGCATTCCGAAAAACAAGCTTAGCATACATGGCTCTGCCCTCCCCCGATCATGGTAAGGACGTTCAGGATTTTATGAAAAAAGGCGCTTCTGCTGTCATTTCCCTTATATAGCTCCGTCAAAATCCTTCCGTCCTGTAAAAAGAGGATACGGTTTGCATAGCTTGCAGTAAAGGCGTCATGTGTGACCATAAGGATCGTTGTCCCAAGCTGCTCATTGATGCTCTGAATGGTGGCCAGAAGCATCTGGGAGGAATGGCTGTCCAGCGCGCCGGTGGGCTCGTCCGCCAGCAAAAGCTTCGGGTCATTGACGATCGCCCTTGCACAGGCACAGCGCTGTTTTTGCCCGCCGGATACCTGATAGGGATACTTTCCCAGAATATCGCTGATATTCAGCTTCCGGGCAATCTCCAGGATCCGCGGCTCCACATCGGCAGCAGGTGTTTGATTGACGGCCAGAGCCAGTGCGATATTCTCCGAAATTGTCAATGTATCCAGCAGATTAAAATCCTGAAATACGAAGCCTAAGTTTTCCCTGCGGAACCGGGCAATGGCTTTCGGCCTGATCTCCGTAAGGTCTTCTCCCTCCAGATAGATATGTCCCGCGCTTACCGTATCGATGGTGGAAATACAGTTGAGCAGCGTTGTTTTTCCGGAGCCGGAAGCCCCCATGATTCCCAGAAATTCCCCTGCTTCCACCGAAAAGCTGATATCCTGAATGGCCTTTGTGATATTCCCCTCATTGCCATAGTATTTCCGGATATGCTCCAGCTTCAAAATAGTATCCATAGATCATACCCCCTTCCATACCTTTATTGTAACCGGCAGGCGGCTTTTTTTGTATCAGGTTTTCTTACGAAGTTCTTACATAAATGTAAGAAGGTTACTATTCACAGCCAATGTCAGTTAGTTAAGCTTATAGTATCAAACTCCTGAATAAGGTATAACTTAA
>CANDAG010000029.1 GCA_947382625.1 uncultured Lachnospiraceae bacterium
AGTTATACCTTATTCAGGAGTTTGATACTATAAGCTTAACTAACTGACATTGCCTCACATCTGGGGGCAAAAGGACAGCCCTTGGGAGGATTCAAAAGATCTACCGGAGTTCCCTCAATGGGAACCAGCCTCTCATGCTCCTTGGTATCGATCCGCGGAATGGAGCGGAGCAGCCCTCTGGTGTATTGATGGCGGGGATTATAAAAAATATCATCTGCCGTACCATACTCCACGATCTTGCCTGCATACATAACGGCAATCCTCTCACACATACTGGCCACCACTCCCAGATCATGGGTGATCATGATGATCGCCATCCCAAGCTTATCCTTCAGCTCCATCATCAGCTCAAGGATCTGCGCCTGAATGGTCACATCAAGAGCTGTGGTAGGCTCATCGGCGATCAGAAGCTTGGGCTCACAGGCCAGGGCCATCGCGATCATAACTCTCTGCCGCATTCCTCCCGAAAGCTCGTGAGGATATTGCCTGAGCCGCTTGCCCGGCTCATTGATCCCTACCAGCTCAAGAAGCTCCTTGGCACGTTCCTTAGCCTGGGATCTGTTCTTGTCCGTATGGAGCAGGATCGCTTCGGTCAACTGATTTCCTATGGTATAAACGGGATTTAAGCTGGTCA
The DNA here is from genome assembly GCA_947382625.1 of uncultured Lachnospiraceae bacterium. GTDB lineage: Bacteria > Bacillota > Clostridia > Lachnospirales > Lachnospiraceae > Suilimivivens. The sequence continues at coordinate 635 of CANDAG010000029.1, forward strand.
TGGGATCCTGAAAAATAATGGAGATCTCATTTCCCCTTATGGCTCTCATTTCCCGTTCCGTCATCTTCTCTATCTGATGTCCGTTAAACTCCAGGGTGCCGTCCACAAGCCTTCCCGGATGGGCGGTGAGCCCCATCAGGCTGTAGGCTGTCACCGACTTGCCGGAGCCGCTTTCTCCCACGATCCCCAGCACCTCCCCTTCCTTCAGGTGAATGGACACATCATTTAAAGCCTTTACCTCTCCTACCGGAGTAAAAAAGGATAATCTTTCATTTTTTATATCAACAAGATATTCAGACATAGAAACCCCCTTAATTTTTCAGCTTGGGATCAAAAGCGTCCCGCAGCCCATCCCCTAACAAGTTAAAGCTGAGGATGATAAGGCTGATCAGGATTGCAGGAATGAACAAAAGATACGGATAGGTATTCATTCCGTTGATCGCATCGCTTGCAAGACTTCCCAGAGAGGGAAGCGGTACCGCCACACCCATTCCGAGGAAGCTTAAGAAGCTTTCCGTAAAAATGGAAGAAGGAATCTGCAGGGTAGTAGTAACGATCAGCGTACCGATACAGTTGGTAAGTAAGTGTTTTTTAATGATCTTACCATTTCCTACGCCAAGAGCCCTGGCCGCAGTCACATACTCGCTCTCCTTCAGCATCAGGATCTGGCTTCTGACCATTCTGGCCATACCAACCCAGTATAAAAGGGCAAATACGATGAAAATACTGATCAGATTTTCGCCTACAACACCTACCCAGCCAAATCCGGGTACATTTCTAAGGTTTCCTAAAGGAGCCTTTAATGCAAAGGATAAAAGTACGATCAGCAGAATATCCGGCACAGTATATATAATATCTACGATACGCATCATGATCAGATCCACCCAGCCGCCAAAAAAAGCTGCAATGGAACCATAGGTTGAACCGATCACCAGGATAATACCGGTTGCGATAAGCCCTACCAGAAGGGAAATACGGCTTCCCATCATCACACGGATGGCATAATCCCGCCCCATCTTATCCGTTCCGAAGATATGGGGAAATACCTTTTCTCCCGCATCGATCCTTGCCTGCTCCTCCTCCGAATACTCCATGGGTGCCAGATTATTTGCTCCCTTCATCTGCTCCTTGTAAGAATACGGATAAAAAGCAGGTACGATAAAGGAAAAGATCATAACCACGATGATGACAAAAATACTCACCATAGCCACTTTATTTTTGAGAAGGCGGCGCACGCCATCCTTCCAGAAGCTTACGCTTTCCCGCATGATCACCTGACTCTGCTTTTCTTCCTCTGTTGCCGGCAGAAAATCCTCAGGATTAAGTTTTAACTGAAAACTGACCGGATTCTGTTTCATGCTCTATGTACTCCTTACTTTAACTCAGTTATTTTAATACAGTTATTTTAACTGTATTCTGGGATCTACGATCTTGTAAACGATATCAACCACCACATTCATGATCACGATCAGAGTTGCAAGGAAGATCGTGGTCCCCATGATCAGCGTATAGTCACGCCCGTTGATGGCTGTGATAAATTCTCCCCCAAGCCCCGGGATCGTAAAAATCTTTTCCACTACGAAGCTTCCCGTCACCGTATAGGCAAGCATAGGCCCTACATAGGTAATGACCGGAAGAACCGCATTCCGGAGCGCATGCTTGAACAGACTTACAAAGCCGGACAGACCCTTGGCCTTTGCGGTCCGCATATAGTCCTGCCCTAACACATCCAGCATGGAGGAACGCATCAGCCGCATGATATAAGCCGTAGGATAAAAGGACAGAGCCATCACCGGCATAATATAATGCTTCCATGAGGTAAGCCCCATGGTGGGCAGAAACTTCACCTTTACTCCCAGGAAATAGAGAAGCAGTGTACAGATCACAAAGCTGGGAACCGCAATCCCGCAGGTAGCAACCACACTGATCAGGCTGTCAAGGAATTTTCCTCTTTTGAGGGCTGCAATACATCCTAAGGGAATGCCGATCAAAAGAGCCGTCAGCACCGATACGCCTCCCACTCTGGCAGAAACCGGAAACTTCATCAATATAATAGAAGTAACGGTACGTCCCCTCTGCTTTAAGCTGTCACCGAAATCACCGTGCAGGGCGTCTGTTATGTAGGTAAGATATTGCTGGAAAAGGGGCTTGTCTAACCCGTACTTGGCCTCCAGCGCCGCCGTTGCCTGGGGGCTGATCGCCTTCTCCGAAAGGAAGGGCCCGCCCGGAACCATATTCATCAGAAAAAATGTGATGGTTGCAACCGCCCATATGGTAACTATTGCCAGTCCGATACGCTTTGCAATATATTTTAACATATCCAGTACTCCTTAATATTAGTATCAAAATATACTTGTATACAATTCCACTTTATAGCTTCAGTATTTTACTAGATTAAATTATCCTTGTCAATTCATTTTATAGATTATGTTTGGTTTTGTTTGTTTTTTGTGCCTTGTATTGCAAAAAGTGCTATTTTTCATGATAAAAAAAGACTACAACACTGCTGCCATAGTCTTTTTCCATTCTCTTTCTTCATGATATCATTTTATCACTTACATATTTTTGACGATCAGGATCCGGTCCCCCGCCCTCACCTCATCGGAAGTAAGCTCATTGGTCTGCTTGATCACGGATACCGGCACATAGTAACGCTTTCCGATATCCCACAGGCTGTCACCCTCCTTCACCATATATACGGCGATTCCCGGAAGAGCCTCCATCTTTTCCATATCCGGCTCCGTCACCACGATCTGCTCGATGATCTTCTCCTGCCACCGCTGATAAACATTTGACCGGAAATAAAGAACACATTTTACATCCACTTCCCCGTTATCAATAATGGCAGCCGTCACCTGATCCACAAAGGACTGCACGGGATAAATGCAGTTTTCATTGATCCCCTCCGCCTCAAGCACGTACTGGAAGGGAATGGTCCCCTTGATCACGCCGTACCTGTTCTCTTCATTACTGCACTCATAAAAGATCTGCAGATTCACCACGCCGGCAAGGGCGATCCCGCCCTCTGTGATACTCTGTCCGGTGAGCTGGAGATTGCTTACCGTATGCAGGATCTTATGGAGCATGGTCTTTTCATCCTCACACTTAAAATGCCCGGAAAGCTTGGTCTTTCCGCTGCTCCTTGCCAGAAGCCTTCTAAAATCCCCGCTTTTTTCCACTGCGGAAACCTCCTTGACCACTCCGTAAACATCCGAAAGAATATCAATCTTTTCTTCCTCGTAAATGCAGATATCCAGATCCAGACACTGCTCGAAGGTGATCACCCGCTCCTCTCCGTCAAAGTCCGGCCTCACCTCCACCTCACGCTCCTCGCTCTGAAAGCGAATCTCAGGTATCATTCCCTCCCGGGCTCCGGGACAGTCCAGACTTCCCGCAAAGGGCAGTGTGGTCTCATAATGACAGACCTCCTCCTCTTCTCCTTCTCCTCTGTAAAGGAAAAAGGCCCGCAGCTCGCCCTGAACCCCTATCTTATCCTCCAGCACCTTAAACTCCACAGCCTCCGGCTGGATATCCGACCAAATCATGGTAAGAATGTTAGGGAAGCTTCCCGGGATCTCCACCTCTTCCTTTACCCTGAAAAGATCCTTCTTTTTGATGGCCATGACCGCAATATCCAGGGGCTTTTTTCGAAACTCCACCGGCTCCTCACTGTACAGGTCCACAGCCGTCTCTTCATCGCTGATCTCCTCACAGGTAAGCATAAGGGTTACCACCGACTGCACACTGAGCTTTCTGGAATTGATCAGGCCAATGCTTAAGTCCTCCAGCTCCCAGCTTACATTTACGCCGTCTCCCCCTCTGATCCCTTCCATAAAGACCATTTCCTCAAAAGGGATAGCTCCTTCCATAAATGCCACATCGCTTCCCGCCCGCTCTGCCGTTCCTTTTTCCGTCAGGTAAAGCACATGAAAAGAAAGACGCCCTTTCACGCTGGCGTGATCATCGGTTACCTTCACCTCTTCGATCACCACATTTCCTCTATCCATGATCAGCCTTGCGGCATCCGGCCTGGAATCGGATATGATCACATCATCCTCAAGCGTCATCTGAGTCTGCGCCTTACACCTGATACTGTCCATATGTATATTACGTTTGATCAGTTCCACAAAAAAATACCTCCCTTGGTTCCTTATGTCTGCTTACCACAAATATATGCCCAGGGGAGGAATCTTATGCGTGGAAGGTCTTTATTCCCTCACTCCGCCGATCAGCTCCGCAATATCTTCTATTCCATAGTTCTCCATATAGTCTTCAATTCCTTCCACGATTTCCGTGGTGGTATAAGGATTCACAAAATTCATGGCTCCTACGGCCACTGCGCTTGCTCCTGCCAGCAAAAATTCAATGGCGTCCCCGGCATTTGCAATACCTCCCATACCGATCACAGGGATCTTCACCGCATGGCTGGCCTGATATACCATCCGCACTGCCACCGGCTTAATGGCAGGCCCTGAAAGGCCGCCGGTCTTATTGGCCAGCACGAAGGTGCGCCGGTGAACATCGATCTTCATACCGGTAAGGGTATTGATCAGGGAAATGGCGTCTGCCCCTGCTGCCTCTGCCGCCTTTGCCAGTTCAGTAATATCCGTTACATTGGGACTCAGCTTCATGATCACCGGCTGTCTGGCCTTTGCCTTGATCCGGGAGGTGATATCATAAAGGCTTTCCGTCCTCTGTCCAAAAGCAATGGCCCCTTCCTTTACATTCGGGCAGGACACATTGATCTCCAGCATATCAACAGGCGCATCCCCAAGGCGCTCTACTACCTCCAGATAATCCTCCACGCTTTTTCCGCAGACATTCACGATCACCTTCGTGTCAAATTGAGTAAGAAAAGGAATATCCCTTTCAAGGAACACGTCAATACCGGGATTTTGCAGTCCGATGGCATTGAGCATGCCGCCATACACCTCCGCCACCCGAGGCGTGGGATTCCCCGGCCAGGGTACATTGGCAACCCCCTTGGTCACCACTGCTCCAAGCCGGTTTAAGTCTACAAAGTCGCTGTATTCCATTCCGGAGCCAAAGGTTCCCGAAGCCGTCATCACAGGATTTTTAAAGGTTACTCCGGCAATCGTTACTTTGGTGTTTATTTTTTGATTCCCTTTACGATCCATATCAGATATCCACCTCCCCTGCCTCAAATACCGGGCCTTCCGTACATATTCTGGCATTATTTACATGAGAATGAGCGTCCTTACGGGTGGTTTTGCACACACATCCCAGACAGGCTCCCACGCCGCAGGCCATCCTCTCTTCCAGAGAGATATACGCCGGGATCCCCCTCTCTCCGGCAAAGGCCTTGATCGCCCGGAGCATGGGCATAGGACCGCAGGCCATGATCACCTCTGCCTCTACCTCTTCCGCTTTCATTGCCGTAAGTACATTGCCCCTGGTTCCTGCACTTCCATCCTCAGTGGCAACCAGGACCCTGCCGTACTTCTCCAGATCCTCCTTCAGAAAAAGCTGATCGTTCTGGTAGCCCACAATAATCGTCACATCTGCTGCATACTCTGCAAGCTCCCTTGCAAGCTCTAACATAGGCGGAATTCCGATCCCTCCGCCCATCAGAACCACCTTTTTATGCCGGGCTTCCTGTAATGGGAAGCCGTTTCCGAGAACTCCCAGAAGCGCTGCCTTCTGCCCCGGCTGCCAGGAAGCAAACTCTGCCGTTCCCGCCCCGGCGATCCGGTACACGATCCGAAGAGCGCTCCTTTCGGCGTCAATCTCACAGATACTGATGGGCCGCGGCAGAAGATGTGCCTGATCCATCGGGTAAACGCCGATGAATTGCCCTGCTTTTGCCACTGCGGCAAGGTCCGAGGCAAGCCACATATCGTAAATTTCAGGTGCCAGCATCCGCTGGGATAAAACGCTGGCCCACACTTTTCGCTTTTTGCTCATTTTGTGTTTATGTCCTTTCTATCGCTCTTTTATACAACAGTCTTTTAATCTTGTCTCAAAAATACGGTTAGCCAGGAATACCTTAGAATTAACTATTTTAATAAAACCAAACATTCTGGCATTTTGAATTGCCTTGTCATCAGGATTATATGCTATGCTCTGCCCCTGAAACAACAGCTTTGAAATAATATCGTTAAGTTCAGGAAAATCGTTCAATTTACCGATCAGAGACTCAAACAACGGATTCTGATCCTCAAGAAGCATTTTTACTGCTTCCAAAAAACCGGCTTTTGTCCATACACTGCCTCGATCAGAGAAAGCTTTGATCTTACTGACCCGTTCATCCATAAATTTACAAAGGCGTGAAACCAGATAGGGATACCCGGAAGTGTACTCATAAAGAAGCGATGATATTCTCTCGATATCCATTCCAATATGGTGATCTGCCTCATATTCCGCCAGCATTCCTGAAATATCTTTTACAGAAAAGCTCATATCCACCAGGAAATCAGCGGCAATATTCCATGGGCTGTTTGTCTTGTGCTCATTTTCACGACGTATTTTTCTGTTAATATTTCGAATATCATATACTCCCGCAAGAATCACTGACTGAAAAGTCGGCGTTTCGTCACTGTCAAGATAATATGCTCTGATCTGTGCCAGGAAATCAAGAAATACCTGATTATTTGAAGCAGTATCAACTTCATCTATGATCAGAACAACAGGTTTTTCTGATTGCTCACACCAATTGCTAAGGCACTCAAACATTTCCGCCATACGAACATTCTGATAAGAAATATTTGCCAAAATAGCCAGCTTTTCCTTTATCTCATCGCTGATATCATCCCTGCGGCGTATTTTTTTGTTAATTTCCCGTGCTATTGCGTGAACAAATGCACTTCCGTTTGCATACTCGTCTGACTCAATATTTTGAAAATCAAGGCTGATAACTTCGTAATCATTTTTAAGGAAATCGGCAAGAGCTCTCAATAGAGTAGTTTTTCCATACTGCCTCGCTCTGTTTATGGTGAAATACTGTCCATTTTCTATCATGGCCCGGATTTCCTCAAGCCGCTGTCTTAAATCCACCATATAATGCTTATCGGGTCTGCAAACACCGTTCACATTAAACACTCTTCCCATACACAATCTCCCCGTCACAAATCGTATAATATACCACTCCCGGGAGCTCCTCTCCCACAAAGGGAGAATTAGAGGACTTTGACGCAAACTCCTGTACCACCCAGCTCTCATCAGGGGCAAACAACACCAGATCCGCCCCGGCCCCTTCCTCTATCCTGCCGCCGGAAAGGCCATAAAGGTCGCGGGGCGACGTACTCATCCGCCGGATCAGCTCCGGCCAGGTGAGATGACCCTTTTTTACCAGCTCACGTATCCCTAAAGACAGGGCAGTTTCCAGTCCGATGATGCCGCTGGGCGCTTCTGTAATGGGTCTTTCCTTTTCTTCCCGGCTGTGAGGCGCATGGTCCGTAGCGATCAGATCGATGGTACCGTCCTTAAGCCCTTCTATGATAGCCTGCCTGTCCTCCTCCTGCCGGAGGGGCGGGTTCATCTTGGCCAGTGTCCCTTTGCAGATCGCAGCATCCTCTGTCAATGTAAAATGATGAGGGGTGGCTTCTCCATGAACATGAGCCCCCTTCGCCTTTGCCTGCCTGATAAGCTCTACTGCTTCCTTGGTGCTGATATGCTGGATCACCACTTCCGCACCGGTTTCAAGAGCAAGAGCCAGATCCCTTTTTACCAGATCGATCTCCGCTTCCCGGGGAGATCCTCCGATGTGATAAAATTCCGATGCCTTTCCCTGATTGACGCCGTTATTTATGATCCTGGAAGGATTCTCCTCATGAAAGCTGATGGGCTTTCCGAGACGTTTTGCCTCCAGCATGGCCTCCCTTACAAGCCCTTCCTCCATCAAAGGGATCCCGTCATCAGTAAAGCCTGCCGCTCCTTCTTTTGTAAGAAGCTCCATGGGGACAAGCTCTTTTCCCGCCATCCCCAGCGTAACATTGGCGCAGCTGTTTATGTGGATGCCAGTCTCCCTCCCCTTATCCAGCACATAGGATAAGGTTTCCAGATTGTCCACGGAGGGCTTCGTGTTGGCCATCAGCACGATTTCCGTAAAGCCGCCCTTCGCCGCCGCCCTGGCCCCGGTATAGATGTCCTCCTTATAGGTAAAGCCCGGATCTCTGAAATGCACATGGGTATCTGCAAGCCCCGGCGCGATCATAAGCCCCGCTGCGTCTATGACCGCCCCACTCTCAGAGGCGATCTCCCCCTCCAGGGCTGTCCTCTTCCTAAAGGTCATCTCTTCCTGCAAAGCCTCCGGTTCCTTCATATTTCTTTCGATGATCCTTGCGATCCGTCCGTCCCGGATCTCCAGGTCTGCCCTGCAGAGCCTGTTGTTCACAGGGTCTATCACGGTTCCATTCTTAATATAGAGCATAATTTCTCCTTATCCTTGCGATCACTCTGCCTCATCCATTTCCTTTTCCTTCTCCAGCATCAGATTCAGGATCGTCACATCGGTCTCCTTCATTCCTACTCTTCCCACATAACCCATGCTCCGGATGGTGTCCTCCACATCCTCACGCACAAGTCCTTCCCCGGGCAGGAAGCAGTGATCTGCGTTTTCCAGGGTAAATGCCATGATCGCCGCATCCACGGAAGATGCGATCTTGGCGGCGCAGGAGGACTTGGCCCCGTCGCAGACCACGCCGCCCAAATTGGCGATGGTGTTTGTAATGGTTCGGGAAACCGCCTCGTAATCACCTCCGTACAGATAGGTAATGGCAGCCCCAGCGCCGCAGGCGGCGCTCACGGCTCCGCAGTAAGCGGAAAGGCTTCCGATATACTTTTTCTGATGAATGGCCACCAGATTGCTGACTGCCAACGCCCGGTACATCTTTTCCCCGGATACCTTCCACTCTCTGGCAAACTCGATCACCGGCAGGGAACAGGTGATCCCCTGGTTACCGCTACCGGAATTGATGATCACGGGAAGAGAGCATCCGTTCATCCGGGCGTCAGATCCTGCTGCCGCCATGGCCCTTGCTCTGACTCTGACATCACCGCCGTACACCGAAAGCAGAGTTCTTCCCACCTGTGCGCCGTAAGGATTTTTCAGCCCTTCCTCCGCAATTGCCGTGTTCATCTCCACCTGACGTCCGATCACTTCCCGGATATCTTCCATCCGTACCTCATCGGCAAAGGCAAGGATATCCCTTACATTGAGAAGCTCTCTTTCATCTCTTTTTTTCTCGCTTACCGCCTCTGCCGTACCCGCCATCAAAACCTTTCCATCCTTTTCCACAAGGTCGATCTGGGTATGTTTTTTGGAAAGAACCACCTTCACAAGATGGCCTCCTCCGGTCATCTCCACACGGATATAAAGGTTTTCCACCCCTTCCTCCAGATGACAGGTACAAAAATTCTGCTTAAGAAGCTCCCTGGCCATCTGCCGGTGCTCCCCAGTTATGCCCTCAAGCACCTCCAGCTTTTTTTCGGTGCATCCGCCCACTGCCCCCAGCACAGCCGCCGCTTCTATCCCCCGCATGCCCTCAGAATTAGGAACCGTTACGCTTTTTACATTTTTAATGATATTTCCGCTGCAAAAAACGTCCATATGTTCCGGCAGCCCTCCAAAAGCATCTCTGGCCGCCGCGGCGCCAAGCGCTAAGGCAATGGGCTCCGTACAGCCCAGGGCAGGCACCAGCTCTTCCTTTAAAATATTCACATAACACTGATAAATCTTTTCGTCCATCTGTCTTCTCCTTGCGCAGCACAAAATCGGCGCAGTGAACGCCAAAAAACAAAAATTTTTGTCCTTCACTATATAATTGAATTATAATGTCCTCCGGTATGTCTGGTCAAGAAAAATGAACAATACAATATTTTATGTAAACCTATAGTCAGGGGGCAAGTTCCGCCTTTTTGCAGCCCTTGCCCCCTGATCTTATAACCGGCTATCCCCTCTTACCCTTTATCCTTATTGATAATTCCCCAGGGTAATCTTCTCCTCCTGGAAATTCTCTACGGAAGCGCTTTTTTCATAAAAATGTATGGCGTTCTTCAGAATCCCTTCAAAGCGATAGCTTTCATCCTCTTCCTTAATAGGAAGCTTTACGGTTCTACCGCTAAACCCTGCGGTATAAATGGCAGTGATCACCTCCACCGTTCTTCGTCCGTCTATTCCTGTGATCAACGGGCGTCCCCCGGTTTCGAGAGCCCTGAGCACATCATCGATCTCCCCGGTATGGCCTTCATAGACAAGATCCGGAATATTCCGGTAAAATTCCTCCAGCTTCCCGATCAGCTCCTTATTGCCTCCATCCCTCGGAAATCCATTTCCCTGACTGACCTCTGCCTTTACCTCCCAGGGAGCGGAAATCCGTGCATCTGCGCACTGGAGAACGATTCCCTGCTCTTCCCCATGGTGTACTACAGAACTGGTTACCTGCGCCATGCTCCCATCCTCGTACCTCAGGCAGGCAACAGAAAGATCCTCCACCTCTGCATTGTCGTGCATTACGTTAGTAAGCATGGCCATCACGGAATCAGGGAGCCTTCCCTCAAGCCAGTTCAGCATATCGATATGATGGACCGCATGATTTAAGGTAGGGCCGCCGCCCTCCTTTTCCCAGGTTCCTCTCCACCACAGGTCGTAATAGCAGTGCCCTCTCCACCAGGCAGACTCCACCCGGGCCAGGCATATTTTTCCGGCAAGTCCGCTCTCCGCCGTCTTTTTCAGCTTATAAATGGAATTACGGAAACGATTTTGGGCAATGCAGGCCATGATCACTCCGTTTCTCCTTTCAGCCTCCAGCATCGCATCACATTCTGCCAGACAGGTAGCCATGGGCTTTTCCACCACCACATTACACCCCTTATCCATACTGTCAATAGCTATGGACGCGTGTACATAGGGCGGCGTACACACATGCACCAGATCGATCTCAAGGCCGGATGAGAGCATGGCATTGTGATCGTCAAAGACCTCACAGTCCAGTCCGTATTTTGCTTTCATTGCCTCCGCCTTCTCCGGATAGATATCGCAGAGAGCAACCACCTTACATCTTTCAGGGAAGGTCAGAAGACCTTCCATATGGGCGTGGGAAATATTACCTGTCCCCACAATTGCTACATTGATCATTTTCCCTCATTTCTGCGCTGCTTTTTGCGCATTTCACATTTTATTTTACCTCTACAGCCTGTGCCTCCCGGCCCAAAGCCGGGCGATCACGTTATTTTACTTTTATTGCCTGCAGTTCGGCCTTCACACAAAGCTCAGCCGCTTTAAATGCATGCTCCTGGGTCATGGCGTTTTCTGTCCGGTTGATACAGTCTAAGATCAGCTGTCCGAAATAAGGAAATCCCACCTGGCCCGCCACATGAAAATGCTGTTCTCCATCCTTGTTCACCAGAAAAACATGATCACAGGTTCCGTCATTGGTTCCCACATTCACATATTTTCTCAGCTCAATATACCCTTCTGTTCCCAGGATAAAGGTTCTGCCGTCTCCCCAAGTGGAAAGTCTCTCCGGCGTAAACCAATCCACCCTGAAATGCTGGGTAGCCCCGTTATCCCCCACCAGAACCGCATCCCCGAAATCCTCCAGCTCCGGATAATCCGGATGTCCATAATTGCCTACCTGGCTGTACTGTACCTTTGCATCCTTTACGCCGCAATAATACAGGAACTGCTCAATCTGATGGCTTCCGATATCACAAAGAATGCCGCCATACTTGTCCTTTTCAAAAAACCAGGTTGGTCTGCTCTCCGGATTTCCCACCCTGTGGGGGCCGAAGCCATCGATATGGATCGGGGTTCCGATGGCGCCTTCCTCGATCAGCTGCCCTGCAAAAACAGCTGACTCTACATGGATACGCTCGCTGTAATATACCATGTACTTCTTTCCTGTTTTCTTCACCATCTCCTTCGCCGCCTCCAGCTGTTCCAGAGAAGTTAAAGGGGCTTTATCCGTAAAATAATCCTTACCGGCCGCCATGGCCCTAAGCCCCAGGGCGCACCTTTCGCTGGTAACAGCCGCCCCGCACACCAGCTTCACCTCCGGGTCATTTAAAATCTCTTCCTCGCCTGAAGCAGCCCTTGCCTCCGGGAAAGCCTTGATAAAGCTTTCCACCTTTTTCGGATCCGGATCATAGACCCACTTCACTTTTGCCCCTGCTTCAGTAAGTCCGTTGCACATTCCATAAATATGCCCGTGATCCAGTGCGATGGCCGCAATGCAGAACTCTCCCGGCTCCACTACCGGCGCAGGCCTGCCTTTCGGCGCATAATTCATTCCGTCCTTATTCTGTGCCATTTGAATTTACCCTCCATTTCGTTTCTGTATACCTTTACTCTAACTTTCCGTCAGCGTCTGTGCAACCTTTTTCATGCTGAACTATTACAGGCAGACTCCTTCGGGGGTCTGCCTGTAAACCATCAAAAAACCAATCGCATGCCCACGACTTAAGTTTTACCCGGTTTTCTTATAAGCTTAATTTCCTTTGTAATATGCTACACGCTCATCAATAATGGTCTGGATACCTGCTTTTTCCAGCTCGGACATATACTCATCGTACATGGCGTCAAAATCAGCCTCTGAACAGGTGCAGACACTTACCTGATACTCATCCTTGATCAGGTTCAGATCTGTGAGCAGATCCGGTGTGGAAGGAGATGTCCAGTACGGGTCATTGCGGATCGTGCCCACAATAGAATTTTCGTAGTTGTCGATCACGTGCTGTTCGTATCCGGGAGCCTCTTTTGATGTACATGCATTGAAGTCGTCAACTGTCGAGAAATATCCCTGATTACCAACCAAGAAAATATCTGTTCTGATCCAGTCTTTGTCGGTAGTATTGTAGGTTGCATCCTTAACCACAGGAACGCCGCTCTCATCAAAGTCATAGTGTTCGCCCTCGAAACCATGGTAAAGTACAAAACCACCTTCCTGTGTACACTGCCAATCCAGATAGGTCATGCAGGCTTCTACCTTCTCTTCGCTTGCCGTCTTCGGACAGAATGCGATCAGTCCACCTAATGCATAGGCTGAGCTGTAAACATTTCCATCATTTACATTCTTTAATGTAGGCAGAGATACCATATCCGCCGTAGGCACATTTTCCTGAAGGGTCTTGAGCAGAGAGCCTCTTAAAACGTCTACTGCATAGTTTACATTAGATTCAAAATATGCCACCTTGCCGGTAACGAAGTCGCTCTTTCTGTCATCCTCTGTCAGAGAGTAATAATCTTTACGAAGAAGTCCGTTGTTATACATCTTGTTCATAAAACGCCAGTACTCTCTCATACCCGGATCATAATACTCAGCGATAACATCCTGTCCTCTTGAGATATTCCATTCTGTCTCATCAAGAGCGCTCTCGGAAAAAGCAATAGTCAGATTATTGTACATCTGCTCGTAACCGCCGATCACATCCGTTCTTCCATCAGGATTTTCATTTACCATCTTCTCAATCACATTGTAGAGCTCGTCCGGAGTGGAAGGCATCTCAAGTCCTAAAGCATCCAGCCAGTCTTTTCTGATGAACTGATTCGTTTTAGCCGTAGTAGCCCGCTTTGCAACGATACCATAAAGGTCTCCGTCTGCATTTCTTCCGATATCAAGAACATCCGTACCAATGTAAGCTTTCATGTTCTGCGCCTGGTCAGCGCCGTCAATGAACTCATTTAAGTTCCATACTCCGCCGTCATTATAGTAATCCTCGGCATAAGAATAAGTATAAGTCAAGGTCAGATCCGGTGCAGTTCCGCCGGCAACCATGGTCTGCATCTTAGGAACCTCGTCATTACGGGGAACCGGCACAAACTCTACTGTGATACCAACCTTGTTCATCTGCTCATTTACATACTCCGTCCACTTATTCTCTGTGATCGTGGAGCCATTAGGTGCGTTGCTTCTGTCAAAAAGCTCCACCGTGATCGTCACATTATCGAACTGCTTTGCACCGTAAGTGGTCTGATACTTGCTCTCACCGACAGCCTCCCCGCTGCCCTCATCGCTTTCCGCACTGCCATCCTGGCTCTCCTTGTCTGCTTCCTGCTTTGTGTCTTCACCTGCCTCGCTCTGTCCTGCTGAACCGGATCCCGAATCTGCTGAACCGGAATTACCGCATCCGTAAAGTCCGGCTGTCAGCATTGTCAGGGCAAGCGCTACCGCTACCATTTTCCTTTTCATATGAAACTCCCTTCTTTCTATTTTTGTTTTTTATTAACATAAGGACAGTCCGCGGAACGTTCTGTCCGTTGTCAATCATCCTTTCACTGATCCCACCATAACGCCCTTCACGAAATACTTCTGCAGCCATGGATATACCACCAGGATCGGCAATGTGGATACCAGCACCGTTGCCATCTTCAGCGACTGGGTCATTACCTGCATCCCCACGCCTTCTAAATTACCGGCGCTGTTCAGTTCTTCACCAAACAACAGGCCCCGCAGGCGCAGCTGCAGTGTATACTTATCCGGATTCTGAATATAAAGCAGGGCGTCAAAGTAGGTATTCCAGTATCCAACCGCATAAAACAGTCCCATAGTTGCTATGATCGGCAAAGACAGCGGCAGTACGATCTTTACCAGAATCTGCATATAGGAAGCCCCGTCAATCCTTGCCGCCTCCGAAAGGCTTTCCGGCAGATTTTTAAAGAATGTCCTCATTACAATAAAGTTAAAAACATTCACTGACTGCGGGATAAACAATGCCCCCAGAGTATCATACAAGCCTACTCCCTTTACCACCAGGAATGTGGGAATCAGACCGCCGCCAAAATACATGGTAAACAGGATAAACCCTGTAATAATCTTTCGTCCCGGAAGATCATCCTGTGAAAGTGCATATGCCGCAAAGGTTGTCAGCACAAGGCTCAGCGCAGTCCCTATCAATGTTACCTGCACCGTCGTACTCATCGCCCGCCAGATCTGTGTCTTTCCCAGGATCTGCTTATATGCCTCCATGGTAAAATCGATAGGGTAGAACGTCACCCGTCCGGAGAGCACCGCGTTATAACCACTCACAGAATATGCCAGCACATTCAGGAACGGATAGAGACACACAAACGCGATCAGCACAAGCAGTATGTAGTTTATGATTTTTCCAACTGTAAGCTTTCTATCTATCATTTGGGTCCTCCTATATTATTCCTTCCTCGCCAATCGCCTTCGCAAATTTATCCGCTGCCAACAAAATAATGATGTTGATCAGGGACTGGAACAGGCCGATTGCCGTTGAATCACTGTACTTGGCGCTTTCAATACCAAGCCTGTATGTATAAGTACTGATAACCTCGGATACACCCATAACTCTCTTATTCCCCAGCAAAAGGGGTGCATCTAGGCCGATCGTCATCATCTTGGATATTTGAAGAATCAGCATGGTTACAACAACAGATTTAATGGAAGGCAGCGTAACATAAATAATTCTCTGAAACTTTGTTGCTCCGTCGAGATAAGCCGCCTCATACAGCGTCTCATCCACACTGGTCAGCGCCGCCAGATAAATGATGGTTCCCCATCCGATCTCCTTCCAGACATTGCAGAGTACATAAGTAAAGATCCACCATCCCTCTTCTCCCAGAAACGGGATCGCTTTAGCCCCCAGTGACATAAGCATCATATTGACGGTACCGTCCTGTTCGGAAAACAGGTTGGAAGCAATACCTGCAACCACCACCCAGGAAATAAAGTGAGGCAGATACAGTACAGACTGGATCACCTTCTTAAACCGGACATTGATAACTTCATTCAGCATCAGTGAAACAATGATCGTCAGCGGGAAGCTTACTGCCAGCGTCAAAAGATTCAGCAGCAGGGTATTGCGCACCGACAGCCAGAAATTTTTGCTCCCGAATATCTTCCGGAACACGTCAAACCCACACCACTCACTGCCGAAAACACCTTTGAATACGTTGTAATCCTTAAATGCAATCGTAATGCCGTACATCGGTACATACTTAAAGACAACATAGTACAGGATCACCGGCAACAGCATGATATAAAGCCACTTGTAATTCCAGGCCTTTACAAGCACTGCTTTTCTCTCCTTTTTTGTCATTTTTACTTTCATTGTCCGCCTCCCATCTTATTTTTTATCGAACCAGCTCTTTCGTAATTCCGATATTAGCAGAATATCACATTATTTTTGTACAAACTACATAATATACGACATATTTTATTGCGTTATATGACTTATCGGATTTTGTTTTGTATATTTTGCATAAATTTATGATAAAAAAACACATGTATACCTTCTATCAGTATACATGTGTCTCCTATTACAATTGAAAGCTGACAACACAGCTATTTCTATTGCCCCAATATAAAATCTTTATTCAGCTGGTATTTCTTCGGCGAAACACCGACCTTTTTTGAAAAGGTACGTGAAAAATTAGAGTAATTGCCGAATCCTGTTTCATAGCATACGTCGCTGGGAGAATGTCCCTCCCTGAGCAGCCTGCAGGCCCTCATGATCTTTCTCGCAATAATATACTGCTGAAGGGATATCCCTGTGGTATTCCGAAAGCACCTGCTGATATAGGTTCCATTGTGATAAAGATGGCTCTCCAATACTTTCAGGGTAATCTCCTCTGTCAGATGCTCATTCACATAATTGATCGTATCACTCACGATCTCAGGCATGGTTCTCGGATATTTGATCAGTTCCTTTTTGGCCATATTCCTGTTGACCCCTACCATGATCAGCTTAAAATACGCATCGATCATAACATCATGACCAAACGCATTACCCCCCCCAGAAGTTTTTCAAGCTTAGCCGCCCAACAGTAAAAGCCCTGAATCTCTTCTTCCGGCAGATGTACAACATTCAGCTGTGTACCCGGAGGCCGAAGGAAGCACTCTTCCAGATTTGTCTGCTCTGTACACCTCGCCGGCAGCTCCGTATCAAGAATATTGATCACGATCCGTTCATACTGTCCTTCTGTCAAAAGCTCTGCCCTGTGGAATTCATAGGCCGGAATACAAACCAGATCGCCGGCCTTCATATGTATCCCCCCATATTCTGTATACAGATTAATCTCGCCGCCCAGCAGAAGCAAAACCTCATATCCATTGTGGTTATGGAATTCTCCGGATTGATCAAAGGGAAAATCACTGTTTTTACAATGACATTCTATTCGGGATTCCATCAAAAAAAGTTTGCCGCAATGCTTCATGTACTCCTGCTGTTCCATCAATATCTCCTTTAGAACCATCTATCTGCATTATCCGGATTACATTATATGTCTTTTTTCCACGATAAACTAAATGATAAAGGAAATAAAAAATATGGCCTACACGATATCCAACCTTTTCTTTGCGTTTTGCGACTTATTTTTCGATTTGAACTCTGCGGAAAAGGATCAAAAACCTGTCGGGCCGTCGGCCTTCCTCCCCTTACTCGGCCCTGGTCCACACCTGCATCTCATTCTCTCCCCGGTTGGCCCACATGTAATAAGGGATAAATTTCAGAGTAACTCTCTCCGTTTCAGGCTTTGTCCACTCATGGTAAAGCCCTCCAGATCCCACTTCCTTCTGCCTAAAGCCCGGTATTGTGATGACCTTCGCGAGATTTCCGCAAATCTCTCCATCTGCTGCCTGCGCAGCTCCTTCCGTGTCCACCGACAAAAGATGCAGATCCTTTCCGTTATCCGCCTCCTCCAGGCAGTAAACCACCGGGCCGCGCATAACGGCTACCTTACCGATATCCTCACGGACCGCGCCGCTCGCTGTCATCAAACGAACCTCCATGGGGAAGGATAACTCCAGCACATCCTCCTCTCCCCATTCCTTTTTCACATAAAGATAACCATTCTTTTCTTCCCGGAGGCAGACTCCTGCCTCGTCTATATCACACCCGGTAAGCTGACAGGTTCCACACCAGTCCGGTATACGGAGGGCAAGCGTAAGTCCGGTATCCTTTGCTTTTACCCGGATCCGGACCTTGCCGTCCCAGGGGAAACCGGATACAACAGAGATTTCAGCCTTCTTGCCATTGATTTCCTTTGTCAGGTCTGCTCCCAAATACAGATGCACAAATAAGGTATCCTCATTCTCAGAAAAGGCATAGGAACCCACGGAGCTGATCAATCTTGCCAGATTGGGCGGGCAGCAGGCACATCCAAACCACTTCTGCCTTACCGCCTTCACATGGAACTTCCGCTCATCCCTTCTGCAGGCCACCGGATCCACTGCCAGCGGATTCACATAAAAAAAGCTCTTTCCATCCAGCGCCATACCGCTCAGGATCCCGTTATACAGGGCACGCTCCATAACATTTGCATACTCTGCCTCCGGCGAGATCTCCAGCATCCTTCTGGCAAAAAATGCAAGTCCGATAGAAGCGCAGGTTTCCGCATAGGCCGTATCATCCGGCAGATCATAGGGGAAGGAAAACGCCTCGCCGATGTGAGTTCCGCCGATTCCGGCCGTGATATACATCTTTTCATTTACAATACTCTCCCAAAGCCTCCTGCAGGCCGCATACATACCTTCATCCTCTGTAAGACGGGCAATATCCGCCATACCGGAATACAGATAAACCGCCCGTACCGCGTGTCCTACCGCTTCCTCCTGCTGCCTTACGGGCAGATGGGCCTGATGGTACTGATACCGGATCTGCTTCTCGTCCTTCTTTTTCGCTTCTCCTTCATGCATCTCCTGATCAAAATAATAGGGCTGCTTTCCCCGCTCCTCCACAAAGAAACGGCTAAGCTCCAGATATCTTTCCTCTCCTGTGGCCTCATAAAGACGCACAAGTGCCATCTCTGCGATCTCATGTCCCGGATAGCCCTTGCACTTTCCTTCCTCCGGCCCGAAATACCCGGCAATATGATCGGCAAATCTTCTGGCGGCGTTTAAGAGCCTGTCTTTCCCGGTAGCCTGATAATAAGCCACCGCTCCCTCCACCAGATGTCCGAAGCAATACAGCTCATGGTGATCCCGGAGATTGGAAAAGGATTTATCTCTTCCGTTAATAATATAGTAAGTATCCAGATACCCGTCCTCCTGTTGGGCGGCGCATACCAGCTCAATGGCTTCATCCGCTGTTTTTTCCAGCTCCGGATCCGGATGCTGGGCCAGGGAATATCCTACCGCCTCGATCCACTTATAAAAATCACTGTCCTGGAATACAAATCCATAAAACTTATCATCCTCCAGATGCTCCGGATCCTCCGGCAAAGCCTCAAATCCCCGGAAGGTATACTTAGGCTCCAAAAACGCCTTTCCCTGCTCCCTTCTCTGGCTGTTCAGCTTTCCCGCCGCCTTAAAATTCCTCATGCAAAAACTGGGTGCAGCGCCTTCTACCCGGTCATTTAATGCATTCCATTGATAGGGAAGCACCTCCTTACGCACCAGCTCCATCTCATTTTTCCAAAAACTGTCCGTTATCTCTATATTCTGCAGAGATAAGGGGGTATTAAAATTTCTGTTTTCCATCGGTACTCCCATCTGCGCTTTTGCGCATCCTCCTTTTTATTGTATAGTGAACGACAAAAATTTTTGTTTTTGGCGTTCACTGCGCCGATTTTGCGCTGCGCAAAGCGCAGCATTTACCTTTGCAAAATCGTGTGCATCCCCCGGAGGGGCTATAGTGAACGACAAATTATTTTGTCGTTCACTATAACTATTCAGCCTTCGGCTTCATAGTCACAGAGTTACTCTGTAAACCTTCACGCCGTGAGCCGGCACCCTGCTGCAAATTGTTCCTTCTTTTGTCCTGCTCTCTGTCTTGTCCCACAGCTCTGTTAACCCGGCCTCACCGGCCCTGATATCCTCTTCCAGCTCATCCAGAAAAACCGACAGCTCCTGCTCCTGGTCTCCCAAATTAAACAGGGCAACTCTCAAAGCGCCGGTATTTTCATCCTTGTTTTTCCAAACAGCCATCTGATCTGTCCGCACGATCTGGGTTCCCTGGCAGTCATCCTCCTGCATTTCCAGGATTTCACGGTTGGTCAAAAGGGAAAGAGTCTGCTGATCCATTCCGGAAAGCTTTGCCCCGATCATCAGCGGCGAGCGGAACATACACCACAGAGTCATCATAGTTTTCTGTTCCTCTTCTGTAAAATTCGTAGTCCGCTCTGCCCCAAAGCCCTGTCCCAGCTTTCCTAAGGGAAGCATATCACAATCCGGATAACAGCCCTTTCTCACATGATCCTGCCACAATTCACAGCGGAAAAACATTCCCTTAAGGAGACTCCACTGATCCCAGAAATCATCCGTGATCCGCCACATATTGGCGTATTTGCAGTATTCCCACGCCCTGTCAATATGGGCAGGGCCAGGAGATAAGCTCAGCACGATAGGCCTGCCGCACTTGTCAATGGCCCGGTGCAGCATCCTTGTCTCCTCCCATCCGGAAAAAGGAACCGTTCCGAAGGTAGTCTTCACATCCCGGTACAGATAATTATCGCAGATATCATCACATTTAATGAAATCAACGCCCCAGTCCGCATACATCCTGATCAAAGAATCATAATAAGCCTGTCCTGCCTCCGTGGGTCTTACTCCATACATATCCGAATTCCATCCACAGATAGAAAAAGGATCTGCCACCCGGTCTGCCGTCTCTTCAGACCCAAGAACAGGCAAATGCTTTTCTGCCGCCCTTCTGGGAATCCCTCTCATAATATGGATCCCGAACTTAAGCCCCAGTCCATGGACATAGTCTGCCAATGGCCCAAAGCCCTTTCCTCCTGCGGAAGAGGGAAAACGTGCCGGCGCAGGCTGAAAACGCCCCCACTCATCCATTTCCATATCCCCAAAAGGTATGTATTGATATTCTCCCCGTTTCGTCCCGGCATCATTGGCATACCACTGGATATCTACCACCACATATTCCCAGCCAAAATCCTTTAAATGCTCTGCCATAAAATCCGCATTTTCCTTTACCTGGGCCTCTGTCACCGCAGTATCATAGTAATCGTAGCTGTTCCACCCCATAGGCGGTCTGTTTGTAAAAGTGTTTTTGTCCATTTTATACTCCTTTTCCATCCTGTTTCTTATCATTTCAGGCTATTATCGTTCAGACAGACATGCTCCTGCCCTATTTCTTTAAAGCCGTATCCTTTCTTCTGCTGTCGCTTTCAGACACGCCGGTTTCTGCCCCGTAAGAGCGCTGCTTCGGGCATCCGGCTGCTGGGTTCCCACATAAACAGCGTATTCCCCCTTCTCCACGATAAACTCTGCCTCTTCATTGTAGAGCGCGAAGGCCTGGCTTTTCAGGGTGATCTCCACCTGCTTTTCTTCTCCGGGCTGTAAGTACACCTTCTGCAGACCTTTAAGCTGGGGATTGGGCGTTCCTTCTCTCAGGGCTTCTACGTAAACCTGAACCGCCTCTCCGCCTGCAATAACACCTGTATTCTTAATATTTGTCCTTATCTTGATCTCACCATCTGCCGAAATCTTATCCGAATCCATTTCCACCTTATTCACTTCAAAGGTGGTAAAGGACAGTCCGAAACCGAAGGGATAGAGAGCCTCCTGCTCCATATACCGGTAAGTCCTGTTCTTCATGGCATAGTCCGTAAACTCCGGCAGCTCCTCTGTGGTCCGGTAAAAGGTTACCGGCAGCTTCCCTTCCGGGCTATAGGCGCCAAAGATCAGCTCCGCCACAGCCCTGCCCCCCGCCGCACCGGGATACCAGGCCTGTATAATAGCCGGGATGTGGGAATCCTCCCAGTTAAGCGCCATGGCAGAGCCTGTCATGGACACAAGGATCACCGGTTTGCCGCTTTCATATGCCGTACGCAGAATCTCCGGCTGCAGACCGGGAAACTTCAGATCCAGCTTGTCCCCGCTGGCAAACTCGTTTCCGGCATCTCCCTCTTCTCCTTCAATGGTGGCATCCAGACCAAGCACCACCACTACCACATCACTGACACTGCATACTGCCTTTACCTCCGAGATCCTGTCGTTTGCCTGCGCCAGATTGCTTGTCCTGTCCTGATAAAGAGTACACCCCTCCGAATAATAGACTCTGACCTGATCCCCCACATAGTCCTGGATTCCCTCCAGAACTGTGATATAGCGGGAGGCAGTTCCCTCATAGTTCCCCACCAGAGCCTTTCTGGAATCCGCATTGGGTCCGATGACGCCAATAGTCTTCAGCTTTCCGGGGTCAAGAGGAAGCAGATGATCTTCATTTTTCAGCAGAACAAGGCTTTTCCTGGCAATCTCCAGATTCAGGCTCTTATGCTCCGGGGTATCCACCTGATCATATCCGATCCCGTCAAAGGGCACCGTTCCCTCTTCCTCAAACATCCCCAGCTTCATCCGGCATTCCATGAGATTGGTCACTGCCTCGTCTAAACGCGCTTCCTCCACATAGCCTCCCCGCACAGCATCCCGAAGGTTGGGGAACATGCACCCGCAGTTAACATCACATCCGTTATTCATTGCCATGGAGGCTGATTCCAGAGGTGTTTTGGTAATCCGGTGATGGGCATGAAAATCATTGATGGCCCAGCAGTCACTCACCACATGGCCTTCAAATCCCCACTCTTTTCTTAAGATATCAAGGAGCAGCGTTTTGCTCCCGCAGCAGGGCTCTCCATTGGTACGGTTATAGGCTCCCATCACAGCCTCCACCCCTGCCTCCTGAACACATGCCTTAAAGGCGGGCAGATAGGTCTCGTACAGATCCTGCCGGGAGACCCGGGCATCAAACTCATGGCGCAGCTTCTCCGGACCGGAATGTACGGCGAAATGCTTGGCGCAGGCCGCTGCCTTCATAAAGCCGTCTTTTTCCTCCTGAAGTCCTTCCACGAAACGCACGCCCAGTCTTCCACTCAGATAGGGATCCTCTCCGTAGGTCTCCTGTCCCCGTCCCCAGCGGGGGTCCCTGAATATATTTACATTGGGGGACCAGAAGGTAAGCCCTTTATAAATATCCCGATCCCCTTCCTTCTTCTGTACATTATATTTAGCCCTGGCTTCAGTGGCGATCACCTCCGCCATCCTTCCTGCCAGCTCCTCATCAAAGGCGGCGGCCACACCGATGGCCTGTGGAAATACGGTGGCCGTCCCTGCCCTTGCCACTCCGTGCAGCGCCTCGTTCCACCAGTTATAGGCAGGAATACCCAGACGCTCTATGGCCGGCGCGTTATATAAGGTCTGGCTGACCTTCTCCTCCAATGTCATCTGCGCCACCAGCTTCGCGGCGCGCTCCCGATATTTGCTCATTTACGTTCCTCTCTTTCTGCGTTACGATCCGATTTCATCTGTAAAATATACTAACCAAATCATATCATATTTGAGAGGGATTGCAATTGTTACTTTTGTTGTAGCTGTGAAGGTACTGAAACATCTACCTTTTGTTTTCAGTTAAACACCACCGGCTTATCCAAAAACTCCGTCTTTATTACAATATAGGGATAGGAGGGCGTATCCTTCTTTACCACTGTATCTCCCGGCTCCGGTCCGAGAAGGGTGGTATCCACATAAACCGCATTCTCTGTAAGATACAGTTCATTCACCGTAATGCTGTAGCCGCCGCTTACCTGCTCCCCATAGCCGATGCAGATATACATAAAGCCGTTGTCCTGATAAGTAACCTTAAATGAATTGCTCTTCTTTTCTTCTATGACCGCTTTCAGCTCTTCCGGTATGTTTTCATCTGCCAATACTGTGAACTCCAGATCCTTTATCTTTTCCAGTGTATCTCTTTTTTTTGCAGCACAGCCTGCAAAGACGCATATAAGCGTGACCGTCAGCAGGCATATTCCCCATCTGGATAATTTTGTACCGCTTATTTTCATATTACCACCTGCAGATAAAATCCGTTCTTTATCTCAGTCTATGAGAAACCCCAAAAAAGAATACCAAAAAAACAGGCAGAATCGATCTTCTGCCTGTTTTTATTAACAACGAACAGTTCGCGGAGCGTTCCGTCGTCTGATCCTGTCAGCCGGCTCGCCTGGCATTTCGTGCCATCAGCCGTTTACTGGGTACTCTTTCCCAGCGTAAGCTGTACCGTCTTGGCCTGATATCCTGTAGGGCTTCCCTGCATGATCGTCAGCTCCACGGTAGTGCCTGCCGCATAATAGGCAAGCTCCTCCTTAAGCTCTGCCATGGAGGACACCTCTTCCCCATTAATGGCAGTAATAATGTCCCCTCTAACAAGGCCTGCAGCCGCTGCGCCCGTACCTTCCGACACACTGGAGACATAAATCCCTCTCGGCAATCCATAAAGCTGCATGGAATCGGAGTTCACGTCCACTCCGGTGATCCCCAGATAGCCTCTCTCTGATTCCGGTACCTTGAGCCTTGTCTGCTTGGTCATCAGATCCTCGATGATGGGCTTTGCATCAGAGATCGGGATTGCATACCCCATTCCTTCAATGGCGGAACCGCCGATCTTGCTGGAGTTGATCCCGATCACCTCACCCTTGCTGTTAAGCAGGGCGCCGCCGGAATTACCGGGATTGATGGCCGCGTCGGTCTGGATGAAGGTATTGATCTCCATATCCTCATTCTGGACAGGACTTTGAACCGAGGTGGTCTGGATCGCCCGGTCCAGGGCACTGATCACACCGGTGGTCACGGACTGGCCGTAGCCCAATGCGTTTCCGATGGCCACTACCGGCTCCCCAACCGTAAGATCATCAGAGCTTCCCAGCTTTGCAATGGCGATCTGATTCATGGTATCACTCTCAATATCTGTAAGCTGTACCGCGATCACTGCCAGATCCTTATCCGCATCCATACCCTTGATCTGAGCCTCTGACTGGCTGCCGTCAACAAACTGTACCGTCAGCTCCTCTGCCGACTCCACCACATGATAGTTGGTCACCAGCAAAAGCTCCGTATCGTTCTTGCCTACAATGATGCCCGAGCCTGACCCTCCGGCCTCCTGGCTGTACTCCTGCCCGAAAAAGCTCATTCTCTCGATATACCTGTTATTCACCGATACCACAGAAGGCATCACCTGCTTCACCACCTGAGTCACGTCTGTTACCGTGGTCTGCACTGTCTGGTTATTGATCAGAGCCTCTATGGCTTTCATTTCCTCCTCGCTGAGACCGCTGTTCAGAAGGGCTGTGCTGTCCCCTGTCATATCCGTACTGCCGCTGCCGATCTCAGTGGTTTCCCCTGCAACTGCACTGCCGTTCCCGGTCAGTCCTGCTTTATCCTTCAGAAAATCTGTGGCTGAATCCACTGCCTGAAATCCAAGTCCTGCAAAGATACCAAAGCAAAGGCCGCAGCAGGTGGCTATGACGATCTTTTTGCCTGTCCCTGCTTTATTTCCCTTCCCCTTCTTTCCGGAATTACTGCTCTGAGTACTGTTATAATAGCTCCCCTGGCCATAACCGTCATGATAGCCTGCGCCGCTGAAGCTGCCGCTGTTTTCATAATGGTAGGTATTGCTGCTCTGTCCATAACTGTTGTTATTCATATTATTCTGCTCTCCTTCGGAGTTATTATAGCTGTTTGGATAATTATTTTCATACATGACAATTACCTCTCTTCCTTTCTCAGCCTGCAGCTGTCTGCAGGCGTTTCTTTTGTAGTAAACGATTTGTTATGCCGTTTACTGTATCTCCTCGTCTATGAGCTTAAGTATAGGACCTATTTGTGTTCAATTTGTGATAAAAATTTGTCAATTTTGTTTCTTTTTTATTTTATTCCAGAACTGTTACTTCCAGAAATCCTTATTCATGGAAAAGGCTTTTACGATTCCCATGGGCAGACGTTCATACCGTTTCCCCAGAAAATAACCCAGATACTTAAATCCGCTCTGCCAGAAAAGCTTGACGATCAGCCATGGCTTTCCCACCCTCAGGGCATAAGCACAGCTCTTTTTCACCAGACGGATCCCTTCTGATTCTGCAGGCAGTCCTTCAAATATATGGGGATACATGGCCTGGGAAGCTCCCAGATCAAAATTTCTGTGGAACTGCTGAAAGGCGTTGTAATTATGGGAATGGGCTACCACAGCCTCTGCTTCATAGGCGATCAGATATCCGGCGTCCAAAAGCCCTCTTGCATAGATCATATCCTCATTAAATATGGTATGGTCTGTAAAGCCTTTCAATTCATCAAAAATATCCCTTCTGTAGGCCGCACACACATTGGAGGCAAAGAAGGCTTTCAGACCCATATCCTTCATGTCAGCTGCTGATTTCGTGCAGGAATCCTCCGGATAATTAAATTGGCGGGTATAGCTCTCCAGGGCCCCGCAGCCCTCTGCAGGGATCTGCCTGGCATAGCTCATTCCCACCCTTTTATCCTGAAAAGGTGCAAGCAGCTTTTCCACCAATCTTTCATCTGCCGGAACCGCATCATCCGTCATCATGATAAAACAGGGAGCATCTGACAGCGATACCCCATAATTCCTGGTTTTTCCATGGTCGAATTCTGTTTTGGCTATATGACGGACCAAAAGATTTCCGTATTTCTTCTCAAGATCCCCATTCTCTGTGAAAGCATCATAATATTTCTTCTCCGTATTCACCAGAATGATACGATGCACCGGCACCGTCTGAGCCTTCAGCATATCAAGCAGGTGCAGGAACTTTTCCGTAGGTTTGTAAAGGGGAATGATCACATCTACATTCATCATATTCTTTTCCTTATGTCAATAAAAGGGCCAACCTCAGCTGACCCTTTTCACTCAATAAGCCGACTCGCGAAGCGTAGCGGCGTTTGATCCTCTTTCCGCCAAATGCGGTGTTTTATCTGATATCAATCAGTTTTCGTCCGAAATCTATGGGCGTTTCCCCTACTTCACATACTTTGCAGTATCTGCCTTTACCTTCTCGCTGTACTGCTGAACTGCATCGGAAGGGGTATACCCGGTTTCATCAAACAGGAATTCATGGAGCCACTGTACATTATCCGCCAGAGATACCGGTACCACGCAGCTTCCCTTTTGTCCAATGGTTCCCGTAGTACGCATGCTCTCCTCCGGGAAGCCTCCCTGGGCTACGATCTCATAGGAGCCAACATCCCCCAGAAGCTCAAGGATTTCTGATATATCCAAGGATGTATAAATCTCGTCATTGTCAAAAATGGCATTCACAGCAGCAGTCAAGGTAGCCGGTGAAGCGCTCTTGGCCTTGTCCACGATGGCCATCAGCACCTCTCTCTGCCGCTCTGCACGCTTAAAATCATCTCCCGCTGTGTAACGGATCCGGCAGTAAGCAGTTGCCTGAAGACCGTCTAAGAGCTGGTAGCCGGTGCTGTTTACCGGTGTGTAATCTCTCTTAAGATCCTTGGCCATGGTCTTCTGGTAGTTATTGATATGCAAAAGCTCTGCATCGTCCACATCGATCATAACACCGCCTAAGGCATCGATGGTATCACTTAATCCCGCAAAGCCTACCGTCACAAAATCAGTGATATTCATATCCATATTCATGTTCAGCATGTTGATGGCCTGCATGGGACCGCCCTTGGCGTAAGCGGAGTTACACTTATTATAAGAATCGTTGCTCAGGTTCAGATACGTATCACGGTAAACACTCACCAGCTTACAGGCACCGGTGTCTAAATTAACGGATGCGATCATAATTGTATCACTTCTGGTATTCTTGGTAAGAGCTCCTGAAGTAGAGTCCACACCAAACAGGGCAACATTCCGGTAGCCCTTCAGAACAGTCTCTACCTTCTCCTCCACCTCCGGATTGATCACAATCTCCTCTGAGGGCAGGTTTACCTTACCCACCTTTTCTATCTTCAGTACGCTGTAAAGAACCACCACCATAAGGAGCAGCACGAAAATTTCCAATATAAAAAGAAGGATCTTGGAGCGCTTCTTCTTTGCTTTCTTTTTGGCCGATACCGGGGCTTTTTTCTTGACATGTGCATCTCCTGTACTCTTTACAGGTCTTTTCTTAACAGGTTTTTTGCTTGTAGCCATAAATCAACTCTCCCTTTTTATGTTAACTTTCTTTTTGGGCTTTATCGTCCGTGATTTCTCACAAGATATAATTTTCGCACAAAACCATTATTTAGGCAAGCCCCTGCCATCAAATTTATTTATCCTTAAGATTTGTAAATTTATGCGATTCTATGCATTCCAAAAACTGAAAACATATTACTCCGAAAGCAATACGATGGCCCTTTCCATACGCTTTCCGATAACAGTCCGGCCTTCGGCTTATCTGTTACGCTTTCTGATCCTTAATAGGCATTTTTGTTGATAAATCCCTTGAAAAGGGTCAGGAACATGATCTTGATGTCCATTCCCATGGTCCAGTTCTCAATATAAAAAAGATCGTACTCCACTCTTTTGCGGATAGAGGTATCGCCCCGATAACCGTTGATCTGAGCCCAGCCGGTGAGTCCCGGCCTTACCTGGTGCTTGATCATGTAACGGGGTATCTCCTCCTTAAACTTTTCTACAAACTGGGGGCGCTCCGGCCTTGGCCCCACCAGAGACATTTCTCCCACAAGGATATTAAAAAGCTGAGGGAGCTCATCTAAACTGGTACGGCGCAGGAATTTCCCCACGCCGGTCACCCGGGGATCATCCTTGACTGTCCATGCCTTCTGCTCTGCCGTATCCTTCTGCATTTCCATGGTTCTGAATTTATACATTTTAAAGGTCTTATTATGAAGGCCTACTCTTTCCTGTTTAAAGATCACGGGCCCCCGGCTGGTAAGCCGCACGGCGAGAGCCGCCGCCAACATGATGGGAGAGGACAGGATGATCCCCGCCAAAGCCCCCACAATATCCATGGCTCTTTTGGAAACCCAGTTTAAGGTATTGGTCAAAGGTACATACCTGATATTGATCACCGGAAGCCCCATAAGATCCTCAGTATAAGGATGACTGGGAACCAGAGAATTATAATCCGGGATAAACTTGGTATGGACACCGGACTTTTCACACAGATCAACGATAGCCTCCAGACGGTCATAATCCTTAAGAGCCAGGGTAATTGCAATCTCATCCAGGCTGTTTTCGGGAAGGATATACCTGATATTGGCGATCCGTCCTACCACCCTCACCCCTTTATAAACGGTTCCGCTGGGGATTCTGTCATCTAAGATCCCCCGTACCACATACCCCCATTGGGGATTGGCATTGATCCTGGTGATATACTCCTCTGCCGCCCGGGAATAACCGATCAGCAGAATATATTTTAAATTGTAGCCTTTTTTGCGGAAATAAAGCAGAAGATTGCGGATCAGAGTCCGGTAGACCGCAGCGAACAGAATGTTTATGACAAAAAAAGCCCCCATCATAAACCGGGAGAAATCCTGTTGCTTGATCATATAGAGAAATACAATAAAAAAGACTATCCCCACCACATTGGCCTTAAAAAGGCCTTCAAGCTCTAACTTACGTCTGGTGGCACGCTTGGGCGCGTACAGATTAAAGAAATAATAAAGGACAATATATTCAGGCACAACAAAATACAGGAAGCTGAAATAGGTTCCCATATCCAACGCGCCTGCACCGGGCTCCGTGTCGGCAAATATGGTGCAGAACTTGATATACCATGCAAGCAGATAGGAAATCGCCACTACCACGGCATCCATCAGCAAATGCAATCGATTAAAATATTTCTGGTTGTCCTTGATCATATTCTGCTGCCTTCTGATCACCGGACATTCATAGGCTGCCCGGCAATGCTTCATTGCATAGGATCACACTCCGGCGGAGCCGGACCGTTACCATATCTTACAATATTATTACAAAAAATACAACTCCAAAGTGATATTGCTGCCTTCTATCATAGCTTTCACTATAGCAGCCTTCTCACTGTATTGATCCACAGCTGTCCCTGGATCCACATATAATTTCTCATGTGTGAAAAAGAAAACCTCACCTTATGACACCGCCCCCCGGGGCTGGCTGACAGCTTAAGTCCCTCCATGATCCCTTTTAAATATGCTGCCCCCATTCCTTTCCTGATGAAAAAAAGGGCTTTTACCATAAATCCCGCCAGCAAAAAGGGCATATTCAGAAGTATCTGCAAAAAAGGCATATTCTTGTAAATCAGGTAAACACTGTTCTGTGCGGACAGCCTTACCTTAAAATCATTGTGACGTGAGCCGCTGACAGCGCTTCCTGCATGATACACCCTTGCCTCCGGCGTATAAATATTATAATATCCATAAATATCAGCACGATACCCGATATCCGTATCCTCCAGATAGGCAAAGTGATTTTCATCAAAATAACCAATGTTATCAAACACCTTTTTCCGATAGATCGCAGCGCCTGCACAGGCCGAAAAGATCCGGCAGGGCTTATCGTAATTCTGTGAAGGCCTGTCCTTTCCTCTGGCAAACGCCCAGCCCAGGGCGCAATACAGATCTCCTGCGCCGTCTAACAGCTCCGGTGCATCCATCCGCAGCATCCTGGCTCCTGCGGAAAACGCCCTTGGTTCTTTGGAAAGAGCCTTTTCCAGGTTTTCTACCATTTTCCCATCCGCTTCCGTATCATTGTTGAGCAGCAGCACATACTCTGTGGAGGCTGCTTTGATCCCCGCATTCACCGCATTGGAAAATCCCGTGTTTCTGTCAAATTCTATGAGCCGTACCTTTTCATATTTTTGACTCACCAGCTCCCTGCTTCCATCCTCAGAGCCGTTATCCACAACAATGATCTCCGGTATCCTGGTTCCCCGGTAAAGAGACTGCAGACATCCGTCAATATATTTCATGCCGTTATAATTTGGTATCACTACCGTTGTTCTTGTCATTTCGGATTCCTCATTCTGCGCCGCTTTGGCTGCTTCTCGGTCATGGCAGGATCCCATACGATCCGAAAGCCGGCCTTCCTTACCTGCTCACAGAATTTACAGCTCAGCTCCACATAATTCTGTTCCGTCAAGTGTCCCTGTTCCTTCAGACAATCCCTCCAGTCAAATCTCCCCGTCTCCGGATGCCGAAGATAAGGATGACCGATCAATTCCTCTAAAATAGTCTCCGCCTGGCGGGAGGCCTTCATGCAGCGGATATCGATGGCCTCCGCATCCTGCTGGAGCGATGCCCTGTGCATATAGCCGCTGTACTCTCTGTGCAATCCCTGGTAAAGCGCCTTTCCATCGGCTGTATACAAACCTCCTGTTATTCTGTTTCGGCTATCCAGCAGTTTTCCGCCTACCACCGCCACATCCTCTCTGACTGAAAGCAGATCCGGCTGATATTCCACCCGATAAAATCCCAGATGCCTTAAATGAGACACCTCTGCCCTCCATCCCTTAAGGCGCAAAAAATCTTCCACCGCACGTTTTCCGGCATCATAGGCATACTGCTTGCTGGCAGGGTTCTCGGCCGTAGACTGGGTATGACACCGCCAATGGTAGAGCACTCTGGGAATATGCGCGACGGGGAGTACACCTTCGCCATTCCTGTTCCCATTTCCGCCACACTTCTCCTTCCCCGACATTCTGCCAAGACAGCGCAGTACGATATCATAGTCCTGGGCACCGTCACATACACTGCGGAATCCAAGCTCCTGCATGAGCTGTCTTTTCATTACCGTAAAATGACAGATGTAATTATTTGTCAGTACCAGATCCAGATTAAAATCCGGCTTTTTGTTCACCTCAAAATACCTTTCCTCATGCGCATCGCATTTATCCTCATCGGAATACAAAAGCAAAAGCCGGATCCCCTCCTGCCTGTATTTCTCAATACAGGATGCCATCTCAAAAAGTGCATCAGGCGTCAGCACATCATCATGATCTAAAAGTCCTGCGTAATCTCCTGTAGCGTACATCAGAGCCTGGTTGGTGTTGGCAGATATTCCCGTATTTTGCTTCAGTCTTTTGTATCTGATCCGGGGATCTTTATAGGTCTTTACCACCTTTTCCACCTGATCTCCCTTACTGGCGTCAGCCAGGATCAGCTCAAATTTTCCATAGGTTTGCCCAAGGACGGAGTCGATCATTGCCCTCAGATACTCCTCCCTGGTCTCGAAGGCAGGCACAAGAAGACTAAATTTTATATCCATGGTCTCTGATCTGCGGCGCTGCTTTTGCAAAATGGTCTCCTCCACCGGCTTATAGGTATAATTTTCCTTTCCCTCGGTGTCGATCCTCTCCCTTATTGCGTAGCAGGCCTGCCGTAATCCGTTTTTTTTCAGATAGTGCAGTGTTTTTTTTAAATTGACGGCCGTTATTATTTTGCCCATTTTCATGTACCCCTTATGTGTAAGAACAGGATTTTAACAAACGCCGTCACGCTTCGCGAGCCAGCTAATTGAATAAGAATCGTCCTGCAAAAGCAGGACGATCCCAAACAACGGATGTCAGGCTTCGCCAGCCATCCTCATGTTAATAAATATCATGCGTATTCTTACAGATATGACTTAAGCGCCTCTGTCAGCTTCTCCACCTTATCCTGAGCGTCCTCAAGACTGCTTCCTTTCACTCCCATATAGAATTTGATCTTGGGCTCTGTCCCGGAAGGACGGGCACAGCACCAGGAGTCATTGGTAAGGTCAAAATAAAGCACGTTGGATTTCGGCAGTCCTGTAGGCTTCTCTTCTCCTGTGGTCAGATCCCTGGTCACATTTCTGTCATAATCCCTGAATTCCCTTACGGTAAGCTCACCAAAGCTCTTAGGCGGATCGTTCCGTAATTTATCCATCATTTCCGCGATCTGCTTGGAACCATCGATTCCCTTTAAGGTAATGGCATACTGGGTTTCCTTGTAATAACCGTATTTTTCGTAGAGTCTGATCATCTGATCCCATACGGTGATACCGTTCTTCTTGCACCAGGCAGCCATCTCGCACAGGCACATAACCGCCACAACCGCATCTTTGTCTCTTGCATGGGTACCTGCCAGGCAGCCATAGCTTTCCTCTAAGCCAAACACATAGTTATTTGAATTATTCTGTTCAAAAAGCTTGATCTGCTCACCGATATATTTGAAGCCGGTGAGAACCTCTATGAATTTCACATTGTAATCCCTTGCAATGGCCCCTGCCATATTGGTGGTTACGATGGTAGTTACCAGCGCGGGATTTTCCGGCATGGTGTTTGTTGCCGTTCTTTCTCTTAAAATATATTCTGCGATCAACATACCGGACATATTTCCTGTAAACGGAATGTACTCCCCCGTTTTGGTGTCAAGCGCGTAGATTCCCAGTCTGTCCGCATCCGGATCTGTGGCAAGGACAATATCCGCATTCTTTTCTTTTGCCAGCTGAAGGGCCAGGGTAAATGCCTTGGGATCCTCCGGATTAGGATATTCCAGTGTGGTGAAATCCGGATCGGGAAGCTCCTGCTCCGGTACTACATAAACATTCTTAAATCCAAGCTCGGAGAGGATTCTTCTTACCGGCACATTTCCAGTTCCGTGGAAAGGAGAGTAAACGATCTTGATCTCATCTGCAACCTCCTTAATGATCTCCGGATGGATGATCTGCTTTTTCAGTTCCTCCATGTAAGCGTCGTCAATCTCTTTTCCGATCACCTGATAAAGACCTGCCGCAATGGCTTCTTCCTTGTCCATGGTTTTCACCTGGCCGTAATCGGTAACCTTCTTCACCTCGTCAATGATCTCTTTATCCCTGGGTGCCGCCACCTGGGCGCCGTCCTCCCAGTAGGCCTTATATCCGTTATATTCCGGCGGATTATGGCTGGCCGTGATCACGATACCCGAAATGCAATGGAGCTTACGGAGAGCAAATGACAACTCCGGTGTAGGCCGAAGAGCGTCAAACACATAAGCCTTGATGCCGTTGGCCGCCAGACACAACGCCGCCACATCTGCAAATTCGGGAGACATTCTCCTGGAATCATAGGCGATGGCCACTCCCTTTTCCTTCCCGCCCTGGCTGATGATATAATTGGCAAGCCCCTGGGTTGCCTTTCTTACCGTATAAATATTCATACGATTGGTTCCCGCGCCGATCACGCCGCGAAGGCCTCCCGTACCAAACTCCAGCTCTTTATAAAAACGATCCTCAATTTCCTTCTCGTTTCCTGCGATCCCCCGGAGCTCCTCCTTGGTGTCCTCATCAAAATACGCGTCCTTAAGCCAAAAATCGTATTCTTCCCTATAGCTCATAACTTAACCCTCCTGATTTTGATATAGGAAACGACTTTAGCCGTTTCCCTTTGCTCTGCCGCACTTCCTTATTGTACCACAGTTTTCCTATATTTTCAAAGCAAAGTCGCTTCTATCCAGAGAAAAGTTGGGATTATAATAAGGATCCCCTGCCTCCAGTACTTTTTTCCACTTTTTCCTGAACTGATCCGACTCCCGGTTATAGCGCTCTGCCTTTTCTCCCTGGTCATCCAGTCCCCGGGATGCAGATTCAAAATGATAAAGCTCCGCAAAAGGAGTAAACACATTTAAATAGCCCTTTTCCCGCAGCTTTAAGCAGAAATCAACGTCATTCAAAGAAATGGCAAAGGACTCCTCCAGGCCTCCCACCTCCTCAAACAGCTTCTTTTTCACAAGAAGGCAGGCTCCTGTCACCGCCGACACATCCTGAGCATAGCAAAGCCTTCCCATATAACCCATGTTTTCCTGAGGCTGCTTATAATGGCTGTGGCCCGCTGTTCTATGAGCTCCCAGCCCCAACACCACTCCTGCGTGCTGTATTCCCTTATCTGCAAAATAAAGCTTGGCGCCCACGGCTCCCACATCCTCCCGCTGGGCATACATCAAAAGCTCCTCCAGCCAGTTTACCGTGATCACCTGGGTATCATTGTTCAGGAAAAGCAGATAAGCGCCGTCTGCCTCAGAGGCTCCGAAGTTGTTTACCGCAGAATAATTAAAGGGCTTATCCGTCTTATACTCCACTACCCGTATCCTTTTATTTTCTGCAAGCTCCTCATAATAATCGAAGGTTTCTTTATCACAGCTGTTATTTTCCACTACAATGATCTCATAATTTTCGTAGGTAGACTTCTCAAGGATCGATGTGATGCACCTTTTCAGATCTGCCGCATGATCCTTGTTAGCAATAACAATTGATATCTTAGGGCTGCCGATGATCTGATAACGGATCTTAAAGATGGTCTCGAAGGCTCTGGTGGAGGTGATCTGAAAATGTTCAAAGCCATGCCGCCTTAAATGGTCAGCCACCGCCCCCTTGGCCGACTCTATGGCATAGGGCTTGGCAGAAATATCTGCCGCAGTGCTTCCCGGATGACTTCTCCAGTAGTACAAAAGCTTAGGCACATGAACTACATTCCTGGCCCTGTCAGTGAGGCGCAGGATCATATCGTGATCCTGGCTTCCGTCAAATCTGGTGCGGAACAGTTCTGTACCGTCTAACAGCTCTCTGGCAAAAACACTGAAATGACAGATGTAATTATTGGCCCTCAGATTATCAATGGCATAATCCGGCTTAAAATGCAGGGTGATCATCTTATTAATATCCCCGCTTTTGAAGGTGGTTTCATCACAATATATGTAGTCCGCCTCTTTTTCATTGATCACCTTCACATATTCATAGAGAGCGCAGGGATGAAGAATATCATCATGATCAAAAAGGCCGATATACTCCCCTGTGGCCAGTGTAAGACACTGATTTGTATTCCCGGAAATCCCTTCG
Source organism: uncultured Lachnospiraceae bacterium (assembly GCA_947382625.1). Taxonomy (GTDB): domain Bacteria; phylum Bacillota; class Clostridia; order Lachnospirales; family Lachnospiraceae; genus Suilimivivens. The sequence continues at coordinate 36,074 of CANDAG010000029.1, forward strand.
TTCTTTACAAGCTTCTTATACCTGATCCTTGGCCCCCACTCAGGGTCCTCTCCCAGACGATCCTGATACTCCTTTACCACAGCCTCCACATTGGAGTGGGCTTCGTCAGAGCCATCTGCCAGGCAAAGCTCCCAATTCGGATAGGTCTGGTTCACCACAGAGTCTATCATTTCCCGCAAAAAATCCTCCGGTGTATTATAAAGAGGCACCAGAATACTGATCTTTACCATTCTGGGAAAACGCTCTTCCCGCTCTCGGGCGGCCTCCTCCGGGTCAGGAAAGCTTTTGGTTCCATAATTTTCTCTGGCCTTCAGCTCAATTTTTTTATAGTTCAGCCGACCGATAAATCCACGCAGATTCCCGCAATTCTTAAGCCTGTCTCTCTGCCTGAGAACAAAATGCATACACCTTCTAAGAGGAGCAGACATTTTCCAGAGAGGATTCGTCTTGATCCGGTTCAGCTTAAAGGCGAGCTCCGCGTTTTTTGCCTCGAGATCTGCGATCCGTCCGGCAAGATCCGCATTCTGCAGATGCTCCTTTTCGTAAGCCGCCCGGTAATCCATCCCGGTTTCTTCTCTGTTATTCCTTTCCTTCTCTGACACTTTGTCTGCCATCTGCTTCCACCTCCATCACCCAATTGCTCCAATTGACCAGCTTCTGCCGGGAACATTGATCCTCTGCCAAAATCCCGAACTGATAAATCCCTGCCGGAACCGCCTCCTTGGGCAGCTTGGCTGCAAAGCCTGTAAGCCCTACATTGACCTGATCCGGCAGGTTATTTTCAATATCCTGGCGATACCTGTTCTCTGCAGCGATCGCCATAACCTTACCGTTTATTTTGTTTTTCAGCAAAAATTTCTTTTTATAGCATGCGTTATCTGCTCCGATTATGAAAGAATAGCCCTGGAAATAATACCCCATATCCTTTGGCTGTGCCGCAATCTTTCCTTTTTCGGGGGAGATGCTGTAGAGCCACCTGTAAATATCTCTGGCGCACTCCATCCCCACCACCAGACACTCATCCTCTCTTGCTTTTTTCAGCTCCTTCTCACAGGGAATCAGCTTAGACCACGCCATATCCAGCGTCACCTGATTGCAATAGCTCATGGAATACTTGGAATCCAGCATATCGTTTAAAAGATAAGGATGATAAAAGGGATCCTTTCCGTAAAGAGGCAGATGCCTTTCATACAGCAGATCCTTTTCCTTAAGATGCCGGAGCTGCTTTTCCTCCGACTCCCCGTCCTTTCCCCGGCTTAAGGACTCATGATGATATAAGATCACATCATTTCTTACTATATTATAGTAGCCCATCTCATAAATACTGTAGCACAGATCCACATCGTTAAAGGCAACTGCCAGATCCTCACAGAATCCCCCGGCCTCCTCAAATACCTGACGCCGTACCATCAGACAGGCCCCCGTCACAGCCAGCATATTGTGGACTCCCCGGTTCATGCCAAAATAATGATCTTCTTTATCACTTAAATACTGCAGCTTATGGGCAGGACCCACCCGAAGGTTCGTAACTCCTGCATGCTGGATGATATCAGAATCCGGATACAAAAGCTTTGCCCCTACCGCTCCTGCATAAGGCAGCAATGCCTTCTCCATCATCAAATCCATCCATTTAGGTGCAATGATCTCCATATCATCATTTAAAAACAGCAATACCTCCCCTGCTGCATTTTCGGCCCCTAAATTACACATTTTTGAAAAATTAAAGCTCATTTGCTCATACAGATATCTGCAACCCCTAAAAAGACTTTCTGCCCGGGGTTCACCTGCCTTTTCGCCTGCCTTATGAGGAAATGTCTGATCCTTCTTGTTTTTAAACTGATCAAGCGCCTCAATCTTCCGGGAAATCCTCTCCCTGTTTTCGTTACTGCTCCCATTATCGACCACTATGATCTCATACGGGAAGGAAGAACGGGTTTTCTCAAGCAGGGAGTCTATACAATGAAACAAAACCTCCGGATTATCCTTGGACGGGATGATGATTGATAACATTTGGTTTTTATGTCCATCTTCCTTACCTTCCCGCTCATCTTTTTCACTCTCTTTATCAGATATATTTCGGATGTTATTTATGTTTTCCGTTTCCATATCTCTTGAAATTTTCAGGCTTTTTATCTGTCCATAGCCATCTTCAAAGCCACTATATAACACATGTTTTATATGGCATATCTTTTCTGTGTTTTCTTCCGTTCTTTTTGAAAAGCAGTCCTGCATTCTGAGCATTTCAAAAAGCACATCATAGAGTCTCTCCTTCTCCCCGCCTTCTGTCGGTTGCTTTTCAAAAATACCTTTATTTTTGCAGTAATCCCAGGCCCTTTTTAACGCCGCGTATCTGACCGCAATCAATCCTCCAAAATAAAATCCCGACAAAAAACGATCCGGAGACCAATCCGGTTTCAGCCAGGGATCTCTTCTGAGCCCTGATTCTCCATCCAACACATCCTCATCTCCGTAAGCCAGAACGGTGTGAGTATTTTGAAAGCACTGGCAGATCATTGCAAAGGCGTTTTCTGTCGGCCTCCCGTTGTAAACAGATATTATAACAAAGTTTACATTTTCCCTCCCAAAAGCATTGATCGTTTTTTCATTTATATTTTTTATGTCAAAATGTGCAAAATACGTTTTTTCGTCCGCATGACTCTTTTGGTCAACAAATGACATAATTCTGCAAAACCCGTCTGTATCCGATCTATTTCCTGCATTTTCCGATTTTCCTCTGCCGAAATCCTTCGTTATTAAATCATTTGTCAGTTTTTTTTCTTCATTTATCTCAATTGTACAATCATTTTTTAAAGTTTTTTCACATTCAGCAATCCATTTTTCGTAGGTGATTTTCCTCAGAGAAATTTCATTTTTGTAGGTTTTGTGTTGTTTTTCGATAAGTTTTTGCTTTATTTTTTGCTTCAAAAGAGTCATTTTTTCCCTCCGGGTGCCCTAAAATGATTTCTTCACCGAATCAAAAACATCTTCTGCCAGGCCAATTGAGACAGATGATATCTCAAGTTTAATTTTAAGGGTATTTTGTATGGTCACAGGAAGCTCTGAAAGCTTGATATTGATATTGGGATCCTGGGTGTCAAAAATATAACCTCCTGCTTTCATTTTTTTGCCGTTTATCTCCACATATTTCTTCTGCACAGGTATGGGAACATCATTCAGCGTCAGCTCCATGATCCTCAGAACACAGCAATGGTTTGAAGGATCGACTCTCACCGCCTTTACACTGCCATCCAGGGAAATTTCTGCTTCCAAATGGCTCTCATCTGTGTAAACATCCTCTATATAATAGGATTCCTCCTCGTGAAAACCGTATCCCTTATCGATGTAAATCTGTATCCTGTGTTCTTCCACATCCTTAAGATGCCGCTGTATCAGCTTTTGAGGCTCTGCATGGTAAGAAACCGTCCCGATGGTAGCTCTGATCTCGCCCATAGACTCCCTCTTTCCGGTTACCTGCTTTTGAAATTTCGCCTCTCTCTTCCGGTATTCCTCTGCCATATCAGGAGTGATATGTAATTTATCCATGATCACATTCCAATCCAGCTTATTTCTCTTTTCTTCAGCGAGTACATAGCAGTAGATTGCACGAAACGCGATTTCCGAAGCCTGCATCTCCTGTTTCATGGTCCATTCATAATCGATTACCGTCCAATCCTCACCATCCACCAATATATTTCCAAAGATCAGATCATAATCAGTGACTGCCTTATCTCCCTTTGCTGTATTTTCTCCATAAGAGATCAGATCATAATACCTGTCAAACAACCGGTAAAAGCCCTCCATATCCTCTTTTGCCAGGCATTCATCCAGAAGCTCTTCCAATGTAACGCCTTTTTCATAGGCAAATTCCGCATTGCCATCCGCGGAAAGCCTGCAGGAATTAATGGAAAGGCCGCTGCCCTTATACCGCTCCTTCAAAAACTCGTAAGAACGCTTCATCCCCCTCACATGACCTCTGGATTCTTCATTCAAAGGAATTTTTCTGACCAGCTTTCCTTCCTTTGTATCTGCAATTTCCGTTCTGAGCGCATATTTTTCCGCCCGGTCATTGGAATATTTCACATAGTCGGTATCCGAATCCTTACCGATCAGTATCAGATAGGAATTAGAAAATACACCAAATAAGCCGTCCCTGACAATACTGTCAAATACATACTTTTCATTGAAGAGCACCAGTCTGTCCCGATCAAAGTTACGCATGTTATCTGTTAATTCACCTGTGTTCGGCAATCTTTTATCTGAATAGATCACTGTGGGAAACTTGTAATCTGGATAGGGATAGTAGAAGGAATATTGGCTGATGCCACAGCTTTTGAAAAGCCTTTCCAGTCCCTGGCGGGTAAAGGTACGAGCACTCCCCCCTTCCGGATATCCTTCCAATCCACTGAAATAGGTTCCCAGATGGTCCTCACTGCAGCCGGCCCAGTATTTCAGCCCGAACTTATTCTCTATGGCAATCACAATACGCCCGTTATCCTTCATATGCTTTTGAATGATCTTTAAAAAATCCTCATAGGGCGTCCGGGTATGCATATAAGACTGCCCGTATTCAAATACCCCGATCAGACAAATGAAATCATAGTCCATGGGAAGGGATGGCTCTATATCTTCAAAATTCCCTACATGGATCTCAATATTATCCCTGTCCTGATTCCTGTATGCATTAATGCGGCTTCTCTTCGCCGAAAGCTCCACACAGGTAACGCTTCCCGCCTTTTCGGAAAGCTTTTCCGTAATGGCCCCGCATCCGGCGCCGATCTCAAGAACCTTGTCTTCCGGCCCAATGGGCAGCCAGTCCACAATATTCCCCCGCAACGGAGAGAGATGATACAGAACAGGCCAGCTTTTTCTCTTTTCGATGATAGAGGGATATTCCACACGGGAGGCGTTCCTCACAATAGAGAGGATCTCATCCTCAATCTCTCCGTCACTGTACAGATCGTTTCCGGAATAACAATCGAAATTTAATTTTACCTTTCCGATCTTATCCGGCGTCAGGTTCACCAGCTCTTCCTCCTTTAGATGAACAGGTGCCGGGCGCACTGCCGCTTCCCTCAAAACCTGCTTCTTTTCTGTCTTTTCCGGGTCTTCTCCTTTTTCTGTCTCTTCTGTCTCCTGCATCGCCACTCCCTGCTTTTGCACTTTATTTACGCCTGTCTGTTCCTCTGTATCCAGGATATTCTTTTCCCGATTCCCTTTCCCCTTCTCTTCCGGTTCGATCCCGGCAACCGTTATACTTGAGTTGGTATCGTAATAGCCTACCGTATCCTTATCCGAGATCACCGTAAGATCCATTACATCATAAAGCCTGTGATAGACTTTAAAATCCTCATTTTCATAACCGGTCACTCCAAGAGAAAGCAGATACTCGCCCCCCTGCAGATCAAGCCTCTGGGAAAAGGTAATGTGCTTTACCGTTCCTTTCTCTACAGACTCCAGAAAGGCCTTCTCCACCATGGTATTCGTTCCGGTAATTTCCACACCCTTGATATTTTTGATGGTAAATGCAAAGATAGGCTCCTGAATGTCCTCTATAAACCGAACCGTCATATGGACCGCACACTTCTGTCCCTTAATGATGGCGCTGCTTTTGCGTCCTGACTCATCCGTAATATAGTATTCCTCAATGACTGCAGCTTTGGTTCCATACTCCAGCAATTCCGGATTGATGACCACACCGCCTTCCTCCGGATGAGACTTCTCATCTTCACCTGAAACAGCTCCGGTCTCTTCCTTCGGATCCTCTGACTGCAGAGACTCTCCTGCAGGATCCGCCCCATCCTCCAGATCCCTCTCTGCCTCCGGGATCGGATATTGTCCTACAAGAACCTGCTTATAGGCATCGATCATCTCCTTGGGAGAGCCTTCCCCCAGCTTCACTCCCTGATTAAGCAATACTACCCTGTCGCAATACTTGCTAATGCTGCTCAGATCGTGGCTTACAAATACGATGGTCTTGCCCATGCTCTTAAACTCTTCAAATTTGTGGTAGCATTTTGCCTGAAAGAATACATCCCCTACCGACAAGGCTTCATCCACGATCAGGATCTCCGGATCGATATTGATCGCCACAGCAAAAGCCAGCCGCACAAACATGCCGCTGGAATAGGTTTTAACAGGCTGATAAACATAATCTCCGATATCTGCAAAGCTTAAAATATCATCCAGCCTTTCATCGATCTCCTTTTCGGAGAAACCGATCATAGTGCCGTTCAGATAGACATTCTCAATGCCGTTATATTCCATATTGAACCCGGCTCCCAGCTCCAGCAGAGCGGAGATACGACCATTCACCTCCACGCTGCCGCCTGTAGGATTCAAAACACCTGTTATGATTTTCAGAATGGTAGATTTCCCAGATCCATTGGTTCCGATGATCCCCACGGTTTCTCCCTGGGAGATGGTAAGATCAACCCCCTTTAAGGCATAATGCTCCTTATAGCCCTTCTTTCGGGAAAGCCCTAAAGATTCCTTCAGCCGGTCGGAAGGTTTATCATATAGCTTATACGCTTTTTCCAGGTTCTTCACCTGTATGGCAATTTTTTGTCCATCCATCTCTGGCTCCCATCTGCGCACTTTAGTGCGTGTAAAATCATATCAAAGGACATCTGCAAAATGAACCTTCAATCGCTTAAAGATCAAAGAGCCTATGCAGAACAATGTCACCGTAAAAATCCAAAAATACGTAGAAGAATAAAAATGCTCAAAAAACCATTCGTCGCCATAAATGGCATTCCGATATCCATTCACAATATAAACAAGAGGATTCAGCTTAAAAAGGGTAATAACCTTATCATTGGAAAGCATATTAATATCCCAAAGCACCGGGGTTGCCCACATTCCGACCTGCAGCCCTATGTTGATGATCTGGATCAGATCCCTGAAGAACACGGCAATGGCACAGGTACAGTAGCTCATAGCCAATACCAGGACAAAAAGGCAAAAGCTGTAATAGAACACCTGCAGGGTATAAACCGTAGGATAATACCCGTAGCAGACAGCTACCACCAGCAATACCCCCACAAAAAACAGATGGATAAAGGTTGCCGCTATCAGTTTAATGATCGGAAGGATACTGATATTGAATACTACTTTTTTTACCAGATAGCTGTACTCCAGCAGAGCGCTGGTTCCATTGGTGATCGCTTCCGAAAAATAAAACCAGGGCACAAGACCCGCTGTTAAATACAGAACATAAGGCACCTCCACGCCGCTGGCCAGCATCTGTGCCTTCGTATTAAACACTTTATCAAACACCAGCCAATACATAACAACCGTTACCACCGGTTGCACCAACGCCCATACAAAGCCCAGATAGGAGCCCGCATACCGCTTTTTAAAGTCATTTTTTGACAGCTTCCATATCAGCTTTCTGCTGTGGAAAAGCTCCTTGGGGATAATGAACATTCTGTCATAATACAGGCCGAAAATAATACAGGCAAGTGCAAGCAGCGCACAGGCGCAATACTTTTTCAGATCCTCTGTATGCTGATCGGGGGCAAGGGGATTATTATGCATAAGCACCAGAATGGCAACGATCCCGCAGATCCCGTAAAAGATGCCGATCCCTACTGGCTTTGGCAAGTTTTTCAGGTAAGTCTTCCAGCTTTTTTCCCTGCTATGCTTCATATTATTATCCGTTCTCTCTGTTTTTGGTGTATTCTCTGATACCGCACCAGTTTTTGTCTCTCTCGGCCATGATCAGCTCTGTGCCGGGAGCTACAGGCCATTCAATGCCGATATCCGGATCATCGAATCTAAGTCCGCCCTCATCTCCGGGATGATAAAAGTCTGTACATTTATAGGCAAATTCCGCATAATCCGAAAGCACCAAAAAACCATGGGCGAAATTTTTCGGAACAAAAAACTGCTTTTTGTTTTCGGCGGAGAGTAAAACTCCTTTCCATTTTCCGTAGGTTTCAGATCCCGGGCGCAGATCCACCGCCACATCAAATACCTCGCCGGATATCACCCTCACCAGCTTGTCCTGGGGATGATCGATCTGAAAATGCAGACCTCTGAGTACATTCTTCACGGAAGAAGACTGGTTGTCCTGAACAAACACCTGATCAATTCCTGCTTCCTTAAAATCGTTATAATTATAGGTTTCCACAAAATAACCCCGTGCATCCCCGAACACTGTGGGGGTAATGATCTTTAATCCCTCGATCTCACAAGTTTCAACTGTTATTTTTCCCATGACCGTATCCTGTCCCTTCTAAATTAAATCAGTCCTGTATCCTTATCCTACAGTCCGTCCGCAACTTCCTTCATATATTTTCCATAATCCGTCTTCATCAAAGGCTCTGCCAGCTTTAAGAGCTGCTCTCTGTCTATAAATCCTCTCTTAAAGGCAATCTCCTCAATACAGGAAATGTAGAGTCCCTGGCGCTTCTGCACCGCCGATACAAAGTCTGCCGCGGCAAGCAGCGCGTCATGGTTTCCGGTGTCCAGCCACGCAAACCCCCGTCCTAAGGTCTCCACATGAAGCGTTCCCCGTCTTAAATATTCATTATTGATGCTGGTGATCTCAATTTCTCCCCTGGCAGAGGGCTTCACATTGGCTGCGATCTCCACAACGTCATTATCATAAAAATACAGCCCGGGCACCGCATAATTACTCTTGGGATTCTCCGGCTTTTCTTCAATGGAAAGGGCTTTCCCTGTCTCATCAAACTCCACAACTCCATATTCCTTTGGATCCCGCACATAATATCCGAAAATCGTCGCCCCTTTTTCTCTGGCCACCGCTTCCTTCAGCACTCTCGAAAAGCTCTGCCCGTAAAAAATATTATCTCCCAGCACCAGCGCCACATGATCCTTCCCGATAAAGTCCGCTCCGATGATAAAAGCGTCTGCAAGTCCCCGGGGTGTCTCCTGAACGGCATAGGCAATTTCCATACCCAGCTGACTCCCGTCCCCCAAAAGCTCCTCAAACACCGGCAGATCCCTGGGTGTGGAAATGATCAATACTTCCCTGATCCCTGCCAGCATAAGGGTCGACAGAGGGTAATAGATCATCGGCTTATCATAAACAGGCATGATCTGCTTGCTGATCGCCTTGGTCAAAGGATAAAGTCTGGTCCCAGACCCTCCCGCTAAAATAATTCCTTTCATCTTAACTACCATACCTTTCCGCAATATCAACTATCTGTTATAGTCTACCACAAAATGGGAATGATTGTAAATCACCCCCATTTCACAAGATCTGATGTTTTTAACGGTCTTTATACATTTCCTCGTAATATTTCTGATAATCGCCGCTGGTCACATTCCGCATCCACTCTTCATGCTCAAAGAACCATGCAATGGTACGTTTGATCCCCTCCTCAAATCTGGTTTCAGGCTCCCATCCAATCTCCGCCTTAATCTTATCAGGAGCAATGGCGTATCTTCTGTCATGCCCTTTTCTGTCCTCCACATAGGTGATCAGATCCTCGCTGACCAGCTCTCTGCGTGGATCATTCTCAGGAAGCATCTCCTTAAGGGTATCCAGGATGATATGGATAATCTCTATATTCTGCTTCTCGTTGTGGCCTCCCACATTGTAGGTCTCAAACAGCCGTCCCTTTTCCTGGACCATATCAATGGCCTTGGCATGATCCTCCACATACAGCCAGTCCCGGACATTCTTTCCATCCCCGTAAACCGGCAGCTTTTTGCCTGAAAGGGCGTTGTTGATGATCAAAGGGATCAGCTTCTCCGGGAACTGATAAGGGCCGTAGTTGTTGGAGCAGTTGGTGATATTGGCCGGAAACTTGTAGGTATCCATATAAGCCTTAACCAGCATGTCCGATCCCGCCTTGCTGGCAGAATAGGGGCTGTGAGGCGCATAGGGCGTAGTTTCATAAAAAAAGCCGCCATCCTCACTGAGAGAACCGTACACCTCATCTGTCGACACATGCAGGAACTTTTTGTCTGGCTTAAAGGTTCCGTCCGGGTTCTCCCAGGCAGCCTTTGCACAGTTGAGCATTACCGCCGTTCCCAGCACATTGGTCTGCACAAATACCTCCGGCGTCACAATGCTTCTGTCCACATGGCTCTCCGCTGCAAAATGCACCACTCTGTCAATGTCATTTTCTGCAAAAACTCTGGCGATGGCCTCCTTATCACAGATATCCGCCTTTACAAAGGTATAATTATCTCTGCCCTCCAGGTCCTTCAGATTTTCAAGATTCCCTGCGTAGGTAAGAACATCCACGTTAATGATCCTGATGTCCCTGTCATATTTTCTGAACATATAATGAATGTAATTAGACCCGATAAAGCCGGCCCCGCCTGTTACCAGATAAGTTCTCATCCTTCTTCTCCATTCTTTTTGGTTTCTTATATTCTGTTTTTTATACTGCCTTTCTAGTATCCCATATAACTGATGTTCATGTCAACATCTCCGCTGATCCCGGCAACCTTTCCCTTGGAGGAATACTGCCACATATCATATTTTGTCCTGCTGTAGGTAGGCGCTGCCGCATACTGGGCCAGCCAGATCTTATATCCGGAAAGGCTCGGAGCGTCCAGATAGCTGTTCAGCCAGGTCTTGTTCGCATAAATCCCCGCTTTATAGCCTGAATTCTGGATAGTCTGGCAAAAGGCCTTGCACACTGCAGTCCTTGTGGAAGCATTGATCCCGTCTCCTCGCCCGCCGTTGCTGGACTCCACATCCAAAAATACCGGGTAGGAGATATTATATCCCTTGATCAGGCCTAATACCATAGATGCCTCCTCCACTGCTTCCACCTCGTTTACCGCCTGGGTGAAGAAATAGATCCCCACCTTTAGTCCGGCCTTGGAGGCTCCCTGAATGTTACTCCTGAACTTTGGATCCTCTATGAGCGCGCCGGTAGAAGAGCCACGGTAGCCGCAGCGGATGATCACATAAGAGACTCCGCTGTTTTTCACTGCATTCCAATCAATATTCCCGTTCCACTTGGAGACATCGATCCCCAGATGGCCGGAGCCTGTATTCAGGCTGCCATCGCTGTTGAAATTATATTTTGCTCCCTGTATGGTCTGCTCCCCGGTTACCGCATTGCCGTTCTTGTCAAAGAAGTAGGTCTTGCCGTCGATCTCCTGCCATCCCGTATAACGGTACTTTCCGGTAATCTTGCTGGTCAGACGGTAAAACTCCTTGATATCCGTATTATAGTAATCCGCAAATTTGGCCTCTCTGAACTTTCCGTCCCCGTCCTTTACATACAAGGTTTCTCCGTCTTTATTCTTCAGAGTACTGGTGGTATCCTTCCGGGGATCCGCCGCCGTGGCCGTAGGACTGGCGCTGGCAGAAGCCGTGGGGCTGGGAGATACCGTAGGACTGGCCGTAGCTGTAGGGGTCGGCGTCCCTGTAGGTATCGGCGTAGGAGTCGGAGTGGCTGTAGCCGTCGGTACGGGCGTTGCCGTGGCCGTGGGTACGGGAACCTGAGTCGGTGCCGGACTTTGGGTGGGCTCTGCCGAGGGAGTCGGCGTA
>CANDAG010000030.1 GCA_947382625.1 uncultured Lachnospiraceae bacterium
AGATAACCTGTTGTGACTGGAGTTCAGACGTGTGCTCTTCCGATCTACCGGAAGTCTGGTCTGCATTTCCGCCGCAGGCCACAAGAGCCAGTGTCATGCAGGATGCCAACAATAAAGCCATTACTTTTTTCTTCATGTTCTTTCCTCCCTGTTAAAATATGATATTGGATTATCGGTTTCGCCAATCTGTAGCACCGATAAGCATATTATACCGTCTCTATATGGCATTTTCTATAGGTTTTTTTTCTTTTGTTATTGATTTTTTTCATTCTTTTATAAGTTTTAACGATTTCTTATGACAATCTGCTGTGGACAGTAATAATATTTGCCCTCATCCAGCTCGATCTCCGGCGGGATTTCCTCTCCCACAGCCCGGCTCACAGCCATCGTAAAGATCGCCCCCGCATACCGCTCCTTATCACAGGAGACGGTACCCAGCAGCTTTCCGTTCTCCACTGCCTCCAATCCCGGTGTGGTCCCGTCGATCCCTACCACGCTGATCCCGGAAATCCCTGCCCGTTCCATGGCATCAATGGCACCCAGGGCCATATCATCGTTATTACAGATGATCAGCTCGATCATTCCCGGATACTTTTCCAGCCACTGCTCCATGAGGGCGGAAGCCTGACTCCGCTCCCAATTGGCAATGCCTCCCGTGATTTTTTCGATGGGGACGCCGCCATCTTTTAAGGTCTGAACAGACCATTCTGTCCGGATCAGGGAATCCTGGTGACTGCTCTCTCCCTCCAGGAGTACATAGCTCACCACCCCGTCCCCATTCAGATCCAGACTCTCCGGATGCTCCTGATACTGTTTAACCACGATATTCCCCTGTAATACCGCCGATTCCTTCGCCACCGCTTCCACATAATAGAGCTGATCCCAGCGGTTCATGTCCTCCTCCACCGGCTCTCTGTTAAAAAACACCACCGGGATCTGTGCCTCCATTGCCTTGTCGATCACTACGGAAGCGGCCGTCCTGTCCACCAGATTGATGCACAGCACATCACACCCCAGGGAAATGAACCGGTCGACCTGATCGTTCTGGGTATTCTGGCTTCCCTTGGCATCCTGGATATCCAGATTGATCTTCATGGAGTTTTCCTGCTCATAGGTCTTGGCGCACTTCTCAAGCTCGCCCCGGATATTGTTGATAAAGGTATCGTCTCCCCGGTAAAGGCTTACACCGATACGGATCGAACCCTTCTCAGTCTCCCTTTCTGTTCCTTTGCAGCCTGTAAGGAGAAGCATCATGGAAAGCCAGAGACTACTCAATAGGATACAGCATCTTTTCGTATTCTTCATTTCTCAAATCCTCCCGCCGTATATAATAGCTTTTCAGATATCCCATGTCATCTGCTGACCGGCTTTTTGAAAGGTCCACAGCTGCTTTTATACTCAAATACCCGGCGCTGAACTCATCGGTGACACATAGTCCCTGTATAATGCCCTTATCCAGGTAATTTAAAAGCGGGACTGCATTTCCCCGTCCATAAAGCCCGTCCACCCATGCTGCGGCCTCCTCATTTTCTGCCAGATACTGTGCCATCCTTGCAAGCAGTCCCGGATCTGCTGCTGCCAGAACCACTTTTCTGGACCACCCTTCCGTCATTCCCAAAAGCCCCTGTCCCAGCCCGCCTTCCTCCGTAAATGTAAAAGGCAGAGGGCTGCATCCCGCATCTCTCAGGGCATCACACAGTCCCCTGAAAAAGAGTCCTCCTGCCCCATCAGACCCCGATGCGTCCGTCACATAAATCTTAACCTCTGTGGAATGCTCCCTAAGGATCTCCTCCCCCAGCTCATGTCCCATCTCGTAATAGTCAAAGGTAAAAACTGCCGCTTTATCTGCCCCGTTTACGGCCTCCCGTCCTGTATTGATGCATATGACCGGAACCGAAAGCAGATTTTCCTGATACATTCCTGCAAGCATCCCTTCCTCCACAGGAGCCACGATCAAGGCCCTGCTTCCGTCCTCCTGTTCCCGAAGCATCAGCTCCTTCTGCTGCACCGTATTCCCTTTTTCATAAAGCGTGATAAAGCTTACGTCCGCGTTGAACTCCATGGCGGCCTGTTCCATCCCCTTCCGGAAGCTTACATAGTTTTCATCGGAGGTATCCTCTATGATCACAGAGACCGGATAGATTTCCGCCTCTTCCTCTTTAATGATCAGATCCGTGGAGGAGAGCAAAAACAGCATTACCAACACCAACCCATAAAATATCCAGAAAAAATTAATTTTTCGCATTCTCATTCTCCATCAGCTCCTGATACAAAACCGCCGGCAGCCGTATCTTCACAGTGGTTCCCACATCCGGTTCAGAAATGATGGTAAGTCCGTAGTCCTCTCCGAAATACAGCCGGATCCTTTCATTGACATTTTTCACTCCAATGCCTGACCCCTTCCCCGAAGTAGATTTCGTTTCTCCGGTAAGAAGCCCTGCTGCCTGCTCCGACGTCATGCCAAAGCCGTTGTCCTCTATGGAAAAGCACAGATCATCCCCCTCTGTTTCTGCCTTCACCAGGATTTCCCCGTCTCCGTCCATAAACTCCATACCATGATAGATGGCATTCTCTACCAGGGGCTGCAGCATCAGCTTTAAGGAGGCAAGAGGAAAGACTTCTTCTCCGGCTTCTATCCGGTAAGTAAACTTGTTCTTGAACCGTTTTTCCTGGATCGTAAGGTAATTGCGTACATGCTCCAATTCGTCCCGCACCGTTATGATGCTCTTTCCCTTGCTCAGGCTGATACGGAAAAACCGTGCAAGAGCAGTCACCACCTTTACCGCCTCCTGCTTCTGCTCGTTCTCTATCATCCACACGATAATATCAAGCGTATTGTATAAAAAGTGAGGGTTGATCTGAGACTGCAGGGTATCAAACTCGCTTTTTCTTTTGGATTCATGCTCCGCCACAATATCCTTCATCAGCATCTGGATACGTCTGGCCATATCTCCCAGAGAGCGGCCCAGGTGCTGGATCTCATAAGATCCTCCCACATAGATCTGGGTATCCAGCTCCCCTTCCTCTAAGGCATTCACTGATTTTTCGAGCTCCTGGATGGGCGCAGTGATCTTTGAGGAAATGTAGGCGTTGATCACTGCCAGCAAAAACACGAAAAAAGCCGCCACGAACACCATAAAAAGCCTGGTTTTCACCTCATTTAATGTAAAGCCCTGCTCTGGTACCACCCCGATGATCTTCCAGCCGGTATAGCCTACCGTCTTGACAATGATATCCCTTTCCTTTCCCTGCCAGCTCTCCCTGTGATTACCGTCCCGGTAGGTACTGGCGGCGGCAATATTTTCCTCCTCCAGCCCGGCATCGATGAGCTGCATTTTGGGATGGTAGATCAACTCGCCATCGCTGCTGATCAGGTACAGATAGCCCTGATCTCCCAGAAGAATATTATCCAGCATATACTGCAGGCTGGAATAGGTCATATCGATCAATAACACCCCCTGGGCCGTGGAGGTACCTTCCGTAATTTCCACCGCCCTGGAAAGGGTAATGACCCAGCGGTACTGATTTTCGCTGTTGTCGAAGATATACTGCACATGAGGCATGGAAAACTGAAGGTTTTCCGGATGCGCCAGAGTATCCTTAAACCATTCCTCCCCGGTCACATCCATATCTGTCTTCAGCCGGGCCGCCGGCACAGCCGAAAGCAGCTCCCCGTCCTTGGAGAGCAGTGCGATATTGGAAACGTAATCCTTATTATTATCATAAAGCAGGGTGATCTCGTCGCTTACCGTCTCCCCCTCCGTCAGCAGGTTCACATTTTTGATCACCCCGTAATATAAGGAATCAGACAGCTTCATAATGGTGCGCAGATAGGTGTCCATGGACAGATTCACCTGGCCGATCACGGTCTGGTTTTCTTTTTGGATGGTGGCTGACACCTGCCCCATCAGCCGTCCGTATATCGATACTCCTATGAGCAGGAACATCACCAGCGCACTCACTGTAAAGTAGATGAAGATCGTATTGCGGATACTCACCCGCTGAAAAAAATCAGATTTTTTGGGTTCTGCCATGTATTCCTCCTGCGGCCGTTGTTTGACATAAGGATGGCTGGCGGAGCCTGTCATCCGTTGTTTATAGTCCCCGGAATCTGGTGGGGGATACTCCGAATTTCTTTTTGAAAACATAGCTGAAATAGTTCTGCTCCAGATATCCCACCTTCTGTGCGATCACATAAGTCTTGTCGTTTGTCTCATTCAAAAGCTCCACCGCCCTGTTTAGTCTCACATCTGTCAGATACGCCACACAGGTCTTGCCGGTTTCCTTTCGGAACATGGTAGAAAAATATGCCGGACTCATATGGAGCTTGCGGCAGATCATATCCACAGAAAGCTCCGGCTCCTGATAATGCTCCTGGATATACTGCTTTGCCTCCTCGATCACCTGCCGTGCAGTATTATCCCGGCGGTGGTTGACAGCCTCATTCATCCGGCCTGCCGCCTGCGCCAGCCATCCGGCAAATTCCTCCTGCTCCTTACTGCTGCCCAAAAGCTTCATCAATCCCCCGTCCGTATCGAAAACCTGCCGCAGATCCATATCATACTGCTGCATCAGCCGGGTAATGCAATTGACAATAGAAAGCATATAAACCTGATACTGGCTGGCATGGACTCTGGTATCATCCATCCTTCCGGCCAGCATCCTGACCTCCGCTTCAACAGTTTCGGGCGTCCCGAATTTGATCTGTGCCTCCAGCTGCGCCTCATCCTTCTGGCTGAGCTGGAGTTTTCCGCGGCTTACAGGCTCCATATCGCCAATATAAATGGTTCCGCCCGTCCCCACGATCGCCTTATAGCCCAGTGCATCCACCGCCGACTGGTAGGAGTCACTGATCAGCTCCGGGCTCTGGCTGCTGTGCCCCACTCCGATGGTTATGGTTACCCCCAAAATCCTTCGGGTTTCCTTACAGATATCCGCAAGAAGGTCAATGAATCCTGTCTGGGTATTCTCCCGGTCGATGGCGGCAATAATGGCAATACCACCGGAGGAGTCAAAGCTGATAAACCGGAAATATTCTCTGAGCTGATCCTCCACCAGTCCCCGGACCGACAAGGGGATCAGATTTTTTTGCTCCTGCAGGGACATGGAGGGCTGCTCCTGTCCCCGGTCCTCTTTTTCCACATTGACCACCGCCGCTATCAGCTTACGGGCATTTAAAATATCCACCCCATATTCCTCCAGCTGGGGACGCACCTCCTCCTCCGGCACATTTCCCTGCACCAGCTTATTGAGAAAAAGCTCCCGAAGCATGGGCAGACTGCTGTGATACCGCTTCCTGAGCAGGCTCACATCCCTGCGCTGGGCGATCTCCTCATCCAGGCTTTCCCGTATCCGGCTCAATATCCCCGTCAGCTCCTCCACATTCACAGGCTTAAGGATATACTCGGTAACCCCAAGCTTGATGGCCTGCTGGGCATACTCAAAATCATCGTAGCCTGAGAAGATCAGAACCCTTGTGGACGGGTATTTCTGCCGGATCCTGCCCGTAAGCGTAAGCCCGTCCATATAGGGCATGCGGATATCGGTCATCACCACATCCGGCTTTAGCTGTTCGATCTTTTCGAGGGCATCCTCCCCGTTTTCGGCGTCCCCCGCCACCTGGAAGCCCAATCGCTCCCAGTCGATCTGGCGGATGATCCCCTTGCGCACCTCTTCTTCGTCATCTGCCAGAAGAATTTTATACAGGCTCATGGCACTATTCCCTTCTTAAATCAATAAATTGGGGAAGCTTATGCTGCTCCCTTTCTGTGCTTCGTTTGTATTTCATTCTCCGCTCTTTAGTGAGATCTCATCGATCCTTCTAAGCTCTTCCCGGGTAAACTCTACGCTTCCAAGTACCTTCAGGTTATCCAGGATCTGCCAGGGCTTGGAGGCTCCTATAAGAACGCTTGTCACCACCCCGTCCTTAAGGATCCATTTCAGAGCCATCTGGGCCAGGCTCTCTCCCCGTCCCGCCGCGATCTCATTCAACGCCCGGATCTGAGCGAGCTTTTCGCTGCTGATCTGGTTTTCCTTCAGGAATCGCCCGTCTGTTTTTACCCGGCTGTCCTCAGGGATCCCGTTCAGATAACGGTCTGTCAAAAGACCCTGGGCTAAGGGACTAAAGGCAATGATCCCTTTTTTCTTTAAAGCCGCCATATCCTTCAGACCATTATTCTCAATGGTACGGTCAAAAATACTATAGCGGTTCTGATTGATCACAAAAGGACATTTTAAATCCTCCAGGATTTCGCAGGCTTTTTCAAGTGCAGGTCCATCATAATTGGACAGCCCTGCGTAAAGGGCCTTCCCGCTCTTTACTGCCTGATCCAGCGCGCCCATGGTCTCCTCGAGAGGCGTCTCCGGATCCATCCTGTGATGATAAAAAATATCCACATAGTCAAGGGAAAGTCTCCTTAAGCTCTGGTCAAGGCTTGCCAGCAAGTATTTTCTGCTTCCCCAGTTTCCGTAAGGGCCGTCCCACATCTCATAACCGGCCTTTGTGCTGATGAGCAGCTCATCCCGATAGCCGGAGAACTCTTCCTTCAGGATCCGCCCAAAATTGGTCTCTGCGCTGCCGGGCTCCGGTCCGTAATTATTTGCCAGGTCAAAATGGGTGATCCCATGATCAAAGGCAGTAAAGCACAGCTGCTTCATATTATCATAGACCGCCGTGTCCCCAAAATTATGCCACAGCCCCAGGGATATTTCCGGGAGCTTAAGCCCACTGTCACCGCAACGATGATATTTCATAATTCCGTATCTGTTTCCATCTGCACAATACATAATTTTACCTCTTTTCTCTTGATGATTATTGTTTTACAGGCTCTCTTTCCCCGCCTTCCCGATGGCCCTTCGGGCATACTCTCCCGGTGTACACCCACAGCAGGCCTTGAAATATCTGGTAAAATGAGCCTGATTACGGAAACCGCAAAGCTGCGCAGTCTCCTTTACCTGCAGAGCCTCATTGCTCAACAGATTTTTTGCCTTTTCCAGCCGGGCATGGAGCAGGTCATTTTTGGGGGACGAGGAAAAGAATTTCCGATAATAAGTATAAAACTGGCTCTTTTCCAGATTCACCCGCCGACAGAGGCTCTCAATCTCCCAATTCTTGTGGCAGTCTGTAAGCATTTCCAGACGAAGCTTTTGGAAGGCCGGATAAAAGCTCCCCCCTTCCTCCTCCTGTCTTTCGGTCCTCTGCATGCTCCGGGCAATCTCAAGGAACATCAGATTGATCAGAGCATCGATAGACTCCTCCCGAAAAGGCAGACGGGAGAAATATTCCTTCTGAAGCCGTGAAATATAGGAATCGATCATGACCGGCTCCTCCGGATAAAAAACCTGGTTTTCCGGCAGTCCGAAGAATCCATCCAAAGCTCTGCCATCACCGGGGTTTTCCAAGCTGAAATGGATATAACTGTTGCAGAATCTGCGCACCGCCTGATAATTCTGAGCATTTCCCGGCGTATAAAGAATACAGGCATTTTCTCTGGTGATCACCAGCTGCTTTTCCAGATAAACCTTCATAGGCGTCTTCAGCAAAAGAAACAGATGATCTCCGCTCCCTGCCGGACGATAAATCGTATCATAATCTTGATTGGAACGGTTGTATTCACAAAAGTTCAAACGGTACATAAACAGGTCTCCGAAAATCTCTTTAAATATCGGGTAAAAGCAACATGCTATCTATTATCTACCATACAAATAATCGGAAGAAAAGTCAATCACATCGGAGAAAAAGAGATAGATAAAATCTTCCTGTATCTTATAATATAAAGCAGACATTAACAGCAGACTGCATGTTCGGCGCACAGGCTTTTGCAAAAAGAGCGCCACATTGACAGTAGTAAGGAGCGAAAATGAAAAAAGCGGAAATCATTGTAGACAAATACTATCTCACCGGAAAAGTGGACAAAAGGATCTTTGGTTCCTTCATCGAGCACTTAGGACGGGCTGTCTATGAAGGGATCTATCAGGAAAACAGTCCTTTTGCAGACGAACAGGGGATGCGGAAGGATGTAATGGAGCTGGTAAAGGAGCTTAAGGTTCCCATTGTGCGCTATCCCGGAGGCAACTTTGTATCCGGCTATCACTGGGAAGACGGAGTCGGCCCCAAGGATCAGCGTCCTGCCAAAACAGACCTGGCATGGCATGTAGTGGAGACCAACCAGTTTGGATTAAACGAATTCGCCGACTGGGCCAAAAAGGTGGATACAGAGATCATGATGGCTGTCAACCTGGGAACCAGAGGTCCCGAGGAGGCAAAGGATCTTCTGGAATACTGCAACTTCAAGGGGGGCACCTACTACAGCGACCTTCGAAAAAAGCATGGCTACGAAGACCCCCATAATATTAAGCTCTGGTGTCTGGGCAACGAGATGGACGGTCCCTGGCAGATGGGCCACAAGACAGCCAAAGAGTACGGGCGTGTGGCGGCAGAAACCGGACGGCTGATGAAGTTCATGGATCCTGAGATTGAGACTGTAGCCTGCGGAAGCTCTTCTCTTACCATGGATACCTTCGGTTACTGGGAGGATGAAGTGCTCAGTGAATGCTACGATCAGGTAGATTATCTTTCCCTTCACCAATATTATGGAAACAGAGACAATGACACGCCGGAATTTCTGGCAAATTCCAAGGGGATGGACGAATTTATCACCTCTGTGCTCTCCATCGCCGACTGTGTAAAGGCAAAGAAACGCAGCAAAAAGCAGATCAATCTTTCCTTTGACGAATGGAATGTATGGTATCACAGCAATGAAGCGGATTCCAAACTGGAAAAATGGGTACAGGCGCCTCATCAGCTGGAGGATATTTATAACTTCGAGGACGCTCTTCTGGTGGGAAGCATGCTCATCACCATGCTCCGCCATGCAGACCGTGTAAAGATTGCCTGCCTTGCCCAGCTGGTTAACGTGATCGCACCCATCATGACCTCCGATACCGGCAGCTGGCGCCAGACGATTTTTTATCCCTATATGCACGCCAGTGTATACGGCAGGGGAACCGTTTTAAATACCCTGGTCAAAGCGCCTTCTTATGAGAGCAGAACCTACGGCGAGGTTTCCTTCCTGGACAGCGTATGTATCTGGAACGAAGAAGCAGAGGAGCTTACTATCTTTGCAGTAAACAAGAGCTTAGAGGAGGATCTTGAGGTAAGCTGCGACTTCAGACAGTTTCAGGATTACAAAGTGGCAGAGCACATTATTTTAAGCCACGATGACATGAAAGCAGTCAATACCGAAGCACAGCCTGATACGGTAGCTCCTGTTCAAGGAAGTGCTTCCCGTATGGACGAGGGACATTTCAGCACCGTGTTTGGAAAGCACAGCTGGAACGTAGTAAGATTAAAGAAATAATACTCTTATACAGACAACGGACAGCACGCTTCGCAAGCTGTCTGTTGTCAGGAAACGCCGTTGCACAGTGAAAAGTACAACGGCGTTTCCTTTTACTGACGGGCCCCTTCCAGGGCATAACGGCAATTGCCTCAATGCAGATCATCAGACATTCTTTTGTCTTCTGAAATCCATCACCCTATGCCAGTCATCCCTTCCCAGAAAATGAGTCCCCTCTCTTAAATAAAAACCAATATTTCCCTCCGGATAGGCAGTATCCTCCTTTGGCACTTCCGGACAGACCAGCCCTTTTTGGCCCAGCAATTCATACACAGGACTTGCCGCGATCCCTGCCAAAACCTGAGAATGAGCATCCGTCCACAAATCCCGGGTTGCGCCTGTCAGATAGACACAGCGAGGCGCCGCCAGTGCAAGCAGAAAATGCATGTCAAAGGGCAGATCCTCCGCATCCCTGTCATCCCGGAACAGATCAGGGCAAAACCAGTGCCGGGTATAATCCCGGGCCAGATCCCGGAAGCTCTCTGCAGCAGACCTCCGGTAAAAGCTTCCGGAATTCACTCCCACAGAAAGAGAAAATCTCTCATCCATGGCACCGCACCACAAGGCGGTCAGCCCTAAACGGGAATGTCCGATCACGGCGATCCGGGAATGATCAAGCTCCGGCATCTCCTGCAAGCAGTCCATGATCCTGCCGGCTCCATAGGCCCACACCCCGATCTTTCCCCATCTGTCTCCCCGGCATTCTCTGTCAAAGCCGCACACTCCCGCAAATAACTCTTCGCTGTTATCCGGGGCAATATCCTGATAACAGACATGGGCTAATGCGAAGCCGTTGTCAATGATCTCTTCCCCAAGACCGCCTCCCGGCTGTTCGTTAAAATGAAGATGCAGAAAAACAGGAAAGGGATCTTCTCCCGCTTTCGGAATGATCACCCGAAAGGGAAACTCACAGGAAATCTCCTCTTTCTTAAGCGTGATCAGATAGCTTCTCCCCACAGCCTTTCCCCCATAGGCGTCCTTATCCTCTCCTGTGAGCCTGTAAGTCATGGAAATATTTTCAGGCTCACTCCCCATATATTCCCTCCGCAAAAGCTGCCTGATCTCTTCCCGGCGTCTGCTCCAGTCCTTTGCATCCTTCACAGGAGCAGAATCCGCAAAGCGCAGAAGCTCCGGGAGCTTACGCAGATCTATCTCTTCTTTTAAAGTCATGTTTTTACCGCCCTTTCTCCTTTTGCTCAAAGTATAGCTTGTTTTATTGTTAAATGCAATCTTCCGCTTGTGGTAATAATTATCTGGTTTTAAATACTACGTGTAATAGATTTTAATATTTTCATATATTGACTTTTAAACCTCGAAGCATTATAATGTCAACTATATCTATTGGGGAATGTGCCTAAACAACGGACAGCACACTTCGCGAACTGTCCTTATGTCAACAACGGATGTCAGGCTTCCCCATTTACCAGGCACAGAAAGGAGCTTCTCTTGGAATTTCAACCATTAAATATAAGAAACAAAACTGCCCGCATCCCTATCGTACAGGGCGGAATGGGCGTGGGCGTCAGCAGGAGCCGCTTAGCTGGCGCTGTGGCGAAGGCCGGCGGCGTAGGGATCATTTCCAGCGCACAGATCGGATACGACGAACCTGATTTTGAAAAGGACGTCCGGGGCTGCAATCTCCGTGCCATCGAAAAGCACGTAAAGCTTGCAAAGCAACAGGCAAAAGGCGGTCTTGTAGGGGTCAACGTCATGGTGGCCTTACAGCATTATGAGGATCATGTGCGGGCTGCCGTCAGAGCCGGTGCCGACCTTGTGGTGTGTGGCGCCGGACTTCCCACTACTCTGCCGGAGCTTGTGGGGGACTCCGATACCGCCATCGTCCCTATTGTATCCAGCAGAAAGGCAGCATCCCTGCTTCTTCGTATGTGGGACAAAAAATATCAGAGAACCGCAGATATGATCGTAGTGGAAGGCCCCTTAGCCGGCGGCCATCTGGGATTTTCACCGGAGCAGCTTGCAGATATTCCGGCACTTAAGTATGACCGGGAGATCAAAGAAATCATAGAAGAAAAGAAGTTTTTTGAAAATAAATACGGGACTTATATCCCTGTGGTGGCAGGCGGCGGTATCTCGGATCACTCTAAAGTCCGCCATATCATGGAGCTGGGCGCCGACGGGGTACAGGTGGCCACCCGCTTTGTGGCAACGGAAGAATGCGACGCCTCCCCTGCCTACAAGCAGGCTTACATAGAGGCCTCTGCCGAGGATGTGACCATCATCAAAAGTCCGGTGGGTATGCCGGGACGGGCCATCAGAAACAAATTCATCCGCCGCGCCGGGCAGGGACAGATTCCTGTCAGCCGGTGCTTTGGATGCATTAAGAAATGTGATCCCGCAAAGATCCCCTACTGCATCACTCAGGCGCTGGTCAATGCGGTTAAGGGAGATCTGGACAATGGCCTGATCTTCTGCGGAGCCAATGTGGGTTCGATCCGTGAAATCACTACGGTAGATCAACTGATCAGAGAGTTGATGGGGAGCTGATTGAATCCAACGCGGTCACGCTACGTGAGCCAGCTGATTGATTGAAAAGAGTCCCGCACAGATTCCCGGGACTCTTAAATATTAACTGATTCAGATCCACCACCGGGGTGTAAGTTCTCCTAAAGTAACCACGCTTTCGCTCTCATAGTCCAGCATGATCCTGATGTCCTTATAAGTTTCCGGCATCAGCTGAACCATCAGCTCCCGGCACGCACCGCAGGGCGGGCCGCTCTTTCCATCCGGCATGATGGCGATCACCCTGTCGATCTCCTGTTCACCATTGGTAAGCATATTGAAGATCGCGTTCCGTTCCGCACAGATCCCAAGGGTCGAGCAGGTATCCACACATACTCCCGTGTAGATATGCCCTGATCCTGAAAGGATCGCTGCCGCCACTCCTCCTGCGTCCACATAATCGGAAATCTTCCGTCCGTTCTGAACCTTCTTTGCGGCACGATACATTTTCTCCCAGATCCATTCCTCCCTGGTCATACCGTTTACATGACCGGTCCGTGTTTCATGCATCAGCGGCACATCCAGATCCCTGGTTGTCCACTGATAACGGAAGCCCAGCTTTTCCTGGACGCGTTTGGACTTCTCATTTCCGTCATAATATCCGCACCAGATTTTTGACATATTCAGATCTTCAAACCCCCGCCGGAGCAGCTCCGCTGCCGCCTCCGGCATGATCCCCTGTCCCCAGAAGGGGCGTCCAAGCCAATACCCCAGCTCACACTCATCATCCCGCTTGGTCATATCTGTATGGCCGTTTAATTTTAACTCTACGGCGCCGATGGGCGTCTTGTCCGATTTCAGGCATATGGCATAACACTCCTGTCCGCTGAATACATCCCGGATCACATTCCGGCTCTCCTCCACACTTTGATGGGGAGGCCATCCGGCTATGGGTCCCACCTCCGGGTTGCTTGCATATTTGTATAAATCCTCTGCGTCCGCATCCTGCCAGGGACGCAAAAGGAGTCTTTCTGTTTCTATGGTCATAGTGTTACTGCCTCCTTATTCACTCCTCCGGCTCAGAGGTCATGGTCCGGAACACATAAGAAGCCGTCCCGTAAAACCCGTCCTTATCATAATCGTCCTGGCTCCAGCCAAGAACGATCTCATACACCATTCCCGGACGGAAATACAGTACAAAATTTTCTGCCTCAATGTCTTCTCGGGTATAGGCTGCCGTTTCCACAGCCTCCGCCTCTGCAGCGCCGATATCCGTTTCGCTGTAGGCGCTTACCAGAAGCTCATCCGGCCAGTTGATCTCATCGGTCTTATCCTCTAGTTCCTTCACGATCCACTCAAATGAGAACTTGTATTGCTCCTCTCCTGACGCACTGGCAGGCAGTACCAATATCTCCCACGGATAAGTTTCATCTAATGGGGATGGCGCGTCAGCAACGCCTCCGGATCCCTCTTCCTTGGATATCCTGTAATTCCAGTTATAGCTCCCTGCATTTATGGTAATCTCCCCTGCCTCCTTGATCAAAGAGGTCAGGGTGATCTCCGGCGGGCGGGTAAGGCTGTCCTTGGGGATCGTGCTTCCGCAGCCTGCTGCCAAAAGAACCATTGCAACTATGAGAGGAAGGATTTTCCATCTATTATAAATCGTTTTCATATTGTCGTTTTCCTTTCCTGATCGCTTTTAGAGCGAAGCAATATCGATCAGAGTAAACTGATCGTTGGCATTTTCCAGACTGGTCACCAGAGCCCTTGCCGTGTCTAAAGAAGTCAGACAGTTCACCCCTGTCTCAATGGCCGTCCGCCGGATCAAAAAGCCGTCTCTGGATTTATCCCGCCCCTGGGTAGGGGTATCGATCACCAGATCGATCCTGTGGCCTAAGATCAGATCCATCACCGTAGGGGATTCCTGGGAGATCTTGTTTACCTTTCTGGCCCTGATCCCTGCCTCCTTAAGGGCGGCTGCCGTGCTCCTGGTGGCATAAATGGTGTAGCCAAGCTTTTCAAACCTTCGGCCGATCTCCACTGCCTCACCCTTATCCGCATCCTTTACCGTGATGATCATCTGCTTATGTCTGGGAAGATCCACACCTGCTCCTAAGAATGCTTTGTAGAGGGCTTCGTTAAAGGTTTTGGCAATCCCAAGGCACTCTCCCGTGGACTTCATCTCCGGGCCAAGGCTGATCTCCGCGCCCCGGATCTTTTCAAAGGAAAATACCGGCATTTTGACGGCAAAATAGTCCGCTTCCGGCTGAAGGCCCGGCTCATAGCCAAGCTCCCGGATGGTTTTGCCCAGGATCACCTCCGTGGCCAGATCCACAATAGGGATCCCTGTCACCTTGCTGATATAGGGCACGGTACGGGAGGAACGGGGATTGACCTCGATCACGTACACCTCCTCATTGATGGCAATAAACTGGATATTGATCAGACCTTTTACATGGAGAGCCTTCGCCAGCCTCCTGGTGTACTCGCCGATCTTTTCCTTTACCGTTTTTGAGATGGTATTGGCAGGGTAAACAGAGATACTGTCTCCGGAGTGAACGCCGGTCCGCTCAATATGCTCCATGATCCCCGGGATAAGGATATCCTGTCCGTCACAGACTGCATCCACCTCGATCTCCTTGCCCTGCAGATATTTATCCACCAGGATCGGATGATCCTGGGCAATACGGTTGATGATATCCATAAACTCTTCGATCTCTTCGTCAGAAATGGCGATCTGCATGCCCTGGCCTCCCAATACATAGGAGGGACGCACCAGCACCGGATACCCCAGCCTGTTTGCCACCGCTTTGGCCTCCTCGGCGGTAAAGACCGTGCCTCCTGCCGCCCTGGGGATCTGTGTTTCCTCCAGGATCTTATCGAACAATTCCCTGTCCTCTGCGGCATCCACATCCTCCGCCTTAGTACCCAGGATGGGCACGCCCATTTTCATCAGACTTTCCGTAAGCTTGATGGCAGTCTGCCCGCCGAACTGCACCACTGCACCGTCCGGCTTTTCCAGGTTTACGATGCTCTCCACATCCTCCGGGGTAAGGGGCTCAAAATACAATTTATCCGCGATATCAAAGTCTGTGCTGACAGTCTCCGGATTGTTATTGATGATAATGGTCTCATAGCCTGCCTTTGCAAAGGCCCAGGTGGCGTGGACAGAGCAATAGTCAAACTCGATCCCCTGACCGATACGGATAGGACCGGAGCCAAGCACCAACACCTTTTTGGGCGGATTCGTAAGGGCCGCCTCATTCTCACTGCCATATACGGAATAATAATAGGGGGTACTGGCCTCAAATTCCGCCGCACAGGTATCCACCATCTTGTAGGCAGCTACGATCCCGTTGTCATAGCGGAGCCTTTTGATCTCCTCTTCTCCGATGCCGGTCAGCCTTGCGATCACATTATCCGGGAATTCCAGCCGCTTGGCTTCCTTCAAAAGCTCTATACTGATGGTTCCGGTTGCATGGGCCTGCTCTATGAGAGCGTTTTCCATTTCCACCAGAATTGCGATCTTATCAATAAACCAGTGGTCGATCATGGTGATCTCATGGATGGTGTCATAGTCAAGGCCCTTGCGAAGAGCCTCAGCGATCACGTAGATCCTCTGGTCATCTACTCTCCTTAGCCGCTCCTTTAATTCTTCTCCGGAAAGACTGCTGAAATCATAGCTTCGCAGACAGTCCACATGCTGCTCTAAGGAACGGATGGCTTTCATGAGAGCGCCCTCGAAATTATCACAGATGCTCATCACCTCTCCAGTGGCCTTCATCTGGGTGGTAAGGGTTCTCTTGGCTGTGATAAATTTGTCAAATGGGAGCCTGGGAAGCTTGACCACACAGTAGTCCAGGGCAGGTTCAAAGCTCGCGAAGGTTTTGCCTGTAATGGCGTTTTTGATCTCGTCTAAGGTATAGCCCAAGGCAATCTTGGCCGCCACCTTGGCAATGGGGTAGCCGGTGGCCTTACTTGCCAGCGCAGAGGAACGGCTTACCCTTGGATTCACCTCGATGACACAGTACTCAAAGCTTTCAGGATGCAGGGCAAACTGTACATTGCAGCCGCCGGTGATCTTCAGTTCATCTATGATGTTCAGGGCCGCGCTGCGCAGCATCTGATATTCCTTATCCCCCAGAGTCTGGGAAGGCGCCACTACAATACTGTCTCCGGTATGGACGCCTACCGGGTCGATATTTTCCATGTTGCAGACGGTAATGCAGTTTCCTGCACCATCCCGCATGACCTCGTATTCGATCTCCTTCCAGCCTGCGATACATCGCTCTACCAGCACCTGTCCCACACGGGATAAGCGCAGGCCGTTTTCCAGGATGCTCTCAAGCTCCGCCTGGTTATGGGCGATCCCTCCGCCGGAGCCGCCTAAGGTGTAAGCCGGACGCAACACCACCGGATAACCGATGGTATTTGTAAAGGCCACGCCGTCCTCCACCGTCTCCACCACCTTAGAGGCGGCGCAGGGCTCTCCAATCTTTTCCATGGTATCCTTAAATTCCTGCCGGTCCTCCGCCTTCCGGATCGTCTGTGCCGTAGTTCCCAGAAGCTTTACCTTATGGGATGCCAGAAAACCGGATTCCTCCAGCTCCATTCCCAGATTCAGTCCTGCCTGGCCTCCTAAGGTGGGAAGGATGCTGTCAGGCTTTTCCTTTTCGATGATCTGCTCTAATACCCTGGCGGTCAAAGGCTCAATATAAACCTTATCCGCAATATTTTTGTCTGTCATAATGGTAGCCGGATTGGAGTTTACCAGAATAACCTCCACGCCCTCTTCCTTCAGGGAACGGCAGGCCTGCGTGCCTGCATAGTCAAACTCCGCCGCCTGACCGATCACGATCGGACCGGAACCGATCACCATTACTCTTTTTACATTCGGATTCTTAGGCATTTTTTTGTCCCTCCATCATCTCGATAAAACGGTCAAACAGGTAACCGGAATCCTGGGGACCCGGGCAGGCCTCCGGGTGATACTGAACGGTAAAGATATTTTTTCCTGTGTAGGAAAGTCCCTCGTTGGTGCCGTCGTTCACATTGATAAAGGCAGGCACCGCCACCTGAGGATCCAATTGCTCCGTATCCACCACATAGCCGTGATTCTGGGAGGATATGTAAACCCGGCCTGTCCTTAAGTCCTTCACGGGATGGTTGCCGCCCCGATGTCCGTATTTTAATTTGTAGGTATCCGCCCCTGTGGCAAGAGCCATAAGCTGATGCCCTAAGCAAATGGCAAAAATGGGAATATCCGTGTCATAGAGCTTTTTGATCTCCCTGATGATCTCTCCGCATTCCTTGGGATCGCCGGGGCCGTTGCTTAACATGATACCGTCCGGCCCATCCGCCAGGATCTCCTCCGCCTTCGTGAAGGCGGGGTAGACCGTCACGTCACAGCCTCTCTGTGCCAGAGAACGGGCAATATTGTCTTTTGTACCGAAATCAAGGAGCGCTACCTTCTTACCAACGCGATTCGAAGTTTTTGCTCCTTCTATTTTGTATTTATGAGAACAGGTTACTTTTTCTACCACGTTTCCGGTAGTATATTCTTTTAGTCTGGGGAGGATAATTGACAGGTCGTAGGCTTCATTGGTGGTGATCATTCCGTTCATGGTGCCCTTTTCCCGAAGGATCTTGGTAAGAGCCCGTGTGTCGATCCCTGCAATGCCCGGGATCTTCTGCTCCGCAAGGAACTCCTGTATGGTCACATCCTTGCGGAAATTGCTGGCCATGCGGGACAGCTCTCTCACAATAAAGCCATCCGGCCAGGCCCTTTTCGACTCCATATCTTCCCTGCACACACCATAATTTCCGATCAGCGGGTAGGTCATGCACACCGCCTGTCCGGCATAGGAAGGATCTGTAAGTACCTCCAGATAGCCTGCCATGGAAGTGTTGAACACGATCTCACTGATGATTTCCTTCTCGAACCCTATGTGGGTACCTGTAAAAACAGTACCGTCTTCCAGAATTAAAAATGCTTTCATCTTGTCCCTGCTCCCTTTCTTTATGAATTTACCTTAAATCTCCTAATTATAGCACAGGACTTTTGGGTGTTCAATTGTAGGAAAAATCATTTTTGTGCCGCTTTTCTTCTATTCTTTGTCTAAACTGCCGCCATCCAATCCTTCATATGATCCTCAATGATATAGAAGGGCGCCGGTCCGGTCTCTAAGAGAAACCGATGAAACTCCTTGACGTCAAAGGCATCTCCTAATTCTTTTTCGGCAGTCCGCCTCAGATCCAGAAATTCCAGATAGCCGATAAAATAATTAAGATAATTGGCCGGCTCCTCCACCACTAATTTGAAGATCTCCCCGGCAGCATTTGTATCCGAGATTCCATAAGCTGCAAGGAAATCCGTTACATCCTCCTGATCCCAGCCCTCGTAATGGACTCCCATATCGATATAAGCGTGAAGGGCAAGGATAGCGGCGCTGTTCCCTGCAAAAAGCTGTGCCAGCTCATCACTCATGCCGGAAAGCTGAAAGGAATAGCCATGCTCCACATAGGTCGCCCATCCTTCCGAATAACCGGAGTAAGAAAGCAGATTACGGACCAGAGGCAGATTACTGGAACCGGTATAAATATTCTGGTACAAATGTCCCGGATAGCCCTCATGGGCCAGTGTGGCATAAAGCTCAATATCTGCCTCCTCCCTGCTGCCTGCCTGCTTGTTGTTGATATAGATCAGGTTGTTCTGAAGATCGTCCACCGGCGTTGTCAGGTAAAAGGCCGGGCTGCTGCTCTCTTCCATGGAAGGATGCACATATTTAATGGTATAGTTCACCTGGGGCGGCTCCGGAAAATAATCTGCAGATTTTTCCCGCAGATCCTCCAAGATCTCCTCCGGCTCCATGGGTACGAACTGATAATCCAGAAATTCCTCGTAAACCTCCGGATTCTCCCGGACTACCGTCTGCAGGTTATAAATAAATTCCTCCAGAAAGTATTCTGTCTTTCTCATCAGCTGCCGGACGGAGGTATCTGAGCCCGTACCCGATCTGACCAGATACTCATAGTACCTTGTGCCGTCCTCGTAATAGCACAGTCCCAGGTCGTTGGCACCGCTTCCTTTTAAGCCCTTCAGTCCCTCGATCAGAGTTTCATAGCCTTCCACTACTTCAGTGGTGATGATGGTACGGTTTCTTTCACAGTACTCTTCCCTATCCTGCTCAGAGATCCCTTCAAAGTCTGCCAGCTTATCATCAAAAACCTCTATCATATAGTTTTCTTCCGGACTGGCTATAAAATCCTCACACTGGGATATGATCGTATCCACCGCATAGTCAGGCATAAAAAGCCCTGCCCTGGCCTTTTCCTTTTCAAATGCGATGATTTCCTCCGCCATCTCATCGATACCGGAAACCAGTGTCAGATAATCCTCAATATCTCTTTCTCTGCGAAAGGTATATTCAGCCAGGATCACCGGAAGCTGGGACTGGTAGCCGCTGATAGGGCCAAGAACCTCTGTATAAAGCGCAAGATCCTTCACCGAAAGCTCTGTCTCCACATAGTCCAGCAAAATATCGTAGGTAAGCTGCTGCTCCTTCGTCAGAGAGGATCGCCGAAAGCCCTTCAGGCTTTTCCTCATCTCCTCAAGCTCTCCATAACCCTCCTCCATGTCCGCTAAGGACACGGAGCCTAAGGTAACCTCATAGTCCGTGATCCCGTAGTCCTGCGGATTGGCAAGGGTATAATGAAGATTTATGGTATTTGCCGCCACATCCTCCTTAAAAAGCGCCTCGGTGTAGGCATCAAATTTTTCCGAAGCAGAAGCGCTCCATGTCCTGTAAAAAGCCAGCCCGCCAAGGATCAGGACACATAGCAATAGCCCTGCTCCGGCGATCCATATTTTTTTGCGGTTCTGCCGTGTTTCGTTATCTTTCATGGTCTTAAGTCCTCCTGCTTTTGGGGTTTTACAGACAAAATGCTGCATATAAAGGAACTGCCTGAATCGTACCATCTGTACCAAAATTTTTACGGGAGAGCCGGATCATTTTTTCCGGCTGCGTAAGCTTTTGGAAATGCTTCAGACTTCTGGAATTTACATTTTCTCCTGATTTTACTTCTATCGGCACCACTTTTCCTTCTTTTTGTATCACAAAATCCACTTCGGCAACAGGCGCATCACAAGTCCAGTAATAAAGCTCGTATCCGCCTGCTTTTAAGGTCTGTGCCACATAATTTTCGGTCAATGCCCCTCTGTAAAGCTCTGAAAGCTCATTTCTTATTATGTTATCCGGCATTATTCCGGTAAAGGCCGACAAAAGCCCCACATCCGACAAATAAAGCTTAAAGGCAGAAATATCCC
The DNA here is from genome assembly GCA_947382625.1 of uncultured Lachnospiraceae bacterium. Taxonomy (GTDB): domain Bacteria; phylum Bacillota; class Clostridia; order Lachnospirales; family Lachnospiraceae; genus Suilimivivens. The sequence continues at coordinate 20,185 of CANDAG010000030.1, forward strand.
TGAATGCAATCAGCGGAGCTTCCGCCCTGGTAATCCTGTCTGAAGAAAGCACTACTCCTGAAAAGATAAGCCAGGCAATGGAATCTCCAAATAAACCTGCCGTAGCGCCCTTCCGGATCAATTTATATTGAAATTTTTTATTTTCTTTTGCTAATTGCACAGGTATTGACAGAAAGGCACTTCTGATCTTGGTACTCTCCCCATTACTGGTGTACTTCGCCATATCTGCCGTATATGCATTCAAAATCAGATTCTGCACCTCCGGTACATTGATCAGCGATTTTCTTGTCCTGTACTCATTAATTGCTGCCGGCATCCCGCCAATAAATAAATACCTGTCATACCAATACAGTATTTCCCGATGCAACGCCTCCGGCATTTCTTCCATTCTATCATAATGCTCCCATATCAGACTGATAAGATGCTTCTGATCCAATGCCTGCAGAAATTCGTCAAACCCCAGCGGATACAGGGTCTTCGTGATCACTTTTCCAACCGGATAGGAATAGGCTTCTCTATTGATCGCAACCCCCAAAAGACTCCCGGCAGCCGCCACATGATATTCCGGTGCTTCCTCACAAAAATATTTCAAAGAAGTAAGGGCTCTCTCGCAAGCCTGTATCTCATCAAAAATCAGAAGTGTTTCTCCCGGAACTACTTTCTGCCCAAAATACTCTTCCAACAAACGCACGATCCGGTCAGGGGAAAGCTCACCTTTAAAAAAATCTGCCGCTACCGGCATACGTTCAAAATTAATATAAACACTATTTTTATAATAGAGGTCACCAAATTCCCTTAAAATATAAGTCTTTCCGACCTGCCTTACTCCATATAAAAGCAAAGGCATTCTGTCCTTCCCCATATCTTTCCATGCTCTCAGCTCCCGCATCATATTTCTTTCCATCTGATTTTCTACTCCTGTCCCGCTGATCTGTTTTGCCTTTTCATATTTGTAGAAATTATAATACAGGAATGACTTTTTCTCAAGAAAAAATCATTTTGAAATGACTTTTTTGTTTTTAAGATTAAAGCCTCCAGTCACTCTGCATCAAAAAACAGCATCGCCACCGCCACAAACCGCCCCTCTTCCGCTTCCAGAGACAGGGATCCGTTATATTTCTGCACTGTCCGCCGCACACTTTTTAATCCCCAGCCGTGAAGGAGCCTGTCCTTTTTAGCGGTCGGGAAAAAGCTCTGCCTCTCTGGCCCTTTCCCGCTGCAGGGGTTGGAGACGCGGATCACAAGAAAATGGTGGATATGCCGCAGGGAAACCTCAATTGTCTGTCCCTTCACAGACGCCGCCTTTTCCCTGTCCATGGATTCCATGGCGTTGTCCAGAAGGTTGGTTAAAATGGTACAGAAATCATTTTCCCTGATCCCTGTGTTGGCAGGTAGCTGGGCATTGATATCCATCCTGTACCCCTTTTCTTCGGCAAGCTGCTTTTTGGCGTTTAACACCGCATCCACGATCCCCACATTGGTCCAGCAAATACCGGTAAGCTGTTCTACCGGCTTGCTGATGCGGGAAATATACTGACAGATCTCCTCATGTTCTGCCGCCTCCGCCATGTGATAGATGGTTTGTAAGTGGTTTTCCATATCATGAAAAAGCATGGCGTTTTCTGACCATGCCTGCTGAAGCAGCCCATACTGATGACTGAGCATCTTTACCTTTTCTTCTTCTCTTTTCAGGGCCTTTCGTTTCACTTATGCTCCTCCTGCCATTTCTCAGATATGCTGTTTCCAGAATTTCAAAAGCCTTTCCTTCAGCCCCGGCAGACGGGCCTGGCTTACGGCAAGCCGGGTGCCGTCCTTTAAGATACAGCAGTCCTCCCTGACACTCATGATCCGGGACAGGTTCACAATGCAGCCTCTGTCGATAAAAAGAAACTCCTTTTCATCCAGCTCTGCGTATACCTGCCCAAGAGTCTTCCGCACCCGGTAGCAGGTCTTTTCTTTGGGATCCGGAAGGCCAGAAGCTCCCTTCCCGGATCGCCCTTCCTTTCCGGAACTGCCTTCCTTCCCCAAAAAACGCTTCTCCTCCGGATAAGCCTCGCCTCCGGGGAGGTCCGTGATCAGCAGGGCATTTTTTCCTTCATGGATAATATAAAGAAGGTTCTGCAGCGGAATCCTCTCCAGGCGGTTCTGATTCTGGATAATATAGCTTCCCCGCTGCTGTACCTCCACCATAGCTGCCGCATCCAGCAACGCATGGGAAAGCCGCCCGCCCAAATCCGCCTTGGGGACATAACGAAATACCGACAGTTCATAGGCATCCAGCACATATTCCATGTGGGAAGTGATGAAAATGATCAGCACCTCCGGCAGCAATCTCCTGGCCCGGTCTGCAAGCTCCATTCCGCCCATCCCGGGCATTTCTATATCCAGCAGCAAAAGGTCAAACTGCGCACCGTCCTCAATCTCATAAAGCAGTGACCTTGCCTTCTCAAAGGCGGATACCCTGGCAAAAATCTGATTTGACCCGTAGCAGTCTGTCACAAAGTTATTTAATTTTTCCAGCAAAGCCGGTTCATCATCACACAGACCTACTCTGATCATAGCCTCTCCCGTCAATGTTACTCTTTCCTTAATTATAAACAGTATCCCCTATTGCCACAATCTTTTTTCAGAGACAAAAAGCAGGAATTGAAGGACAGATTGGATTTTATCCCTCCGTCACAATATAATATATATGTTGATACAAAATCCCTCATAAACATACAATTGCCAAGGAGGATTTCAATGAAAAAGATACCCAAAAAATCCGGAGCTGCCGGACGGACCATCCGAAACAACCTGTACATTATGGGATTTGCCTGGCGCATCTGCCCGGAGCGGGTGTTATGCTGCGGCGTCTATTTCGGTCTGGATCACTTTGAATATCTGTTTTTTTCGGGCTTTTTTATGAAAAAGGTACTCTCCCTGATCGAAACAGGAGGAAGTCTGAAAGAGATTTTTACCTTTATCGGGCTTACTGCGGCACTGTTTTTGCTCATATTTCTCTTTAACGGGTGGTATCAGAATCTTCTGGTGCCAGTCACTGACGTGAAGGTTTATCAGGGACTTTATCGCACCTTATATGAAAAAGCCGGGAATGACGATCTGGCCTGCTTTGAAAACAGCGATTTTTATAATAAATATATGCTTGCCATGGCGGACAGCAACGAAAGGCTGATCCGGACCATCGATAATATCTGGAGTATCCTCATCGGAACTGCGGCAGTGGCAATCTCCTGGATGATGCTGATCCGCATTGACCGATGGGTGCTGCTTTTTGTGGCAGGTCCCATTATCGGGAATTTTGTCTTTGCCCGTGCCCTGAACAAGCTTGCCTACCGGATCTATGAGGAGTCCATGGTTTTTCGCCGGATCGCCGATTATGTGAACCGGGTCATCCATCTGTCCGACTATGCCAAAGAGCTTCGCATGACCAATATTTTTCATGTGATGGAAAAAAAGCAAAAGGACGCCGAGGCCGGTGTCACCGGAACTATGGATAAATACATGGCCAAAAATATCCTGCTGGGATGGGGATATCTTTATTTTACCTTTGTGGTGATCTTTGAGGGCGTGATCTTTTACGGAGCCTACCGGACTCTGGTATCTCACGCCATGCCATTATCTGACTTTGCAGTCCTCACCACCTTAATGACCTCTGTGTCATGGATCCTGATCGGTTACACAAAAGCCCTGCTGGAGAGCATGAAAAACAGTCTGTTTATCCAGAATCTGAAGGATTTCCTCTCCTATGAGCCCACTATTCCCGAAGACTGGGAGGGCGTCATGCCAGAAAAGGAGGTGCGCAGCATAGAATTCCGCAATGTAAGCTTTGCCTACCAGCCGGAAAGGATGACGCTGAAAAACATCAGCTTTACCTTAAAGGAGGGAGAGGCCTGTGCCCTGGTAGGTTACAATGGCGCCGGAAAATCCACGCTGATCAAGCTCCTGCTCCGTCTCTACGACCCCACAGAGGGAGAAATCCTCCTAAACGGCGTTAACATCAGGGATTATAACCTGAAGGCCTACCGGAGCCTTTTCGCCACAGCCTTTCAGGACGGAAAGATCTTCGCCCGCAGCGTCAGAGAGAACCTGCTCATGGGACAAGATAACCCCCAAACGGGGACGGAGCTCTGGAAGGCCCTTTCCATGGCCGGGATTGATTCTGTCATCAAAGCTTCCGCAAACGGCATGGACCAGATCCTGACCCGGGAATTTGACCCGGAGGGCGTCATCCTCTCCGGCGGCCAGACACAGAAGCTGGTGTCCGCAAGAGCCTTTGCAAAGGATGCTCCCGTACAGATCTTTGACGAGCCCTCCAGCGCCCTGGATCCTATTGCAGAGCATGAATTGATGGAAAACATCAAACGTTGCCACGCTTCGCGAGCCGGCTTATTGACCAGGCGCTGCCACACGCCTCAGGACGATTCGGGGCGGATCCTTCTGCTGATCTCCCACAGGCTTTCCTCCGTGCAGGATATGGAAAAGATCATTGTCCTTAAAAACGGACGGATCACGGAGCAGGGAACCCATGCCGCTCTTATGGAAGCGGACGGGGAATACGCCGCTCTTTACCGGATGCAGGCAGAGCAATATAAAATCGACAGACTGATGAAAGGAGAACCGGCCTTATGAAAAAACAGCTTTCCCAGCAGCTATGGCTGCTCGGCTTCTGCATCAGAACCTCTCCTAAGCTGCTCTTTTTTAATATGTTTGCCGCTGTGGAACAGAGCGTTTTTGTATTTTTTGAATATACGATCTGGATCGGCTATAACCTGAATGCCGCGGAGAACGGGGCGCCCTTTTCCCGGGTGGCTCTCCTTACGCTGGGGGTCTTTGCTCTGTATGCGGTACACCAGCTTGTGGACAGTGTCTATTTTCACTGGTCCTTTGACCGCATCAAGCCCGTCCTTAGCTTTAAGCTTCGCAGAGAGATTTACCAAAAAGCCCGGACCATGGACTTATCCTGCTATGATGATCCGGAATTCTATAATGAGTTTGTGCTCTCCACTACCCAGGCAGACCAGTGTATCGAACGGTTTATGGATGAGGGCAGGGGCTTTCTCTCTGACCTTACTACTGCCGTTTTATACTTTTCCTATCTGCTTGCCATGGATAAAGCCGGGCTTTTGCTTGCCATGACCGGCTGCACGATCAGCCTTTTCTCCACCAGGGCTTATTACCGCCTGCAGGAGAAGATGAAGCTTGAAAAGCTTCCCACAGAACGGGAGCGGGATTACCAGCGCAGAGTTTTTTATCTTCACGACTATGCCAAGGAGCTTCGGCTTCATCCGGAAATGAAGGAGAGGCTGCTTGCAGATTTCGATACAAACAATGAAAAGCTGAATATCATTAACCGAAAATACGGCATCCGGCTATGGGTTTTGGGCCTGCTGCGCACGTACATTTCCAAACACCTTATGCTCTACGCCCTCTACCTTCCCTATCTGCTCTATCAGGCCATGGTGAAGCAGAGCATCTCCTTAAGCGCCCTTGTGGTTCTTCTGGCCGCCGTCCGCCGGATGATCGGCCGCTCCAGCGAGCTGGTGGAGCATTTCCCGGGCTTTGCCTACAACGGAGCCTTTATCGAAAAGATCCGCCGGTTCCTGGCCTATGAGCCTAAGATCACAAACGGTGGAAAAGAGGTGACAGGAGGCTTTGAAACCCTCGCTCTTTCCCATGTGTATTTTTCTTATCAGGATAAAACGGAAATCCTCCACGATATCAATCTGGAGATCAAAAAAGGCCAGAAGATCGCCCTGGTAGGCTACAACGGCGCCGGCAAAACCACTCTGGTCAAGCTCCTGATGCGGCTCTATGATCCTTCAGGTGGAGCTATCCTTCTAAATGGGGAAGACATACGCACCCTCAAGCTCTCTGACTACCGGGAACAGATCGGGGCGGTATTCCAGGACTTTAAGCTCTACGCCGCCTCCCTTCGGGAAAATGTGGTGATGGACTTGTGTACGATGGACAAAAGAGAAACCTTCGAGGTGGAGAAAGCCCTTTCCAGGGCCGGATTTGATCTCTCGGAGCGTAAGCTGAAATACCAGATTGAAACGCCTCTTACCACAGAGTTTGAAAAGGACGGGGTCAATCTTTCCGGAGGGGAAAGCCAGAAGGCAGCCATCGCCAGAACCCTTTACCGGAACCATGATCTGATCATCATGGACGAGCCCTCCAGCGCCTTAGATCCCGCCTCGGAATATCAGCTTAACCAGGAGCTTCGCCGGATCGCACAGGACAAGACCGTGATATTTATCTCCCACCGCCTTGCCGCCGCCCGGGATGCCGACTGTATTTATATGATGAAAAAGGGACGCATTGTGGAACAGGGGACACATCATGAGCTTCTTAAGCTAAGAGGGGAATACTGTAAGATGTGGGAGCTGCAGGCCCAGGCGTATCAATCAGACGCATCACTTGCATAACCGTAAAAAACTGCAGATTGTGGATCCGTCCTCATCGTAAGAAAAAGCTGCTCCACATTCCCTGACAAAAACGGCGGACTCCGAAGAGTCCGCCGCTTTTTGATGTATCCTTACTTTTTCAGCAGAAGGTAATTCTCATAGGCATTGGAATTATCATCCATCATTGCCAGAGAGCACATGATCTCTGCTCCATGCTTCTCAAAATATTTTGCTATGTTTCTCTTTAATACAACGATACTCATAATAAACATCTCCTTTTCTCATTGTCTGTTGTTCCCATATATTTCCTTGTTACGAGTATCATTCTATCCGAAAATCCCTGTTCAAAAAAGTACCGCCCTTGACTTGATTTAAGTCGATATTGACTTTTGAACCTCTGTATTATATGATTATCCCTACAAAAACGCCCCATAGCACAATTTGTGAAGCACTTTATTGACAAGAAAGGAGTCCCTTATGGAGCAGCCCTATTACAAAGCCGTACAATCTGCCAGTCCCATGGGAATCCGCATCCGCTTTATCACCACTCCCGGAGGCTACCATCCCCTGCACTGGCATGAGGAGCTGGAGATCCTTTATCCCTTAAACGGTGAGATCGATCTGCGGATCGACGGAAGTCTTCATCTGCTGAACAAAAAGAACCTGGCGGTCATCGAATCCTCCCGGGTCCACAGTACCTATGCCCATGATAAAACCTCCATGTTTCTCAACATCCATCTGTCCAAAAAGCTGCTTGAGAGCTATCTCCCCGATATCGAGCTGCATCAGATCTGCTGCACTCCCGATACCATAGCGGATGAGCAATTTCCCGCATATCGGCAGATCTGCGAGCTGGTGGAGCAACTGACACGGCTTTATATTATGGATACGCCCGTCTACTCCTTAGAAGCGGAAGGACTTGTGCTGCAGATCCTTGCCCGTCTGCTTCGGGAGTTCTCTACAGCAGGGACATCTATGTCCTCCAGTATGGATAAGCTGACCATGGACCGGATCCGCTCCATCATCACCTACACGGAACAGCATTTCAGAGAACCTGTCTCTCTCGGCGATGCCGCCGGGCATTTAGGGTTGGGAAAGGAGTACTTCTGCCGCTTCTTCAAAAAGAATATGGGCATGTCCTTTTTAAACTACCTGGGCGAAGTACGCCTTTCCCATGTATATCAGGATCTGCTAAATACGGATGCCCCCATTGGAGAAATCATGGAGAACAACGGATTCACCAATCAAAAGCTCTTTAACCGGGCATTTAAAGGTCTGTACGGTCTCACACCCTCCTCTGTCAGGCGCCTGGCCAGACCTCAAATCCCTATGCATTTTTTCCTGCCCTCTTAAAAGGCAGCCTCTATCCCCTCAAAGTTCACCTTTTTGGTCTGCCCGTTTTTCAGACAGATGACCGTGGTGCCGTAGGCCCCTGTTTTACACGTATCCTCATAAATGATCTCCCTGATGGGGAACAGCTCTTCCTCTGAAAAGACGCATTCCGCACCTTCTCCCTCCGGCAGCTCTGCCGTGATCACCTGTGAGATCAAAAGGTAAGGCTCTGCACTGCCATATTGTTTACGGCTCCTCATGGAGGCGCAGATCACAATGGAATCCGCCGAATCCGGATTCGTTCCGGTGCTGCGGATCAACTCCATCCCTTCCCATCCCCGATAACAGGTCATAGCCATCTGCCTTGCCAGGCCCGTATGATCGCGGCCGATCAGGATCACTGCCTGTGCCAGGCTGCCATCCGGAAGAGCTTCTTCCTTTCTGATGATCCTTGTACCGCTGCCATCCGGCCCCGGATTGTCCGGAAAACCATAGGAGCCAAGGGTCATGGTCACCGGCCTCCTGATCAGACGCAGCTTATCTACCCGCATGATCCCCCGCTCTACCGGGAAATCTGCCAGATTGATGGCCTGGATCCAATGCTGTTCTGTCTCAAGATTACCGTCAAAGAACTGCCTGCGGTAAAGCACACCTTCCTTCTCCCCGCACCATATAGTGATATTTCCACGGGATGGCTTCTCCGACTCCTGTTCAAATAAGAGATACTGCTGGGACTCGCAGAACGTCCTGTTTTGTGCGGATACTACGGTCTGCCCACTCTGCTGCGCCGACTCTGCCCCACCGGACTTTGCAGCAGGTGTGGCTTCCCATGGATACTTCGTATTATAATTCAGCTTACTGTAATTCCACATGCCGTGGATATCCTTTGCTTCTTTATAAACCTTACCGGTACGCAGGATCGTTTCTCCGTTAGCCTCGTGATTGGTATAGCAAAGCGCCGGCCCGCGCAGAGCTGTCTCTTTCACTTCTCCGGCTCCCAGCTGTTCCCACGTGCCGTTATTTTCCTTTGCTGTCCAGAAAGGATGCTCCGGAGGCAACTCCAGACACAAAAACGCTTTTCCCAGCCACAAGGGAGACTCCGCACAGGAATATCCCTGTACCAGCGGCGTGAACTGGTCGTAAAAGCCAAGGGTGGGAACCCCTTTATAAAGGAAATCGTCTCTTTGCAAAAACTGAAGAAGAGAGCCTGATGCGATCCTTCTTGCCCTGCCCGGATCACCGGCCGGATTCTGCAGAAAGTAATTGGCTGATAAAGGGCCTGTGGCTCCGTTCCGGTAAATGCAGCTTCTGCCCCACATATTGGTGAAGCCGTCCCGGTCAAAAAAGTCCGGATAGCTTTCCATCAGCTGGTTGGAGCACTCCTCAAACCGTCTGGCCAGATAAGGCTCATTTTCATATCCGTACCAGCTGTTCCAGATCGGTGCGTAAATATTAAAAGCCCAGCAGGAATAGTAGTCAAAGCTTTGGCCGTCCCGGTACCAGCCGTCACCTACCGTGTAGTTGAGCAGCGCCTGGGCATGATCCGTCATGATCTCTTTGTCAATGTCATACCCTTCCCTATACAGAAAAGCAAGATCCAGCATATTAAAAAAGCGCCAGTTCTGAGGAACCGTATTCCCGTGTCCGAAGCCGGACAAAAGTGAGGCAATGCGATCCTTTTCTTCCTTTGTATAGCTTGCCCAGATCTGGTCCCGGCAGGCCTGCAGGCCGATCACCAGCGCGCTGGTCTCCACCGTCTGCTGAAAGGTCTGAAAAGGATTCTCTCTCCCTCTGAGCTCCTGCATATCCTCATAGCTTCCCACATATACCGCATCCCCTCTGGTGCAGGCTCTTAAGATATGCTTTTTATAATAATCTCTGAGCCGTATCCCGCAGATCTCAATCTCCGGCTCATTCCTTATCATCACAGATGCAATAAAAAAGGAACGGGTAAGTCCCTCAAATATTTCCGCCTTTCTTTCTGCCTCCTGCTGCTCCTTCGGCGCAGTCAGGTGAGGATAGGTTACCTTTGTCTCCTTCCTTGGCATCACAATGGGGTCCTCGATACCGCCAAGATTGCCGAAGATCCCCTCCAGCAGATAGCGGCCGGCCTCCAACCAGTGCTTCCTTGTCATCCCCGTATAAGGGCTTAATTCATAATCCGGATTTTGTACTTTAAATACCATTCCCACTGCTCCTTTCAAAACTCTGCAGCAGTCCCGGACGGACTATTGCAGATATGCCTCACATTACAGCTTCCCTAACAACGGATGACAGGCTCCGCCAGCCATCCTTATGTCAACAACGGATGTCAGGCTCCGCCAGCCATCCTTATGTTAATAATAGTACTCCAGGCCGGCATAAATTTCAACTTAACCCAACTACAAACTGGTATTTCCCTCCAAGATATGATAAGCTTTTAGTATTCGCGTTTTTATTAACATAAGGATAACTCGCGGAGCATGTTATCCGTTGTTTTTGAAAGGAGCAGAAATTTCATATGAACTCTTTCCAATTTATATGGCAGTACATACGGCGTTATAAATTCCGGTACATCGCCGGTATCATCACTCTTTTTTTTGTGGACTTTTTTAACATCTTTATCCCCAAGGTGACCGGCGCCATTACCGATGGTCTTACGGCCTCCGCCCTGGATATGGCAGGGGTCAAAAGGCTCTTGCTCACCCTCTTCCTGTTGGGGTCTGCCCTGGCTCTGGGCCGCTTTTTCTGGCGCTTCTTCCTTTTCGGCGCTTCCAGGCGGATTGAGCGGAATTTAAGGGACGATATGTTCGCCCATCTGGAAACACTGGATGTGGAATATTATAATGAACACAAAACAGGGGATCTGATGACACGCTTTACCAGTGACCTGAATATGATCCGCATGGCCATCGGTCCTGCCGTGATCAGTGTCTTTGATGCCACTGTAATGACTGTCATGGTGATCGTGCAGATGATGTTCTACGTCAATATCCGTTTAACGCTCCTGGCCCTGATCCCCATGATCTTTATCTGTGTCGGAGAGATTTATTACGGAAAGGTCATGCATCCAAAATATAAAGAGCGTCAGGAGGCAGTTTCCGACCTTACCGATTATGTACAGGAGAGCTTTTCGGGCGTGCGGGTGATCAAAGCCTTCGTGCAGGAGCGTGCTCAGATGTACGGTTTCTTAAAGGCCAACCAGAACACCATGGACAAAAACTTAAATGTCGTGCGGCTGCAGTCTATTGTCATGCCTCTCCTTGATGTGATCATCGGCTGCAGCAGCCTGATCACCCTGATCTACGGCGGTTACCTTGCTCTGATCGGCGAGATCACCTTAGGACGTTTCGTAGCCTTTAACCAATATATCAATATGCTGGTATGGCCTATGCTGGCCTGCGGGGATTCCATCAATATGTTTTCCCAGGGTAGCGCCTCCATCCGCCGGGTCCAGGAGGTCTTCGAAGAAAAGCCTGCGGTCCGGGATACCGAAAAGGCTGTTTCCCCCTCTGATATCAAAGGGGATATCACACTCTCCCATTTAACCTTTATCCACAGAGGACACAGCGAGCCTACTCTGAAGGATATCAGCCTGGAAATAAAGGCCGGAACCACCCTTGCCATCATCGGACGCACCGGTAACGGAAAATCTACCATGGTCAATCTGCTGCTGCATCTGTACAACACCAAACCGGGCATGATCCTCATCGATGGACGGGATATCAATACCATTCCCCTGAAGGATCTGCGGGAGCATATTGCCTATGTGCCTCAGGATAATTTCCTGTTTTCGGACACCCTGAAGTCCAACATTTCCTTCGGTGCCCAGGAGTCAGATATGGATGCCATCGTCCAGGCCGCCAGAGCCTCCTGCATCCACGAGAACATCATCTCCTTCCCGGACGGCTATGAAACCATGGTAGGTGAGAGAGGCGTAACTCTCTCCGGCGGACAAAAACAGCGCAGCTCCATTGCCCGGGCCCTGATCAAGGATGCTCCCATCCTGATCCTGGATGACGCTCTCTCCGCCGTGGACACCGACACCGAAGAGCAGATCTTAAAGAACCTGAAGGAAAACCGCCGAGGAAAGACCACTATTTTGATCGCCCACCGTATTTCCACCATTCAGAATGCAGATATCATCATGGTCCTGGAGAACGGCGAGGCAAAGGAAGTTGGAAACCACGATTCCCTGATGGCGTTAAACGGCATCTATAAAAGTATGTTTGAAAAACAACAGTTAGAAGCCGCCATTGGCGAAAAACGGGCGGCTCTCCACACCGATTTTCCGGAAAATGATACAAATCCTCCGGGAGATAACACACCTTCGCCCAAAAACAACGTTGCCGAAGGAGGTAACCGCTCATGAAACGACTGCTCGCCTATCTGAAACCTCACAAAAAAGTGATGACCATTGCCACCTTACTGGTGCTCTTTATCATCGTGGTGGAGCTTTACCGCCCCATCATCATCGGCAATGCCATCGACAACTATATTAACGGATACTATCATCCCTACACAGTGACAGCTGCGGGAAGTCCCGGTGCTGTACCTTACAGGGATCTGTGGCTCACACGGGAATTTGAGGCGGATTCGCCCGAACGCTTTTATCAGATCTTTCTCTGGCAGGACCGGTATTACATGGCAGAGGATCTAAATGCCGAAGAGTGCGCCCTGCTGGCAAACGCCTCCCCCGAAATCCTCTCCGGTTATGTGGATCGGGGCGCTGCCCGGCTGGAAAAGGAAGACCTGGCATCGCTGCGCCGTTATGATTTTAGAGGCATCCTCACTGCTGCCCTTTTCTATCTGTGCATGCTCCTTCTGGGATTTGCCCTGAATGCATTAGATACCTGGATGCTGCAGAAAATGGGACAGAACATCATTTTCGATATGAGAAAAGAGGTGTTCGGCCATATCCACAGCCTTTCCTTAAGCTTTTTTAACACGACTCCGGTGGGCAAGCTGGTAACCAGGGTCTCCAACGACACAGAAGCGGTAAACGAGCTTTTTTCCTCTATTCTGGTGAGGCTCTTTAAAAATGTGGTAAAGATCATCGGCTATGCGGTAGTCATGCTCTCCATCAATGTGACCATGGCTCTGGTGTCCTTCGCCCTGCTGCCGGTGGTGACGGTTCTGACCTTCGTGTTCCGTTATCTTTCCCGCAAAGCCTACCAGCTTACCCGGAACAAGATCACCGAGATCAATACCTTTTTGTCCGAGCATATCTCCGGCATGCGGCTGATCCAGATCTTCGCCCGGGAACAGGAAAAATATGAGGCCTTTTCCCAAAAATCCCAGGAGCTTTTCAAGGCCAACTGGCGTGAGGTCATGACCTTCGCCATTTTCCGTCCCTCCATTTATCTGGTTTCCATCCTTGCCATGGTGCTGGTGATCGGAGCAGGAAGCTCCTCTGTATTAAACGGCACCCTCTCTCTGGGAACACTGTTTATCTTTATCACCTATATCGGAAGCTTTTTTGAACCGATCCAGGAGCTGGCAGAGCAGTTCGGTACGCTCCAGTCCTCCCTGGCTTCCGCCCAGAAGGTCTTCTCCATCCTGGATGAAAAGCCCGAGGTCACAAACTCTGACCACCCGGTTACCGTGCAGATCCGGGGGCAGATCGAGTTCCGCCATGTATGGTTTGCCTATGAGAAGGAGGATTACATATTAAAAGACGTCAGCTTCCTGATCCGGCCCGGAGAAAAGGTAGCCTTTGTGGGCGCTACCGGCGCAGGAAAAACCTCTATCCTGAATCTGATCGGGCGTTATTATGACATCCAGAAGGGGGAGATCCTCATTGACGGTGTCAATATCCGGGAGATTGACACCGATGTGCTGCGCAGAGCCATCGGTCAGGTACAGCAGGATGTATTTCTCTTTACAGGAGATATCAAAAGCAATATTTCCCTGGGGAACGCCTCCATCACCGATGAGGAGATCCGCCATGCCGCTCAGACAGTCCACGCGGATACCTTTATCGAAAAGCTGCCCGGCGGCTACGACGCCCCTGTCACGGAACGGGGCAGTACCCTCTCTGCCGGTCAGCGCCAGCTTCTCTCCTTTGCCAGGACCCTGGCCTACAAGCCTTCTATCCTGGTGCTGGATGAGGCCACCGCAAATATTGATACGGAAACAGAAGCCCTGATCACCCATGCACTGGAAAACCTGATGAAGGACCGCACCACCATCATGGTGGCCCACCGTCTCTCCACCATACAGCACGCGGATAAGATCATCGTCATGCATAAGGGGCAGATCCATGAATCAGGCTCCCACCAGGAGCTGTTGGCACAGAAAGGGCTTTATAAGAGATTGTATGAATTGCAGTTAGTAGAACAATCATCGTAACTGTGAAGGCACGGAACAATTACCAACCATCATAAGAAGGGAATCGCAGGCGGGGGCTTCCCTGCTGTCAGGCTAAACCACCGCCTCCACGATCTCTGCGTACCACTTGTGTCTGTGCATCAAAGCTTAACGCCAAAACCACAGCCAACTCTGCCTCCGTTCTTCAGATGTTTAATATAGCAGCGTCGCATAGTACTGTTGGCAGGAAGTCTGTCTGGATTCTTTTCCTCAGTATCGAACAATCTCCACAGATCATCTCCATTGTTGACCTCCCAGCTGATAATGTCATATTCGGACATAAATCGATATGTATTTGTATTAGTTGGTAAAATATCTTTGTTTTCGGGATACAAAAGCCACGAATAGCAAACGAATGGACAATTTTCCCCTACCTGCTCCTTAAAAAAATCTCTTGCCTGTGCATATGCCTTGTCGCAGCTTTCCTTATCCAAAGGCGTGCCTGTTCTGGGAATGTGGACGTTGATAACTCTACTCTTGTCCCGCTCAAGCACTATACCGTTTTTTTTGTAATCCTGCCATATGGTAATTATCTCAAACTGCAGCCTTTCAAATGCAAATCTGGTCAGGTCAAAAAATCCGCAGAACCATGTGGAAACAAAGGAACCACAAATGCCCTTGACCGCCTTGCACTCCTCAAGTTTCCACTTAAGGTCAAGGACACTGTTCCTGTATATCCGCATATCCAAACCCCTTTCTGAATAAACCGCTTTCAGATGTCTTGTCATACATATAAATACGAGTAGCTCCACTGCATAATCATGTACCCTTGTTATTTCAGAAATGCCTTTCGTCCTATTAAATACTTCTACTTGATAATCCATTGCAATATTCACTTCATATGCTGATAGAACATCGCTTAGAAGCTTATTTGCCGCCTTGTTTGCGGTTATTTTATCATATGCACGCAGCAACTGCTGTGCGTCCTTATCTTCGTACTCAAATTCCTCAAAAAAATTTATTAGATATTCTCTCATATCACCGAATCCCCTTGTATTTTTTATTGATATTTCAGCCCTCCATTCCGTAAATCTCTGATGGACGGAAACCAAAATGGTACTTAAAACAATTTGAAAAGTAGCTTACGTCCCTATAGCCGCATTTCCATGCAATATAGCGTATCTCTTCCTTTCCTGCTTTCAGTAACTTTATTGCCATTTCCATTCGCAGTGCCTGGACATATTTTGTAAAGGTGAGCCCTGTTACCTCCTTAAATCTTCTGCAAAAATATGTCTCGTTGTAACCAAATTTAAGACTTATATCCTTTGAGGTTATCTTTTCTGAAAAATGATCGTTAACATACTTTATAATCGCATAAAATTTTTTATCCATCTTGACAGCATCCTTCGTCGGTATGGTGCCGCAACCACTTAATATCCCCAGTATCTCATAAACCTTGCCCTCAGCCTGAAGTGGGTGATATGCCGTGCGGTCTTCTACAATTTGTATAAGCTGGCTAAATGTATTTTTTAAATTTATGTCTTCAATAACTCTCGGAAAAATAATCTCACCTTTTAATATCGGCGTAAGATATTTGCCGGACGCAGGCGTTGAATTGCAGAATTTTTCCACATCAAACATGATAGTATGATATTCTACGCCTCTGCTCCCTGAAAATCCGCCGTGCATTTTGCGGGGAGCGCTTACAGCCACCTGTCCGGGCATTATTTCATAATGCCCATCGTCCGAACGGAGCATCATGCTGCCTGATATCACCAGATTTATTTCCATTCTGTCATGCCAGTGCATACCAAAGCAAATTCTGTCTGCTCTGTCTGTATTCTCATATAAATGCTTGATAGAGCTTTCGCCGTACACTATAGGTACCAATTCTTTATACGCATCCAACATACCTATCCCTCACATCGTTATTATTGTAGATATCACAGATGATTTTTTGTATTTTCAAGGCTTCTCTGCCGCTGATCTGAAGCGGCTCAAGTCCTGCTACAGCCTGATAGAATTGATTTATCTGCACAGCGTGTTGTGTTCCCCAGTAGGACTTTCCACCACTGTATGATACAATTTTCTGAGGGCTGTTAGTTACCGTTTCAACCGTGCCGTCGTTATAATTTATCACAGCCTCATCATAGGAAAGCCGCACAGTTCCGTTTTCACAAACAAGACGTATCTCGATAGGCTCGTCCACCGAATAATTGTTCATGGCATAAAACCCGAAGATACACCCGTTTTCGTATTCTATCAGACCCTCCGCGCTATCTTCCACTGTCATTATCTTATGTTTTCTGTTATGCAGAGAAGACTGCACCTTTACGGGCGTACTGTCAATAAACCAATTGGCAAGGTCGAGGGAGTGTATTGCCTGATCGATGATAACACCGCCGCCCTCCTTGTCCCATGTGCCTTTCCAATCGGAGCTGCTGTAGTAATTATCGGAACGGCACCATGTCAGCACACTTCTGCCGCACCTGACAGCTCCCAGCCTGCCGTCGGTTATTCTTTCTTTTACCAGCATGGAAGGCGTATTATACCGGCACTGGAAAATAACTCCGTACAGTACACCGAGCTGTTCCGCCAGTTCCACCGCTTCCACAGCCTCATCATAACGTATGCTCATTGGCTTTTCACTCAGCACGTGTATACCTGCACGAAATGCATCACAGGCGACGGCCGTATGAAGATAGTGCGGCAGACAAAGGTGCACTGCGTCAGGCTTTTCCTTTTTAAACATTTCCCTGTAATCCGTATACGCTGATGTGCTATAGCTTTCTGCCACAGCCTGCACTTTGTCTTTCTTGATGTCACAAACTCCCACAAGCCGTACTTCGTCCAGCGCATTGACAGAATCCAGATGCATTACCGAAATATTTCCACAACCGATAACAGCCGCTCTGATTTTTTTCATTAACTTGTGTTCCTCCTCACTTACAGGACTGAAAGGACTGTATTTTTATGAATTTATTGTACCATATCTTAATTATTATACAGTTATATTATTTTGCTTTCCTTTTGTAAAATATTATCTTTTGCAAAACGTAAATATTCTACAATGAAGAGTTTAATTTTTCTATTTCACGCCAACATTTTTGTTTTAATATATTATCAATAAAACTTATATAGGGAGGTATTTTTAATGAAAATAGGAACTTGCGTTTCCTTTTCCTCAATGGATGGAATGGATGAAAAACTGGCAGTTCTACGCGAAAACCATTTCTTTTCTTGTCAACTTATATCTTGGAATCCCAATGCATGGACAGATGAAAACGCAACTACATTAAAACTGCTGTTTGAAAAATATGGTATTACTGTTTCAGCATTCTGGTGTGGCTGGGAGGGTCCCTGTGAGTGGAACTTTTATACGGGACAGCTAACTTTGGGGCTTGTACCGCCTTGTTACCGCACCGTGCGAATAAAAAATCTCTGCGATGGCGCTGACTTTGCCCTGAAGCTCGGGGTCGTCGATGTAATAACTCATATGGGCTTTATTCCCGAAAATCCGTACGACCCCAATTTCAGCAGCTTTTGTGTTGCAGTAAAGCAGGTGGCACAGCATTTAAAGACAAACGGTCAGTATCTGCTGTTTGAAACAGGTCAGGAGACCCCTGTAACTATGCTGCGATGCTTTGAAACTGTAGGCTGCGATAATCTCGGTATCAATTTAGATACTGCAAACCTTATCCTTTATGGCAAGGCAAATCCTGTAGACGCGCTTGATGTGTTTGGGAAATATGTCAGAAACCTTCATGCCAAGGACGGCTGTTACCCTGTCAACGGCCATGATCTGGGCTGTGAAACCTGCATTGGTGACGGCAAGGTGGATTTTAGGGGGGTATTCAAAAAGCTGCACGAACTGGGCTACAATTCGCATGTGACGATAGAACGTGAGATAAAGGGTGGCCAACAGATAGCCGATATACTGGAATCAAGAGAGTACCTTCAAAAAATTATTGATGAAATTTATGGCAAATAAAAATGCCGGAAAGGATAAAAAATGTTAAAGATTGGTTTGGTAGGCGTCGGCGGTATAAGCGGCGAGCATATCCCTGTATGGGAAGCTATGGAGAACGTGGAGTTATCAGCAATATGTGATATTCGTACTGAGCGTATGGAGCGTTATCCCGAAAAACACAGATATACAGACTTCAATGAAATGTTGGAAAAAGAGGATATTGATATTTTGGACATCTGCCTGCCTACTTATTTGCACGCGGATTTTGCTGTCAACGCTATGGAAAAGGGTATACATGTAATATGCGAGAAGCCCGTTTCTTTAAAGAAAGAAGATGTGGATCGTGTTTATTCAGTTGCACAGAAGATGAACGTTAAATTTATGGTTGCTCAGGTACTGCGGTTCTGGCCTGAATATGAATTAATAAAAGAAATTTACGATACGGGAAAATATGGAATGCTTCTATCAGGCTATATGAACCGTCTTGGAACGTGTCCGAAATGGAGCTGGGATAACTGGATGAAAGATCCTCTCCGCAGCGGCCTTGTTCCTTACGACCTGCACGTACATGACCTGGATTTTATGATATATGCGTTCGGTCAACCTATAAGTATGCAAAGCCACCGTTCAAAAAGACCCGAACAGGACTATATCAGTGCAATATACAATTACGAGGATTTTTTTATTACTGCCGAAGCCGCCTGGTATGCTGCTCCGATGCCATTCAACGCAGGTTTCCGTTTTCAATTTGAAGAGGCTCTTATCACCTATGTTGACGGCAAATGCATTGCCTATCAAAATGACAACACGATACTTGATCTATCATTGGGAGAAGTTGGCGGATCAGGTTCTCTCAATCTGCCAAGGACAAATGCTTACGCCAATGAAATACACTATTTTACAGACTGCGTTCTAACAGGAAAATTCCCCGATAAGATAAGGCCTGCGGAGCTTGAAACAGTGATTGGTATATTAAACGAGATATAAGTGCGCAAAACAATTCTCTGCTAAATTCTTTCGGTTTCGAAAAAAAATGCGCAGGATTTTCAAATTTGTAATGATTCACTTGCAAATGGGCAGGTAGAGCCGTCTTTTCTGGTTCTGCCCTGTCCATTTTTTTGATATCCATCATCGCCGGGTACAGTATCTTTAACAGCTTCTTGTCCATAGAAAATACACTCTTTGATTTCGTTACCTTCCTCTGCCTGCATTTTACTTTCCCTACCGTCACACCTCCTCTATCTCCACAATCTTATCCATACCAATCCTCTCCCCGCCCTTAAAAATCAGCATCCGCTCACATACATCCACTCTTTTGAGCTGCCCTGTAACCGTAACATAAGCGCCTCCATCCTTCCTCTCATCCGGCTGAAAATAGGTAACCGCAACCTCCGGCGTCTCTCCGCCCGGCATCTGAAGCATCTGCAGCCTTTCCAGTTTTTCATCCAGAAATACTCTGGCATCCTCCTCCAGCTCCGCTCTGCTGTCGGTGAGACGGCCGGTTTCCCGGATGGCATCCTCAAACCCTGTAAGAGCGGCAAAAGGAGAAAACTGCGCTGCTCTCTCAGCCACCGGCATTGGCGCATGAACGGTGGATACATGGTGGGGAAGATGGATAATATCATCATAGCGGTGTTTGTCCTGAGTATTGCTTTTTTTCATATTCAACCTCCTCGTATAGGATAGGAAGCACATTGATGCGTGATCGATCATAAGAAATCCAACATCTTCGATGAGTCCCTCCTTGCGACATATGCGGTTACGCCTTATGTCCGCCAATCTGCCGGTTCCTCTCTAAGGTCATCGCTCCCTTCTCAAGATTCATGCCCTTCAGGATGGCATTTTTGCCATATTTCTTTTTGATGTCCAGCATGGCCTTCTGCACCCTTTTCTCCTTCTCCCGTTCTGCCGCTTCCTCTTCCTTTTGCCTCTGCAACGCTTCATAATCAGTAAAGAGATCCAACTGTTCAAAAGTAACGCTCTCGGAGACCTCACCTTCTGCCGCCACATGATTGGCAGTGACATAAACCCGTCTGACGAAAAGCGTGGAATCTACAATCCGCTCATAAAGTGCTGTGACGGCATCTAAAATTTCCTTCGTGGAAGATGTCGGCCTTCCAAGATTGGCGGTTCCATGGGCATGCTTCGGAATCCTTCTGCCATAAGGGTCTGTAGTGACAGGCCCTTTATAGCTTTTTCTGATCTTCGGGTCGGAAAGGCTTTCCCTGTCGTAACCTACGGTCAGCACCATCTGGTCTGTCACCAGGCCTTTGTCAACCAGATCCAGTACCAACAGATCCGTCATCTCCCGCACAATCAGCTTTGCCTTTTCAAAGCTGTAGGGGCAATGCAGTACCTGTCCGGAGCCCACACTGCTGCTCTCAGGCTTATAGGCCTTCACATCTGCAATGGTACATGGCTCCCATCCCCATGCATGGTCGATGAGAAGCTGGGCATTTATGCCAAACAGCCTATAAAGGAGGTCTTCATTATAATAATCTCTATTTTTCCCAAGAGAACACCTTGCCACATCCCCCATAGTAAAGAGCCCGTTTTCTTCCAGCTTCCTGGCATAGCCTCTGCCAATCCGCCAGAAATCGGTAAGAGGACGATGGTCCCACAAAAGCCTGCGGTACGTCATCTCATCCAGCTCTGCAATCCTCACCTCGCCCTCATCCGTGGTCACATGCTTCGCCACAATATCCATGGCAACCTTACAAAGATACAGATTAGTACCGATCCCTGCCGTGGCCGTAATTCTGGTCTCTTCAAAAACCTCTCCTATGATCTTCCGGGCCAGCTCCCGGGCACTTAGCCGGTAAGCTCCCAGATAGGCTGTAACATCCATAAACACCTCGTCGATAGAATAAACATGGATATCCTCCGGTGCCACATATTTCAAATAAATATGATAGATTCTGGTGCTGTAGTCCATATATAGAGCCATTCTCGGAGTTGCCGTAATATAGGAAACGGAAAGCTCCGGCTGATGCTTTAGCTCTTCGCTGTCACAGGAATCTCCTGCGAAGGTATATCCCGGCACAGTTTGTCTGCGCAGGGCATTCACCTCCCTGATCTTCTGCACCACTTCAAAAAGCCTTGCCCTGCCAGAAATACCATAGGCTTTCAGGGAAGGTGACACCGCAAGGCAGATGGTCTTTTCCGTGCGGCTTTTATCCGCAACCACAAGGTTAGTGGTAAGCGGATCCAACCCCCGCTCCACACACTCTACGGAAGCGTAGAAGGATTTCAGATCTATTGCGATATAAACATGCTGCTTCTGGGGTACAGTCTTATTGTTCTCTGATAAATCGGAAGCCGTTGCCTTTGACGAGCCCATACCTGTCCTCTCCTTCCCCGGTCTGATAATCTTTTCTTCTGCGAAATTCATTATATCAGAACTTATGTTCGATTTCAATATCAAAGAATAAATTTCGCCCTTTTCAGCAGAGTACGGTTATCAAACAAAATATTTGCCCATTCCCCCGCCCCGTTATATAATTATTATGGAAAACAACGTACTGCACGCTTTGCGAACAGCCTTTATGTTAAACAAGGAGCGGCACGCTTCGCGGGCTCTCTTCATGCAAAGCAAATCATAACAGGAGGAAAACACCCATGAACAACATAATTGAAGCAATCCAAAAACGCAGTTCCACCAGAGGCTACACAGCCGAGCCTCTGACAGATGCGGAATTGAATACCCTGATCCAGTCCGGCCTGCAGGCGCCTACCGCCGCCAACCGCCAGGAGATCCATTTCACCGTATTAAAGGGCGACAATTCCCTTTTAAAGGAGCTCGAGGACGAAAAGAACCGCCTGCGGGAAATCGTAAACCCGCCCCACAATTTTTACTATGAAGCTCCCACGGTAGTCATCATCAGCGCCGACAGTACCTACAAATGGGGCTCCTTAGACGCCGGCATCGCCGTGGAAAATATGGCTCTTGCGGCGGAAGGACTTGGACTGGGAAACCTGATCATCGGCTGTATTGACGATGCCATCAAGGGCGAAAAACAGGAATATTTCTCAAATGCCCTGCATTTTCCTGAAAATTATGAATATAAGATCGCCATTGCCTTCGGACACAAGGCCGTAACCAAAGAGCCCCATACCTACAGCGAGGAGGTACAGGTTACCCGTCTGTAAAAAACAACGGGTGACAGGCTTTGCCAGTCACCCTTATGTTAATCAAACGCCGTCACGCTTCGCGAGCCGGCTTATTGATGAAAACAGGGGACGGATCTGTCTCCGTCCCCTGCTTTCATCAGGTCATCGTCTCTGAAAAGGAATCCTGTCAAACCAGCCGGCCACGCATCTAATGCTGAGGCAATTCCGGATAAGGCCCGACCACGTCAGAAATCTCCCGCAATTCCTTATTATAAAACACCTCGTACCATTGCCCCGACTCCGTCTGGAGGGTCCAGGTATCATCCATATCCGGATAACGCTGCTCCATGGTCTTTATTCCTTCTGTCTCCCCTATGGGCAGCCGCTCAAAATACCAGCGGATCACTTCCTCATCCGTCATGTTTTCCATATCCTCCGGAAAGACTCTCCACAACACCGGCGAAAACCAGACGTCTCGTCCCGACACCACGCCAATCGAAGAAATGCTCTTGTCATAACCGCTTATGTTATATCGGGTGTCCACACCAAAGGACCGGCTGAAAAATATTCTGGAATGGGCCATATCCTCCGGCGTCCGGGAAAAGACGATGTTTCCCATATTCGACACCTGGAAACAGGCCGTTCCCACCTTTTCCCCTGTCCACTGATAAAGCTCCCAAAGAGCCTGCCTGGCCATATCCACCATTGTCACGTTGAAGCGTTCCTCATCTACGATGGCGGAAAGTGTGTACATGTCATCCTGCTCCACATAGGTCAGATCCAGATGCTCCGGCCCTTCCCCGTTTTTGTTATCCTCCACATATCTTATCATGTGCAGGATATTATCCTCATCGTAACGGCAATAGGTAACAAATGATTCCCCGGCTGTTCCTGCAACCTGGCTGATGATCCATTGCCCCTCCGGGTCTGTTTCTACATTGCACAGGGTAACGCTGTACTCGAACTTTTGCTTCCGGGGATTCCAGAGCATACAGTAATAGGGGATATTAAGGCCATCTGTGCTGCGCCCCCGGATACACAGATCCTTCCATCCGTCGAAGTTCAAATCTGCTGCCAGCACATCGTCTGCCCTGATGGGCTCCCCGGAGGGATAAGGCTCATCCCCCTTCAGGATCCTCTGGTAGGCCGGCAGCTGCTCCTCATCATAGGCCTCGCTTCCCTGCCCCGGCTTAAGGACTGTCTGCAAAATATCCTGCCCATCCTCCGGTGCCGGGGACGCCTTTGCATCCTCCTCTCCATGGCCCAAAGTAACGGCGGGTTGCTCCGCCTGCTGCTCTTCATCTGTCACAGGATCTGCCTGCACTTCCCTCACCTGGTCATTTTTTCCTGTAAAAGTGATCACTAAGACCACTACCGCCAGCGCAGACAAAACCAACTGCATCCCTGTACTTTTCTCCGGAGTATTTACGATCATTTTCAGCCGTTCCTTAAGCTGCCTTTTGCCCCCGCCCATGGCGGTGGAGATCCGCCATCTGTCCATGCCAAAAGCCTCTCCCGTACTAAGTGCCAGCAAGGCCCTTCCATACTCGTTGCGTTCTCTTCCGTCAAGCCCTTCCAGTACCTTTTCGTCGCATGCCAGCTCCCCGTCCCGGCCTGACAGATAAACCGCTGCCCACACCAATGGATTATACCAATGCAGGCAAAGACAAAAAGTCCTGACTAAAGCCCACCAGTTGTCATGATGTCTGTAATGCATACCTTCATGACTGAGAACAAAGCCTAAAAGCTTATGGTCAGCAAGTACCTGCTCCGTCACATAAATACCGGGATGAAACAAACCGGACAGACAGGGGATTTCTATGATATCGGCAGTATAAACGGGTAACCGGCACCGGCGGCTCTCCGGCAGCCTCTCCTCTGTCACCTTCTGCCTGCCGGACTTCAGCCGCCTGCCATAGGCCAGATTGGTCAGCAATATCATGGTGCCCAAAAGCGCTGCCCCCAAAAGCCAGCCCCACCGCAGAACACTCTGCCAGCTTATCTTCCTCCCTTCGGCAGAAGCCTCCGGCAGAGCAGCCGGTATCCCGTCTACCGTCTGATGGACTTTAAGTCCCGTCTCTTCTTTTTCTTCGGCTTCCTTTCCGGACATTGTCAGGAACGTATCTGCCTGGTCTGCCTGGCCTGCCTTCTCTGCCTGCCTTTGTCCTTCCTCCGCAAATGCATCCTCCCGGTCCATGATCTCCTGCTCCGCTTCCACCAATGGCCCCGGACGCTCCGGCAAAAGATTCAACACGCTGATGGCTGTTCCCCAAAAAGAAAAGGGCAGCAAAAGCCGCAGAGCAACTGCCAGCCACAAAGCATACCTCACACAGGGACGGATCCTCCTGCGGAAAATAAATCTGATCAGTATCACAAGCACGATCACCGCACAGGACGATAAAATCCATTCAACGCTCATGTTCCTTCTCCACCTCCGCATTATCCAGAATCTGTTTCAGTTCCTCGATCTCCTCTGCAGTCAGCTTCTGCTTTTCTACAAACCTGTTGACCAGCATGCTGACGCTGCCCTGATAAACTCTCCCTAAAAAGCTCTCTGTCTCTTTTCCCACTGCGTCCTCTCTGCCTACCAGAGGAGAATAGGTTTTCATCTTTCCGCTGTCATCGCAAAGAATCAATCCCTTATCCGTCATCCTGCGCAGCATAGTCAGAGTGGTGCTTCTGCTCCAGCCCTTCCGCTCCTCCATATCCGCTACGATCCGGCTCCCCACCTTGGGGGAAGCCTCCCAGAGGCTTTCCAGTACATGCCACTCTGCTCCGCTTAGCTCTTTCATAAATACCGCCCTTCTGTCTACATTGTAAACATTATACAAACTCATTCTAGCATGATCTGTTTACATTGTAAACACATTTAGAAAAACTTTTCAGATCGCTTTTGTATATTGACTTCTCTGTCCATATACCTTATACTTTCCAACTGGTACTACCAGTTAGAAGATATAATTAAGGAGATCACTATGAAATTTTTACGTCAATTCGGCATTATCCTCTTTTTCTCATTTCTGGGAGAGCTGCTGCATATCCTGCTGCCCCTCCCCGTCCCTGCAAGCGTCTATGGTCTGGTCCTTATGCTCATTGCTCTGTGCACAGGGATCTTAAAGCTGACACAGGTTAAGGAAACTGCCGGCTTTCTGATCGAGATCATGCCTGTCATGTTCATTCCTGCGGCGGCCGGACTTTTGGATGCATGGCCCGCTCTTGCACCGATCTGGCTCCCCATACTCCTGATCACAGTCATCACCACTGTTATTGTCATGGCGGTAACCGGCCGGGTGACACAGTTCATGATTCGAAAGGATAAGAAAAGATGAAAGAATTTATAATAAACTCTCTGTTTTTTGGAACAACGATCAGCCTGGCCGCCTATGAGATCGGGCTGCTTCTTAAGAAAAAGTTCCGGCTGGCGATCCTGAACCCTCTGCTAATCGGAACAGTCTGCGTTATGGCTCTGCTGGTACTCTTCAAGGTGGAATACCGGCATTATAATGAAAGCGCAAAATACCTGAGCTATCTTCTCACCCCTGCCACTGTATGCCTGGCAGTTCCTCTCTATCAGCAGATAGAGCTTCTGAAGAAAAATCTGAAGGCCGTACTCGGCGGCATTGCTGCAGGAGTATTTACGAGCCTTCTTGGTATCCTTCTTCTGTCCAGGCTGTTTGCATTAAGCCATGAGCAATATGTGACCCTGCTCCCCAAATCCATTACCACCGCTATCGGAATGGGGATTTCTGAGGAATTAGGCGGCATCCAGACCATCACTGTGGCAGTCGTCATCATTACAGGAATCCTTGGAAATGTCATTGCGGAGTTTGTCTGCAAGGTATTTCGCATCCAGGAGCCTGTTGCCAAAGGACTGGCTCTCGGCACGGCATCCCATGCCATCGGCACGGCAAAGGCTATGGAAATGGGCGAGATCGAAGGCGCCATGAGCAGCCTTGCCATAGCTGTAGCCGGACTCCTTACGGTTTTTGGAGCTTCTGTATTTGCACGGCTGATGTAAGAATTCTGAAAGGAACGTATATGAATAAGACAATAGACCACAACACCAGCTCCGCTCCTCCCGGTAAGGCCTATACTCTGGTAATTGAACATATCAAAGAGCTGTTCCGGAAGGGGGATATCCATTTCGGTGAAAAGCTCCCCTCTGAAAGAGCTCTGATGAGTGCTCTCGGCCTTGGAAGGAATTCCGTCCGTGAAGCTTTAAGAAGTCTGGAAAATATGGGTATCATTGAAAGCCGCCACGGACAGGGTAACTTTCTTGTAAACAACATGGATAAAAGCCTGGGAGGTATGCTCTCCTTACTCCTTTTTGTGAATGAATGCAGCTATGAGGAAATCAGCCAGTTCCGAAAGAGCCTTGAGATCGGTGCATGCCTGTTTATACTGAATCACGATCAGGAAACTGGATTGCATTCACTTGGGACAATCCTTTCCCGGCTCAAAACCGGATCCTTGGAGGAGCGGATCCGTCTGGATAAGGACTTTCATGATACCCTGATCTCCCTTTCCGGGAATCGTCTGATGATCCTGATCAATGAAGCCTTGTCCGAACTGTTTGCAGACAATATCCGAGAAATACTGTTTCGGATATCTCCTGCAGAATGGGACCTGCTTCTGACCTGTCATACCCGGATCTATGAAGCGCTGTCTGAACGGATGGAAGCAGACTGTATCGCTGCTGTTATGGAGCATTATGATTCTTATGACGGCTTCGTAATCCTGCACGGAACGGATACGATGGCATATACTGCCGCTGCCCTTTCCTATCTGATTCAGGACAGCCGCAAGCCCATTGTTCTTA
>CANDAG010000031.1 GCA_947382625.1 uncultured Lachnospiraceae bacterium
TCTTCGCAGGCGATCCCGTTTGGGTAACCGAGTCTCTTGGCGGTGTTGGTGTTGACGGACGTCACATGGTAACAAGAATGAGCTTCCGTTATCTGCATACTCTCACCAACTTAGGACCCAGCCCTGAGCCTAACCTGACAGTTCTCTGGTCCACAAGACTTCCTGAGAACTGGAAGAAATACTGTGCTAAGATGTCTATCCAGACCTCTTCTATCCAGTATGAGAACGATGACCTCATGAGAGTTACTCATGGTGATGACTACGGTATTGCATGCTGCGTATCCTCCATGGTGATCGGTAAGGAAATGCAGTTCTTCGGAGCACGTGCAAACGTTGCTAAATGTCTGCTTTACGCTCTGAATGGCGGTATCGATGAAGTTACCAAGAAACAGGTTGGACCTAAATATCGTCCTGTAACCGGTGATGTTCTTGATTATGATGATGTATACAGCAAATTTATCGACATGCTTGAGTGGCAGGCAGATGTTTATGTTAACACTCTGAACGTTATCCACTACATGCATGACAAATACTGCTATGAGAGAGCTGAAATGGCACTCCATGACAGAGATGTTAAGCGTTACTTCGCAACAGGTGTTGCAGGTCTTTCCATCGTTGCTGACTCCTTATCCGCGATCAAGTATGCTAAGGTTGAACCCATCAGGGACGAAGACGGAATCATCGTTGACTTCAAGACCACCGGTGAATTCCCTAAATACGGTAATGATGATGACCGCGTAGACAGCATCGCTCAGGATGTTGTTCACAAGTTTATGACTGCGATCAGAAGACATCACACCTACAGGAATGGTGTTCCCACCACTTCCATTCTTACCATTACATCTAATGTAACCTATGGTAAGGCTACAGGAAACACACCTGACGGACGTAAGAAAGGTCAGCCTTTTGCACCTGGTGCAAACCCGATGCACGGACGTGATACTCACGGCGCAGTAGCTTCCCTCTCTTCCGTATCCAAGCTTCCTTTCAATGATGCACAGGATGGTATCTCCAATACCTTCACCATCATTCCCGGAGCTCTCGGCAAAGAGGATCAGGTATTTGCAGGCGATATCGAGCTTGACCTGAACAAATAAGCAAACAGAAATTTAACCCAATTCCAGGAGGTACAATGCAATGGACGACAAAAAAATGATTGACGATCTTGTAAAAATGCTGGATTCCGGCATGGCTATGGGAGTAGGGCACGTAAACGTAGACTACGACGAGTCCAAAGAAGAGTCAAAGAATGTTCAGACCATGGGATGTACGGATTGCTCCAGAACTCCTCTGGCATGCAGTGTACCTACCCTGGAGGACGGTTTGGACGATTTTCATTAAAAAAGCGGTCTTTTGTATCCGCTTATCTTAAAAGGAGGTAAATTACCATGGCATCAAGCACAGCACAGGTAGATAACTTAGTATCATTGTTGGACGGTTACGCTACAAAAGGCGGACATCACCTTAACGTAAATGTATTAAACAGAGATATGTTACTGGACGCTCAGAAGCATCCCGAGAACTATCCTCAGCTTACAATCCGTGTTTCCGGATATGCTGTTAACTTCATCAAATTAACACCCGAACAGCAGGCTGACGTTATTTCCCGTACCTTCCACGAGTCCATCTAAGAACGTACAAAACATCTCAGAGAAATATGTTATGCTGACAAACCCTCCGGCTTGTATGGCCGGAGGGTTTAACTGACATAAGGATGTCTCGCAAAGCGCGGCATCCCTTGCTATAACAGGAGGTTTTTATCTATGCAAGGCAGAATTCACTCTTTAGAAAGCTTCGGCACCGTAGACGGTCCGGGAACACGCTTTGTGGTCTTTGTACAGGGCTGCCCCATGCGCTGCGCCTACTGCCATAACCCGGACACCTGGGCTATGACCGGCGGAACCATGATGGAGCCGCAGGAGATTTTTGAGCAATACAAAAGAAATGAGGAGTTTTACAAAAACGGCGGCATTACCGTTACCGGCGGAGAGCCCCTTATGCAGGTGGACTTCCTCATTGATCTCTTTACTATTGCCAAGGCAGATCACGTCCATACCTGCATTGATTCTTCCGGTATCGCTTTTAAGCCGGACAACAAGGCTTTTATCGAAAAGCTTGATAAGCTGATGGCTCTGACAGACCTTGTCATGCTGGATATCAAGCATATCGACCCTGATAAGCATAAGGAACTGACTGCCCAGCCTAATGATGGAATTTTAGCCTTTGCTTCTTACCTGAACGAAAAGCATGTAGATATGTGGATCCGTCATGTTGTTGTCCCCGGGATCACAGACGATGAAGATTCCCTGTTTAAGCTCGGCTATTTCATCGGGCAGTTTTCCAACCTGAAGGCTCTCGATGTACTGCCTTATCACACCATGGGAGAAACGAAATACCAGAAATTGGGGATTCCCTACAAGCTGGCAGGAGTTCCCGCTATGGACAAAAACAAGGTCATAGAGAAAAAGGAGATCATCTTAAACGGCATCCGCACACGCCGTGAGGAAAACAGCCGCCGGTAGAATTTCTGTTCCGGAGCTTATATTTTAAGATATTTTGCTTGTATTCCCTATGATTTTATATTAAAATGAAGTGAACAAATATGGATATATTTATAAGGAGGATTTCATCATGGCATATGTTATTGGTGACGCTTGTATTTCTTGTGGTGCCTGTGCTGGACAGTGTCCCGTAGGCGCGATCAGCGAAGGAGATGGGAAGTTTGAGATCGACCCTAATACCTGCATCAGCTGCGGTTCCTGCGCTGGCGGATGTCCTGTAGGCGCTATTTCTGAAGAATAAGAGCAGCAGACACATATTATTTAATCAAACGCCGCTACGCTTCGCGAATCGGCTTATTGATTAAAAAACGTGCGCCCCGCAGGGCGCACCGTACCACCCCAAAGCGTCCGGTCATACGATCGAGCGCTTTTTTCTTAAGAATCCTCTGGATGTCTCTTTTGTCTTTTCTGCTCCCTTCTCCTGTTCATCTGTCGCTGTCATTTCCTTAACGGTATTTTCTTTTTTCATTTTTCGGTTCTTTCGTCCTCTTTTATTAAGGGAACGCAGAAGCTCGTCCAACTGCTGATAATGCTCCTCCTGCATCTTGATACGTTCTTCCTCCCTTGCATCCTCCCGTTCCTCCTGAAGCCGGAACTGGTAATCCAGCTCCTTTAAAACATCCTCCTTGATCTCCTGGCACATCTCCTGATTGTTGCTCTGTACAGCCTCCATGATCATTTCACGAAGCAATTGCTGAAGTCTTATACTTTTCTGTTCCCGGCTTTCCTCCTGCAGAGCCATGGTTTTTCCTTCCACCGGCAGGAATTCTCCTTTTTTTACCATCACCACATGACGCTTCATATCCAACTCTCCCTGCGATTCCTCTGCTTCTGACATTTCCACTTCTCCTTTCTCATTCCCTCCATTCTTTTCAAACAAAAGCACCGGCGAAAGCAGATCGCCGTTTTTCAGCATATGTCGGATCGCCTTCAGCTGCAATCCCTGTCCCTTTAACTCCTTTATCCTCCGAAATCTTCTGATGTCCTCTTCTGTGTAATAGCGATGTCCCATTTCGTTTCTCTTCGCCGGTATCTCCAGCTCTTCCTCCCAGTATCTGAGTACATGAGCCTCCACCTCCACCTGCTTTGCGGCATCTGAGATCATATAAATCCTCTCTGTCTGTGTCATTGTAAAATCCCCTTTCTTTGATAATCTTAAACAACGGATGTCAGCTTCGCCAGCCATCCTTATGCAAACAACGGATGTCAGCTTCGCCAGCCATCCTTATGTTAATCAAAAAGAGGACCGCCGCTTCAGGGCTTGTCCTCTTTTGTAATAAATAACTGATCTGTTTTTTATCTTTGAAGATTGGCAAATTTTGTAAAATCCGGCAGCCACGCCAGTTCTATGGTACCAATCGGGCCTCTTCTCTGTTTTGCTATAATGACTTCAGCAATCCCTCTTTTCTCGGAATCCTTGTTGTAATACTCATCCCTGTAAAGAAACATGACCAGATCCGCGTCCTGCTCTATGGCTCCGGATTCACGAAGGTCCGAAAGCATAGGCCTGTGATCCGGCCTCTGCTCCACCGCACGGCTGAGCTGGGAAAGGGCTATTACCGGCACATTCAGCTCTCTTGCAAGAGCCTTCAATGCACGGGAAATATCGGATATTTCCTGCTGTCTGGATTCCGTTCCCCTGCCGCTTCCCGACATAAGCTGAAGGTAATCAATGATCACCATATTTAAGCCATGCTCCAGCTTGTATTTTCTGCATTTAGATCGAAGCTCTGAAATGCTGATACCGGGAGTGTCATCAATGATCAGGTTGGAATTTCCAATAACTCCTGCTGTTTCAATCAGCTTTTCCCATTCCGCATCGGAGAGATTTCCGGTACGCAGATGCTGGGAATCCACCCTGGACTCTATCGAAAAAAGCTGGTTCACAATCTGCTCTTTACTCATTTCCAGGCTGAACATGGCCACGGTAAGTCCCATTTTGAAGACCACATACTGGACAACATTGAGCAGAAAGGAGGTCTTTCCCATAGACGGCCTTGCGGCGATCAGGATCAGGTCAGAATTCTGAAATCCGGTAGTCTTATAATCCAGGTCAATGAAACCTGTGGCAATACCGGTCACATTTCCGCTGCT
Organism: uncultured Lachnospiraceae bacterium; assembly: GCA_947382625.1. Lineage (GTDB taxonomy): Bacteria > Bacillota > Clostridia > Lachnospirales > Lachnospiraceae > Suilimivivens. The sequence continues at coordinate 4,656 of CANDAG010000031.1, forward strand.
TTTGGAGGCCATCTCGATCCTGTCCATAGCGTTCATCACCACCTGTCTGATGGGGACGAACTCTCCTGTATTTCTCCTTTGTACCAGCTCAAAGACCTTTTTTTCGGTATCCTCAAGGATAACCTCCAGCTTCTCCTTTCCTGCATAGCAGGTATTGGCTATTTCTTCATTTAAACGTATCAGCTTCCGCAAGGTGGCCTTCTCTGCCACAATGCCTGCATAATGTTTAATGTTGGCCGAGGTGGAAACAGAAGAAAACAGATCGCCAATAAATTCCAGGCTGCTTACCTCCGGCGGCACATCCTTTTCACGGAGCCTGTTCTGTAAGGTTATCAGGTCTACCGGTTTCCCCTCATCACTGAGCTCCACCATGGCGTCAAACATTACGCCATACTGTTTGCTGTAAAAATCATCGCCGCTTATAACCTCTGCTGCCACCGTGATCGCTTCCCGGTCCACCAGCATAGATCCGATCACCGACTGCTCCGCCTCTATACTATGGGGCAATACCCGTTTTAAGAGCGCTTCCTCCATCATTTCCATGTGTACTTTAACCTTTCTCCGTTACCCTCACTCTAAGTGTTCCCGTCACCTTGGGATGAAGCTTTACGCCGACCTCAAATACTCCAAAGCTTCTGATCGGCTCCGGCAGGATGATCTTTTTCTTGTCGATTTCCTTACCTTTCTGCTCCTTATACGCCTGAGCAATCTCCTTAGAGGAAACGGAACCGAAGGTTTTCCCCCCTTCACCGGCCTTAATGGACAAGACCACCACGTCCTCCTCCATCTCTTTGGCAAAGGTCTGGGCTGCCTCTAACTGTTCTCTGGCAATCTTCTCTTCTTTTGCCTTCTGAAGCTTTAAGTCATTCATATTTTTGTTGTTTGCTTCAACGCCAAGCTTTTTGGGCAGGACAAAATTTCTCGCATACCCATCGTTTATATTCACAACATCGCCCTTTTTTCCAAGGCTTTTTACATCCTCCAGCAAAATAACTTTCATTGATTTATCCTCCATCTTCCGTTTTTATGTTAAATCCTTATCTTACTCCACGATCAGGTCGCCTTCCGCTATCATCTTGTCCAGCGTCCCCTTCACAGCGCCAATCCCCTCAAAAATAGAGGCCCCGCTGAGCTGACATCCGGCTGCATTTAAATGACCGCCGCCGCCCATTCTTTCCATAATAACCTGAACGTTCACCTCGTCAATGGAACGTGCACTGACAAAAATCTTATTTTGATATTCCGTTAACACAAAGCTTGCCTTTACACCTTTGATATTCAGCAGCTCGTTGGCCGCCTGGGCCCCTACAATGGTAGGGCTTTGGATATCCTCACTGCTGCAGGTGGATATTGCAAAGGCATGCTTATAGATCTCTGCCTGGCTGACCGCATCCGCTTTTGCCTTATACTCTGTGGCGTCTTCCCGGAAAAGCTTGCGCACTCTTGTAACATTTGCTCCGTTTCTTCTCAAAAAGGCTGCCGCCTCAAAGGTTCTGACTCCTGTCTTGGTCATAAAATTATCGGTATCGATCATAATACCGGAGTACATACAGTCTGCCTCCTCAGAGGATATCCTGATGCTCTGGCCGATATACTGCAATATCTCGGAAACCATTTCACAGGCCGAAGAGGCGTAGGCCTCCACATAGGAAAGGGTAGCATTTTCGATCACTTCCGTCCCCTGCCTGTGATGATCCAGCACTACGATGGTTTTGCACAGTCTCAAAAGCTCCGGACATTCCGTGATACTGGGCTTGTTCACATCCACCACCACCAGCACCGTATTGCTTCCGGCCAGTTCTATGGCCTGCTGGCTGTTGATCAGAATGCCATCGCTGTACTCCTCATGACTTTTGAACAGATCCACCACCGGCTGCATGGTTGCATCCACCTCGTTCAGTACAATATAGGCATTCCGGCCCAGGGTAGCTGCGATCCGGTAGATTCCCACTGCGGAGCCAAAGCTGTCCGCATCCGGTATCCTGTGTCCCATGATCAGAACCCGCTCCTTGCTGGAAATAATCTCTCTCAGGGCCTGGGCCTTTACACGGGCTTTTACTCTGGTATTTTTCTCTATCTGCTGGCTCTTACCGCCATAGTACATGACATTCTCCGGCGTCTTGACCACCGCCTGGTCGCCGCCCCGCCCCAGAGCCAGATCAATGGCATTACGGGCAAACTCATAATTCTGGGCATAGCTGAGTCCGCCAAGCCCCACGCCAATGCTGACCGTCACGGCCATTTCATTTCCGATATTAACGGTTTTAACCTCTTCCAAAAGGTCAAACTTGCTTTCTTTGAGTGCCTCTGTTGCTTTTTTGCGAAGGACGATCATGTACTTGTCCTTCTCTATCTTCTTACAGATTCCATCCTGGGCTGCTATATATTTATTGACCTTCCTGTCGATCAGGGCAACCAGCAAAGACCTCCTGACTTCTTCCACGCTCTCAAGAGCCTCATCATAATTATCCAGGTAGATCATCCCTACAGCCAGGCTTTGATCCTCCACTTCCTGAAGGGCGATCCTGAGCGCCGTCTCGTCAAACAGATAAAATGCGATCAAAAAGCCCTGATAGCTTTCCGCGCTTACAATATCGCTGCTGCTGAGCATCTCCCTGAGGGAGATCTTACGCATCTTTGCTGTATAAAAATTATTTTCAAAGGTAAGATCCACTTCTGCCACCCCGGTATCCCCCGGCAGCTTCTCCCTGGTAACCGAGGGAAAAAGAGATGTGATAGATTTCCGATAGCCCTTATCCTTATGTACCACCCTCTCAAACGCCTGGTTGGTCCAGATAATGTGCCCTTCGTCATCCAGGATCGCATAGGGGATCTCGAATTCCCGAAGCAATACTCTTTGTATCTGACCATACTGAGTGGCAAAGCTGACCAGCTCATTCACGATCACCGGTCTGTTATAAAATTGCAAAAAAGAGACTACCCCGAAATATAAAATCAGAAAGCAGGAAAGCACCAGCCCCGCCGGTATACTGAGCAGATAAATGACTGCGTTCACCGCCGCCAGCAAAAAACCCAAATATAAAGAAGTCTTCAAATATCTTTTGAGCCTTCCCTTTAGCTTGATATTGTTTTTTAATGGAGCCATTTTAAAACTACACCCCTCTGTTATCTAAAGCATCTGGATAAAATACATTGATTTAGTATAACATTTTTTTGGAAAAGTTTCCACCTTATTATTCAGCCCTTTTGGGCATTCCTCCAATTTTTTCGACATATGCCGCCGAAAATTACCTTTCTGCGCACAAAAAACGGCTGCCGGTAAATGGCAGCCGCTTCGCTTCTGTTCCTGTCAGGCTTCAATAACAAAAAACCTCTGCTTAATCGCAGGTATAGGGCATCAGTGAAATATGACGAGCTCTCTTGATCGCAACTGTAAGCGCTCTCTGATGCTTTGCACAGTTTCCAGTAATTCTTCTGGGAAGGATCTTTCCTCTCTCAGATACGTATCTTTTTAACTTGTTTACATCCTTGTAATCGATCACATTATCTTTGCCGCAAAATACGCAGACTTTTTTTCTTCTGCGGACTCCGCCTTTTTTTCTCATAGGAGAATCGGATCTCTCTGTCTTATTATATGCCATAATAATTGCCTCCTGTCTACTCACATTTTCATCTGCAGCAATCCAAGCCCTGAACTGCTGCCCACATTCCTAGTTAAACGGCAGCTCCTCGTCTATTCCATCCGGAATATTCATAAAACCATCGCCTGCCCCCGAAGGCTCCGGTACGCTGTTCGTATTTCCCATAAAGCTGTTGCCGCCGCCCGAATTGCTGTTCTTGCTCTCGGCAAACTCCTGATCTTCCACCACAACATCTGTGGTGTACACCTTGACGCCGTCCCTGTTGGTATAACTGCCGGTCTGGATCCTGCCTGTGACTAACACCTTGGTTCCTTTTCGGAAGTACTTTTCGGCAAATTCTCCGGATCTTCCAAATGCTACACAGCCGATAAAATCAGCAGTGTTCTCATCATTATTGCGGTTAAACCTTCTATCCACAGCAAGTGTATATCTGGCTATTGCCATTGAGTTATCCCCCTGTGAATATCTCACTTCAGGATCTCTCGTCAAACGCCCCATCAGTATTACTTTATTCATGCCTTCCTCTACTTTCCAGCATATATCTTGTCCGTATACGCTTTAAGCCTCGTCTGCTCTGACGCACAAAAATCTGATAACGTTGTCCATAATGCGCACGCGGTTTTCGATCTCAACAGGCGCTGTGCTCTCGGCATCAAACTGGATAAAATAGTAGAAAGCTTCTCTCATCTTCTGCACTTCGTAAGCCAGCCTTCTCTTGCCCCAGTCGTCAACATTAGTGATGGTGCCGCCAAATCTTTCGATCAGAGCCTTGCATCTGTCAACTACCGCAGCTCTCTCCTCGTCCTCGATTTTCGCACTAACAACAACGGCTAATTCATATTTGTTCATGCTTAAGTTACCTCCTTTTGGTCTCTGGCCCCCTTTCAGGGAGCAAGGAATGTTTCCTCCTGCAGCATTTCTGCAGGATATTTAACATATCACGAATTCATATCATACCACAAACTCTCTGTGTTTTCAAGGGTTTGTGCTGAATTTTGCTATCTTTCTTATCTTCTTCTCCACCTGACTTCTGGGACTCATGATCTGATGCCCACAGCCTGCACACTTTAAACGGAAGTCAGCCCCGATACGCAGCACCTCCCACTCATAGCTTCCGCAGGGATGGGGCTTTTTCAGGGTCAGCCTATCCCCTACCTGAACGTCCATGCATATCCTCCTTATTATATGATCAAAGCGCCGCAAAGATCTCTCCGATACTGCCCTGCACCACCAGATCCGCCGCACTGTCCCTGGCGGTAGGGGTCTTATTTACCAGCACCAGCTTATTACCTCTGTAATAATCGATAAGTCCTGCTGCCGGATAAACCACCAGAGAAGTACCTCCGATGATCAACACATCCGCATTCCGGATAAAGCTTATGGCATCCCTGAGGATCTGATCATCCAGGCCCTCCTCATAAAGAACCACGTCCGGCTTCACACGTCCTCCGCATTCCCCGCATTTCGGTATGCCTTCCGAATGAAGCATATACTCCGCATCAAAGAATTTTCCGCAATTCTCGCAATAATTCCGGAGTACACTCCCGTGAAGCTCCAACACTCGTTTGCTGCCCGCGGCCTGATGAAGCCCGTCAATGTTCTGAGTAATAACCGCCTTCAGTTTTCCCTCCTGCTCCCACTGGGCAAGCTTTAAATGGGCCGCATTGGGCTTCGCTCCCAGACAAAGCATTTTATCCTTATAAAAGCGGAAAAATTCCTCCGGCTTCTGCCGGTAAAAGGTATGGCTTAAAATTGTTTCCGGGGGATAATCATATTTCTGATTATACAGCCCGTCCACACTTCTAAAGTCCGGGATCCCGCTTTCTGTGGAAACCCCGGCCCCTCCAAAAAACACAATATTATCGCTCTGACCCACCAACTCTCTCAGCTGTCCGATCTGATCCATAGCACCCTCCTTTTTGCTGCACCCCTAAGCTCTTTTCTCCATTTTACCCAAAGATACCTCTATTGTAAATATACTGCTGTCTTATATATTCCCCACCAGAAGGTCCTTCACCACCCCCAGAAATTCCCGCATCATATTATTTGGCTGCAAAAAGGGCTCTCCCTTCGCGGCAATTCCCCAGACCTTCTGATATCCGGCCTTTCGGGCGATCTTCACCGCCCGGAACACATGAAAGTTATTGGTGACCACTCCCACAGAGTCTGCCTCCCGGTCCAGAAGCTTTCCGGAAAAGGTAAGATTCTGAAAGGTATTTACCGACTGATCCTCCCGAAGGATCCGTGTGCTGTCAATTCCCTTTTCCACCAGATAATCATACATTCCCTGAGCCTCGGAAACAGGCTCATCCTTTCCCTGTCCCCCCGAAACAATCACCATGGTATCCTCATTCTCCGCAAGATACCGGCAGGCCTCATCCAACCGGTACTGAAGCGCCCTTGAGGGACCGTTTGCCTTCATCTGCGCCCCAAGCACCACCAGATAGTCAAGCTCCTCCGGCCCCCTGGCGGCAAATCCGCTCAGAATGCAGCCTTCCACTGTCAGAAACAGCAGCAAAGCCACACACACCAATCCTCCCAAAAGCCGACGCAGCCATACAGGCCCCAGATTCCCCCATATGCCCCTTTTAATGAGAAAGGAAAAAAGCATCGCCCCGATCCCGAGAAACAACCAGATAAAGTAAAAATTCGTGCCGTGTCCCACAAAAAAGGCGATGCAGAGAAAATAGCCGATACACAATATCCCAAGTGCCAATAAGGTCTGATACATCCCGTTCCCCCCACATTTACCGTTAAAATACTTCCCGTCTTCTTTCTTATTTTAACACCGGATGAATGGGAAAAACAGGATGATCTCCAAAATTAATCATTTTTTAATAAGCCAGCCCGCCAGGCGTGTCGGCGTTTGATCGTTACAACGCTTCCCCTTAGCTCACGATCCTGTAATACACCCTGGCCGTGATCCTGTAGCTGACGCCATAGATCAGAATAAATACCAAAGATACTCCCACGCAGCATTCCGTGATCAGACGGGTATTGAACAGATTCAGTGCTCCCATCAGGGCTTCCACCATAAATTTCCCTGCGAAGGTATGCGTCATCGCCCCGAAAAGAGGCAGGAAAAACACCAGAAAAATCTGCCTGTGTATGGTTCCCCTAATCTCCTTATCACTCATGCCTACCTTCTGCATAATCGCAAAGCTCCCCTGATCCTCATAGCCCTCCGATACCTGTTTATAATACATTATGAGCAAAAGGCACATAAAAAAGACGATTCCGAAAATAATACCGATGAACAGAAGACCACCGTACATTGTCCTGGACATGGCTCTCGACTCAAGGCCGTCATGATAGAACAGAAATCCCGGCTTAGCCTGGAACCATTCTGACAATTCCCTGATAAAATCCTGTTTTAACTCATCCTTTCCCTCCAAAAATACTCCGATCCGCTGCCGTCTGCCGTCCATGATCTCTTCATATTCTTTTATCCTGGTCTTTGCTGCAAAATCCTCCATATATCTCACAAGCGCCGCCTCATCCCGCACCACGATCACATAGCCTGCTCCAAAGTCGCTTGTTCCCGACTTCGGCCACGGGAAAAGCTCCGGCAATTCCTCCACAATTTCAGCCTGCTCTCCTAAAAATTCTATGGAATCATATCCACAGTTTTCTCCGGAGGAATAAAATAACACCTGATTTTCTTTAAGCTCCTCACTTTTCCCCTCCATTAAATTATAATTTTCCAGGGTCATCACTGTCACGTCATAAATATCTTCATAAGCATCTCCGGGCCTTTCCTCCCTGAAGCGGTTTTCTTCTTTGTGGCAGGCCAGAGAGATCACCTCCGGACAATCTACCCGGAGCGCTCTTATGCCGTACTTTTGCTCCAGAGAGGCGACCTTCTCCTTCAGCTCCCCGGGATCCATGCTTCCGGCCATGTAGCCTGCTCTTATATCATAGGGCGCCGAAAAATGGGTAATATCGTCAATCCCCAGATATAAAGTGATGGTACAGACTAAGGTAATGATCATCATAGTAGAAAAAATACAGATATTAGAAAGCCCTGCAGCGTTTTTCTTCATCCGGTAGAGCATTCCCGAAACCGTAATGAAATTTTCGGCCCGATAATAAAATCTTCGGTTTCTTTTCAGTATTTTCAACAATAATATGCTTCCTGAGGTAAACAAAAGGTAGGTGCCCAGCACCACCGCGAACACGGCAAGAAAAAAGTCAGTAAAAATACTGCTATCCAGCTTAGACTGGATGGATGTGGCATATCCCCATCCAAGGATCACAAGCCCCAGGATTCCCCAGACAAAATTCCATCTCGGCTCCTTTTCCCCTTTTTTGCTGCCGGAAAGCAGCTCCACAGGCTTAGACCATCCCACCCTGATCAGCCCGTAGATCAGATTGATCCCAAAGATCACCGCAAAAAAGACCGCTGTTTCCCCAAAAGCCTGCCCGGTAAATACAAATTCCACTTCCACCGGAAGACCACTGATTCTAAGAAGCAGCAGAAAAAGCAGCTTGGAAAGCACACACCCCAGGATAACGCCTCCCATCAACGCAAAGCAATAGAGAACCAGCGTTTCACAGATCAGCATGATCCCGATATGCCTTTTTTCCAGTCCCAAAATGCTGTACAGACCGATTTCCTTTGTGCGGCCCTTGATCAGAAAGCTATTGGCATAATACAGAAAGGGGAGCAGTATGATCCCCAGCAACACCTGACCAATCTTAAGCATCATCCAGGCGTAAGCGGCATGGGGAAGGGTAAGTATCAAGTCATTATGACGAATCGATGAAAAGACAAAAAAAGTAAAAGCAGAAAAAACGCTCGTTATGATATAAGGACAGTACACCCTGCCGTTTTGGATGATCCCTCTCACTGCCAATCCCGGCAGCAGCCTCCATTTGCTCATGGGTTTATTTCCGGACTTATTCATAGATTTCCCTCCTCTCCCTCCTGCCCGACCTCTGTCTGCAATACGGTAAGCGCATCGGAGATCATCCGGTACATGGCGTCATTACTCTGATTTCCCCTGTAAATCTGATGAAACACACAGCCGTCCTTGATAAAAAGAACCCGCCCCGCATGGCTTGCCGCCTGTATGCTGTGTGTTACCATCAGGATCGTCTGTCCCTCCCGGTTGATATCCCCGAACAGACCAAGGAGTTTTCCCGAAGCCTTGGAATCCAGAGCCCCGGTAGGCTCATCTGCCAGAACAATATCCGGCCGGGTGATCAGCGCCCTGCCTGCCGCCGCTCTCTGCTTTTGTCCGCCGGAAACCTCATAGGGATATTTTTCCAGAATATCCAGAATGGAAAGTTTCTTTGCCAGAGGGATCAGCCTCCTCTCCATCTCCTCATGCTTCATCCCTGCCAGAACAAGGGGCAGAAAAATATTATCCTTAAGAGACATAGTGTCCAGCAGATTAAAATCCTGAAACACAAATCCCATATGCTCCCTTCTGAAGGTACAAAGCTCCCTCTGCCTGACCTGCGCCAGATTTTTTCCCTTCAGGATCACCTTGCCGCTGGTAGGCTGATCCAGAGAAGCCAGAATATTCAGAAGTGTGGTCTTGCCGGAGCCGGACTCTCCCATGATGGCCACATATTCTCCCTCCTCCACAGAAAAATTCACATCGTTCAGGGCCTGCACCTTCACCTGTCCGAATCTTGCGGTGTATACCTTTTTCAGATTTTTTACTTCCAGTAAAGCCATATCATTCTCTCCCTGCTGTTAAATTAGGTTTTAACTCTTCTTACAGGAAATATTATAATAAAAGGAAAAATGCTCTGCCATGCATCCGGCTTACATTTCCCCCTTCCAGGCTTACAGTTTTGTCACATATCTCCAAAGCCTTCCTGCTCAAATCCAAGGATCACCTTTGTCCCTTTCCCTTCTGCGGATTCTACTCTGATAGAATGGGACAGCCGATCCATGATCTGTCTGCAGAGATATAAACCGATACCGGTGGATTTTTGATCAAGCCTTCCATTATAGCCGGTGAAGCCTCTCTCAAAAATCCTTGGCAAATCCGCTTCCCGGATACCGATCCCCGTATCCTCGATCACCAGAAAGGATACCCTTCCTGCCATTCGCTCCCCCCGTGCGTCTGCCCCGTAAATGGAGATCCCGCCCTCTCTGGTATATTTCAACGCATTTGACAGAAGCTGTTCCACCACAAAGCACAGCCACTTCTCATCGGTCACTGCCATGCACGAAAACTCCTCCATAGAAAAGAACAGTTTACTTCCGATAAATAAAATTCCATACTTTTTGAGAGCCTTCTTTACGATTTTAAAGACCTCCTGTTGTTTAAACAGTAAGTCAGAGGAAAGGCTGTCCAGTCTGGCGTAGTGAAGCGCCATCTCCGCATACTGCTCTATTTTGAACAGCTCCTCGGCGGCCTCACGCTCCCCTTTTCCCTGTACTTCCCGTCCCTGTGCCTCGTCCTGAAGCAAAAGACGCATGGCGGCTATGGGCGTTTTGATCTGATGGATCCACATGGTATAATAATCCGCCATATCTCTTCTCTTTTCATCATATTCCGTTACCAGTCCCCGCTTTTCCTCCTCCTGCGTCCTTACAAGTGCCTGATACAAACTCTCCGGCAGGCTTTTCGCCTTTGGAAGCTGCTCCCCCGGGGACTCCCTTGCCTGTAAGGCCGCCTCCAGCCTTCTGCATTTTTTGTAATAACGGATCAGATCAAAGGCTGCCAGGCACCCTCCGAAAAAAAAGATCAGCAGCAGCGCATAAGACATATTTCTCACGGACTCCCCATATCCATAAAGTCCGGCGATCAAAAATAAGATCAGCACCGCCAGCCCCGAAGCAAGCGCGGCCCTCATGCGCTCTCTGAGATAAGATCTGATGATAAGACGGCTATTCATTCAGCTGATACCCTACTCCCTTTCTGGTCAGGATAAAATCCCTGATCCCTGCCTCCTCCAGCCTTTTTCTCAGGCGGTTCATATTCACTGTCAATGTATTATCGTCCACAAAGCACTCATCCTCCCAGAGACGCTTCATAATGCTTTCCCGGGACACCACCTCTCCGGCGTGCTCAAACAAAAGCTGCAGGATCCTGAATTCATTTCTGGAAAGCTTAAGGCTTTTTCCCTGATAGACCAGAGACATATCCGACAGACTGATGACCACATCCTTATACTCTAAAAGGGAAGACTGCCTCTGAAAGGAGTAGGACCGCCGCAATACTGCCTGTACCTTTGCCGCCAAAACCTCCAGATCAAAGGGCTTTGCAATAAAGTCATCCCCTCCCATATTTACTGCCATCACAATATTCATATTATCGGAAGCAGAGGAAATAAAAACCACCGGTGCCTGAGAAAGCTTTCGGATCTCCGTACACCAGTAATATCCGTTATAAAAGGGCAGGCCGATATCCATAAGCACAAGATGAGGATCGAATTTCCCAAAATGGGACAGCACATTTGCAAAATCTGTCACACATTCCACCTCATATCCCCACTTTTCCAAATGTCCCCTGACCTTATCTGAAATGACCTCATCATCCTCAACTATTAAGATACGAAACATGAATTTTACCCCCTTTATGGCAGTTGCCTGCAGGCCGGTTCCCCGGCTTTACCCGGCTCTGAAAATAACACTACCGAAATCATTTTGATTTTGCAAGCCCCTTCATAAAAAGTTAACTTTTGTATCCGCCAAAAAAGAGATAAAATGTTAATAAAAAGGAATGGGGAGATATGTGATGCTACAGATTGCCATATGTGACGATGAACAGCTCTACCGGGAAAAAATACAGCGCCTTGCGGCCGATTATCTGCTTAATCATGATTTAACCTGCGAGTTTCACTTATTTTCCTCCGGTAAAGACTTCTTAAGCCAAGGTGGGAGCAGCGTAAAATATGATATCGTATTTATGGATATCAGCATGGATGCCATGGACGGTATTCAGACAGCCATGCAGATGCGAACTTTTCACTCGGATACCTTCCTGGTCCTTGTCACCGCCTTTATCGACTATGTACTGGAGGGCTATAAGGTAAATGCCATGCGTTATCTTTTAAAGGATACTCTGGACGCCTCCTTTTGCGAATGTATGGATGCTATCCTGCAGAAAATGCAGACGGCACGGGTGGTCTTTCCCTTTACGGACGGAGAACGGAGCCTGTATACCGATAATCTTCTTTATGTGGAAAGCCGGAAGCATAAATCCATTTTCTATTATATGGATACGGCCCTGGAAACCTATGAGATTTATCGGAAATTGGATGCGATCGAGCAGGAGCTTTCCGGCTGCGGCTTCCTGCGCATCCACAAAAGCTATCTTGTGAATATGAAGCATGTCCGAAAAATCTGCAATTATACTGCATTTTTGGACACCGGCACAGAGCTCCCGATCCCCCGGCTCAGATTTCAGGCGGTTCGGGAAGCCTATGTAATATATAAAGGAGCAATCTGATGAAAATTTTAATTACAAGTGTTATTTTATCTTTGATGATGGCGGCATGCTGCTGCGCATTTTTTGATACCCTTCTTCCCAGACGCCGCTTCCGTTCTTTCCGGCCTGGCTGCACCTTAATCCCCGCTTTCTGGGCCGGTTTTATGATCATTGCCGTCACTCCGATCCCTCCTTATATTTTCCAGCCGGTTCGGGTCATTGTTATTGTTTTTGTGATCGTGATGCTTTATTATCAGTCCGGTATTCTCAAAAGCCTGAACGCCTCTGTTCTTTTCTGTGGGATCTACTGGGTAGTCTCCACCTTTACGGTTTCCACTTTTCCACTTTTTCCCGCCGCCTGGCACACAACGCTTATGAGCCGGGCAGAGGAGATCACGGAATGTATTTTTCTTGCTCTGATGCTGATTTTTCATTTTACCTGCAAAAACCACCTCCGCAGTTTGAACCATAAGGGTCAGGCAAGATTTGCCTTTTTTCCGCTCCTTGGCCTGATCTTTATTGTGTCTATTGCCATGACCTCCTGGGACGGAAGCCCGGCGGATGCCCGGGCCAAAATGACGGCGATCCTGAGCTTTGTGGTCATAAGCGGCTGTATCCTTTATTTCATTTCCGATCTGACCAGGAAGGAAAAGGAAATGCAGCAGCTTAAGCTGGTGCATGAACGCACCTTAAGCCAGATGAACCAATATCGGAGCTTTCAGAAAAACTATGAGCAGCAGAGGAAATATCTCCACGATTATAAAAACCAGCTGGACTGTGTTCAGGGGCTGTTGAAAGCCGGTCAAAGCGAAGAAGCCTTAACCTACCTGGCCGGTCTTACCGGCAATATCAGAAAGAGTGCAGAATATGTCAACACCAACCATGCAGTGGTCAATACTGTGCTGAATCAAAAATATCAGACTGCCGCTGAAAAAGGGATCACCTTGTCCATAACAGTGAACGATCTGTCCTCTCTGTCCATGAAGGAAGAGGAAATCGTCTCCTTATTGGGCAACCTTCTCGATAATGCGATAGAGGCCTGCGAGCGGCTGGATCCGGCTTCAGCCAAAGTCATATATTTTAAGATGGTTCTCGAGGACGATCAGCTGATCCTCTCTACCCGGAATCCTGTGAAGGAGCCTCTGCTGATCAACGGATGCCAGACTTCGCCTGCTGTCCTTACGGCTGGCAGCCGCATCCGGACAAGGAAGCCTGATCCCCTGCACCACGGGATCGGCCTTTTAAACATCGATGAGATCATCCAAAGAAATCACGGAACCAGCGTCCTGAAATGCGAAAACGGATGGTTCTGCTTTTCCGCCATCCTTTAGCAGTTCAGGACGGCAGTTCAGACCAACCTTTCGTTTTAAGCGCCGTTTTTTGCCCTGTCACCGCCTTTTCGTGCCCCCCTCCTTGCATAGCGGAATCGTCCGGCATACAATCATCAAAAAAGAAAGGCACAGGTAGCTTATATGAAAAAGGCAAAATTTATTCTGATTTTCTTATGTACTCTGTTTTATTCACTGCTCTTATCCGCATGCGGCGCTAATGCCGCCGGCTTGTCAGCACAAAGCGCCCTCTCTGCAGAAGAGACCGCTGAAAGGGTAATGGAAAGTCTGCGGGATTTAAATCTGGATTTCTTTAACGAGCATTCCGACAACTATATCAGCACCGAAAGAAACTGGCTGGGAATTCCCACGAGAAAAGACTATCAGGTTTTTGACGAACTCCTTCAGCCCTTTCACAGAAATGGAAAAAGATATTTGACAAATTACCGGTTTTCCCAAAAATTAATGGGAAACCTCTCCTGGGAAATAAAAGAGGTGCGCCAGGAAGACTCCCTGGCAGAAATCGATATGGAGATCACCAATATTGATATGGCAAAGGCGGCGGGATACTTTGAAATTTCACTGCTGGAAGATATGCTTGACACAGAAAGCACCGGATTTTTGGGATTTGCTAAGGACATTGCCGGTCTGATCCATTCTGTCGGTTCTCTGGAGGGGCTGCCCGTTGCTATGGATCAGCTGGGCGAAGATGATATTTCCGTCATGGACGTTACTCTCACAGCCTACCGGGAAGACGGCGTCTGGAAGATCCGCTTAAATCAGGATTTTATCAATGCGTTTATGGGAAATATGAATTCCATGGACTATCCTGATGAGATTGAACAAAAAATTGAAGAGCTGACTTTGCAGTATGAAAAGAAAATCGACACGCTTTTAACCGATCAGATGGCAGACACCCCCTAATTACCGGGGGTGTCCGGCGGCAGGATCTCATAGATATCTCTGCCGGTCTTCTCATCAAAATATCGTTTCAACGCCATATTCTGATCCCATTTATTCTGGGGGTATCTGCCGTATCTGCGCTTCACATCCCCCATGCGGATCTCCATATCCACCGCTCCATAGGTTCCTGAAAGACTGTCGCAGAGCTGTACCAGCCGGTCATAGTCATCATAAACCGTCCGCGCCAGCGCCTCCTCAATCTCCTTTTGCTGTTCCTCCGTTATATCAAAATTTCCGATATATTCCTTCATATCTCCGGTAGAAAAGGAATGGGTGAGACAGACTCTGGCTGCTTCCTCATACCCCAGATCCATCATATAATGATAACCATCATACACATGGCCCAAATGCTTTACGCCAAACTTTCTGCCAATGTCATGCATCAGCCCGACGATGTATGCCTTCTCTGTATCCATCCCCTCCACACAGGCCGCAATCCTCTCCGCACATACGGCCACTATCCTGCTGTGGTTTCCCCACGGCCCAGGGTTACACTTTTCAGCCTCTGCCAAAATCCGTTCTGCTTCCTCTCTTGTGGGTAACATCTACTCTGCCTCCTGTTGTTTTCTTTATTGTAAGAGCCGGATTTTGGGTTGTCAAGCAACAGCGTTCACTTTCCATATCAAGATACTTGTATTTAGGTGCGAAAATGGATATAATACAAAAAGAGGATATTATTCCCGATTTGTATAAAAATGGAGGTGGCCATGTATATCCGACGTACCTTAGAATCAAAACTAAACTACCTGTCAGAACATTTTCCTGTAATCATTGTCTGCGGAGCCAGACAGGTTGGGAAAACAACTCTGCTCCAACAAATAAAGTCAGAAAAACAGAATATCCAGTACGTTACCCTCGATTATCCCAGGATCAGAGCTCTCGCCAAAGAAGATCCTGAATTATTTTTACAACAATATCAGCCTCCTCTTATCATCGATGAAATTCAATATGCCACCGAGCTGTTACCTTATATAAAAATACGGGCCGATCGGGAATCCCAAAACGGACTATACTATCTGACAGGCTCGCAAATGTTTCATATGATGAAAAACGTAAGCGAATCCCTGGCCGGAAGAGCCGGTATTTTATCCATGTATTCCCTGTCACGGGCTGAGATTGAGAAAAGAGACTCCATCCCCTTTTTACCGGATAAAATCAAGACATTTTCTTCTGATGATACAATTATGGATATCTTCGAAAAAATATACCGGGGCGGAATGCCCAGAATGATAACGGATAAAGAGCTTCTGCCGGAAGACTATTTCGGTGCATATATGCAGACTTATTTAGAGCGTGATATACGCGAATTAATTTCTGTAAAGGATGAACGCAAATTTCTGAAGTTTATATCCTGCGCCGCTGCAAGGACAAGTCAGGAAGTGAATCTTGCAGATATCGCAAAAGATGTGGAAGTCGACCGGAAAACTGCAGAGGGCTGGCTCTCTGTCCTGGTTTCTTCCGGGCTTGTCTATTTACTGCAGCCATATTCCGCAAATACCATCAAAAGGATTGTCAAACGCCCAAAGCTATATTTTATGGACACAGGGCTTGCCTGTTACCTTTCCCTGTGGAATAATCCCAGGGCATTGGAGCTGTCCGCCATGGCAGGGACTATGTTTGAGACCTATGTGATATCAGAAATCATCAAAAGTTATACCAATCAGGGACTCGATGTAAGAAGCCGCCTTTGTTATTATCGGGATAACAACGGCAAAGAAATTGATTTGATCATTGTGGAAAACGGGAAATTATATCCTGTTGAAATCAAAAAGAGCGCAGATCCCGGAAAATCTGCGCTGAAAAATTTCAGTGTCCTAAACAGCCTGACAAATGAGATTGGAAGCGGAGCTATCGTCTGCATGACCCCAATGGTAATTCCTTTGGATGAAAAAAATAAATTAGTTCCTGTCAAATGTATCTGAAAATACAAAAGCTCTCTTCAGATCAGCCACGGCCTGCCGGATATCCTGTTGCCCAATTACGGCAGAAATAACCGCCAGGCCGTAACAGCTCCGGCAAGCAACAGCATCATCACGGGAACCACATATTTCCGCGGATGGTGCCACAGGTCGCTTTCAATCTTCCAGTCCCGGATGGGATAAAACCACTCCAGCAGCATAGACAATCCTGCACTCTGCAAGGCAAAGAAAACTGCCACAAAAGCCATAAGGGCAGTGATCCCGCCGTTTTGTGTCTGCCAGCTTATGAGAAATATCGCATCTGCCATCATATTGCACAGGAAAATGAACAGGCAGTATGGAATGCAGAAACGCCGTTTCTGTCCGGGCAGGAAACGGACCGCCTGCTCCAGATCACGATCACAGGACAGCAGGATACAGATCGGCGTATTCAAAGATAACACTGCAAAGCCAATCGGGACAACGGACAGACCGGCTATTTCTTTCAGAAAATAAGGCATTACAAGAGCAACGCACCACATCACAGCGGTACTCAGCAGATAATTCTTGTGGCAAGTGAGATATCTGAAAAAATACCGCCACAGGGAAGCCCTTTTCCTCTGCCTGACGGCATAACTTCTCTTACTCTCCCACTGATAAAAAGCATATCCGTCTGCCCTCCACAGGAACAGAACGGCAAATATCCCATTTGCAAGCAACGGAAGACTTATCCATGACCTGCCCCCAAAGAGAAGAATAACCATCGCCATGACGGCAGTCCAGAGAACACCCGCGTACCAGTATTTTCTCAGGGAATAAACGGCAGCTGTCATAAGGACAGCATGAAGCATACAGATTATAATACTGATGATTTCTATCGTCTTCCATACCGAAACAGCCAGTAAAACAGCCAGAAGCAGCCCTGTCTTTGTAAGAACCGCATAGGCTCCCAGCATAGCCACATAGGAAAAAACAAATCCCCGGCTATGATATGGCAACATCAGCATAGCCTTAAGTTCATCTGCATTATCCTTGGACGAAAGGGCCTGCCACATCACACCAGCCGTAAAGGCGCTTACCATCAGAATCCGGACAGAGGCTGCAGCCTGCAGCTGAAAGCCTGCGATATACAGCCCCCAAAATATAATGATGTCAATCAAAAGCGTCCGTGGCAGCCGCTCATATTTTGCTCCAAACAGCTTTTTGGCAAAGGCTTTACCTGTCATTTTCATCATGCAAAGCCTCCCGGATATCCTCGGCCCCCACCTGGCCACGCTCAAATGTCTGCCGGATCTTTCCATCCTCCAGGACGAATATCCGGTCAGAAGTCAGAGTGATACTCTCCAGGATGTGGGAGGAAAACAGAACAGTCCCATGCTCCTTGTATCCGGCAATCTGCTGGTACAGATATTCCGTACTCTGGAAATCCAGCCCATTCACCGGCTCGTCCAGAAGAAGCAGTCTGGGCTTCAGGGCAAAAGCCGTGATCAGAAACGCCTTTTTCCGGTTCCCGGTTGACAGCTCCCGCAACAGGATATCCGCATACTCTTCAAAATGAAAGCCCCGTATCAGCTCCGACACATCCGGGACCACCTTCCCATAAGCGCTGCATACATAGGCCATGTATTCCCGGAACGTAAAATACGAAAAAGAACTGTCCTCGGCAAACACCGTATAGCGGCACAGCTTAAAATCCTGTTTCCTGAAATCCACAGAGGAGCCGCAAAACCAGATGCCATCTGAACGGAAAGCAGGGTGCAGACCGGAAAGCACCTTCAGGAATGTAGTTTTTCCGGCCCCGTTCAGCCCGATCAATCCTGCCACTTCATGTTCGGCCAGTTCAAAAGAAAAATCCGAAAGTACCATTTTCTCATTATTGTACCATGCGTTTAGATTTTTCACAGTCAGGAGCGCTTCTTCCATATTACCTGCCCCCTTTGCCGTTCTTTTCTTTTTTCCATGCCGCATATGCGGAATATAGAAATACCCCTGCTAAAACCAGATAAAGGCCCGCCATCGGGAAATTTCCGGATACCCCGCACACAATAGCCACGATCAGCCAAATCAGTCCAATGATTCCACGAATATAAATATGACGCATTCTCTTTTCCTCCCCTCCTTATATTTGAAACAAAACTATACATTCAGCATTTGCTCATATAAGTTCACAATGATACCTGCCTGTACCAGCCATATCAACAGCATTGACAGGAACCCTCCATAAAGCAGCCCAAATAATCTTTTTTTCACCGGAACCGCTGCCAATAGCGAAAAAGTCATTCCTATATAGACGATCAATAATAACAGCTTATCTTCCACCGTAAGATACCATTCCCTGAAAACCGTTAAATACCATTCCGTAAAAAACAGCGCAAAAGGCAGTGAAGCAATCCAATTGGCATAATGCTTCTTTTTATGTACATGCCATATCAGGAAACCGCAAAACGGAGTGACCATAGCGGCCATTCCCCACAAAATCATCTGCGATTTTGGAAAGAATCCCAAAAACAAAACCGTATATCCATAATATGCAATCAGCATTCCGGCAAAAAACGCCGGGGAACGGGCCGCTGCAAGTAAAGGTGTCCTGGAACGAATCGCTATCAGGGCCGCTGCCCAGACCCATATGCCGAACCGTCCCATGATATCGGCAAGTATTGGGAAATAGTACAGGATCTCACGCCCATCCGCAAGTTTCGCAGTTATCCCCAAAGCAACACCTGCAATAAATGGTGATATAAGCATACGTATGTTTAAATCCCTTTGCATTCACTTCTCCCGTTAAAAATCTTCAGCTTTTCCATATTTGGCAGTCTTCCATCTTTTCCTGTAGCATATCAGGATAATAGAAAAAGATAACATCTGGCCAACCATAATCCGTATAATCTGCATACGGTCGGCTTCACCATTTGAAATCACATGCAGCAGATTCGTTACAATAACATTATTAAACAAGTGGTCGCCAAGTCCCATCCACAAGGCCCCTGTCATTTTATACAGGAGCGACCATTTTACACTCATAATCCCGGCCAATACAATATAACCAATACCCATGATCAGGGAATCAGCAAGCGATATATTCCCCTGCGCATAATCTCTAAGCGGCATAACCAGGTGCCAGATTCCAAATAAAAAGGCGATAAGAAGTACGGCACGGATAAAGGATAGCTTTTCAGCAAGAATTTTTATAAATAAGCCGCGAAAGACCCCCTCCTCCATCCATACATTTACGATGTTAAGTACAATACACAAAAGCAGAAAAAGAGAACCGTCATGCCTTATCGCTTCTCCATTTAGTGTAAATCCACTTATATAAAAGTCTAACGATACATTCTGATTGGTTTGGTAAAGCATCAGGCATTCCATAACATAGGCCACAAAGAAACAGCACCCTCCCAACAGAAAACCTTTCAGAATATCAGATACTGTTTTACCCTTTATAAATCCAATGCTTTTCCAGGTATTGCCACGAGAATGAAGGACAATCGCCAAAACGGCAATTCCAAAAGCTTTGTGCAGAAAATTTTCCGCCAAAATCGTTTCATCCGTCTTTATCACAAAATATTCTATTATCCTGGCTAAGCCACATATCGCAAACAGGATTACGCAGCTTAATACCGGCTTCTTTTCTTCAATATTTTTCATAGTATTTGCCCTGATGCCCAGTTCCTGCCACAGTCCGGCAATCCCTTCACTCATCCCGAATTTTTCCCATAAGTCCACATCATGTTCCTCCTGATATCAATCTTATGAAAACGAACTGTCTGCTCTTTCATGGATATTGAAAAAAAACGGTTATAAACATAAGGATCCCTACCACAATGGCAGCTATGCCCCAAAAAAAGCTTCTCCTGTTTCCGTTCTTTCCGTCAGCAATCCAAAGCAGGCCACGCAGTATAAGAAACAATCCTGCAAAAATCGGAAGAAATTTTTTAACAGATTCTGTCATAACTCTTCTTTTCCTCTCTGTCCTTTCCTTTTCTTAAAGACACAGACAGCTGTATTGATGATGCACAGCAACACAAAAAGGCTCGTAAAGTTTATCCAGATATCCCTGTATGCTGTTTTCGCCAGAGGTTCCCGCAATCCGCTTAAAGCTACATATGCGAACGCCAGCAGCTGAGAGGGAATATATGCACTCAAATACCTGAGAGCCAAAGGCCGGACAGGCAGATTCGTACACAGCTCAAATGCCGCTATTCCAATCAGAAGGATCATAGCCCTGTCTAATTCATGCCAGTTTCCGCTTGGATCTTCATAAATCCCATTACAGAGATACAAAACACTGCTTAACAGGGTTATGACTGTGTATATCATGGAATAAACTGACACGATGCGGACCCATTTTTTCTTATTCATTTTCGCTCCTTTAACTGCCTCTGTAATGACTGCTTCTATATAGAAACAGAAATATTTGCAGCAGGCTCCGGTTTGGCTGTTTTTCCGGTTTTCGTATAGATTACCGGCTCCGTCTTACCGGCATCCACTGTTTCCTCTGAAGATATGTCATTGTCTGTACCAGTCTGAACCGAAGCAGATTTTTCATCCGATGCTGCCTTTTCACTTTCGCCGATGATAACTGTATCCGTATCCCCTTTGTGGCTTTCCGCTATCCTCTTTTCCTGCTCCTTGCGCTCTTCTTTACGCTTTCGGATAGCGTTTTCCTGATCTGTTTCCGCCTTTTCCCTTGCCTCTTTGGCATCCTCCTTCATTCCTTTTTCAGCTATCTTCTGATAGTCCTCTGCTTTATCTGCAAACTCACCCATATATCCCATTGCCCGCTCCATGACGGCTGTATCTCCTCTCCGCTCTGCTTCTTTATAAACGCGGAATGGCGTATTCAGCAGTTTCATATTCATGCTTGCCCCTGCAAGGCCTTCCATCGTCTTCGTATGCATAATTATCCCTCCATCCGAGTTCATCCGGACATAATCCTTTTGTCATTCCGAATGTCAAAACCTGAATCTCTTTTATTCCGTTACAGAAGCATTCTGCCTCCTGTATGTGTCATTGTCTTTCTGGCTTAGCTCATTCTCTACCTGCGCCAGCTTTTTCTCCAGCTCCCGGACTTTCTTTTCATCTCCGAAAGCCGACTGGATCTGTTGTTCCAACTGCTGCTTTTTCTCTTTCAGTTTCCTGATTTCTCTGTCAACCTTATCCGTATTCGTGACACATTTCTCCTCTGGCTTTCCCTGACCGGCTCCGGCTGCCCTCAGCTCTTTGTCATCCGCACCTTCCCCTTTTCCGTCTGCACGGGCAGCTTTCGGGTCATCAAAGAAAATTTTCCGGTTGCCGCTCTCATCCCGGCCTACCCGATACAGTCCCACAGGCTTTTTCCCCGATTTTTCACTGCTGATGTATTCATCCTGGGGTTCGGACAATTTTGCCGCTCCTTTTTCCTCCGCTGTATTAGCTGCTTCCTTTGTCTTTTCTGCTCTTTCCGCAACCTGCTTTTCTCTGACCCTTTCTGTGTAATCAGTATCATAATTACCATTCACCTGCATCGCCATAAGTGAGTTCCTCCTTCTTTTTTGTATTGTCAGGCAATTTCTTTATAGCTGCCCTACAGCCGCCTTTACAGACGACTCCTGTTTCTTTTTTCGGATGTAGGAAGCAGCGAGTTAATCCATTTGCTGTGGGATGTCATCTGGATGCTATGGAATGACCAGCAGCACATGGAGAATAAATATATTCTCCTGTGCCTCTATGCTCATGGCGCCATTATATTTTTCAGCCACCTTTTTTACATTTGACAAACCTGTCCCCCTTTTGAACACGCTCTTCCCACAGAAGCTGTTTCGGATCTCCAGCATAAGAAAATCACCCTGGACACGTCCGGACACATGGATCTGCTTTTCGATGCCGGCCTCCAGACTCTTACATGCCTGAATCGCATTATCCAGCGCATTTGACAGGACAATGCAGATATCAATGTCCCTAAGGCCGCAGGGATACGGCAGGAGAAGGGAACAGTCCACATCAATTCCCATGCTTTTGGCAATCCCCAGCTTGTTTCCTGCCAGGATATCCACTACCGGGTTATTGGTACTTACAGGGAATGACATTTTTTCCGCCATATCGTCCAGATCTTCCATATAGCTTACCGCCTCCTCCAGTTTCCCGCTCCGCAACAGATCTTTTACCACCGCGATATGGTTCCTGATATCATGGCGGAATGATTTTGTCCTGTCATAACGTGCCTTCGCTTCCTCCACATACTGGTTCAGGGAATGTTCTTCCTGTTCCAGCAGTGACAGTTCTGTGCTGAGCCGGAAATTCTGCTGTAGTTTCTTAAAGAAAAACAGGATACAGAACAGACTGGCAAGTCCCAGAAGATGCATGGCAAGCAGCTGCCAGTGGCTGAACAGATACTCAAAAATTTCTTTATCCGTCCCACGCATATACTGAAAGTCAAATTGCATCGTATTAACGTATCTGCTCATAATAAATATCATCAGGACAGGAATGAAAACCAGAAACATCTGCTGCATTTCCGCAGCGGTAGAAAGGGGATGAAAGGCATCCATAGGATAAAGAACATCCATGGCAAAGTAACGGTACACCACATAATAGCAAATGCCGGTCAGCAAAAGCGCTGCCGCCTGGCTGGTCAGCATGAATGCAATACCGGCTATATCATGGAAGGCGGCAGGCAGGAACGGGACTGCAAGACACGTCAGGGATTGTGTAATGCCATAGCATAACAGCATGATTTCCGTCGTCAAAGCCGCATACAAAAGGGAGGACTTCACATCCGCATGACAGACCAAAGCCCCGCATACCGTAAGCAAAAAGACAAGCGCCATAAATCCCATAATCGTACCGGACGGCAGAAACTCATTGATGATCACCGCACAAACCGCAAACAGGAAATAAAAAGGGAGCCAAAGCTTCCTTTTCAGGATTTTTGCCAGGAAATAAAACTGGAAGGCTGCCTCGACAACGCCCATAAAGTATACATTGAAAAAATCATAATATGCAATCATCTTATCCGCCCCATATGCAACCTTATATTATGATACTACAGATTTTTCATATACTGAAGAACAACGCCGGAAAACTCTTTGCTCCGCAGCCTTGATACGGGAACTTCCCTGCCATTATCCATATATGCGGTTCCATTTTTATAGCCTTTCAAATGCTCAAGGTTGATAAGGTAGCTCCTGTGACAGCGGAAAAAGCGATCGCCCAGCTTCGTTTCCAGATTTTCAATCCGCTCATAATAATCAACCACCTCGCCGGAAACCAGGTTCAGATAGATTTTCCGGTCTATGATCTCACAGAAAACGATCTCACCTTTGGAGATGATACGCCCCTCATATCCCTTCTGCACAAGCAGGCTGCCTTCGCAGGCATTTTGCATGGACATGTAAAGGCGCTCCATCGTCTTTGTAAACTGTTTTTCTTCCACTGGTTTGACCAGATAATCGTAAGCCTGCACCTCGAAGGACTCAAATACCATCTCCTTCAGTACCGTGATGAAGATCAGAAATCCCCGGAACTGGCCTGCCCGGAGTTTTCTGGCTGTTTCCATGCCATCCATGCCCTTCATCTGGATATCCAGAAACAGGAGGTCGATCTGCCCGCCATAGCGCAGCAACTCTTCACCGCCTGAAAATGTCCGGAGGCAGATCTCTCTGTTCTTTTTACGGAAAAAATCAGAAACCAGGATCCTTATATGCTCACACATATGTTTTTCATCATCACAGATTGCTATATGAATCAATACGCCACCTCCTCTTCATCAAGTCCGGTATCTTATGATTCTAATATCAGATAGCCTGCGGTATTGGCCGCCCCATCTGATTTTGCTATGTCATTCCCCAATCAGCCTGTCAAACATTTTGCTCCCAGCGGTCACATAAGAAATCCACCAGACAATAACAATTAAGGATAATACCTCCAACGGTGAAAAGGAAAGCGCAGCAGACAAAAAGCCTGCGGCAGCTGCACCCTGGGCAATACAGAAGGCAATGCAGACCGCAATCAGCAGAACAAAAGAAATAGCATAAACCCGTCTGGTTTTCTCTGCATTCCGTTTCATAGCAAAACACGCAAATAACAAAGTACCTACAATCACAATTACCTCAATCATCATTTCAATCATAAAAAACATCTCCTTCTCATTTTTTGCCCTTAGATAACAATGCTGCCTCCTCACTGTCATCAATCCGGGCATTTTATTATAAACTGCCTGTAATACCAGGACAATTGATTTGCTGTGGAATGCTTTCCGGCCGCCGTGAAATGTTTCTCAGCCTGGAAAATTTACCCTTATGACCTTGTGCCGCTGAACAGTTGATCTAACTCCCTGTTTAACCTTGTCTTCATAGCCTTTAATTCTTCTTCATCCAATCTGTATCGATCAGAATTCAGCTCTGACTTATCCAGTTTCCATACCGGCCCGGGTTCAGGTGTGTCCCCTGCCCGTCTGGGAAATATATGCCAGTGCATGTGAAGCCCATTGCCCGTACCAAGCAATTCATAGTTAAGCTTAGCCGGATGGAATGCCTTGTACACAGCCTCCGCAGTCAAAGACATCTCTTCCAGAAATTTCTGTCGGAAATCCCGATTCAGAAAATGTAATTCCGTTGCATGTTCCTTACAGAGAAACAGGGTATAGCCCTTAAACCTCTGGCAGTCTCCCAGTACAACATATCCTGTATTAAGTTCCCTTACAAAAAAAGGATTGCTCCCTTTTTTGATCAAATCTATCCGTTCACATACGAAGCAATTGCACATAGTCTTTTTCTCCTTTCTGTCTGTACACCATCCATGCGGACAGGATCATCTCCATTCCGGACAATACAAGAAGGAACAACCCCATTTCCCAAAAGGGAAACCGATACGGAACAACGGTACCGGCAAAGGATTGTCTGCTTACTTCTGCACAGGCTGCCACGGAAACCGGCAGCCCTGCAATCAGGATTGCCAATACCGCAAAAAACGCATAGCACATCCCCTCGATGATATTCATTTTACAAAGCTGTCCCGCGGTCAGTCCGATGGAGCGCAGGATACTGTTCTCCCGCTTTCTTGACATCTGATTGGAAAGCGTCGTGTTGATCAGATTAACGACGCCAAACAGAAAAATCAGCCATGAAAGCGCCCGCATACTGCCAAAAATGATGGAGCTCTGCATCTCCTCATACGCAATATGCTCAGCTATGGTATCCAGTCCGAGATTGCTGTGTCCGGACAGAATCTCTTTCAGACCGTTTTCCACAGACTCTGCTTTTTGGGGGTCGCTCACAATGCTCCAGGAATATTCAAAGTTTTCGATCCCGGGATAGAGGTCAAAAAACAGTTCCTCCGGTGCGAACAGGCCTGCCGAATCCATCGCAAGCGCACCATGTCCGTTTATTGTCTTCGCCGCATCAAACAGTCCGCATACGGTAACTGTCACGGTCTGCTGACCCAGAGACAGCTCAATAACCGCCCCTGTATCGATATCTCCAAGGGCTTCCTGATAGTGCGTGCCCATAAGTATACTGCGGGAGTCCTCCGGCATGATGCCGGATACCAGCGCGGCTTCCACATCCGGGCGGTTTCTGTCCGTCAGCATGTCGCACATACCAGCCTCGGCATTCACGGAAGTTCCGAACCTTGCATGCAGGGAGCAGCGGGTGACCAGTACATCTCTCACCCCGTCCACAGACAGGAGCTCCTGCCGCAGATCTTCATTCATCGGATTGCCGGCGGCCATGATATCTTCCTCCGGCTGCTCCGAATCCAGATAGATTTTATAATCTCCATCCGGAAAATACAGCCTTGCGGCCTGTTCCGGCGACCTGGTTAAAAGCATGGAAGATACTGCCAGAAGAAGGATTCCTCCCAGACTTAGGGAAGCAACAATACTCGCCGACTTTTTCCGGTCGCGCAAAAAATTCGCCAACCCCATGGATACAGGACTCAGTTTTCTGTGTTTCTTTCTGCCACGGATCTTTTCCTGTCCTGGGGAAAAACGTACTGCCTCAAGCGGTGAGATACCGGCGGCAATTTTTACCGGCCTACGGACGGAGACTGCCACCATAAACCGGCAGATTCCCGCAGTCAGGATCACAGCAATCCCATACCAGACTGCGTGGAAGCCTTTCGGAAACAGAGCCAGTCCGCTTAAGGCGCCCAAAAGAACGCCGGACAGGATTCCAATACCGCAAAGCCGCCGGCTTTCTTTTTTCACAATACGCCGGAGCTGTTTTGATGTTGCGCCAATGGTGCGTAGCTGCCCATAGCTTTGTATTTTGTCATTGACAGAGATCCGAAAAATGCTCTGGATGACCACATATCCGCCGATCAGCACAAGAGCTGCAACTCCAAGTGTAATTGCAAAATCCATCGACCTGGAATAATAAACAAAATAGTTGTTGTTCATCCCTACAGGCGGAAGGCCATACTGCGCGGCAATCTCCCGGCACCGGGCAGTCATGATTTCCTGACTCATCTGCCGGTCATTCTGAAAATGCGCATAGGCACGATACCCTGCCGGATCAAAACCATCCCATCTGACCAGCGCCGCTTTGGAAACAACAACGGCATACGTATCCGCCTCCTTTTCCCCCTGACCTTTCAGGATACCTGTCACGGTATATTCTCCAGGGAAGCTTTCGGTATCCAGCCGGACCCTCTCACCGACTTTTGTATTGTAACCGTGCGCAGAAAGGAAATACTCACTGACAGCCACTTCATCCGCCTGCTCCGGAAGCCTTCCTTTTACCAGTTCCATCTGGCTACGGGCAATATAGAGCATTTCACTGTCGCAGTATACGTAGGACGCAGTATATCCTTGCTGGTCGTGTTCCTGTCCCAGCAGATAATATTCACCCACACGGGCAAACTCCGGCAATCCTTTCAGAGCTGTCACATTAGACTCTGTGACGCCTGTAAAAACTGCCTCATAGGTATCAGCTACCTGGTTACGCTGTATCTGTGCAATAGAAACGGATGTAATTCCCGTAAAGCAGATCAGAAACGCCGCCAGTGCCACAGCAATCACCACCATCAGATTCCGACGCTTCTCGCATGCGAGACTCCGCTTCGCCAGCTTTCTTTCAATGGCGCCGGTGTCATTTTCAAAAGGCCATGTCATGATTTATTATCTCCTATTCTGCCGCGCGAAACGGCTCAACTTCATAATCGAAGCAATTCCATCATTGACAGCTTATTCTGCTGTTTTAAAGCCCCCGCCACAATTGTCATGCTGCACAAAAGGACAATCACACAATAAAGAATCGTGATACCCAATGGGAATTGATAATTCAAATAGTTCATCAGACTGCTTTTCAAAAAAGAGCAGAGGAAATATCCGATCCCGCCGCCAAATATCGCAGACAGCACAAGTCCAATGCCGACTACAATCAGGCCCTCCTTATGAACCATTGCAGATAATTGTTTCTGCGACATTCCCACCGAACGCATCAGAGAAAATTCCTTACGCCTTACAATGATTTCGGTCAAAATCGTATTCAGCAGATTCATCACAGAAAAACAGCCAATGAGCACAATTACGATTGCAAGCGCGAATTGTGTCCCCTGTAAGAAGTTTTCATTCTGGTCAATTGCGGCTGAAAGGGAGTCCATATCCAGCCGCGGACAATCCGCTATGATCTGATCAATCTCATGTTCTGCCTGCTGTTCAAAAGAATCCCCGACACGGATCACATACTGGTAGGTCAGATTGCTATGCGCAATCTTCTGCATCGCATCAACCGGCAGTAATAACATGTCTATTTTATCACCGTTATTCCCGATTTTCTTTTCATCGAGAACAGCCGCAATCTCAAAGACCAGATTTTCCGGGCGTTTCCCGTCAAAAATCTTCAGCCTTACAGCCGAACCGACTTCCGGCCTGCTGCCGAAATATTCCTCAAAGTCACCCGGCCTGCCTATGACAATCTGATGTTCAGACACCATCTGCCCATAGTCCGGTATTGTCCCATTTGAGATACAGCTTTGCAGCAGATTCATATCGTCCTGCTCAAACTCTACGATTTCAGCATCCGATTCCATTGCCTGCAGATCGTTGGAAGCCGGCAGATGCCAATCAATCATAATCTTTTCCACACCGGATAATTGTGTCAGTTTTTCTGCAACTTCATCCGTAAAAGGGCTCGACTGCTGCACATGCTCCAAAGGATTTTCCAGCAGTTCCCGATTCGATATTCTCAGGACAAACTGTCCTCTTGCAAATCCGGATAATGACATCTCTTCTGCGTTTATGGAAGAAAGGACGGAGGACAGGCCTAACAGCAGAACGCCGGTCAATACAAGGGAAGCCACTATCAGCAGGTTCTTTTTCCGGTAACGCAAAACCTGATTCACCGCCAGAGAACCCGGCGTCAGCCTGTGCTTCCTGTGCTTCCACTTTGACTGGTTATTTTGCTCATACCGTAAAGCCTCCACCGGCGAAACGGCTGCGGCTATTCTGGCGGGTTTCTTTATGGAGAAACGCACAGTAGCACAGGTTAACGCGATCACAACCGGACATATCCATAACACATTCCATGCTTTAAACCCGTTTGGAATCAAAACATAAGATAATACAATCCCCATGATCAGCCCAACCGGAATTGCCGGCAGCATCAGCAGCGTTCCTTCTCTAAGCACAAACTTTTTGATCTGTTTTGTTGTCATACCGATTGTGCGCAGCTGTCCATATTCCTGAATCGAATTGATAATCGAAATATAGAAAATATTATATATAACCAGTATGCCGGCAATCACGATAACAGCCAGTCCGCAGACGGCTGCCAGAATCATCCATGGGGATGGCCGGCTCAGATTCAGATAAGCTTCATTATAAGAGGGGGATTGTTCACAGCCGGCGTCAGCTGTTATTTGTGATACTACATTTTTAATATCCCCGGAATTTGTTTCCGTATCTGAATTTACGCGAAGCATGACTGCCGGCCGAAAGGTATTCCATCCATCTTTTTCCAGGAAATAGCTTTCCGAAACAATGGCGGCATATAAAGAACGGCCAGTCCCTTTCGTTCCCGTTTTCAGATATCCCGTTATGATAAAAGAAGTCTCCCCGCCCCTGTCCGGGTCTGGCAGCAAAACGGCATCTCCGATTTGCGCATCCATCCCCCGGCTGATCAAATATTCTTTTTCAATCAAGATTTCATTGTTTTTCTTCGGCATTTTACCCTCGGAAACAGATAATCCGGTTAATGTAAGCGCATCTTTGTCAGAATACGAAATATTAAGGCGGTCATTGCCGGATTTCACACTTCCTATAAAGGCGGTAAGTCCGGATATATCTACCCGCCTGTCATCCGATAATTTTTGATACTGATCTTCCTCCACCCCTGAAATAAGGGCATGATAAGAACCCATCATGTTATTGCCGCCATTCTGGTTCACAGCAATGATTCCGGAAATTAAAAGCAATACGGATGACATCAGGAATGCTGCCAATGAAATTGCAGTCATGGTAAATACTTTTTTCAAATGCTCTTTTTTTAATTGCGCCGCCGCTAATTTTTTTACAATGGCATTGGTATCATTTTCAAAAGGCCAGGTCATACTATGCCTCCTCTCTTATTTTAAATGATCAGTCTGCCGCTTTGATCCGCTCTACAATGGAAAACTTCCGGGAATAGCGCGCCGCACCGGCGGAAAACATTCCCTGCACCAACAGCAGCGCGGCGGCAAACAGCACCATTTCCAGAACCGGGAAGTGGTAGGTGATCTTCCCGAACGTCCCAAGCTGATCGAATACCCTGCAGACGATCACACTGCATACCGTTCCCACCGTCAGCGTGGCAAGTAGCGCTGTCCCGGCATAGACCAGGCACTCTAACGACAGCATTTTGGAGAGCTGGCGGCTGCTCATACCCACAGATTGGAAAATCCCAAATTCCTGCTGGCGGGACAGGAGGTTGGTGATCAGCGTATTGGCGAGATTGATCAGCGAAAAAACAAAGATAAAGATCAAAATACCATAAAACATCGCCAGTTCACCCTGCAGGCTTGCTTCCATTTGGGAAACCATATCCCCAAGGGCTGCCACATTGATCCTGGTATCTGTTACCGTGTCATAGACTGCCCGCCGCAGTCCATCGCCATCCTGCTTTGCGTGGATATTGAGGTAAGCAGTAAAATCTGCAATCTCCGGGTAGAGTCCATGAAGCTCCTCTTCCGGAAGGATAAAAAACTGTCCCGAACCGACACGGGTCTCCTCCACAATCCCCATAACAGTGTAAGTTTTGCTCTGTCCGTTATAGCAGCGGAGTGTCACTGTATCGCCCACCTGAAATTCCGCGCCGTAGACATTTTTCAGCGTACTCCCGCAGGGGGCAACGAGGATACCGTCCTCATCCACCAGTTTCTGATAGGCCACAGTTCCATCCAGCACCGCATCGCCCACATACATCCTGGACATCTGCTCCCTTGTCAGCCCGAGAATGTCAAAAGGCTCATCCTCCATAATCTGAGGGACTTCCATAGAAGTGGAACTGTATGCGGTAATGTAGTCCACGCCGGGAAGATCGGCAAGCCGTTCCTGCAAGTCCTTTCCCAAAGGATTTTCTGTCTGCGTTTCCACGAAGGCCTGGCCAAAAGCATCTTCGTGCTGCATCAGGAGGTAATTGCTTCCATCGCCAAAGGAAGCCAGCGCGATTTCTTCTGCATCTACCGAATTTGCGTAGGCCGCAACGCAGATCAGCAGGATACCGGTCAGGCTTAAGGAAAGGACAGTGATCATGGCCTTTTTCCGGCTGCGGGTAAAATTCATCCAGGCCAGCCTTTGCATGGTCAGACGCCAGTGCTGCTGTCCGGAAATACTTCGCCCCTGCTGTTCCATGTAAGCCGTAGTCCGGATTGCCTGAATGGCGGAGACGCTTCCCGCCAGTTTCAAAGGCGTTCTGGTGGCAACAAGCACCACAAGCCAGGTTATAAAAGAAATGATTGCTGCATACAGGAGATTGTCTCTCCAGGACCAGTAACCGGGTATGAGGATCAGGGTAACGGCAACGGCCAGCAACACCCCCAATGGAATCGCCACAGCTGTTAAAATCCGCCGTTCCCTTTTCACCACCCGCTTTAGCTGCTTCGGGGTGGCTCCCAGCACCTTTAGCCGGCCATACTCCCGCATTTTTCCCATCACGGAGATGTAGAAAATATTGTAGATGACAATGGCGCAGATCAGGGCAATCAAAACGGCCAAAGTGTAAATCTCAATACCGCTTCCAAGCGCCAGCTTAGCCGCATCAAAATAGTTGGAGCTGTAAAAGGTCTGTTCCCCGGGAACCCCCATCTCCCGGAAAAAGGCGGCAATGTCAAGCCGCAGCCGTTCCGGCTCCGCTATCTGGCTTCCGGCAAAACGGAAACGCAGCTCATACGGGGCAGGATTGCTAGGGCAAAGAGCCTCCTCCTCCGAAATCCAAAGGGTGAACAGTCGGCTTGCATTGTCGGATGCGCCCTCCAGAATGCCGGTAACGGTATAAGTGTGTTCCCCGCGCCCCAAATCCAGGGAAATGGTCTGACCAGTCTGATCAGGCAGCTTATAGTAGTCTAAAAAGGAACGCTCCACACACAGCTCATACGACCTCTGCGGATAAGCGCCGCTAATCCTGCCATAGCCCATCAGGTCGATCATACCCGGATCCACAAAGCTGACAGACAGATTGCCATCCCCGTAGCGTACAGAGGCGGAACCTGCGGTATATCCCCATTTTTCAAATTTTCCGGCGGAAACAAGCCGTTCTATTTCCTCATAGGACATCCCCTCACACCCGGCCTGATACTGTCCCTGGATATGCTCCCGGGTCTGCATCTGTCTTGCGGAATATACAAAGCAGAGGGTTCCCATCAGGCAGACATTCAGGGTGATGGTGATGAGGACAAAAATGCTCCGCCGTTTGTCTGCTTTCAGGCTCCGGTTTGCCAGCTTTTTAATGATCGCGCCGGTGTCGTTTTCAAAAGGCCATGTCATAATCTGCCACCTCCTTATCCTGCAATCCTGCCGTCCTCAATCCTGATGATCCGGTCGGCAAGCTGGGCGATTTCGTTGTTGTGGGTAATCATGACGATGGTCTGGTTAAATTCCATGCCGGTGCGCTTTAAGAGACCAAGCACATCGGCGCTGGTCTTAGAGTCCAGGTTCCCGGTCGGCTCATCCGCCAGGATGATCGCCGGTTTAGTGATCAGGGCACGGGCAATGGCGACGCGCTGCTGTTGCCCGCCGGAAAGGTTATTGGGCATATTGTTAAGCTTATCTTTCAAAGCCAGCATCTCCACGATCTCATTCAGAAACTTCCCATCTGCCGTATCACCGTCTAATTCCACCGGCAGGACAATGTTTTCATAGACATTTAGGATCGGGACAAGGTTATAGTTCTGGAAGATAAATCCAATATTGCGGCGGCGGAAAATTGTCAGTTCCTCATCATTCTTTTTTGCCAGTTCGTCCCCCCGGACGATGACACTGCCGGAGGTAGGCGTATCCAGTCCACCCATCATGTTGAGCAGGGTAGACTTTCCGCTTCCAGAGGTTCCCACCACCGCCACGAACTCCCCCTGCTCCACAGACAGGCTGACGCCGTCTAAGGCGCGGGTGATATTCGGCTCGCTGCCATAATACTTTTTCAGGTCAATTGTCTGTAATACATTCATAATCAGATGCTCCTCCTTATCTTTGATAAGGGAATTATAAAACCCAAATGTCACAGAAATGTCCGAAGCGGCAGAAAATATCAATTTGAATTGTTACATTTTCCCCCGGCATAATAACAAAAGGCTGCCTTTATCCTACCATCTACATGGCAGAAAAACAGAGAACGTGGATCCCCTACCGACTTCCGAGGCCACCTTCATATAACCGCCCTGCCTCGTGACGATTTCACGGGCAAGATAGAGGCCGATGCCTACCCCCTGCTTATCATGTACTTCTTCCTCTCTGTAAAAACGCCGGAAAACAGCCGCCTGCCTGCTCTCCGGAATCCCCTTGCCGGTATCGGACACATCCAGCTTTACGTACATCTCCCATTGTTCCACCGATATTCTGATTGTTCCTCCCTCCGGGGTGTATTTCACCGCGTTATCCAACAGATTGAACAAAGCCTCCGCCGTCCATTTACTGTCATGGGAAAGGCGCAGGCTATCCAGGCAGTCCACTGTCACGGAAATGTTCTTTTTTTCCGCTGCATATACAATACCGCTGCAGGCCATCGCCAACGTATCGATCAACAGAGTGCTTTTCTTTTCCAACCGGATCGCCCCGGTTTCCAATCTGGAGGTTTTCACAAGGGCCTGAAAAAGAAACTCCAGCTTGTCCGTCTGGCTGCGGATCCCCTGCAGGAATTCCTGACGCTCTTCTTCTGTGACCGGTTTTGTCAGCAGCGTGTCTGTCACCATTTTCAGGTTGCTTACCGGGGTTTTTACCTGATGGGAGATATCTGACACCAGCATCTGCAGCTCCTGCCGTTCCCCGTCTATCTTCCGCCGGTTTTCCTGCATGATGCCGTACAGCCGCGACAGACGATAGCTGATGCGGTCAAAGAGCGTTTCGCTGTCCGCCACGCACACAGGCTCTCCGCTACCGCTTATCATCTGGTCCATTGTCCGGCACAGCTCCCTGGTAAATATGGAAAGCCGCCTGCCGAAAACAGCCGTCAACAGGAACATCCAGGCAAGGGCACAGGCCATCAGAATCC
Source organism: uncultured Lachnospiraceae bacterium (assembly GCA_947382625.1). Taxonomy (GTDB): domain Bacteria; phylum Bacillota; class Clostridia; order Lachnospirales; family Lachnospiraceae; genus Suilimivivens. The sequence continues at coordinate 38,497 of CANDAG010000031.1, forward strand.
CGCCGCCAATCAGCACCCACCCTTCTCCAGTCATGGTAAAAAGGGCCGCGCAGATGACCAGCATGGAAAGTGCCATACCGCCGCTGATCAGCAGAAATGCCCGCTTTACAGAAATCTGTCCCAGATTCATTTTCTCTCGCCTCCCATCCATTAATATCCGATCCCGTAAATCGTCTTGATATAAGTGTCGCCCTCTGCCTCAATCTTACTCCGGATACGGCTGATGGAGGTAGTCAGGGTGTGTTCGTCCACATAATTTTCCTCCACGTCCCACAGCCTTTCCAAAAGCCGCTGCCTGGTCAGGATCTGCTTTGAGTTTTTACAGAACAGATACAGCATCTTATACTCCATCGGCGAAAGAGAAATGGGCTTTCCATTCAGCATAGCGGACTGTTGCGAAAAGTCCAAGAGCAACCTGCCGTCATCATAGAAATCCTTTGCCAGTCCCCTGTGTTCCAGCATTGCAAACATTGCACATATTTTCCGCAGTAAAGCTCCAACGGAAAATGGCTTTGTAATATAATCTACCGCGCCAACTTCATACCCCCGAATCTGGTCGCTCTCCTGGTCATTGGCTGTCAGAAAAATCACCAGTGCGTCGGGCTTCTCCGGCTTTATGAGTCTGCACAGGTCATAACCATTGCCATCCGGCAGATTGATATCCATATCCAGAAGTACCAGGTCATATTCCGTCTGAGCCAGTAACTCAGCGGCTGTATCTGCATTCAGGGCTGATACGGTATCATAACCCTCAGAAATCAGGTTATAGGTCAGCGTTTTATTTAAAAGGGCATCGTCTTCCACCAGCAAGATCTTTTTCATAGCCATACTCCTTTAAAATTCTCCCTTTTCAGAAAAGTGTTCCCAAATTAACACACTACAACTCAAAATTCAGCGTACCCTTTCGGTGTCGGTAATATCAAATCCAACTTTTTTGTATAACATTAAGGCTTTTTCATTCCATTTAGCAACATGTAACAAAACAGGCTCATTACTAATTTGGCGAATATAGTTCATTCCCCATAATAAAAGTTGTTTTCCATATCCTCTATTTTGAAATTTCTTATTGACTATCAAATCGTCTATTTCGTTTCCATAACATGCAACAGAACCAATCATTTCTTTCTCACTTACAAGCAAGAAAATATCCTTACTCTTTTCACTGATTTGTTTATAATCGCTCAAAAAATTATATGGCTCAATATCAAGAGATTTTCGCATTTCATAAAAGCAGGCATTATATATTTTCATGTATTGTTGAAAATACTTTCTCTCAAAAGGAATACACAGGATATTATTTTTTTCAATATCATCTTTTACATATTTCATTTCATATGCCACAATTTCCATGCTATAATCCTCTCCTGGCAAGTCTCGATTTCAGACCGCCAGCCAGGTACTTATACCAGTTGCGTTATTGTACATCCTGACGGTCTGTAGTATAACAGGCAAATGTCCGCGAAATGTTACAATGGACAGATTATCCTTATTGAAAAATAAATATTTCTTCTTTGTGAATCTTCTATATGTCACAAACAACGGGATGCATCGTTATCTGCACCCCGTTGTTTTCATTTAATATGCATCAGTTAATATCCCGCTTCCGATATACCTGTACCGCAATCCTGTACGAAATAAAAAACCAGATCACAGAAATGATAAATACAATGTAAAAAGCCAAAAGAATATTTTCCTTTACAGGAAAAATAAAATTGATAAGAAGCACAAGCCCGGTAATGATTCCCGTAGACGCCATAAATGACATCATGAAAACAATCTGGGACTTTTCCGGGTCAAACAGATACGCACATGGCAGGCTGATGCCACCTGCCAACAGGGTAGCACTTATTCCGATAGCGCCATACAGACACAAAGAGTACATCGTGATATCCGTATCGAAACAGGCAAGGACGGCACAGGGGACAAGCGCAGCAAACAATCCTAATATGGCAAGCAGAATATAGAATAAAAACTTCTCGCCAATGATCTGGCTCCTTGATACCGGCATGGTAATGACATTTTTGTTCCATTTGGAAGCTACGTCGCTGGTAATACTGATAAAGACAGCTGTTGTGGAAGCAACCGGAGCCAGAACCAGAAGTGCGCTGGTTTCCAGCAAAAAGGATAACCCAAAGCCTAAAACAACCAGGCTGACGATCGTTACAAGAATATTGCTCCTTGCAATATAAAGATCTTTCACCAAAATACCTTTCATTGCTTTTCCCCCTTTACATAAAGCAACATAATTTCATCAATCGTTGCCGGGACAACCAGGGCTTCCGGATATTTTTTCTGCATCTTCTCCCGGTCTGAAACCAGGATCTGCCATTCATAGTCCATTTTACGGTACGAGATGATATCGGATTTATCAAATGCGTCAAACTGCGCCGCTCTGCATTTGATGATTCCATACCGTTCGGTCAGTTCGTCCTTGGGCTTCTCGAAAACCACTTTCCCTTCATGGATAAATACGATATAATCGGCAATCTTCTCCAGGTCGCTGGTAATGTGGGAGGATACCAGTATGGAATGATCTTCATCCTGCACGAAATCCAGCAGCATATCCAGAATATCATCCCGAACAACCGGGTCCAGACCGCTGGTCGCTTCATCCAGGATCAGTAGCCTGGAATGATGGGAAAGCGCGGCAGAGATAGCCAGCTTCATCTTCATTCCTTTTGAAAACTGTCTGATCTGCTTATCGAACGGAAGGGAAAATTGTTTCAACAGGCGCAAATATTCCTGTTCGTCCCACGTCCTGTAAATATTTTTCATAACCCGGTTCAATTTCCTGGGAGAAAGGATTTCCGGATAATTGCTGCCGTCAAACACGACACCAATCTGTTCTTTAACATTCCCGTCCAGTTCTTCCCTGTCCAAAATGGAGACAATGCCATCCTCCTTTTGAATGAGCCCTAAAGCCGCATTGATTGTTGTACTTTTTCCTGCACCGTTTTCTCCGATCAGTCCGACAATGGAGCCGCTGGGAACAGTGAATGAAACATGATCCAAAACAAAGTCATGATAAGTTTTAGTAAGCCCTGATACCATGAAAGCATTTGTCATCGCTTCCCCTCCTTTTTCACAGCAGTACCTCCTGATTATTTATGGAAATAACAGATATTATAGTCTGTCTGAATCATTCAAACAACTTTTTTGCTGTGAAATGCTTTCGGAATGCTGTAAATGTCATGAAATTTCCTTTTAACGAACTCCTGTGCCTGTAAAAAAGGAAATATTGAAATAATAATGAAAAAAAGACGGAGGCCCAGGTCTAAAAGAATAGTAAGAGAAAAAGTGAGTAACAAAAAACCCCGAATAACTCGGGGCTTTCAAGAGGCGCAGACCGGATTTGAACCGGTGGATACTGGTGTTGCAGACCATTGCCTTACCACTTGGCTACTGCGCCATACCTATTATATTATAACAAACCAATCTGCTGCAGTCAATCTATAATCTTTACAATCCATCGCAAAAGGATAAATCCTTTAATGACTCCGACGGGAATCGAACCCGTGTTACCGCCGTGAAAGGGCGATGTC
>CANDAG010000032.1 GCA_947382625.1 uncultured Lachnospiraceae bacterium
AGGAGGAAATACTCTTGCTGGAAATTAAGACAAACGAAGCTGAATCTGCAGCCAAAATTATTGTGATTGGTGTAGGTGGCGCAGGTAATAATGCTGTAAATAGAATGGTTGACGAGTGTATTACGGGCGTTGAATTTATCGGTATCAATACAGATAAGCAGGCACTGCAGCTCTGCAGGGCGCCGAAGCTTTTACAGATCGGAGAGAAGCTGACAAAGGGATTAGGAGCCGGTGCCAAGCCGGAGATCGGCGAGAAGGCAGCCGAGGAAAGCAGCGAGGAGATCGCTGCAGTACTTAAGGGTGCGGATATGGTATTTGTCACCTGTGGTATGGGAGGCGGTACAGGAACAGGTGCTGCACCTATTGTGGCCAAGCTTGCCAAGGATATGGGGATCCTCACGGTAGGCGTGGTGACCAAGCCCTTCCGTTTTGAAGCCAAGGCCCGTATGGTCAATGCTATTAATGGTATTGAGAAGATCAAGGACAACGTAGATACCCTGATCGTAATTCCCAACGATAAATTGCTTGAAATTGTGGACAGGCGTACCACTATGCCGGATGCCCTTAAGAAAGCGGATGAAGTGCTTCAGCAGGCAGTACAGGGGATCACTGACCTTATCAATGTACCGGCTGTCATCAATCTGGACTTTGCGGATGTACAGACGGTTATGAAGGATAAGGGGATCGCCCATATCGGTATCGGTAACGGTAAGGGTGACGATAAAGCCAGCGAAGCGGTTAAGATGGCGGTGGAGAGCCCGCTTCTTGAGACTACCATTTCCGGGGCTACCCATGTGATCATCAATGTATCCGGTGACATTACCCTGGCAGATGCTTCTGATGCGGCCAGCTATGTACAGGAGCTGGCAGGAGATGAGGTCAATATCATTTTTGGTGCCATGTACGATGACACCCAGTGCGACAGCTGCAGGATCACAGTGATCGCTACCGGGCTTGAAGATACCACGCTTCCTACCAATAAGCCTATTTCTCCTTATGGAACTTTTGCCAATAAATATATGAAGCCTGTTCAGCCTAATATTAATTTCAGAAATACGGCTGTTGCCGGTGGAGATGCCGGAAACACCCAAAGCCATGGGACAGGAGCAGCAGCTCCGGTTCCTCACAGAGCAGCGCCGGGGATCAATTCTCCCGGTGATATCAGAAGCAATGTGGCGGACAAGCCTTTGAAGATACCGGATTTCCTGCAAAAAAAATAAATCCGGGTTGCATTTAACCGTTTAAAACCAAAATGTCAATACAAAAGACTGTGATTATCCGATTGCAGTCTTTTTGAGTTCATTAAACCGTCATCAAAGCACGGACAGAGTTTGATGTGGAAGGAGAGCGATCATTTAGATGAAAAAGGAGAATTTAACAACAGCGAAAGGCTGTCTTGCATTTATTGACAAAAGTGTAACCGCCTTTCATGCGGTAGAAAATGTGGAAAAGAGACTGGAGGAAGAGGGCTTTCAGGAGCTGAAAGAAAACAGCAGCTGGGAAATCCTTCCCGGAAAGAGCTATTTTGTCAAAAGGAACGGCTCCTCTCTGATTTCCTTCCGGATGCCGTCAGGGAATGGAAAGGGATTTCATATAGTGGCCTCCCACAGCGATTCCCCCTGCTTTAAGCTGAAGGCAGGAGAAGAGACCTTTGTTGAGAACCGCTATGTAAAGCTGAATGTGGAACCTTATGGAGGAATGATCTATGCCTCATGGTTCGACAGAAGTCTGTCTGTGGCAGGAAGAGTGATCTGCAGGGACGGGGATAAGCTGGTGAGCAAAACGGTAAATATTGACGAGGATCTGCTGGTGATCCCCAACGTAGCCATTCACCTGAACAGAGAAATGAATAAGGAGCTTACCTATAATCCACAGATCGACCTGCAGCCTCTGTTAAGCGTTTGTCCTCTGGAGGAGGAGGCTTGCGCAGAGGAAAATGGCGAAAAGGAAGAAGGAGCCGGGGACGCAAAGGAAAAAGCCAAAAAAAGTAATGTTCTCATGCAAAAAATAGCATCCTCTGCAGGGGTTAAGGAAGAGGATATCTTAGGAAAGGATTTATTTTTGTATGTAAGGGACAGGGGGAAGCTATCTGGCGCAGAGGGCGAGCTGATGCTTTCTCCCAGACTGGACGATCTGGAATGTGTCTATGGTTCCATGGAAGGCTTTCTGGCGGTAGAGCCAAAAGAGTTCATTTCGGTCTGCGCAGTTTTCGACAATGAGGAGGTGGGGAGCCATACCAGGCAGGGGGCAGCTTCCACTTTTCTTAGGGATACCTTAGAGAGGATCGGGGAGGCTCTTGGAAAGTCGGGGAGCGGATACCGGCAGATGCTTGCGGAGAGCTTTATGATCTCTGCGGACAATGCCCACGGTATGCATCCTAATCACCCCGAAAAGTCAGATCCTGCAGGAAAGCCTTGTTTGAACCACGGGATCGTGATCAAATTTCACGGCGGGCAGAAATATACAACGGACGGATATTCTGAAGCGGTCATGCGGGATATTTGTGATAGGGCTCAGGTTCCCTGCCAGTCTTACTCCAATCGTTCTGATATTGCAGGAGGATCCACTCTGGGAAATATTTCTGCCGGACAGGTATCCATCCCTGCGGCGGATATCGGCCTTGCCCAGCTTGCTATGCATTCCGCGGTGGAGACTGCCGGAAGCATGGACATCGAGTATTTAATAAAAGCCTTCAAAATTTTTTATGCACAATAGGATCATTTATTTACAGCCGGCCATTGGCCGGCTTTTTTGTCGTTTATCCGCGATGAATGAGGCGGCACAGGACAATGGTTTGACAAATTATGAAGGCATTCATGTTTATAATGAACAAGTACATAAGTGCTTCCGGTGATATGAGGTGCGGGAAGCGTACCGGTGTTTGATGGGAAATGGAGGTGAAAGATTGCAGGGTGCAATTGCAGGGTACTGTTTATATTGACAGTGTGTTTTTTATAAATCTGGTGATGGATCTGTATCTTCTTGCACTTACGGGAAGGATCCTCGGGAGGACTGCCGCCTTCCGCAGGGTCTTTGCAGGAAGCATGGTCGGTGCAGCCGGGTATTGTATTGTCCTGTGCCTGCCAAAGATACCCTACGCCTTAAAGGTGTTCCTGGGAATGATCCCGGTTGGCGCATTGATGGTGAAGATTGCCTGCAGGACCGGAGGCTTTGGAGAGCTGCTTCGCGGATTGGGGATTCTTTATACCTGTTCCTTCTTTTTCGGAGGCTTCATCCTTTTTCTGAGGGATAAAATAGGTCTGTTTTCGGGCTATGGAGATTCCCGGGCCGTGCTGCTCGGAGGCGCTTTTGCAGGTTTTGCGCTTTTCAGGAAGCTGATTTTGTTTTACAGGGAAAGGAAGAGGGAGCTTTTCTGCCGGGTAAGCCTTTCGGGAAATTCAGGGCCGGTGGAGTTTGCAGCTCTGATCGATACGGGAAACGGGCTAAGAGAGCCTGTCAGTCAAAGACCGGTGGCAATATTGGATGCGGAACAATGGGAGAAGCTGGAAATATGGATGAAACCGGAAAAGTATAAGATCATCCCCTATCACAGTCTTGGAAAAGAGAATGGGGTGATGGAGGGATACGAAATAGATACTATGAAGGTAAAGGGAAAGAGTGGCGAGAAACAGTTTGATAAGGTGATCATAGCAATATGTAAAGGGAAGGTATCTCAAAAGGGCAGTTATCAGATGATACTGCCGCCGGAATTATCGGTATAAAATCAACGGGAGGAATCAAAAAATGATATTTAAGGTTGCAATACCGGGGAAACTGCAGTTTAAGCTTTATCGCAGAGAACCCAATTTTTTATTGACAAGACAGGGAGATGTACACTACATAGGCGGTTCGGAGGTTTTGCCGCCGCCGCTGGAGATTGAAAAGGAAAATGAGGTGATAGGAGACCTGGGAACAGAGTATGAAGACGAGGCCAAGTCTATCCTCATAGAACACAATCTGCGGCTGGTGGTTTATATCGCAAAGAAGTTTGACAATACGGGAGTGGGGGTGGAGGATCTGATCTCTATAGGGACCATCGGACTGATCAAGTCCATCAACACCTTCAATCCGCAAAAGAACATTAAGCTTGCCACTTATGCCTCCAGGTGTATAGAGAACGAAATTCTCATGTACCTTCGCAGGAATAATAAAACAAGGCTGGAGGTATCCATTGATGAGCCATTAAACGTGGATTGGGATGGAAATGAGCTGCTTCTCTCCGATATCCTTGGAACGGACGAGGATGTTATCTACAAGGATATAGAAAATGAAGTAGAGCGAAAGCTTCTTCTGAAGGCCATTGACAAGCTCAGCGAAAGAGAACAGACCATTGTCAGGCTGCGCTTCGGTCTGGGGACCCTGGACGGACAGGAAATGACACAAAAGGAAGTGGCGGAGCTGCTTGGCATCTCTCAATCCTATATTTCCCGGTTGGAAAAGAAGATCATGAAGAGGCTGAAAAAAGAGCTGCTTCGGGAAAGCTATTGAACATAAGGGGCTGTTCGCAGAGCGGGCAGCCCCTTATGTCAGCATTTGATATCCACGATTATGATGTCGGGGCCGATCTGCTTGATATCCCGGTATGGAATACAGATATCGGGTTCTGTGCAGAGCAGATTAAAGAATTTATTGCCGCTGGGAATAAAGACCTTGCAGATCTGGCCGCTGCACTGGTCAAACTCCAGGTCGGAAATCCTGCCAAGCTTCTTACAGTCCCGCATATTGATCACGTCTTTGGACTTCAGTTCAGAAAAGAGCATAACCGGCATCCTTTCTTCTTTCCGGTTAGTTTATTGTATGTTTAAAAAGGAAAACCGTGAATATTTTCCGGCCATTTTGTGAATGATTTCTATTACAGGCATTTTTTGTAAGCGAAGCAGGAGGAAGATGGATATGGCACAGGGAAAGGTTGAAATATGCGGAGTGAACACGGCAAAGCTGCCGCTTCTTAAGGCAGATGAAAAGGAAAAGCTCTTTGAACAGATAGAATCAGGGGACCAGGAGGCCAGACAGAAGTATATTGAAGGAAATCTGCGTCTGGTTTTAAGCGTGATAAAGCGTTTCTCCTCCAGCAACGAGAATGTGGATGACCTTTTTCAGATCGGATGTATCGGACTGATCAAGGCTATTGACAATTTTGATTCTTCTTTGAACGTAAAATTCAGTACCTATGCAGTTCCCATGATCATTGGAGAGATACGCAGATTCCTGCGGGATAACAACACTATCAGAGTGAGCAGATCACTGAAGGATACTGCCTACAAGGCGATCTATGCAAAGGAAAATCTGATCAAACAGAATATGAAGGAGCCTACTATTAACGAAATCTCTGCGGAGATCGGTATTTCCAAGGAAGATATTGTGTATGCCTTAGACGCCATTCAGAATCCCATGAGTCTTTACGAGCCTGTTTTTACAGACGGCGGGGACACTCTCTATGTAATGGATCAGATCAGCGACAAAAAAAACAAGGAGGAAAACTGGGTAGAGCATCTTTCCTTAAGTGAAGCAATGAAAAAATTAGGAGAAAGAGAGCATGAGATCATCAGCCTGCGTTTTTTTGAAGGAAAAACACAGATGGAGGTAGCGGAAATGATCGGTATCTCGCAGGCCCAGGTGTCTCGGCTTGAAAAGAATGCTCTGAAGGTCATGAAAAATTATCTGACCGCATAATTTTTTCTATCCTTTTATTGAAATATTTTGCGAACGGGAATATAATGGTATTGTTATCATAATTTTGTACAAATTATCAGACTCTCTCAGAGGCAGAGTCTGTATACAGGAGAAAATCTATGAAATGTCCGTTTTGCAGCCATGAAAATACCAGAGTGATCGATTCAAGACCGGCGGATGACAATAATTCCATCAGGCGCCGCAGAGTGTGCGATGAGTGCGGGAAGCGTTTTACCACCTATGAGAAGGTAGAGACCATTCCCCTGATCATAATCAAGAAGGATGATAACCGCGAAACCTTTGACAGGACCAAGATTGAGGCTGGCGTAGTCCGGGCCTGCTACAAGAGGCCGGTCAGCGTAGGCCGGATCAAGGAGCTGGTGGATGCAGTTGAAAATGAGATATTTAGCAGAGAAGAGAAGGAAATCCCAAGTCAGGTCATCGGAGAGATCGTGATGAACCGGCTGAAGGATTTAGATGCGGTAGCATATGTACGTTTTGCTTCCGTTTACCGGGAATTTAAGGACGTCAATACCTTTATGGAGGAATTGAAGAAGTTTCTGGAATAGAAGAAGATATTGCAGATTGTTGAAGTTACAGGGAGGTTAGTGTGAAAAATGAATTTTTCACACGCGAATTTGTGCCTGCGGCCCAAAGTTCGCAGGTTGTGAGAAAGGAATGGATATTTTCATGCTGCAGCGCTTTTATCCGGATCTTTATATCAGTTCCACTTATCGGATCGACTTTGAACAATACTATAAGAAGGGCTACAGAGGGATTATTTTTGATATAGACAATACCCTGGTTCCCCACGGTGCACCGGCGGACGAGCGGAGTATAAGGCTTATCCGGGGATTGCAGGAAATGGGCTTCGGGATCCTTTTTTTGTCCAACAACAAAGAGCCCAGAGTGAAGATGTTCAATGATGCAGTTCATGCCCGATATATTTATAAGGCCGGAAAGCCGGCAAAAGCAGGCTACCTTAAAGCAATGGAAATGCTCGGGACAGATCTGCAGACCACACTTTTTGTAGGCGATCAGCTTTTCACAGATGTCTGGGGAGCCAGAAATACAGGGATTTTTTCAATCCTGGTGCAGCCCATAGACAAAAGAGAGGAGATCCAGATCGTACTGAAGCGTTATCTGGAAAGGGTCGTGCTGGCTTTTTATAAAAGGAGATGCCGGAGGAACGGAAAGATATTCTGTCATTGATAACACATGTAATGAATCCGGTTACATATGGAAATTACGAAGGAAATGAGGATAAGTTTGGAAATAAGTTTCCAAACCTTCAATATAACGCAGTATCGCAGGCCTTGCCTGCGATATGCAGGGGGCATAAAAATGATCGATGGTTATACAAGAGTCTGCGCAGTGATCGGCAATCCCGTGGAGCATACCATGTCGCCGACAATCCACAATACGTTAGCGCAAAAGCTCTCTCATAATCTGGTATACGTTCCTTTTCGTGTGGAAAAAGGACAGGCGGTTACCGCGGTAAAGGGGGCTTATGCTCTGAATATGCTGGGGATGAATGTGACGGTTCCCTTTAAAAGCGATGTGATACCGGCGCTTTCAGAGATTGATGAGCTGGCGGAAAAAATCGGGGCGGTAAATACCCTCGTGCGTGTTAAATCAGGATTTAAAGGGTACAATACCGATATGCCGGGATTGTACCGTGCCATGTGCAGTGAAGGGATAAGACTTGAAGGAGAAAAGGTGGTGCTGCTGGGGGCGGGAGGCGTAGCAAGGGCGGTCGCCTTTTTGTGTGCTTCCAAAAATGTTTCCAGAGTCTATATGCTGAACCGTTCTCTCCAGAAGGCAGAGGCATTGGCTGAGGAGGTAAATCAAAAAACAGGAAGAGAATGTATCCTTCCGATGGCTCTTTCTGATCATGAAAGATTGCCGGATGAAAGATTCCTGGCTATTCAGGCTACCAGTGAAGGGATGTATCCCAATGTAGGAAAGGCTGTCATTGAGGATGAGTCCTTTTACCAAAAAATACATACAGGCTACGAGCTGATCTTTAACCCGGCAAATACCCGTTTCATGCAGCTTGTAAGAGCACAGGGGGGCAGAGCCTTCCATGGGCTGAAAATGCTTTTGTATCAGGGGATCATTGCCTATGAGCTCTGGAATCAGGTGAGCGTTTCAGAAGACCTTGCAAAAGAAGTATACGAAGCGATGAAGGAAAAAATGGGAGTAACAGATGAAGGATAATATTATATTGATCGGTTTTATGGGTTGCGGAAAGACCAGCGTGGGAATCAGGCTGTCTTATCAGATGAAAAGGCCTATGATCGATACGGATAAATGGATCGAACAGAAACAAAAAATGTCAGTTTCCGGGATTTTTGAGGAGTTCGGGGAGGAAGCCTTCCGGAGGATGGAGACAGAGTGTCTGAGGAGGCTTATCTCGTCTGTGGATCATCAGATCATTTCCGTGGGCGGCGGGTTGCCTGTGCGGGAGGAAAATCATAAACTGCTCAGGGAGCTTGGCAGGGTATTTTATTTAAAGGTAAAGCCGGAGACGGTTTATGACAGGCTGAAAAATGACACTACAAGACCTCTTCTGCAGGTGGATGATCCGAAGGAGAGGATCAGAAATCTGTTGGATCAGCGTGGACCTGTTTATGAGGCCTGTGCGGATGTGGTGGTGGATGTGTCTGACAGATCTTTTGATGAGATCATTGGACAGATCATGATGAATTTGGATCAATAAACCGGCGCGCGGAACGTGACAGCGTTTGAGCAATAAGCCGATCTGCGAAGCGTATCGGCGTTTGCTGGAAAGGACAGATAAATGAAGATTTTAGTGATCAACGGACCCAATATAAATTTTCTTGGGATAAGAGAAAAAGGTATTTACGGAACCCGGAGCTATGATGACCTTCTTGCCCTGATCGGGCAAAAGGGAGAGGAAAAGGGGATTTCCATAGAAGTGTTCCAGAGCAATCATGAGGGCGCTATTATTGACCGCATACAGGATGCCTACTTTGATGAAACAGAAGGGATCGTCATCAATCCGGGGGCTTATACACATTATAGCTATGCTATCCGGGATGCCCTTGCAAGCATTTCCCTCCCCAAGGTGGAAATACATATTTCCGATATCACAAAGCGGGAGGAATTCCGGAAAATATCGGTGACAGCGCCTGCCTGCAATAAGCAGATTTATGGTCATGGTCTCAACGGTTATCTTGAGGCAATTGACTTTATTTTGGATTTTTTGGCATTCTCACAAGAAAATGGTTGAAAAATATTAGTTTTTATATTAAACTGAGAGAGAATTATATGGTGAAAATTTAGGAGGAGTATTTTATGATTTCTGCAGGCGATTTCAGAAATGGTATTACAATTGAGTTAGATAATAATGTTTACCAGATTATTGAGTTTCAGCATGTGAAGCCCGGAAAAGGTGCAGCATTTGTGAGAACCAAGCTGAAGAATATCAAGAGCGGCGGCGTTGTGGAGAAAACTTTCAGACCTACTGAAAAGTGTCCCCAGGCACGTATTGACAGAAAGGATATGCAGTATCTGTATTCAGATGGAGAGCTGTATAACTTTATGGACGTTGAAACCTATGACCAGATCGCATTAAATGAGGAAACTGTGGGTGATGCCCTGAAGTTTGTCAAAGAAAATGAGATGGTTAAGATATGCTCTCACAATGGCAGTGTATTTTCCGTTGAACCGCCTCTGTTTGTTGAATTGGAGATCATTGACACAGAGCCCGGCTTTAAGGGAGATACGGCAACAGGTGCATCAAAGCCGGCTACAGTGGAGACTGGCGCTACAGTAAATGTACCTCTGTTTGTGGAAATGCATGATGTGATCAAGATTGATACCAGGACCGGCGATTACCTTTCCAGGGTATAGATCAGGAGACGTCCCGTCAATTCAAAAAGCCTAAAGACAATGAGATTTGTATCATTGTCTTTTTTTTGAATACCCTTAATTTACATGGAACCCTGAAATTTGTTGACGAAAGAACGAGGTATATATCATTTCTATGGATTTCACATCTTTTACGCAAGTAATTCTAAAAAGTCTGCAGGAGGAATTAGGCGATAGCTATATGGTCCTGTCCGGGATCGTAAACAAAAATAATGGAGTCAGGCGGACCGGCATTACCATCAAAAAGGAAGGACAAAATATTTTTCCAACGATTTATATTGATGGATTATACAGAGAGGATATAACGGAAGAGGAAATTGAACAGCTTGTAGACAGGCTTCTGGAGAATTTTGAGTCGGCGGAGCTTGAGAGTGATGTGGATCTCTCCGGATTTACCGAATTTGAAAGAGCCAGGGAAGGGTTGGCATTTAAGCTTATTTCAGCAGAGAAGAACAAAAAGCTGTTGGCCACCATTCCTCACAAAATATTCCATAATCTTGCCATTGTATATTATTATACCATGATGGAGGCACCTTTTTACGGAAAGGCCATTGTGCTTGTGAATAACCAGCATATGAAGCAGTGGGGCACAACTCCCCGGCAGATCATGGAAGCGGCAGTCTGTAATACGCCGGAACTGTTTCCCTGGATCTTAGACAGCATGGATGAGGTCATGCGGGGGATACTTGCGGAGGATCTTTCGGAGGACGGCTCTGACCGGAGCATGTTTTTGGCGGAGGAGGAAGAGGGCGACTGGGCAGATGCGCTGATCGAACAGATGGCTTCTGATTTTGCGTCCGGCAAGGTGCCTATGTATGTGCTGACAAATACGCAAAGACTGAACGGAGCGGCATGCATGCTTTATCCTGATGTACTTAAGCGATTTGGAGAAAAGCTGGGAAGAGATTTTTATATTTTACCAAGTTCTGTTCATGAGCTTATACTTGTTCCGGATGATGAAAGCGTCAGCAAGGAGGCTCTCTGGCAAATTGTGACAGATATCAACCGGACCCAGGTGGCCAGAGAGGAGATTCTGGCTGACTCTGTCTACTATTACAGCAGAGCAGAAGACAGGATATTATGGCTTTTATAAATATTTTTGAAAAAACTCACTATTTTTAAAAAATTTTTATAGATGATAGACTAGACAATCTGAAAAGCTTATGATATGATATTCAAGGTGATGTAACAAATTTGTAATATTTAATCCATATGCACCCGTAGTCTAACGGATAGAACGAAGGCCTCCGACGCCTTTAATGCAGGTTCGATTCCTGTCGGGTGCATTTACATCACCTTGGATATCCCTTCGGGGCAAATATTAAGAGTAGGGAATGACCTTCCCTACTAATTTTATCAAAATTTTAGGAAAGGATGATTATGAAATATTCAGAACAGAGCAATAAGCATGGGATGAAAGCAAGATTCATGGCCATAGAGGAATGGATCATGGATCATAATAAGGTTGTAATGCCTCTTGTTCTTATAGTCTGCGTATTGATTACCGTATTGGTGGCAGTAAATGCCAATCATAGAAAGATACAGGAGAAGGAGGCCGAGGAGGCTGCGGTACCGGTTCCGGCCGAGGCGGCAGAACCTTTGGAGCAGGAGGAAGAGACTCCTGTGTATGAGCTGGAAGAAAATACCCACCCGGAGATCAATAATGTAATAAGAACCTATTATGACGCTCAGGCAGAGGGGGATATAGAGACAATTTCGTCGTTGAATGCTTATCTGGATGACATTGATACCATACGTGTCCAGGAGCTGAGCAAATATATTGATTCCTATCCGGTGCTGAATGTTTATACAAAGCCCGGCATAGAAGAAAACAGCTATGTGGCATATGTTTATTCCGAAACATTGTTTTCAGATGTTGAAAAGGCGCTTCCGGGAATGCAGACCTATTACATCGGACAGGATGAAGGCGGCGATTACTTTATCAATGACGGTACCTACAATGTTGAGGTATGGGACTACATTAAGGCAGTGACGCTGCAGGACGATGTGGTGGATCTGAACAATAAGGTAGTGGTGCAATATAATGAAATGCTTGCTGAGGATGAAGAACTCAACGAATATATTGCTTATCTGAAAGAAAAAATCAATGAAGATGTAGGAGAGATCCTGGCGCAGGTTGAAAGGCCTGAGGAGGAGACTGTCCCGGAGGCGGATACTGCTGAAGCGACAGAGACTTCTGAAGAGGAGGCCGGTGAGTCAAACGTGACAGTACTGAAAATGGTACGTGCTACGGATGTGGTCAACATCAGAAGCTCTGACAGTGAAGAGGCTGATAAGCTGGATAAGGCTCAGATCGGACAGGAGTTTACCCTTCTTGAAGAAAAGGGAAACGGCTGGAGCAAAGTCAGATATAATGACAGGGACGCTTATATCAAGAGCGATTATCTTGAGGTGGTTTCCCAGGAAACAGCAGATGCGGGTACGCAGACATCCGCTGATCAGGCATCAGACGATGGGCAGGAGGAAACGCCCACAGAGGCAGCATCGGATACTTCTTCATCATCCGGCAGCACCGGAACGGTGAAGGTGATTGAAAGTGTCAGAGTCCGCAAGAGTGCCAGCACGGATGCAGAATCTTTGGGGACTGTCTATGAAGGAGAGGAGCTTGAGCTTTTAATGAAGCAGGCAGACGGGTGGACCAAAGTGAAATATAAGGGACAGACCGCTTATGTGAAATCTGATTATGTAGAATAAGGAATGAATGCATTTTATTAACACGGGCAGTACGCTTTGCGACCTGCCCGTTGTTGTATAAGGATATTTTGCTGAGAATGACAGCGAATAGACAGCGTTTGATGGATCAAAGAAGGAAAGAAGGGGTATGAATGATAAGAAAATTTAATGTGGGTATCATGGGGACCGGAAATATAGCAGGTGTTATGGCGAACACCATCAATAAAATGAAGAATGTAAAGCTCTATGCTGTGGCCTCCAGGGAAAAGGTAAAGGCAGATGTATTTGCAGGAAAATATGGGTGCAAAAAGGCCTATGGCTCCTATGAAGAGCTGGCCATGGACAAAAAAGTAGATTTAATTTATATCGCATCACCTCACTCGGAGCATTTTTCCAATGCAAAGCTGTGTATGGAGCATGGAAAGCCCGCCCTGTGTGAAAAAGCGTTTACTGCCAATGCTGCTCAGGCGGAAGGATTGCTCAGGATGTCGGAAGAAAAGGGCGTATTTCTGGGGGAAGCGATCTGGACACGCTATATGCCTATGCTTTCCACCATACGCGAGGTGGTAGAGAGCAAGGTGATCGGAGAGCCCAGGACGCTTACGGCAAATCTGGGCTATGTGATCGATAGTGTGCCAAGGCTTCAGGATCCGGCTCTGGCAGGAGGTGCATTGCTGGATGTGGGAGTGTATCCCCTTAATTTTGCACTTATGATCTTTGGCAGAGATATTGAGAAGATCAGCTCTGATTGTACCTATACAAAGAGCGGAGTGGACGAGCAGAACAGCATAACTCTTCAATATAAGGATGGAAGAGTGGCTCATCTTAACAGCTCAATGGTCTCTTTAAGTGACAGAAAGGGGATCATTTACGGCACCAGGGGATTTATGGTCATAGAAAATATCAATAATTATGAGAGCCTTGCAGTTTACGATGCCTCTCGTAAAAAGGTGGCTTCTTATAAGGCTCCGAAGCAGATATCGGGATATGAATATGAGATTGAGGCCTGTATGCAGGCAATCCGTGAGGGAAGGATCGAGTGTGAACAGATGCCTCACAGCGAAATACTATATGTGATGCAGCTTATGGATGGCCTTCGCAGAGAGTGGAATATTAAATTTCCCTTTGAAGAAGAAAGTCAGGAATAAATCTCTCTGATCAGGGCAAAATAAGACGGAATGGACAAAAGGAGGTCCGGACCGTCTTTTTTCTTTACAGGAAAATCCAATGTGATTTTCATTGAGAAAAAAGCGCTCCACGCAGGAGGGATAGGCAAAATGAAAAGTGATGATGCAAAGGTATTACGGGAGGTACAGAGAAATACAAAGATGGCCATGAAAGCCATAGATACGATCAACGACAGAGTTTATGATGATGATCTGTCCATGCACATAACCAGAGAATCCATGAAATATGCGGATATATATAATAAAGCAACCGAAAGGCTTCTTGGAGGCCGGGCCGCCTCCTACAGGGAGAATGGCTTTCAGGATATGATGCTGAAGGGGGGAGTGCGTGCCAACACTATGCTCAATACCAGTACCAGCCATATAGCGGAGCTTTTGATCCAGGGATCGAACAGAGGGCTCACCAGTATGTGGAAGGCTATCAATCACAATGAAAATGCCGGAAATGTTTCTATGGAGGTAGCCAAGGAGCTGATGGATTTTGAGGAAAAGAATATTGAAAAGTTGAAGCAATATCTCTGAAGGATATTCGGTTAAGGAGTTAAATCACTATTTACTAAAAAATATATACAATTTATCTAAAATATTTCAAGAAATTTTTTCAATTTAGTGGATTAAAGCATCTTGAGATTTTTTTGAGTACGTTATATAATAGCAACAGCAAGAGGGTGTTTTTGGTAATTATTGTATACAAGAATACCGTACTACAATTATACTAAATAAAGGAGGACATTTTACATGTCATATGTTGATGAAGTATTTCAGATGGTAGTGGATAAGAATCCTGCCCAGCCGGAGTTCCATCAGGCGGTAAAGGAGGTTCTTGAATCTCTCAGAGTTGTGATCGAGAGGAACGAGGAGGCTTACAGGAAGGATGCTCTGTTAGAGAGGCTTGTAACACCGGAGAGACAGCTCTTATTCAGAGTTCCCTGGGTAGATGACAAGGGACAGGTTCAGGTAAACAACGCATTCCGTGTACAGTTCAACAGTGCAATCGGACCTTATAAGGGAGGACTGAGGCTCCATCCCAGCGTAAATCTCGGAATCATCAAATTCCTCGGTTTTGAACAGATCTTTAAGAATTCACTGACAGGCCTTCCCATCGGCGGCGGTAAGGGCGGCAGCGATTTTGATCCCAAGGGAAAATCAGACAGAGAGGTTATGGCCTTCTGCCAGAGCTTTATGACAGAGCTTAACAAATACATAGGAGCTGATACGGATGTACCTGCCGGTGATATCGGTACAGGAGCACGAGAGATCGGTTATATGTATGGACAGTACAAGAGGATCAAAGGAGTTTACGAAGGCGTTCTCACCGGTAAAGGATTATCCTACGGCGGATCTCTTGCCAGAACAGAAGCTACCGGTTATGGTCTTTTGTATCTGACAGAGGAGATGCTTAAGTGTAACGGCAAGGATATTGCAGGCAAGACCATTGCTGTTTCAGGCGCCGGTAATGTTGCCATCTATGCGATCCAGAAGGCGCAGCAGTTAGGCGCAAAACCGGTAACCTGCTCTGATTCTACCGGATGGATCTACGATCCGGAAGGAATCGATGTAGCCCTCCTTAAGGAAGTAAAGGAAGTAAAGCGCGCAAGACTGACCGAGTATGCAGCAGCAAGAAAGAGCGCAGAGTATCATGAAGGTAAAGGCGTATGGTCTGTTAAGGTTGATATCGCCCTTCCCTGTGCAACACAGAATGAGCTGGGTCTCGAGGATGCGAAGATGCTGGTGGAGAATGGCTGCTTTGCAGTGGCAGAGGGCGCTAATATGCCTACCACCATTGAAGCTACAGAATATTTACAGTCAAAGGGTGTTCTTTTTGCACCGGGTAAGGCTTCCAATGCAGGCGGTGTAGCAACCTCCGCCCTGGAAATGAGCCAGAACTCTGAAAGACTGAGCTGGACCTTTGAGGAAGTGGACAGCAAGCTAAAGAATATCATGGTTAACATTTTCCATAATATGGATAATGCTGCCAGGGAATATGGCATGGAAGGAAACTATGTGGCCGGAGCCAATATTGCAGGCTTTTTGAAGGTTGCAGATGCAATGACCGCACAGGGTATTGTTTAATCAGGATTTAAGATCCCGGAAACGTGATGTTTCCGGGATCTTTTGGTTAACAACGGATAACTCGCAGAGTGTGTTATCCGTTGTTAACATAAGGATGGCTGGCAAAGCCTGACATCCGTTGCTTATCCATTGGTAAGCTGCAGGATACGTTCCATGTCGGAGATCAGTTCCCTGGAATAATTCTCAGCCTCCCGGTAAATATGCTCCGCTTCTGTATAATCTCCGGTCCGGATCGCCTGGATGACAGCGGCACCGTATTTGTGGAACTTCTGATGCTTAGGTCCTAAGCCCTTCCACAGAGGAAGAACGCCCGGGATTTCCGGCGTCATAGCGTAATAAAAATGTCCGAATCCGCATTTGGAGGAATCCAGCTGGAGAGGACTGACAGTCTGGGAGTCAACCATTTTTTTCAGATTTCCAAGCCAGGTATGGTGGGAGGAAATCGCTCCCTTCATATACTGGGCAAATTCCTTATTTTCCAGATGGAAAAAGGCATCCTTCGTCATCTCGCCCATTTGCTTCACCGTTTCGTCTAATGTCTTTTCGATGCCTACCACCGGCTTCGTTGATCTGTGCAGATCTTCTCCCACTCTGCGCATGAATTCTGTGCTGTCCTTGAGCTGCTTTTCCATTTCTTTCATAGAGTTGCTGATCTGCTCACTGACAGAGGCGATGGAGCTTACAGAGTCGTTTACCCTGGAAACATATTGCTGGCTTTCGTTATTCAGTTCCCAGACGTTTTTGATCTTGTCAGTCATAGTACCCAGGGCTTCAATGGTACTGGTGGAGCTCTGGACACTTTGGGCAGATGCATTCTTCATTTTTTCCACAAACACGCCCATATCCTTTGTGAGGTTCTGGGTCTGTCCGGCCAAAGCGCGTATCTCAGCAGCCACTACCGCAAAACCCTTTCCGGCCTCTCCGGCTCTGGCCGCTTCCACGGAGGCATTCAATGCCAGAAGATTGGTCTGCATGGAGATAGAGTTAATTCCTGATATAACTTCGCTGATATGGTTGATCGTATTGAACAGATCGTCCATATCCTTCTGCATTTGGAGAGAAACAGCAATGGTCTGTTCAGAGAGATCCCGGATGGTGGTGAGTTCATTCTGACCGGCCTCGATCTTACGATAAACCTCGTTGGTCTGCTCGGAAACTCTGACAATGGTATCGGTAAGCTCCTCATGCTGATTGTTGGAGCCGCCCCCGGAGCTTCCGAAGATGGTTTCTGTCGCATCCGCCACCTTGCGGGAGATGTCCAGTACTTTTTCTGTCTGATGCTGCATGGTCAGGTCCAGAGAGCTGATCTGCATGACAGCGTTGATGTTTTTTTCTAAGACCTGCGCAAATCTTTGCCGTCCGTTGAACAGCCGCCGGTAAATGTGGTCAAGCTCCGGGACTGTGGAATAGTCTGCAGCTTTTAACTCAGAAACCGAACGCATGAGAACCGATTTTTTCTTGTTGATTGGCATTCAAATATCCTCTTATCTTTCTTGATCAATAAGCCGGCTCGCGAAGCGAAGCGTGGCGTGCGTGTTTGATCAATAAGCTGCCTCGCAGGGCAGCGTTTAATGGTGAAATGAACATGTATAAGTCCATCATACGGGATTTCAGTTTTTTTGCAAGTTATTTTTCAGCCGGCTTTGCTGGATATATTTGCCGGAAAGTGAAAAGAGCAAAAGCCGTCAAAGGAAGCCACGCGATAAGTGTGTGGCCCGGGTGCGAAAAGTAACGGGCATGTTTACTGATGAAAAACCCGGAGAGGTGATGCTTGAAAAAAACAATGGATGCAGTATAATGGGTATTATGAGGGGATTAAAGGGGATAAAGATAAAAGGCGTTGATAAGGAAAAGGGTTACAAATGGAAAAGGTGGGAATTCTAATTGAAGGCGGGGCTATGAGGAGTGTTTTTGCAGCCGGTGTGCTGGATTTTTTTCTTGAAAAGGGGATTGAAATACCAAACGTGCTGGCGGTCTCCGCAGGCGCTTATGCGGCCATGAACTATGTGTCAGGACAAAAAGGGAGAGCTGTGGATGCGGTGATCAAGCCGCTGGAGAAGGAAAAATATATGGGACCCGGGATTTTTTTGAGGAAGGGTACCTTTTTTGATATGGATTTCCTTTTTGAGGATGTTCCCAAAAAGCTTTCGCCCTTTGATTTTGAGACCTTCAAAAATTCGGCAAAGCGCTTCATCGTCAATACTACGGATTGTCGGACAGGGCAAAGTGTATTCCATGAGGAATTTGAATCAGAGGAGCAGTTCTGGAAGATCTGCAGGGCGGCAAATTCCCTGCCGTTTATTTCCAGAATAAGCAGGATCAATAATATTCCCATGCTGGATGGGGGAATGGCGGATGCGCTGCCTGTGGCCAAGGCGTTAGAGGAGGGATGGGATAAGCTTCTGGTGATCCTTACCCGCAAGTCTGACTATCGGAAGAAATACAGGCATTTATATATGATGATGATAAGGCTTTTGTATCACCGGTATCCTGAGTTTGTAAAGACGGTAGCGCGCAGAGCAAGGAAATACAACCATTGTTTAAATGAACTGGCGCAGATGGAACGGGATGGCAAGGCTATGATCTTCCGGCCCTCAAGGCTTGCCGTAAACAATAACGAATCCAATGTGGATGTTCTGATGGATTACTATCATCACGGATATGAGGAAGCCAGCGGACGTGAGAAAGAAATTTGGAGCTTTTTAGCAACGTAAATCCCTTTACGTTGGTTTTATATCAATAAGCCGATTCGCGGAGCGTATCGGCGTTTGATAAGGAAGCGCGTGATGGCAGAGGCACGCAGATAGGAGAAGATATGGTAATAGAAGAAGTATTGAGACAGTTAGATGAATTATTTGCACAGCATCATGTGGATCAGGTAGAGCCTTTTTTACTGCAAAAAATGGAAGACGCAGATGCAGAAGGGGATATCGGCTCCATGATCACGCTTCTCAATGAGCTGATCGGGCATTACAGGGAGACAGGAGAATTCGAGAAGTCCATTTCCTGCTGTAAGCAGGTATTGCTTTTGACAGAGCGGGCAGGCCTTAAGGGCACAGTGGTTTATGCCACTACGCTTCTTAATGTGGCTAATGCATGCCGCGCGGCCGGACTCCTTCGGGAATCCATGATCTATTATCAGGAGGTTAAGGCGGTCTATGAGAAGGAATTAGAGCATGGTGACTTCCGGTATGCAAGTCTGTACAATAATATGAGCCTTCTCTTTCAGGAGATGGGTGATTTTGAAAGCGCCTGTGATTGTTTGGAGAGGGCTCTTTCTATTGCTACCATGTATGCGGAGGCAAGAATAGAGGTGGCCGTAACCTACACCAATTTAGCGGCGTCGCAGCTAAAGCTTGGACGTTATCAGGATGCCATTGACAATCTTGAGAGAGCCTTCGCCATTTTTGAGACGGATGAAGATAAAGATTATCATTACAGCGGAGCCCTTTCTGCAATGGGCGAGGCTCAGTATCTGGCCGGAAATCTGGAGGAATCCGCCAGATATTACAGAATGGCTTTAGATGAGATCGAGAGAAATGTAGGAAAAAGCAAGGCCTATGAGATCACCTTGCAGAATCTGAATACAGTGACCGAAAAGATTAAGCAGATTCCTGTGAAAAACCGGCAGTTTGGAAGTGGAATGGAGCTTTGCCAGGCATTTTATGAGGAATACGGCAGGCCTATGATCCGGCAGAAATTCCCCATGTATGAAGATGTGATCGCAGTCGGGCTTGTGGGAGAGGGCTCAGAGTGCTTTGGTTTTGACGACCAGGTATCCAGAGATCACGATTTTGGACCGGGCTTTTGTCTCTGGCTCACGGACCAGGTGTATGACGAGATCGGGGAGGATTTGCAAAGAGCCTATGAGGAGCTGCCATCTACTTACATGGGTATCACCCGCTTTACCACGCTGAAAGCCCAGAAGAGGGTAGGCGTGTTCAGGATCGGGGATTTTTATGAGGGACTGATCGGCCTTCGGGATGTGCCTGCCACTCAGAATCAGTGGCTGTTCCTGGATGACTACCGGCTTGCCACGGCGGTGAACGGTAAGGTGTTCCGGGACGATTTCGGAGAATTTACAAGGATCCGCAGAGGGATACTTTCCTATTATCCGGAGGAGGTACGGATCAGAAAAATTGCAAGGGAAGCCGCTTTGATGGCGCAGTCCGGGCAGTACAATTATTCCCGTATGTTCGGCAGGGGGGAGCGTGTGACGGCAAGGATCGCCCTGTCAGAATTTATGAAGCATACCATGTCCATGGTCTATCTTCTGAACCGGACTTATGCACCTTTTTATAAATGGATGCACAGAGGGATGGAGAAGCTTCCGGTGCTGCCGGAAATCAGGGATATATTAAGCGCTCTGGTGGATTTCCCGGCAGGAGACGAGCGGATTCCGCAGACCATTGAAATGATCGTTGCGATGATCATAGCGGAAATGAAAAAGCAGGGGCTGACCAGTGGGGAGGATAACTATCTGGACAATCATACAGATAAAATTTTAAGAAGTATTCCCCAAAAAGATAAAAAGGAGGAATCCTTCCACAGCGCCCTTATAGATGAGCTGGTTTTGCTGGAATGGGAAGCCTTTGATAAGGTGGAAAACGAAGGTGGAAGGGCCGAGTGCCAGGATGACTGGAATACCTTTTCCATCATGAGAAAAAGCCAGTATATGACATGGACAGCAGAGATGTTAAAGAGCTATATCGGAGATTTTCGTAGAGCCACGCAGAGAGGATGGAATCTGATCACGGAGAAATACGGGCGGATGATGGAGAGTACGGCGCCCCTTCGGTATGCCCAGATCAAGGATTCTCTGCCGGTGCTGCCGGACATGAAAAAAGAGATCATTGAGGAGATCGTAAAGATCCAGGTGGGATGGATGGAGGATCTCTCCCGCAGATATCCCAAGGCGGCAGGCCTTGCCCGCAGGATCCATACAGCGGAGGATACCCCCTTTGATACTTCCTACGAAACCTATTTAAGAGGAGAGGTGTCTACCTACTCGGATGAGACCCTGGATCTGTATGGCAGATTTATTGCAGGGCTTTGCAGAAGAGAGGAAAATCTTGCAGAGAAGATCATGACAAATACTGCGCTTCTTTATGGATATGCCTCCCTGGATGAGCTGGAAAGGAAGCTATAAAAATGCAAAAGAAAACATCAAAATCCTATGAGATCGACATGTGCAACGGGCCCTTGTTTGGCAAGATCATGCTTTTTACTCTGCCGCTTATGCTCTCCGGTATCCTGCAGCTTCTTTTTAATGCGGCTGATGTGGTGGTAGTAGGAAGGTTTGCGGGAAATGAGGCTCTTGCTGCAGTGGGTTCCACGGGAGCGCTCACAAATCTGCTGGTAAACCTGTTTATTGGTCTGTCTGTCGGTGCAAATGTGCTGGTAGCAAGATATTATGGAGCAAGGCAGGAGGATGAGGTGAGCCGGACGGTGCATACTTCCATGCTGGTCAGCGCAGTAGGAGGGATCATCCTTACTTTTCTTGGTATTACACTGGCAAGACCCTTGCTGCAGCTGATGGATACGCCGGAAAATGTGATCGGCCATTCCGTGTTATATATGCGGATTTATTTTGTGGGTATGCCGGTGATGCTGGTCTTTAATTTCGGCAGTGCGATCCTGCGTGCGATCGGAGACACCCGAAGACCTCTGTTTTATCTGATCATTGCAGGAGTGATCAATGTAGCCCTGAATCTTTTCTTTGTGATCGTACTGCATTTGGGAGTGGCAGGTGTGGCGCTGGCAACGGTTCTTTCCCAGTGCGTATCTACGATGCTGATCGTCAGATGCCTGATGCGCAGTGAAGGATGCTTTAAGCTGTGCTTTGATAAGCTCCGCATGGATTGGGATAAATTCAGGAAGATCGCCGCCATCGGTTTCCCGGCAGGGATCCAGGGGTCTTTGTTTTCCATATCCAATGTGCTGATCCAGTCCTCTGTCAATTCCTTTGGCTCCGTTGCCATGGCAGGTAATACTGCCGGCTCTAATGTGGAAGGCTTTGTGTACACAGCTATGAATTCCGTTCATCAGACAGCGGTAAGCTTTACCGGGCAGAATTTAGGCGGTAAGCGATATGACAGGATCCGTATCATAGTGCTGGATTGTGTTTTGTTCGTATCAGTCATTGGTCTTGTGTTGGGAAACGGTGCAGTTTTTCTGGGGGATCGGATCCTGGGATTTTATTCTTCCGATCCGGAGGTGATCAGCTATGGCCTGCAGAGAATGAGTATTATCTGTACCACCTACTTTTTGTGCGGGCTGATGGATGTAATGGTGGGATGTATCCGGGGACTGGGCTATGCGGTGATGCCCATGATCGTTTCCCTTATGGGAGCATGTGCCTTTCGTGTGATCTGGATTTATACCTTTTTCCAGTGGGACAGAACGCTGCGGACGCTCTACATATCCTACCCTATTTCCTGGGCATTGACTGCAGCGGCGCATTTTGCGTGTTTCGTAGTGGTGTATCGGAAGCTTAAAAAAGATATGGGATGACAATTTTTGGTTTGAGAATCAAACGCGGACATGCTCCGCGAATCGGCTTATTGATAAAAAGGGTCTGCCTTCGGGCAGACTTTTTTATTCGTCGAAAAATATATATTGACAATAATGTACATATATGATATATACATTATATAAGCACTTGAAAAGGAATTCCGGTGAAAAAGAGGTGAAAAATGGACATTATAATCAGTAATTCCAGTGACAGACCCATTTATGAGCAGATCACCAATCAGATCAAAGGGTTGGTCATGAGTGGGGCGCTGAAGGAAGGGGATCCGTTACCCTCCATGAGGACGCTGGCGAAGGAGCTGCGTATCAGTGTGATCACCACGAAGCGGGCCTATGAGGATTTAGAGCGGGATGGATTCATCTCCACTGTGGTGGGCAAGGGAAGCTTTGTGAAAGCGGCAGATACCAGACTGGTGAGGGAGGAAAAACTCAAACAGATAGAGGATCTTCTTTCCCGGGCGATCCTGCTTGCTCGGCAGAGCGCCATCGGGAGAGAGGAAATTGAGGAAATCATCGATATCCTTTATCAGGAAGAATAAAAGAGTAAAATATGGAGTATCACTGAATGATCTGCTGTAAAATATGCTGCAAGCGGCGGCAGAATGAGAGGCGAAGGTTTATGGAAAATGCAGTTACAGTTAAAAATCTAACAAAAAAGTATGAGGGATTTACTTTGGATCATATTAGCTTTACAATCCCTACAGGGTCGGTTGTAGGGTTTGTAGGGGAAAACGGCGCAGGAAAAAGCACTACGATCCTAGCAATTCTGGGAATCATATCTGCAGACGAGGGAGAAGTGGAAATGCTCGGACACCCTGTCACAACCGGAAAGAATAGGTCAGGCTCTCTGGAAGGGAAAGGACAGTTTCCGGATGAGTCCTGGAGAGAGCATATAGGAGTGGTTTTTGACGAATGCAACTTCTCCGCAGAGTTAAATCTAAAATATATTTCCAGGATCATGAAAAATATCTACCATACATGGGATGAAGACAGATTTATGAAATATATAAAGAAGTTTGAGCTTCCCATGAACAAAAAGGTAAAAGAGCTATCCAAAGGGATGAAAATGAAGCTGTCAATTGCAGTGGCGCTGTCCCATGACAGCAGGCTGCTCATTTTAGACGAGGCCACCAGTGGTCTTGATCCTGTGATCAGAAATGAGATCCTCGATATTTTCAGGGAGTTCATTGAAGATGGGGAGCATACGGTTTTTATTTCTTCACATATCACCTCTGATATCGAAAAGATTGCAGATTATGTCATGCTGATCCATAAGGGAAAGCTCTTGTTTGAAGAAAACAAGGATGAGCTTCTTTATAATTATGGGATCGTGAGATGCAGCAGAAAACAGGCGGAACTGATCCCTCGGGAGCTTATTATGGGATCGGAAGGAAATGAATACGGAGTCAGCGTGCTTATTAAGGACAGGAATAAACTGATGGAGAGTACCTTTCCCAAAGAGGCAGAAATGGCGGGCCAGAGTCCGATTGCTCTGGATCGGGTCAGTATAGAGGATGTACTGCTTTATTTTGTGAAATCGGCAGATATGATCAGAAAGGATGTATGAAAATGAAAGGTTTGGTTTTAAAGGATTTATACTATTTGAAAGGATTTGCAAGACAGTATATATTGATTCTGTTATTTATGGCAGTGTGGTCTTTTATGGTGAAAAATTCCTCCTTTGCCATTACCTATCTGCTTGTTATGGGAAATACTATGATGCTTAGTACAGCCTCTATGGATGAGGCGGTTTCGTTTAACAAATATGCGCTTACTATGCCGGTAAGCAGGAAGATGCTGGTACAGTCAAAATATATTTTGATGGGCGTCATAGAGACGGCAGCGCTTCTGATCGGGCTCATGTTTGGAGTCCTCATAGAATTAAGTACCTTTCAGATCAATGGTTCTGCCAGATGGATCCAGACTGACTTTGAGTGGACCGGGATCATCACATTATTTGCCTTATTTTTGGTCATAAGCTGTGCAACGCTTCCTGCTGTTTTCAAATTGGGAGTAGAGAAGGCAAGGCATATCTATCTGATTCTGGTGATGGGGCTGGCTGTTTTGGTGTTCGGAGGATTGAAGCTCTTTGAGATGGCAGGGATTTCATTAGATTTTTTGGAACATTTTTATGAGATTCCTTCAGGTAAATTGACGGTGGTTTTTCTGGCTGTTTGTGTGGCAGCCGTTGCCATCTCCTATCGGGTTTCCCTTAGAATGGCCAGAAGTAAAGAATGGAAATAAGGAAGCTAAAAAGTAAAGGTAAGTAAATCATTTTCCCATTGGCAGAATCCTAAAAAGTTGTTATAGTAATAAGGAAGCAATGCGGGGCAAGCGTGCAATAAGCCTGCCGGATCATAACAACAGGCCAGACATTAAATGGAGATTTAACAATGGGAAACAGGTATAAAGTCAAAAAATTAGAAGATATCCGATCCATAACCGTGGAGGTACCGGGATCAAAAAGCATTACGAACCGGGCGTTGCTTTTAGCGGCGTTGTCCAGTCAGAGATGCAGACTGAAGGGAGTTTTGTTCAGTGACGATTCCAGAGCCTTTCTGGAATGTCTGGTCAGACTGGGATTTGAGGTGGAGGAAAATGAGCAGATTAAGGAAGTGATCATACAGGGGACGGGGGGACGGATCCCCAACCCGAATGCAGCCATTAATGTGAGAAGTGCAGGGACAGCAGCAAGGTTCCTTACGGTGATGCTTGCCCTTGCCGGAGGGGAATATGAGCTTACGGCATCTCCCCAGATGTGCAGACGCCCTATGCAGCCGCTTTTAGATATTCTGAAAGCGGCTGGCGTTGTTTTTGTTTTTAGGGGAGAGGAGGATCATTTCCCCTTTTTTATGAAGTCGGATGCGCTTTCTTTGCAGGAGGTTTCTGTTGATACAAAGATCAGCAGCCAGTTTGCCAGTGCACTTTTAATGTCCGGAGTCATGTTAAAAGAAGGTTTAACGGTAAAAATGCTGGGACAGAGGGCCGAGGGAGCCTATATCAGGATGACTCTTGCCATGATGAGGCAGTTTGGCATTGTAACGGAAAGGGTTTCTGACCGGGAAGGTGGGGGATGGAGGATCCCTCATACAGATGCCTTTGGACTGAAAGAATATCAGGTGGAGCCGGATGTTTCCGGAGCCTGCTATTTTTATGCCATGGCGCCACTATTAAGAACGGAGGTTACAGTCAAAAATGTACATAATGATTCTTTGCAGGGAGATATTCGGTTTTTAGAAGCCCTGCAGCAAATGGGATGCGAACTTGAAGACAGGGAGGAAGGGATCCGGCTTTCAGGAAAGGGACTGGATGGGTATCCGGGATTAGAGCTTTCCATGAAGGACTTTTCGGATCAGACAATGACAATGGCGGCCTTATCGCCCTTTGCCAAGAGCCCTACCCTGATCCGGGAAGTGGGACATATACGATATCAGGAAACAGACAGAATGGCAGCCATATTGACAGAGCTTAAGAGAATGGGGATATCCTGTGAGGAGGCACCGGAAGAGGATGGTATCCGGATCTATCCCGGCAGCGTGCAGGAGACAGAAGTGGAGACCTATGAGGACCACCGGATGGCCATGGCTTTTACCCTGATCGGTCTCAAAACAGGAAAAATTACCATTAAAGATCCTGGATGCTGCAGAAAAACATTTGAAAATTATTTTGAACTGATAGATGGATTGTATGTTCAGGCCTGACGCTCTTGAGGGAAACGGCCTGATCTTTTGATGTGCGTTTACATAATTTAATTATGTAAACTGATGCGCGAACGGGGGTAAAATATGGAAAATAAGACAGAAATGGAAACCTGGGAAACGGTTTTGCTGGTGGGAGCAGACGATGGGACAGACAGTGCTAATTTTCAATATTCTATGGATGAGCTGGCCAGTCTTGCCAGGGCATGCTTCATGGAGCCGGTGGGTGTGATCACCCAGCGGATGGAGAGTATCAATAAAGGGCTTTATATTGGAACCGGTAAGGTGTCAGAGGTAAAGGAAGCAGCGGAGCATCTGGAGGTGGATGTGATCGTTTTTGACAATTCCTTAAGTCCTTCCCAGCTCAGGAATCTGCAGAAGGAGTTAAAAAGGCCCATATTAGACAGAACCTCGCTGATCCTGGATATTTTTGAGCGCAGGGCAAGGACCAGAGAGGCCAAGCTTCAGGTGGAGTGTGCGAAATTGAAATACCTTTTGCCACGGCTTGTGGGAATGCATGAAGCCCTGACCAGACAGGGCGGAACCAGCGGCAGTATGAGCAGCCGCGGCGCGGGAGAGAAAAAGCTGGAGCTGGACAGAAGAAGGATCGAACAGAGGATCACGGAGCTTTCAAAGGAGTTAGAGGAGATTTCCTGTGAAAAACAGGTGCAGAGTAAGAGACGTAGGTCGGACGGTATTCCGCTGATCGCTATGATGGGATACACCAATGCAGGTAAATCTACTATCATGAACGCCATGATAGATATCTACATGAAAAATGAAGAAAAGAAGGTGCTTGAAAAGGATATGCTTTTTGCCACCTTAGATACAACGGTCAGAAGGATCAACACGGGAAATAACAGGGACTTTTTGCTCTCGGATACCGTGGGGTTCATCCACAAGCTGCCTCATGGTCTGGTGAAAGCCTTTCGTTCCACGCTTTCCGAGGTGTTAAATGCAGATTTACTTCTTCAGGTAGTGGATTACTCGGATGAAAATTTTAAGGAGCATATGCGTGTCGCAAAAGAAACTCTTGAAGAGCTGGGGGCAGGAGAAATTCCGGTCATAACTGTTTTTAACAAGGCAGATAAATGTGGAGAGGAAGAGAAGATTAAGTACCCTCAGATCATCGGCGATGACAAGATTTATATTTCCGCAAAGGATGAAGAGTCACTGAAAGCCCTGACAGATATGGTATTAAATCATGTTTATGCGGATTTTCAGACGGCAGAGTTTTTGCTTCCTTATGAAAAAGGGAATATTCTATCCTATTTTATGGAGCATTCTCATGTTCTGGAGAGAAAATATGAGGAGAAGGGCACAATACTCTGTGTAAAATGTCACAAAGCGGATAAGGAGAAATATGCGGAATTTCTGCGAAGCTGAATACAACAGATAAAAATTTAAAGCAGGAGGAAATATGGAAAGAGAACGTTTGAATAAATATCTTGCATCCTGCGGTCTGTGCTCCCGAAGGGAGGCAGACCGTCTGATCAGTGAAGGCAGGGTAACGGTAAACGGTGAAAAGGCGGAAGCCGGAATGCAGGTAAGCAGCAAAGACAGGATAGCCGTAAATGGAAAGCCTGTTCACGGAAAAGATGAAAAGGTGGTTTTAGCCTATTATAAGCCTATAGGGGTAACATGCACGGAGAAAGACAGGTTTGCGGACAGGAAGATCACGGATATGGTGAAGTTTCCTGTCCGTGTAACCTATGCGGGGAGATTGGATAAGGATTCGGAAGGACTGATACTGCTTACCAATGACGGGGATCTGATCCAGGCAATGATGAAGGGGAGCGCAGGTCATGAAAAGGAATATCTGGTAAAGGTAAACAGAGAGATCACCGAGGATTTTTTGCAGAAAATGCGTGCAGGGGTCTATCTTTCCGAGCTTGATATCACCACGAAACCATGTATAGTTGAAAAAAATGGAAAATTTCAGTTCAAAATAATACTGACTCAAGGAGTCAATAGGCAAATAAAACGCATGACTAAGGAGCTTGGATTTCACGTCATTGCCATTAAAAGGATCAGAGTGCTCAATATTACCCTGAAAGGCTTGAAAAATGGGGAATATCGTCAGCTCACAAAAGAAGAGATACATGTGTTATACAATTTGTGTTTCGAAAAAACGAACAAAAACAAGTTGTATTTTAATATCAAATGAATGGAAAAATAAGTTAAATGCAGGAAAACTTGCAAAAGGAGGCTGCAAAAGTGGAAGATTATAAGAAAAGATGTGAAGAATTAGTAAAAAAACTGAATGAGTCATCGGAAATTTACTACAATGGCGGAGAAGAGATCCTGTCAAACTATGAGTGGGACGCCATGTTTGATGAGCTATTGGCCATAGAGTCAGAGACCGGTTATATTCTTCCTGACAGTCCGACCCAGAACACCGGCTATGAGGAAAATAACGGGGAGAAGGAACCCCACGAGTTCCCGGCGCTTTCCCTTGCAAAGACAAAGCAGATATCGGAGCTGACAAAATGGGCGGAGGACAAAGAGGTCTGGCTTTCCTGGAAGCTGGATGGACTTACACTGGTCCTTACCTATGACGGCGGAAAGCTCAGTAAGATCCTTACCAGAGGGAACGGTACTATTGGCACAAACATTACTTATCTGAAGAACGCTATCAAAGGTTTTCCTCTGAAGATAAAGTATCAGGGCCATATGGTGGTGCGGGGGGAGGCGGTCATTTCCTATTCGGACTTTGCACTGATCAACGATATGGTGGAGGATGACGATGAGAAATATGCCAATCCCCGGAATCTGGCTTCCGGCACCTTAAGCCTGGACGATCCGGATAAGGTGAAGGAGAGAAGAGTATGCTTTCATGCTTTTACTCTGGTTTACAGGGAGGACCCCTTAAGGTCATGGGGGGAGAGGATGGAATTCCTTCAAAAAGAAGGCTTTACCGTGGTTGACAGAGAGAAGGCGGATGCCGGGAGCCTTCCCGGAGCTGTTGAGAGATGGAGTAAAAGGGTTGAGAGCGGAGAGATGGATCTGCCTGTGGACGGTCTTGTGATCTGCTATGATGATACAGAATATGCTGCCTCTGGCAGTGTCACCGGACATCATGCCGCCAAAGCGGGCTATGCCTTTAAATGGCAGGATGTATCTGCTTTGTCCGAGCTTTTGTATGTGGAGTGGTCCTGTGCGGCCTCCACGATCTCACCGGTGGCGGTGTTTGAACCTATCCAGCTGGAGGGAACCACCGTTTCGAGGGCATCCCTGTGTAATTTAAGCGAAATGGAGCGCCTTGGAATAGGTAAGGAATGTACCTTGGAAATTATCAAGGCAAACAAGATCATTCCCAAGTGTATTTCTGTGAAAAAGGCAAAAGGGGAGGTTGAGATTCCTGCCAAATGTCCGGTCTGCGGCGCTGATACCGAGATCCATACCAGCGAAAAAAGCAAAACCCGTACCCTTCATTGCTCTAATCCGGACTGTAGTGCAAAGCACGTAAAAAAGTTTACCCGTTTTGTGAGCAAAACGGGGATGGATATTGATGGTTTGTCGATCCAGACCATGCTCCGGTTTATGAATGAAGGATTTATCAGCGATTTCGCAGATATTTACCGTCTTTCCAGATATGCGGATACCATCAGGGAAATGGAGGGCTTTGGGGATAAATCCTGTGAAAATATGATGCGTGCCATTGAGAAGAGCCGGCAGGTAAATCCGGTTAATTTTATCTATGCCCTGTGTATTCCCATGATAGGCATCGACGCCGGAAAGAAGATCGTTGCGGAGTGCGGATTTGAAGGGTTTCTGGAACGTCTTGAAAGCAAGCAGGGGTTTGAGGATATTGACGGTATCGGGCCGGAAAAATCCGGCTCGGCTATTTCCTGGTATGAAAATGACAGAAACAGGTCTTCCTTGAAAGAACTGCTGAAAGAGGTTACAATAGAAAAGGTGGATTTAAGGCCTGATGAGAAAGGAAAATGCGCGGGACTTACCTTTGTGATCACAGGCGATGTTCATCACTACAAAAACCGGGACGAATTCAAGGCTTATGTGGAGTCGGCCGGCGGCAAGGTGACGGGAAGCGTCACCTCCAAAACAGATTATCTGGTGAATAATGATGCGGCGTCCGCTTCCTCTAAGAACCGGAAGGCGAAGGAGCTGGGGATCCCGATCCTCACAGAGGACGAATTTGTAAGCCGGTTCGGTGCTTAGAAACCAGAGGCTTTGCAAGAACTGAATTGATTAAATGTTGATTTAACAACAAACGGAAATTATAGAAACGGAGCAAAAAATCATGCCTATTAAAGTACAGAGAGATCTGCCTGCAAGAGAGATACTTGAAAATGAAAATATATTTGTGATGGACGAATACAGGGCCATGCATCAGGATATCCGCCCGTTGCAGATCTGTATCCTGAATCTGATGCCGGTAAAGCAGGATACAGAGCTTCAGCTTGCCCGTGTGCTGTCCAACACCCCTCTTCAGATCGACGTTTCCTTCATGAAAATGAACAGCCATTTTTCACTGAATACGCCGATCCAGCATTTAAACAGGTTCTATAATACCTTTGATGAACTGAAAAACAGAAAGTTTGACGGACTGATCATCACGGGAGCGCCGGTAGAGCAGATTCCTTTTGAGGAAGTGGATTACTGGCAGGAGTTATGCGAGATCATGGAGTGGACAAAGGGCAATGTGACCTCTACCCTGCATATTTGCTGGGGAGCACAGGCGGGACTTTATTATCATTTTGGAATCGATAAATTACTGTTGCCCGAAAAGCTCTTCGGTGTTTACCGGCATAAGGTTATGAACCGGAAGGTTCCCCTGGTGAGAGGCTTTGACGACTATTTTATGATACCTCACAGCAGGCATACGGCAGTAAGCTCTGAGGCGATCTATAGCTGTAAGGAGCTTACAGTACTGGCGGATTCGGAAGAAGCCGGAGTGTTTCTCTGCATGACGGAGGGCGGCCGGCAGATTTTTGTTACCGGACACCCTGAATATGACAGATATACGCTCCATAATGAGTATTTACGGGATAAAAATAAAGGACTTCCTATCCAGATCCCCAAAAACTATTATCCAGAGGACGATGATACGAAAAGACCGGATCTGCAGTGGCGTTCACACAGTAATAATCTGTATTCTAACTGGCTCAATTATTATGTATACCAGGTGACTCCGTACGAAAATTAATTTGTGATTTAATATATTGAGGGATATAAGAAGGTGTTGCTTTTCTTATATCCCTCAATAAGTTTACATTTCTAGTTGGCATAGGTTTCCCACTGCTCATACCAATCAAGGAGCTGGGCATTTAACTCCTGCTGCTTAGCGGCAAGCTCCTGGAGCCTGACAGAGTTGGTGGCGATTTCGGGCCGGGCCATAGATTCTTCTATTTCAGCCAGCTCCAGCTCTAACTTTTCGATGGCAGCTTCGCATTTTTTCATGGCATTTTCTTTTTTGCGTTCCTGTGCCTGCTGTTCCTTTTGGGCTTTCCAGTCCAGCTTGCTTTCGGAGACAGCCTCCTGCCTGCGAGTGGCAGCATCACGATCTGTATCAGCGTCTTTAGATAATTCCTGCTTTTTTTCCATATAGTAGTCATAGTTGCCCAGATAGCTGTTAAGCCTTCCGCTCCTTAAATCCAAAATCCTGTCAGCGGTACGGTTTATAAAATAACGGTCATGAGAGACATAAAGCACAGTGCCCTCATAAGCATTTAGGGCATCCTCCAGAATTTCCTTGGAGGTGATATCCAAATGGTTGGTAGGCTCGTCTAATATCAGAAAATTGGATTCGGAAAGCATGAGCTTGGCAAGGGACACCCTTCCCCGTTCTCCACCGCTTAAATCCCCTACTCTTTTGTAGACATCGTCTCCTGTGAAAAGGAAAGCGGCAAGAGTATTACGGATCTCCGTATTATTTAAATAAGGATAAGCGTCTGATATTTCATCAAAAAGGCTTTTTTCCATGTGAAGTACATGATGCTCCTGGTCATAATACCCGATATGTACATTGGTGCCGAGGGTGATCGTTCCCTCATCAGCATCCAAAAGGCCATTGATGATCTTTAAAATGGTAGTCTTGCCGGTGCCGTTATCGCCGATAATGGCCACATGCTCCCCGCGCTTGATATCCATGGAAAGTCCGGAAAAAAGCAGATGCGGGGCAAAGGACTTGGTAAGCCCCTCAATATGCAGGACATCGTTGCCGCTGGTACACCTTGGAGTTAGGGTCATGTGAATGTCTGTGGCGGCCTGGGAAGGCTTTTCTAATAACTCCATTTTGGTCAGCTGCTTTTCACGGCTCTGGGCTCTTTTGAAAAATTTTTCACGGTTATAGGATCTGAGGCGCTCGATCACCGCCTCCTGATGCTTGATCTCATTTTGCTGCTTTAAATAAGCGTTTAAGGCGATGGTGCGCATCTGTTCCTTTTTGACTGCATAATCAGAGTAATTTCCGCTAAAGACAGTTGCCTTTGTCTGATCGATCTCAACGATCTTGCCGGTGATCTTGTCAAGAAAGTACCGGTCATGGGATACGATCAGTACAGCGCCCTTGTAGTTTAAAAGATAAGTTTCCAGCCATGCAATGGAATTTAAGTCCAGGTGGTTGGTAGGCTCATCCAAAATAATTAAATCAGGTTTTAACAGCAAAAGACGTCCCAGGGCAACCCGGGTTTTCTGTCCACCGGAGAGGATAGAGATCTGTTTGGAGAAATCTTCCTCCTCAAAGCCAAGGCCTTTAAGAACGCCGGTGATCTCGCTTTTGTAGGAATATCCGCCGGAGATCTCGAAGGAATGGGTCAGGCGGGAATAGGTCTCCATAAGGCTTTCAAGCTCAGAGTCCTTAGCCTGTTTCATGGAAAGCTCCATCTGACGGATTTTTTCTTCCATAAGGATTAAATCCTCTTTTGCGGATAAAAGCTCTTCGTAGAGGGTTTTTGTACTGTCCACGTCCTGATTCTGTGCGAGATACCCAAGGGTTTTTCCTTTGGAAAGGGATACTACTCCGCTGTCAGGTGTAAGCTCTCCTACCAGAATACGGAGCAGGGTGGTTTTTCCGGCACCGTTGATCCCCACAATGGCGGCTTTTTCATAATCCTCAATATGAAAGGAAACATTGCTTAATATAGATACTTCGTTAAATGCTTTTGATATATTCTGACATGACAAAATCATAGGTAATCCATCCTTATCTGTTAATTGGCAACACTAACAGTTTACCGTTCATAAAAGGGAATGTCAATGAATTGACATTATTTTACCCGTGTTATATATTATATCTGATAAAGTTTTTTGCGGGAGGCAGACCAGTGGATAACAAGGAAATCTCACAGGCTGTGATAGGACGGCTGCCAAGATATTTCAGATATCTGGGAGAGCTTAAGGATGAAGGGATTGAAAGGATATCCTCTCAGGAATTGAGTGATATCATGAAGGTAACGGCCTCTCAGATACGCCAGGATTTTAACAATTTCGGAGGATTTGGCCAACAGGGCTATGGATATAAGGTGGAATATCTTTATGAGGAGATCGGCAAGATCTTAGGCCTTAACAAATCCCATAACCTTATCATAATCGGAGCGGGAAATCTGGGCCAGGCGCTGGCTAATTATATGAACTTTGAGAGAAGAGGATTTCTTTTTAAGGGGATTTTTGACAATGATCCGGCCCTTTACGGGAGGAAGATCAGGAGTCTGGAAATACAGCCTATGGAGGAAATGGAAACCTTTGTCAGGGTAAATGAAATAGATATAGCAGTGCTTACCATTCCCAAGACGGAAGCAGTAGGTGTGGCGGAAAGGCTGGTACAGGCCGGGATCAGGGGAATATGGAATTTTGCCCATGTGGATCTTAATGTTCCTAAGGATATCCAGGTTGAGAACGTACATCTTTCAGACAGTCTGATGAAGCTCACCTATAATATCAGCAGATTCGAAAACGGCGATTAATTTTTACGGAGGAAAGCGTATGTCAAGATCAGAGGATGTGTACCGGCCTGCGCTGGCCGGCAGAAAGATACCTATACTTACGTTGGACAGCAAGTGGCACCGGCTCTTCAATCAGACTAAGCCGGATAAGCGCCTGAAGCGTCTGGAGGAAAAGTTAAATGAGCTTTTAAAGAAACAGGGCAAGGCAAACACGGAGATCAAAGAGGTCAAAAGGCTCAAAAAGAAGCTGATGCAGGAGATTTTGGATAATGCAGAGGCAGCCGCAGGGAATGATGAGCGTGCTGTGAGGAAAGCCGATGAAAACAAGCGTCTGATCAATGAGTGCAATGAAAAGATCAAAGAATATGAAGATGAGCTTTTTGAGCTTCCAAGAGAAATTGACAAGGTAAATACAGAGCTGATGCTTGCCACTATGGACATATGCTATCACAGATTAAAGGATAATGAAAAGGAGATCGGGGAGATCGCTGAGTGGGTATCGCAGATCCGGACAGAGCTGAAAGAAAAACTGATACGTAAGCAGGAGATGGAGCAGATGGATCAGGAGCTGTATTCTTACATGCATGATATATTCGGAGCTAATGTGATCGATATATTTGATATGAAATATAACAACGGATGACAGGCTCCGCCAGCCATCCTTATGTCGATCAAACGCTGCCACGCTCCGCAAGTCAGCTTATTGATAAATGAATGCGTCATTGCCGGAGCGGTGGATGACGCATTTGCCGCGTCAAAGAATAAATTTAAGGAAAGGTTTAGCGTGGGTAAATGAAATATGTATTAAAAGCATCGGAAATGAAAGCCTGTGATAATGATACGATAGAGAGGATAGGGATACCCTCCCTGGTGCTCATGGAACGGGCGGCGCTGTCAGTCCTTCAGACCCTGGACGAAATCGGGATATGTCCCCGGCGGGTACTTATTGCGGCGGGGGTAGGGAACAACGGAGGTGACGGACTGGCCGTGGGACGTCTTCTTGCCGAAAGAGGGACAGAGGTTGCCTTTTATATAGAAGGAGATCCGGAAAGGATGACAAAAGAAACCCGGATCCAGAAAAATATCCTGGAAAATTTGGGGATTTCTATCCAGAGCAAATTGGAATCGGCGGAATATGATATGGTAATAGATGCTTTATTTGGGATCGGCTTATCCAGAGAGCTCACAGGAGGCTGCCGGAAGGCGGTGGAGGAGATCAACCTTCTGAAGGACAGGGGCGCAGTGGTGTGCAGTCTGGATATTCCGTCAGGAATATGTGCAGATGACGGGAAGGTCCTAGGCTCTGCAGTCCGGGCGGACATTACCGTGGCCTTTGCCTTTGCCAAAAGAGGGCATCTTCTTTATCCCGGAAGAGAATATACGGGAAGATTATTTGTGAAGGACATCGGCATTTCAGAGAACTCATTTGCAGATAGAAAGCCTTCCGCATTTTATTATAAGAAAGAAGACCTGCATATGCTGCTGCCTGGGAGAAGCAGGGCAGGAAATAAGGGTAGCTTTGGCAAAGTGCTTCTTATTGCAGGAAGCCGGGATATGTGCGGAGCATGTATTTTGTGTGGAAAGGGGATCTTAAGGGTTGGAGCCGGGATGCTGAAGATCATAACGCCTTCCTGCAACCGTGAGATCATCCAGCAGGCTTTGCCGGAAGCAATGCTTTATACCTTTGATGAGATGCCGGAAGAGGAAAAAATGCAGCAGGCCTTTAAGTGGGCGGATGTCATTGTGGCAGGCCCCGGACTGGGAACCGGAGAGGCTTCTCTTTTCTTAATAGAGAAGGTATTGACCTGCATAAGACGCCTTCCTGTGGTGGTCGATGCCGACGGCCTGAATCTGATGGCGTCTGAGGGTAAGCTGCGGCAGATGGCCCAGAGCGCATCAGTAGAAGGTGGGCTGATCCTTACACCTCATCCCGGCGAGCTGATGCGTCTTGTGCAACGGGAGATGAAGGAGTACGCCGGATGTCAGGAAGCCTTTGCCAGAGAGCTTTCGGAAATGTTTAACTGTACGGTTGCAGCCAAGGACGCTGCCACCCTTGTGGCCGGGGCAGGGCGGAAGGAAATTTATATCAATATATCAGGGAATGACGGTATGGCCACAGCAGGAAGCGGAGATGTGCTTGCAGGAATCATCGGAGGGCTTCTGGCACAAGGGATGAGGGGCTTTGAGGCGGCAAGCCTTGGGGTGTTCCTTCATGGCCTTGCAGGAGATGAAGCCGCCGGAAGAAAGGGGCGGTACGGAATGCTTGCAGGTGATATTGGAGAGGCTGTAGCTTTGGTGACCAGAATGGATTGACCAAATCGGTCATACAGACCAAGACAGTCAATCGAGATAATGAAGAGAAGTATCCAACGCCGGCATGCTTTGTGACCCGGCCTATTGATCAAAAAGAGAAAGAGGAATGAAGAAATGAGAGAAGAAAACAGGATTCCCTCCTGCCAGAGACTTTATGCCGAAATCAATCTGGATGCAATAAGGAGTAATCTGGAGCAGATGAAGGCGGGCTTGTCACCAAAGACAAAGATCATTGCAGTGGTAAAGGCAGACGGCTATGGCCACGGAGCGATCCCCATTGCCAAAGAACTGGAGAACTTTGAGGGGTTGTGGGGCTTTGCAGCGGCCACGGCAGAGGAGGCTATTTTGCTGCGGGAGGCAGGGATATCCTCTCCCATACTGGTTCTGGGATACGTTTTTCCATGCTACTATGAGCGGATGATAGAGGAGGAAATCAGGGTTACAGTGTTCCGGAAGGATACCCTGACAGAGCTTTCCTGTGCCTGCAGGGAGCTTGAAAAAAAGGGAATCCGCAAAAAGGCAAAGATACATATCAAAATAGATACAGGTATGAACCGCATCGGCATCAAGCCTGTGGAAACAGAGCTGGATTTTGTGGACAGAGCCTTTCAGACAGAGGGCATTGAGGTGGAGGGGATATTTACCCATTTTGCCAGGGCGGATGAAGCAGATAAAACCTCTGCTGACAGCCAGCTTTCTGCATTTTGCAGCTTTTTAAAGCTGATCGAAGAAAAAAGAGGCTATCAGATTCCGCTCAGGCACTGTTCTAACAGCGCTGCCATCATGGAGCTTCCTGAGGCCAATATGGATGCGGTAAGGGCGGGGGTAGCCATGTATGGTCTGTGGCCTTCCGAGGAGGTTATGCGCTCCTGTGGGCTTAAGGACGGTACACCATCAGGAAAGAATAAGGTATCCCTTACACCTGCGCTGTCCCTTTTCAGCCGGATCGTCTGTGTAAAGGAGATTGGTCCGGGGGAGGCTGTCAGCTATGGGGGATGCTTTGTGGCGGAGCGGAAGATGCGGATCGCCACGATTCCGGCAGGCTACGGAGACGGCTACCCCAGGGGGCTTTCCGGAAAGGGCTATGCCCTGATCTGCGGCAAAAAGGCGCCTGTTCTGGGAAGGATCTGTATGGATCAGTTTATGGCGGATGTGACGGATATTCCTGAGGCGGCAGAGGGAACCTTAGTGACTCTGATCGGCAGGGACGGAGCAGAAGAGATCACTATGGAGCAGTTAGGGGAGCTTTCCGGAAGATTTAACTATGAGTTTGCCTGCTGCCTTGGAAAACGGATGCCCAGAGTTTATATTAAGGATGGCAGCTTTTCTTCCCTTTGGGAGGAAGGACAGAATTTTTAGTGCGCCTGAATACCTTCCGGCAATACGGTTATACTACCTACTAAACAGTGAATGCTGCGTTTTGGGAACATTCCTGTATGAACCAAAATATCCTATTGGCAGGGAAAGGTGTGATGATAGTGAGAAGAGGAGATATTTACTATGCAGATTTGCGTCCGGTAGTGGGCTCTGAGCAGGGCGGCGTCCGTCCGGTACTGATCATACAGAACGATGTGGGAAACAGGCACAGTCCTACCGTGATCTGTGCGGCGATCACGTCAAAAATGAATAAGGCAAAGCTGCCTACCCATATAGAGCTGAGTGCAGGAAAATACGATATGGTGAAGGATTCTGTTGTGCTGCTGGAGCAGCTCCGTACCATAGACAAAAAGCGTCTTAAGGATAAGGTGTGTCATCTGGATGAGGATATCATGAAAATGGTGAATCGGGGGCTGATGGTCTCTCTGGAGCTGAATACATAAAGAGACAGACCTTGACGGCACAGGCAGGAAATGATATAGTTTATTTTGAAATTTTATGCAAAAAGGGAGATGAAATAATGGACGATGGCGGACCTACGG
Source organism: uncultured Lachnospiraceae bacterium (assembly GCA_947382625.1). GTDB lineage: Bacteria > Bacillota > Clostridia > Lachnospirales > Lachnospiraceae > Suilimivivens. Next base: position 37,893 of record CANDAG010000032.1, read on the forward strand.
CCAGTTTTATTGTATTTTTCATGCTGCTGTTCATTGATATGCTTTTTTATGGCTTTGGTGAGGCAGTAAAGGAATTGAATTCCAAGGAGCTTTTGGAGCAGTTCGAGGAAACCAAAAATAAAAAGACCGGACGGCTCTATGAGATCACAGTAAGCCCCGGACAGTATATCAATACCGTTCAGCTGGTGGTTACCCTGATCAATCTGGTGATGGGAGGATTTTTTCTCAGGGTATTCGGGCGGATCGCAGGGAATCTTCTCGAAAAGGGAGCGAGCGAATGGTTTGAGGAGAAGATGATCTCCCCAGAGCTCCTTTCGGCAGTTGCCCTGCTCCTTGCAGGAGCGGTGCTGCTTTACATATTGCTTACCTTTGGCGTGCTGATCCCTAAGCGGTTAGGGAGCAGATATGCATCCAAATGGGCTTATGCCTGTATCAATCCTATTTACCATATCACCAGGATATTTGCTCCGGTCACAGGGCTGATATCCTATACGGCCAAAGGAGTTCTGCGGCTTTTCGGCATCCATGCAGATTCAAATACAGAGGATGTGACGGAGGAAGAGATCATATCCATGGTCAATGAAGGACATGAGCAGGGAGTGCTCATGGCTTCGGAGGCGGAAATGATCACAAAGATTTTTGCTCTGGGAGATAAGGAAGCTCAGGATATCATGACCCATAGAGCAAATATTCTGGCAATCGACCGGAATATGCCTCTGGGCGAGGCCATTGATTATATGCTGGCGGAGAGTAAGAGTCGTTTTCCGGTGGTGGAGGAGAATATTGATAACATTACCGGTATCCTTCATTTCAGGGATGCCATGCGGGTTTACCGGGAGCATGAGGGAGCGGGCCAGAACCCTTCGCGTCCTGTAGGGGAGATTGAAGGACTGCTGCGGGACGCCATGTTTGTTCCGGAGACCAAAAATATTGATGCTTTGTTTGAAACCATGCAGCATACCAAAACCCAGATGGTGATCGTGGTGGATGAGTATGGTCAGACCAAGGGACTCATTGCCATGGAGGACATTCTGGAGGAGATCGTAGGAAATATCCTGGATGAATATGATGAGGATGAGGCCCATCTCAAGGAGACAGGAAACGCAGGGGAATATATAATAGAAGGGATCACGCCTCTTGAGGAGCTGGAAGAGAAATTTGACATTTCTTTTAAGGAAGAGGAGTTTGAGACCTTAAACGGATTTATGATTTCCAAAATGGACAAGATCCCCGAAGAGGATGAGGAGTTTTCCATTGATGTGGACGGTTATGAATTCAAGATCCTGCAGGTGGAAAGCAGGATGATCAAAAGCGTTCTTATGACAAAGCTGCCCGAAAAAACAGGAACAAAAGAAAGCGAGACAGGTTCCGAAGAAAAAGAAACCGAAAAATGTAACGATTAAAGGAGAAGATCTATGTCAGGACATTCAAAATTTGCCAATATCAAACACAAAAAAGAAAAGAACGATGCGGCCAAGGGTAAGATATTTACGATTCTGGGCAGAGAGATTGCAGTGGCAGTCAAGGAGGGCGGGGCGGATCCTGCCAACAATTCCAGGCTGGCCCAGGTGATCGCCAAGGCGAAATCTAACAACATGCCAAACGATACCATTGAGAGAGGTATCAAAAAAGCTGCCGGGGATGTAGGAAGCGTTAACTACAAATACATAACCTATGAAGGGTATGGACCTAACGGTATTGCTATTATCGTGGATGCGCTTACAGATAACCAGAACCGGACGGCGGCAAATGTACGGAACGCCTTTACCAAGGGGAACGGAAATGTAGGAACGCCGGGCTGTGTCTCCTTTATGTTCGATAAGAAGGGACAGATCATTATCGATAAGGAAGAGTTTGAAGGGGATTCCGATGAGCTGATGATGCTGGCCTTAGACGCCGGGGCGGAGGACTTTGGTGAGGAGGAGGACAGCTACGAGGTGCTCACGGATCCGGATGATTTTGATAAAGTTGAGAAGGCGCTTTCAGAAAATAAGATTCCCATGGCTTCCGCAGAGGTGACGATGATCCCTCAGAACTATGTAGAGCTTACAGATGAAGCTGCGATCAAGAGCCTGCAGAAGATACTTGATCTTTTAGATGAGGATGATGATGTACAAGCCGTATACCACAATTGGGACGAATAAACAGACACATACGTATGAAATACATAAAGGGATTCGGATTTTTTTTGCCGTCATCTGGTTTCTGGCGGTGACAGTAAGCAGAGTCTTATATCTTTTCTGTGGCGGAGGCGCCTCGGCGGATACCTATGGACTCTTTGCCCGTGCCATGGTCCGTATGGAGGCGGGAGCTCCAAGCCTGGATTCCGGACTGGCCTATGCCTACACCAGAAGTCTGTCCAGGCTTCTTAGATTTGCGGGTAATCGTATTGAGGCAGTGACCTTTTATCAGATGATACTTCAGATTTTGTGGCTGATCCTGCTTTTTGCCGGGATCAGCCTGTTGTTTGGCTACGTGGCCGGTGCGGTGGCCGGAAGTGTTCTGGCAGCTTCTCCCTGGATCGTGGCAACAATATTTACGATCTGGCCGGGAAATTATTATATGCTGCACTTTGCGCTGGCGCTTGTTCTGTTGGGAGGCTTTGGCCGCAGGGCCAAAAAAGAGAGGTGGCCGGCCAATGACTTTTCCAGACTTCTGTTGATCGCCGCCGGCTTTTATGCCGGGGTTCTCTGTATCTGGAATATTCTGGGGATTTTGCTGGCATTTGTCATGGTCTATATCCTGCTGCGAAATTATTTATCCTTCAGAAAAGAGCATGTCTGCAAAAAGGAAGAAACAGAGGCAGAGCCTGCCCACGGGGCAAAACGCCGGGCAATGGGAGCAGGGACTCAGGCGGCGGTTTTAGGAGAGGGAATCCTGTTTGGTATATTTGCCACGTTGATGAAATATACGGGGGTCACCGGAGAGGCAATCGCCGGTCAGGCAATGTGGTGGCTTTCACAGCTGAAAAATCCTTTTGCACAATATAGAGAAATGCAGATTCCACTGATTGGCTGGCTTTTGGGGGCTGTGGGGGCAGGCATTTTGTGTCAGCTTCTTTTCTTACAGGCGATCAAACGCCGATACGCTTCGGAAACCGGCTTATTGACGAAGAAAAAGGAACTGTCCACAGAGGATGAACGAAGGGATAAGACGCCGGGGAGAATGGACGGTTATGGAAAGGAAACAGAAAAAGAAATGACAGCGAAGGGAGAAGAGGGGAAGTATATCATTACGGAAGACGGAAGAAGAATCAAGCTGTTGGATAATCCGCTGCCCGGTCCCAAAAAGCATGTCAGGAGAGAAATGGATTTCGACTTTGATATAGAAGAGGAAGTAAAGGACGATTTTGACATCAAGATCAAAGACGGCGATGATTTTGATTTTGAGTAATGCATAAAAAATATCAGGAGAGCTATACTAAAAGGGACTGCAGAAAAGCAGTCCTGTTTTGATTCAATAAGCTGTCTCACAAAGTGGGACAGCGTTTGATGTTAAAAGGAGACGGTATGGCAGATAAGAAAATTGAGGCAGAAAAGCATCGCAGTGAAAAGATAGAGGAAACAGGACAGGTTACCCTTGATAAAAACAATAAGTCCCATACGATCCATCTGATCTCGGTGATCGGAGAGGTGGAAGGACATGATAATCTCAGTAATAATTCCAAAACCACAAAATATGAGCATATCCTGCCGGAGCTGGCGGCTATTGAGGACAGCAGTGATATAGACGGCGTTCTCATTCTTTTAAATACCATGGGAGGGGATGTGGAGGCAGGGCTTGCCATTGCGGAGATGATCGCTTCCTTAAGCAAGCCTACGGTATCTCTGGTGCTTGGGGGCAGCCATTCCATAGGCGTACCTATTGCTGTCAGCAC
>CANDAG010000033.1 GCA_947382625.1 uncultured Lachnospiraceae bacterium
AGCCCTGCTGCGATACCCATCATATTTGCCTCTGCGATTCCGCAGTCAACGTGCCGCTCCGGAAATTTCTTCTTAAATACATCGGTCTTGGTAGCGGCTGCCAGATCGGCATCTAACACTACCATATCGGGATAGCTCTCCCCAAACTCCGCCAATGCCTTGCCATAGGCTTCTCTGGTTGCGATTTTCTTTACTTCTGACATAATGATTCACCGATCCTTTCCAAATCTGCCATAGCAACTTGATATTCCTCGTCATTAGGCGCCTTACCGTGCCAGCCTACCTGTCCTTCCATGAAGGAAACACCTTTTCCCTTCAGGGTATGAGCAATGATAGCCGTAGGCATGCCCTTAGTCTCCCGCGCCTCCCTGAAGGCATTGCGGATCTGCTCCATATCGTTTCCATCCTCCAAGTTGATCACATGGAAATTAAACGCCTCAAATTTCTTATCGATGGGGTAAGGAGAGCAGACCTCGTCAATTTTGCCATCGATCTGCATTCCATTGTTGTCCACGATCACCACAAGATTATCTAATTTACGGAAGCCTGAGAACATAGCAGCCTCCCATACCTGTCCTTCCTCGATCTCCCCGTCGCCAAGCAGGGTATAAACCCGAAAATCCTTTCCTGACAGCTTTGCTCCCAGCGCCATACCGGCTGCTGCGGAGATTCCCTGTCCCAAAGAGCCTGAGGACATATCCACTCCCGGTACATGCTGCAGACAGGGATGTCCCTGCAGATAGGAGCCCAGATGACGCAGCGTGGGCAGATCCTCTACCGGAAAATAACCCCGGTTTGCCAGTGCGGAATATAACCCCGGAGCCGTATGCCCCTTAGAAAGCACAAACCGGTCCCTGTCCTCCATCTTAGGATTTTGGGGATCAATATTCATTTCCTCAAAATAGAGATACGTAAAAATATCTGCCGCTGACAGGGAGCCGCCGGGATGTCCGGCCTTTGCACCATGTACTGCGGTAACAATGCCCTTGCGAACTTCGTTCGCCTTTTTTTTCAGTTCTAAAGTATCCATGCTTCCTCTCATTTCTGCCGCTTCCGCGGCTAAATTAAAGTCACTGTCTTCTGATTTTTATCGTAGGTGATTCCCTGTGTTTTGTCAATTGTATTTTTAGAAAAATCTATAATATTTTAATTTCTTTTAAATATTGCTCCGCCTTTTGTAGTGCCACCGTGTGAAGCTCATACTCCTCACCCTTCTCAAGAACCCTTTTTTCAAATATAAATCCCAGCCTGGCAAGCAGAGATTTCGACACCAGATTTTCTTCCTTCACCAATGCCTGTACCTTTTCAAAAAACAGTTCCTCTCCTGCATATTTCAAAATAGCCCCGCACACCTCGAGCCCATAGCCCTGTCTCTGATATGCAGCCTCGATCACAAATCCCAGCTCCGGAAGCTCATAGCCTTCCCTTACGCTAAGCCCCGCCCTGCCGATCACCCGGCCGTTTTCCTTCAGCACCACAGTCCAGAGGCCATAGCCATAAAAGCCGTAAATCTGATCGATATAGGCTTTCATATAAGCCAGCTCGGCCTCCTTTTGAGGGAACAGATCCTCCATGTAACGGGTAATGGAGGGCTCCGTATAGATCCGGTAAAAGTCCTCCACATCTGACAGGGTACTCTCTCTGACCTTAAGTCTTTTCGTCTCCAGAATATCCCATGGAAGTCCTGCCAGCCTTCTGTATGCCTCCTCGTAGGAACGGTACTCTAAGGCAAACACATCCTCTATCCCGTATCTTACTGCCGGAAAGCCTGCTCCCCGGTTCCTTTCGTGATAGAGGGCGGCTACATACCAGCCTCTTTCCAGACACTGCCCGGCAAGCCACGGAAGATCTGTGACGATCAGGGACTCCTGCCCGGGAAGCTCCTCCCTTTTTATGTCAAAAACATCTTTGACTATTTTCTCATACCGAATCCCTACCCAGGGTGCATACCCTGTGATATTCTTTTCAATTTCGGTTTTTCTTTCCCATACTGTTTCATAATAATATCCGGATAATAAAAACAGAATATATTTTAGCATTGTAAAGTCCTTTCTTTTCGGATAAAATAAATGAGATATTATTATTATACACCAGAGCATATCTGTAAAAAAGAAAGGATATCATCATTATGGTTCAAAATCCTGTTGTTACATTTACAATGGAAAACGGAGACGTTATCAAGGCAGAGCTTTACCCTGATATCGCCCCGATCTCAGTCAACAACTTTATCAGCCTCATCAGCAAAAATTTCTATGACGGTCTGATCTTCCACCGGGTGATCCGGGGATTCATGATCCAGGGAGGCGACCCGGAAGGAACCGGTATGGGCGGCCCGGGTTACAGCATCAAGGGAGAGTTCTCCTCCAACGGCGTCCAAAACAACCTGAAGCACACAGAGGGCGTTCTTTCTATGGCAAGAAGCATGGCTCCCAACTCCGCAGGATCTCAATTTTTTATCATGCACAAGAATGCCCCCCATCTTGACGGTCAGTATGCCGCTTTCGGTAAGGTGATCGAAGGCATGGATGCAGTGAACAGGATCGCTGAGACAGCTACCGATTATTCTGACAGGCCTCTTGAGGCTCAGGTAATGAAGAGCGTCACGGTGGAGACCTTCGGCGTGGAATATCCGGAGCCTGAGAAGTTTTAAGCTCCGGGATCGCCATTCACATTTTGTTCATATTTATTTCAAAAAAACTTAATCGGCTTTACATTCTTTAGACATTTCTGCGGTCTATACTAACATCATACGATACAGAAAAGAACTTGCCGATTAAAATGCCAACCTCAAAGTAACTGATTTATTAATAACTTTTTCATAATAAATGCCAGATAAGCAACGGGCTTATCTGGCATCCTCCCTTTTCAGGGATAATATTCCTCAAACTTACGGCCATGTCGGTCTCAGACACAAATATTTATGAAAAGCGGACACTCAACAGATGCCATGCACTGTCAGGTGCACTGCCAAAAACGGCCTGCCCGAAGGCAAGCCGTTTATCAGTGCGCCCCGCGGCGCATATATCCATATTTTCAGCAGATGGATGTCCCCTTTAATCTCAGGCCTTTCCTTCTGAACCAAGCACTGTGGTGATCTTATGAGCTACTACTTCCTTCACATAAGCACGCGCATCTGTCAGATACTGTCTGGGATCAAAATGATCGGGATGAGCAAACATATGCTCTCTGATTCCTGCTGTAAGGCCAAGACGCAGGTCAGAGTCAATGTTGATCTTACATACAGCAGACTTTGCTGCCTGACGGAGCATATCCTCGGGAATACCGATGGCATCGTCAAGCTTACCGCCGTTAGCGTTAATGATATCCACATACTTGGGAAGTACGGAGGATGCCCCGTGAAGCACGATAGGGAATCCGGGAAGTCTTCTGGTCACTTCTTCAAGAATATCAAAACGAAGCTGAGGCTTCTGGCCGGGTTTGAACTTGTAAGCGCCATGGCTGGTTCCGATGGCGATCGCAAGGGAATCAACACCTGTTCTGTTTACGAAGTCCTCAACCTGATCGGGCTGGGTATAGGATTCAGAACCATGCTCAACCTTAACATCATCCTCAACGCCTGCTAAAGTTCCAAGCTCTGCCTCTACCACAACGCCTCTCTCATGAGCGTACTCGGCAACCTTCTTGGAAACTGCAATGTTGTCTTCATAAGAAAGAGAGGAACCGTCGATCATAACGGATGTAAAGCCACCGTCAATACACTGCTTGCAGATCTCAAAATCTGCACCGTGATCCAGATGAAGGGCAATAGGAATATTGGTCTCTTCCAGAGCTGCCTTTACAAGGTGTACCAGATAAGCGTGCTTTGCATACTTACGTGCACCTGAGGAACACTGAAGGATAATAGGAGATTTCAGCTCGTCTGCGGCTTCTGTGATAGCCTGTACGATCTCCATGTTGTTTACATTGAAGGCTCCGATAGCGTATCCGCCTTCATATGCCTTTTTGAACATTTCTGTGGTTGTTACTAATGGCATTTTTACTCATCCTTTCTTTATTTGAATTTAAATACTAAAGCAAAAATATCTTACGACTCATTATAACAGATTCTGGATAAATTGCAAAGACCTGCTTTGCTTGTTTTAGACTATGTTTTTGAAGTCTATGTCCTGAGAGGCTCCGGCACCTTTATGTCCAATGCCTGTCTCTGATTTTTGATCTCTACGGTTCTGTGCTCTCCTCCAAACTCTCCGTCCAGGGTCCATGCCACCGCTTCCTCCGAGCTGATGCGAAGCGACCTGGTCTTAAAGCAATACATACAATCTGTATTGATATTCCGGTTGATCAGCGCTGCCATAACCAGATTAAGCTCCATGGGGTTATTGGGCCTTTTGATCAGGGTGACCTCAAATTCCCCGTCATCCAGCTGCACATATTTGCCTGTGATCCTCTTAAATCCCCCTACGGAAGTGGAATTCGTGACCATTCCGAAGAGGAACTCTCCCTCTGCACACAGCTCATCGCATTCTACCTTCATCCTGTAGGATTTGACAGATGCAAGCCTGCGCATCCCTTCCAAAATATAGGCCATATGGCCCAGGATATTTTTGATATCCTGGGAAGTCTCATAGGAAACCTCCGTAAAGATCCCGAACGCCGCAATATATACAAAAATATCATCATTAAAGGTTCCGATATCACAACCGAAGGTTTTTCCTTCTACGATCACCTGAGCCGCATCGATCATATTTTTGGGGATATGGAGGCTGTTGGCAAAATCATTGGTGCTTCCGGCCGGTACGTAACCGATGGGAATTTTCTTTTCGCATTGCATCATTCCGGTGACCACCTCGTCCAAAGTGCCGTCCCCGCCGCTGCACACCACCAGATCATAGTATCCGATCCTTCGCTCTGTTACCGCTATCCTTCCGTCCCCCTTAGACTGGGTGGGATAAGCGGTAACCTCATAACCGGCCTTGGTAAATATATCAATGATATCCAGCAGATTGCTCCTGATCTTCGCCTTGCCGGCTCTGGGATTATAGATGAAAAGCATTTTTTTCTTTTCCATCACAATACTCCTGTCATAGTTTCCCTTATAAGCTTATTGATAGAAAAGAGCAAAGCATTTATTACTCTCCATGCCTTGCTCGTTTTGTGCTCCGGCCCTGTTTAATTCCTGCCGCCGCTTAAATACTCTTCTATCGATTGTATTGCTTCCTGCTCGTCTTTTCCATCTGCAGAGATTGTCACGGATTCGCCGGTGTCAAGTGCCAGACTCATCATTCCCATGATGCTTTTTGCGTTTACCTTTCTGCCCCCTGACATAATGTAAACTGAGCTTTCGTGCTGGCTTGCTACCTGTACCAGCATTGCCACCGGTCTGGCCTCCAATCCGCCGTTTAACTGGATTTTTACAGATTTTTCGATCATAATAATAACTCCTCCCTTATCCCTTAATCCCTTCAGCCATCTCGCTGAGCTTTCGTAATCTATGATTTACACCGGATTTACCTACCGGCGGATCAAGGTATTTACCTAGTTCCTGCAATGAGCTTTCCGGATGCTCCAGCCTGATCTCTGCCATCTGTCTTAAATTATCCGGCAAATTAGACAGGCCGTAATTCTTCTGCAAAAGCAGAATATCCTCTATCTGCTTATTCGCGGCCCTGACCATTTTGGTAATGTTGGCCGCCTCGCAATTGACCTTCCTGTTGACGGAATTGCGTACCTCCTTTTCAACCCTGAGATTCTCAAGCAGCATCAGAGACACATGGGCTCCCATCACATTCAAAAGATCAACAATGCCTGCCCCTTCCTTCAAATATACTACATGGTATTTTTTCCGTCTGACTATTTTGGCATCGATCTCAAAACCGCAGATCACCTGTTGTATCTGCCGGGCCTGAGCCTCGTATTCACATACGAATTCCAGATGATAGCCCTTCCGGGGATTGCTCATGGATCCAACACACAAAAAAGCGCCTCGCAGGAAAGCTCTTCTGCAACAGCTGTTTCTGATGAGCAGCGGGCTGATTTCCCCCGAAAGCTGATGTGGAGAACCGCTTTCATCTAAAACCTTGATCGCCTGCAGTACCTTATCAGCATTAACATTTATAATAAATGTTTTTTTCAATAATGTAAAGTATTTTCTGGCAACGAATGAATTTTCGGACAACAGCTCGATTTTTCTCTCTCCGTTTTCCCCCCGGCCGATCCGGCCTCCCAGGCAGATCATCGCCGCCAGCTCCGCCAGCTGGCAATGTCTGGGATCCGGGATCACCCTCTCTAATTCTTCCTTTACCTCTGATGAAAACGACATATCTGCACTTATCCTTTCAGACCCGCGGCATCAAAAGCGATCCCGGCGGTACATCCGCACTGAATCCCTATATGCCTTGTCCCACATCCCGATGGACTATTTTGATACCGTATCTGCTTTTATGCTCCGTATGGCATTCCACAGCAGATTCCAAATGATCCTTCATTTGTTCATACAGCTTATTTGCCAGTGTTACACTTCTGTGCTTTCCGCCGGTACAGCCAATCCCGATCACAAGCTGGTACTTTCCTTCTTTGATATAGTTAGGAATCAGAAATTCCACCATATCTGCCAGCTTTTCAATAAAAATATGAGCCTCCGGGAAGCCCATCACATAGTCCTGAACCTCTCTGTCATTTCCGGTCTGATGCTTCAGTTCGTCAATATAAAAGGGATTTGGCAGAAACCTGACATCAAAAACCAGATCCGCATCTGCCGGGATCCCATATTTAAATCCGAAAGACAGGATCGTCACCATCAGATTATTATATTCTTCATTCTGCAAAAAAATACGCTCTAATTCCTCCTTCAACTCTCTGGTCAGAAGATTTGAGGTATCTATCACGTAATCTGATTTTTTGCGGATATCGTCCAGAATCTCTCTCTCCCGGACGATCCCGTCCTCTATCCGTCCACCCGGTGAAAGAGGATGGACCCGGCGTGTCTCCTTATAACGCTTCAGCAATGTCCTGTCATTGGCTTCCATAAAAAGGATTTCAAAGGCATAACCATTATCTCTTAATTTTTCCAGCACCCTCTGTGCGCCGGCAAAGGCCTGGTCTGCACGGACATCCAGCCCCAGCGCAACCTTTGTCACCTCTCCCCCCGGCGCGGCGATCAGCTCTACAAATTTTTCGATCAAAGACACCGGAAGATTATCCACACAATAAAATCCGGCGTCCTCCAGCATCCGCAGTGCCGTGCTCTTACCGCCGCCGCTCATACCTGTTACCACCACAAACCGCATACTTTATCCCTCTCAGAAGTTACCCAGAAGAACCACTTCCGTCTCCAGCGTAATTCCTGTATTTTCTTTTACTCTTTTTTGTACTTCCCGTATCACCCCAAGGATATCCGCCGCCGTGGCGTCTCCGGTATTTACTACGAACCCGCAGTGCTTTTCGGATACCTGCGCGCCTCCCACACGGTAACCCTTTAGTCCGGCTTCCATGATCAGCTTCCCTGCGAAATATCCTTCCGGCCTTTTGAAGGTGCTGCCTGCACTGGCATATTCAAGGGGCTGCTTCTCCCTTCTCATTGCAGACAGCTCCTCCATCCGGGCCTTGATCTCGTCTTTATTTCCCGGCTTCAGGGAAAATTCCGCCTCCAGTACGATCAGAGGCTTTTGCTTGATGATACTGGTGCGATAGCCAAATTCCATGGCATCCCCTTCAAGCACGGCGATCTCTCCCCGGTCATCCATCACCGTTACCCGTTCTGTTACCTGCTTCATTTCACCGCCGTAGGCTCCTGCATTCATAACAATGCCTCCCCCAACGGTGCCCGGGATCCCGGAAGCAAATTCCAGTCCTGTCAGTCCATTTTTCAGCGCACATCCCGCCACCTGGGAAAGAAGCGCTCCTGCGCCTGCCCGGATATGGCATCCCTCCGCCTTTATTGCATTCATCCTGCTTCCGATCTGGAGCATGATACCGGGATAGCCCCCATCCCCCACCAAAAGATTACTTCCGTTACCCAAAATGAAATACGGAATCCCTTTTTCTCTGAAATAAGGAAGAAGCGCCGACAACTGCTCCGTCATACTGACCCGGATCAGGCACCTGGCTTCTCCTCCCACCCGGAAGGTTGTATGTCCGGACATAGCCTCATCTGGCAAAATATCCTCTTCTGGTACGTATTTCCTGATAAAATCCAACTCAAATGAACTGATACTCTCCACTCTGCCTCCACCTGCCGTTTTGGGTTACTGTTTTTATTTTTTTTCAGCGTCAAGCACCAGCTTCGCCGCGCCATAAATCCCCGCATCATTTCCAAGGGTAGCCAGAACAAACCTTACGTCCCTGCTTCCATGAAAAACATTTTTGTCGTAATGGGGTTTAATGTAATCGATCAGTACTTCTCCGGCTTTTGAAACGCCTCCTCCGATCACAATGGTATCCGGGTTCACTACTCCGGCGATCACTGACAGACCGTCTCCAAGGTATTTGCCGAATTCCTCTGCTACCTCCATGGCAAGGGCATCCTTTTGCTTGACGGCATCAAAAACCGTTTTGGCGGAGACCTCTCCACCCCTTAAGATACTTTCTCTCTGGCTCTCTGCCAGCTTCCGGTTGGCAAGCCTTGTGATTCCCGTAGCGGAAGCATACTGCTCCATACATCCTTTGTTGCCGCAGTTACAGCTTTCCGTTTCTGCGTCCTCCACATGGATATGTCCGATCTCTCCGCCGCCTCCGGCAACACCGGTCAGAACCCTTCCGCCTGTAATGATGCCGCCGCCTACGCCTGTGCCGAGAGTCACTGCGATCAGGTCGTTGCTTCCCTGTCCGCTCCCCTTCCACATTTCGCCAAGAGCCGCCACATTCGCGTCATTTCCCGCCATAACCGGCAGTCCCAGGATATTTTCCAGGGTTTCCTTTATGCTGAAGGTTCCCCAGCCAAGATTCACTGCCATACGGATCACCCCGTCACTGTTAACAGGCCCCGGAGCTCCTACTCCTACTCCAACCACTTCTTCCTCTGTCATGCCCTTTTCCCGGATCTTACCCCGGATGCTCTCTGCAATATCCGGCAGTATCTTTGAGCCGGCTTCCTCCGTCCGGGTAGGGATTTCCCATTTATCAAGAACATTCCCTTCCACATCAAAAAGCCCCAGCTTTACCGTTGTTCCCCCAATGTCCACTCCAAAAACATATTTACTCATAATCTTACCCTCTCTTTATCTTTATTTCTGTTCTTGTATTTTATGCATTTCTCTGCTGCGGATCATAGCTGTTCTGGTCTGCCGATCCGGTCTGCCGCCGTAAAGGCCGAAAGCTTCTACAGATCATCCTCATCCTCGTCCCGTCTTCTCGCCAGGGATTCCTGCACCCTCCGGTACAGCTCCTGGGCAGCATTGTAGCCCATCTTTTTCTGACGGTGGTTGATCGCCGCAGACTCACAGATGATCGCAAGATTCCGCCCCGGGCGGATGGGAATATTGTGGCATACCACCTTGTTCCCCAAATATTCGGTGTACTCCTCCTCCAGCCCCAGCCGGTCATATTCCTTTTCTTTGTCCCAGTCCTCCAGGCAGATCACAAGGTCAATGTTCTGAGTGTTTTTGACGTTGGATACACCAAACAGGGTCTTTACGTCCACAATGCCGATACCCCGCAGCTCGATAAAATGCTTTGTGATATCCGGCGCAGAGCCTACCAGTGTATCGTCGCTCACTTTCCTGATCTCAACCGCATCATCTGCCACCAGCCGGTGTCCTCTCTGGATCAGCTCCAGAGCCGCCTCCGACTTGCCGATCCCGCTCTCGCCCGTGATCAGTACGCCCTCTCCGTAAATATCCACCAATACGCCATGAACGGAGATACAGGGCGCCAGCATTACATTCAGCCACCGGATGATCTCCGCCATAAAAGCAGAGGTTGCCTTTTTGGTCATCAACAGAGGAATCTTATACTCCATTGCGATCTCCATAAAAAGATCGTTGGGCCTAAGCTCCCTGCAAAAAACAAATGCCGGTATTTCGCAGGAAAGAAGCCGGGTATAAATCTCCCTCTGCCTCTCCTCCGGCAGCGATCCCATATAAGTATATTCCACGAAGCCAATGATCTGAAGCCTGGTGGCCTCAAAATGCTCAAAATAGCCTGCCAGCTGAAGCGCCGGCCGGTTGATGTCCGGCTGCCTGATCTTTATTTTGGATAGATCCAGCTCCGGTGTCAGATTGATCAGCTTCATTTTTTCGATGATCTGTTCCAGTTTTATGCTTGCCATACCTGCCCTCTCTTCCCTTGTCACTGTCTGTGCCGGCCATGCGGCAAATAATGGCCGGAGCACAAACGTAACCTTTATCAAACTCTTTCTCCCAGTCTAACACAAAAACATCGGAATCTCAATGGTCACTGGCTCACCTGTTCCTTTTCCTCATGGAAGAAATCATAAATTCCCTGTGCCACTGATACCGGGATCTCATCCACCCCTGCAAGGGTTTCCACATCCGCATTTTTGACTTCCTCAATGGATTTGAACCGCCGCATGAGCGCCTTCCTTCTGGCAGGCCCCACCCCCGGGATCTCATCCAGCACGGATTTTACCTGCGCTTTGGAACGCAGGGAACGGTGATACTCAATGGCAAAGCGGTGGGCTTCATCCTGCACTCTGGTAATGAGCTTAAAGCCCTCGCTGCCTCTGTCTATCTGTATCTCTTCATTATTATAATATAACCCTCTGGTATTATGATTATCATCCTTAACCATCCCGCATACGGGAATATCCAGTTCAAGCTCCTTCAAAACCTGAAGGGCTATGTTTACCTGTCCCTTACCGCCATCCATGAGCAACAGATCCGGAAACTTGGTGAAGCTTCCAAACTCTGCCTCCAGCTCCTTATACTCCAATTCCTTCTGTTCTTCCATGCCATGTCTGAATCTTCTGGTAAGAACCTCCTTCATACAGGCGTAATCATCCGGTCCCGAAACGGTTTTGATACGGAACTTCCGGTAATCGCTTCTCTTTGGTTTTCCCTTTTCGTAAACGATCATTGACCCTACATTGGCGAAACCGCTGATATTAGATATGTCATAGGCCTCCATGCGACTCACATCCTCAAGGCCCAAAAGCCCTGCGATCTCCTTGACCGCTCCTATGGTCCTTCCTTCCTCCCGCCTGATCCGTTCTTTATCCTGGCTAAGGACCAGCATGGCGTTTTTGGCGGCCAGCTCTACTAATTTTTCTTTATATCCTATTTTAGGTATCTTGATGTAAACTCTGGCGCCCTTTCTCTTGGTCAGCCACTGTTCGATGACCTCTATATCCTCAATGGCCTCCTGCAGCATCAGTTCCCGGGGGATAAACGGCGTGCCTGCATAAAACTGCTTCACAAAATCCAGCAAAATCTGGGCTCTGGGCGTTTCCGCCACATGGGTCATATAAAAATGCTCTCTGCCGATCAGCTTTCCGTCCCGCACAAAAAATACCTGGACCACCGCATCCCGGTCATCGCAGGCCAATGCAATGATATCCTTATCCTCCCCATCGCTGTCCGTAATCTTCTGTTTGGAGGCGATCTGCTTTACACTGTTATATAGATCCCTGTAACGGATCGCATCCTCAAATTCCAACCGTTCGGAGGCCTCCTGCATCTTTTGTCCCAGCTCCTTAAGGGTATCCTGATAGCTGCCGTTCAAAAAATCCAGGGCTTTCTTTACCTGTACCTGATATTCCTCCTCAGATATATCCCCCTGGCAGGGAGCCAGGCACTGCTTGATATGGTAGTTCAGGCAGGCTCTGTCATTTCCGCATTCTCTGGGAAGATTTTTGCTGCAGGTCCTGAGCTGGTAAAGCTTATTGATCAGATCGATGGTATCCTTCACTGCCGCCGCGCTGGAATAAGGTCCAAAGTATCTGGATCTGTCTTTTTTCATCTGTCTGGAAAAGAGCACTCTTGGATAGGATTCTCCTACTGTAACCTTAATATACGGATAGGTCTTGTCATCCTTAAGCAGTGTATTGTATTTGGGACTGTGCTCCTTGATCAGGTTGTTCTCCAAAACCAACGCCTCTAACTCGGAATCCGTGACAATATATTCAAACCGGCTGATCAGGGAAACCATCTTGTCGATCTGCGGCCCTCTTCCGATATTTTTGCGAAAATAGGATCTGACCCGACTGTGAAGATTTACCGCTTTCCCAACATATATGATCTGATCCATCTCGTCATGCATAATATAGACTCCCGGACAATTAGGGAGCTTCTTCAATTCTTCCTGAATATCAAACATGGCTTCTCCTGTCTGCCTGTTTTTTGCAATTATATAAAGCTGTCTTCCTCCGCGGATTTCCCCTACGTCAACAAAGACATCATTATAAGGAAACTTCTGTTTCCCAAATGATGTCCATTGTCTTTTAGGTCAGCCTTTTATTGCCGGCAGATTTATTCAAAGAAATCCGAGGGTGCATTGGAAAAACGTCCTGTCTCTCCCCGGTGTGGGGCAGCATCCCTGTTCTGCCAGGGATCCTCCGGCGCTTTTTCTGTGTTTCCTTCTGCGGTGTTTTCCGGTTTATGCTTTTCCTCAGTCTCTGGTACAGCTTCCGTCTCAGCCTCCGGTTTAACCTCTGCAACAGCTTCTGCCTGCCCGGATTCATCCCCGGAGCTTTCTTCTGGCAATCCATTTTGTCCCGGATTTTCGCCTTCCTGCTCCTGTTCCTTCTCCTCAGGCTCCGGAATTCCTTTTTCCTTCCGGTATATCTTCATAAATTCTTTTCCGCTGATGGTTTCCTTTTCGATCAGGTGAGCGGCCAGCTTATCCATTACCTCCCGGTTCCCGGACAAAAGCTCCTTGGCTTCCTCGTAGCACTGCTTCAGGGTTTCCATTACCTCGGTGTCTACATCCGACGCCGTCCTGTCGCTGCAGGTCAGTCTGGCTCCTCCTCCCAGATACTCGCTTTCCACGGTTGCCAGACCCATCAGGCCGAACCGCTTGCTCATACCAAAGCGGGTGATCATATTGGTGGCAATGTTAGTTGCCTGCTCAATATCATTGGCGGCGCCGGTGGTAACATTGCCGAACACAATTTCCTCTGCTGCCCTGCCGCCCAAAAGGCTCACCAGTCTGTCGTGAAGCTCGCCTTCTGTCTGCAGATATTTCTCTTCCTCCGGCACATGCATGACATATCCAAGAGCTCCCATGGTTCTGGGAACGATGGTGATCTTCTGCACCGGCTCTGAATTTTTCTGTAACGCACTGATCAGTGCATGCCCCACCTCATGATAGGATACGATCTTCCGCTCTTCCTTACTCATGATGCGGTCCTTCTTTTCTTTGCCCACCAGAACCTGCTCCACTGCATCAAACAGATCCTTTTGGGTTACATATTCTCTGCCGTGCTGCACCGCGTTGATGGCGGCTTCATTGATCATATTGGCCAAGTCCGCTCCCACGGCTCCACTGGTGGCAAGGGCAATGGCATCTAAATCCACGCTTTCATCCAGGTGTACATCCTTGGCGTGTACCTTGAGGATCTCTACCCTTCCCTTCAGATCCGGCTTATCCACAATGATCCTTCTGTCAAAGCGCCCCGGACGCAACAACGCCTTATCCAGTATTTCCGGGCGGTTGGTAGCCCCTAGCACCAGGATACCCTTGGAGGTATCAAAGCCGTCCATCTCCGACAGAAGCTGATTTAAGGTCTGCTCTCTCTCCTCGTTGCCGCCGCCGTATTTATTGTCACGGCTTCGTCCGATCGCATCTATCTCATCAATAAATATAATACAGGGTGCATTCTTGGTGGCATCCTTAAAAAGATCCCTCACACGGGAAGCTCCCACACCCACATACAACTCAATAAAGTCAGAACCTGACAGGGAAAAGAAAGGCACCTTCGCCTCGCCGGCCACTGCCTTGGCCAGAAGGGTTTTGCCTGTTCCCGGAGGTCCCACCAGCAATGCGCCCTTGGGAAGCTTCGCCCCGATCTTCACATATTTGCCGGGGTTATGCAAAAAATCCACTACCTCCTGAAGGGACTCCTTGGCCTCATCCTCACCGGCCACATCCTTAAAGGTGATCCCTGTTTCCCGCTGAACGTATACCTTGGCGTTGCTCTTGCCCACTCCCATAGGGCCGCCGCCCTTGGACATCTTGCGGAACAGCAGGCTGAGAAGCCCCCACATAAGGATGAAGGGAAATACATAGGACAGCAAAAAGCTGATGATCGTGCTGGTGCCGTCTGCCACCTGTCCCTTTACCTCCACGTGGTTAGCCAGAAGGCGGTTCGTCAATGTATCGTCATCCTCGATCTTGCCGGTATAATAGCTCACCGCCGGATTGATGCCATACATATATAAAAGAGGAGACTGGTTAACCGCTTCCGACTGAGGCTGGATATATACTCTGTCCGGCCCGATCACTACCGACTCGATCTTACCGTCCTCTAACATCTCAATAAATTCGTTATAAGAAATCTCCTGCTCCGAATCTCCTGTGATCAGCTTCACGAAGGAGCTGACTAAAAGGAGTGACAAAAGAGCCGCTATGATAAACATGATGATATTCTGTCTTCTGGGGTCCTTGCCGGATCCTCCCGGACCACCGGAGCCGTTATTGCCGCCTCCTCCCGGATTGCCTCCGCCCCCCGGGCCACCCTCGTATTGATTTAAGTTATTTTCACTCATGATACTCTCCATCTGTATTTTTATAACCCTTGCCGAACTGCATGGTTAGGTTTTCCTTTTCCATTATAGTGACTGGGTATCCATAAATCAATAATAAGATTATGAATTTATCCGTTTATTCTATAAAATTTTATTAAATATTTGCGTCTTTTTGGGATTAACAGTAGATTTTCTCCATCCTTTTATTGTATAATAGAAATGATTTGTTTCATAATTGGAGGGTATATTATGGCTGTAAAATACGTATTTGTAACTGGCGGCGTTGTGTCGGGTTTAGGCAAGGGGATCACAGCCGCATCCCTGGGCAGACTGCTGAAGGCAAGGGGCTACAAGGTCACCATGCAGAAATTTGACCCCTATATCAATATTGATCCGGGAACTATGAATCCCATTCAGCACGGCGAGGTTTTTGTCACGGAAGACGGAACCGAAACCGATCTTGATCTTGGGCACTATGAACGTTTTATCGACGAAAACCTGGACAAGAACTCAAACGTTACCACAGGCAAGATCTACTGGAGCGTTCTTCAGAAGGAACGCCGGGGAGACTATGGCGGCGGCACGGTTCAGGTAATCCCTCATATCACCAATGAGATCAAAAGCCGTTTTTACCGGAACTTTACAGATGAAGAGACCCGCATCGCCATCATCGAAGTCGGCGGTACCGTGGGAGATATCGAAAGCCAGCCTTTCTTAGAATCCCTCAGACAGTTCCAGCATGAGATCGGACACGAAAACGCTATTTTGATCCACGTAACCCTGATCCCTTATCTGAAGGCCTCCCAGGAAATGAAGACCAAGCCCACCCAGGCCAGCGTCAAGGAGCTCCAGGGGATGGGTATCCAGCCGGACATTATCGTATGCCGCAGCGAATACCCCTTAAATCAGGGAATTAAGGACAAAATTGCCCTGTTCTGCAATGTGCCTAACAACCACGTGCTGCAGAATCTGGATGTAGAATACCTTTATGAGGCTCCACTCGCCATGGAAAACGAGCATCTGGCTCAGGTGGCCTGCGAGTGCCTGAATCTGGAATGCCCCGAACCGGATCTTACCGACTGGCGGGCAATGGTAGATTCCTTAAGAGCTCCCGAGGGTGAAGTAAACATTGCTATCGTGGGTAAATATGTACAGCTTCACGATGCTTATATCAGTGTTGTGGAGGCCTTAAAGCATGGCGGCATTTCCAACCATGTAACCGTTAACATCAAATGGATCAATTCCGAAAATGTAACCGCAGAAACCGCAGAGGAGCTTCTCGGAGACGTAAACGGCATCCTTGTCCCCGGCGGCTTCGGTCCAAGAGGGATCGAGGGTAAGATATGCGCTATTACCTATGCAAGGACCCATAACATTCCATTCCTGGGTCTGTGCCTGGGCATGCAGCTTTCTATTGTTGAATTCGCACGTAATGTGGTGGGCTATAACGATGCTCACAGCATTGAGCTGAATCCTTCCACCACCCATCCTGTCATTGCTCTCATGCCTGACCAGAACGGCGTGGAGGATATTGGAGGAACATTAAGGCTTGGTTCATACCCCTGCGTATTGGACAAGACCTCCAAAGCTTATGAGCTTTATGGGGAAGAAACGATCCATGAACGTCACAGGCATCGTTATGAAGTAAACAACGATTTCCGCTCCTCTCTCACAGAGCACGGGCTGAAGCTCTCAGGTCTCTCTCCTGACGGACGGATCGTTGAAATGTGCGAGCTTCCGGAGCACCCCTTCTTCCTTGCAACCCAGGGACATCCGGAGCTGAAATCCAGACCCAACAGGCCTCATCCTCTTTTTAAGGGCTTTGTAAGGGCGGCTGTGGACCAGCAAAAAAACGGCGAACAGTAAGCTGTCACGCTTTGGGAATCATTCTTATATAACAAAAGGGGTACATGAAAATTCTCATGTACCCTTTTCTGATCAGAGGCTGTCACGCGGAGCGTAACAGCCTTTGCTTATCTCAGACAGATTTGTATCAAATCCTTATCCCGGATCACTGAAACAATCTCGTCACCAAAGACTCCTGATCCATCTGTCTCCTCAGCATCAGGTTCTTATATTGGCTGAGAAGCTCTTCTTTCTTTTTCTCAGAGATCGCCTTCGGCATATCCAGATCTTCAATACGGCTTCTGGCGCTTAACTGCTCCATGGATGCAGATGTGTTGTAATTATAAGCATACTCCAGGCGATTTGTGGTCGCGCCGATGCTGCTTCTCTGTCTGGCTACCATGTCCATTGCTTTGTCAATGGAATCCAGGCTGAAATTACCGCTTGTTACATTGAAGTCCGCAATTCCAAGCTTCTCCAGCGTGGAGTTGGCCATTCCGATCTTCATGCCGGTTCCATCCGGATTGATGGCCAGATTCATGTCCGCCATACTTCCGTCAAGGAGCTTTTGCTCATTGAACGTAGTGTTCTTAGCCTGCTGCTGGATGCCCTCCTTGAGCTGATCGATCTCCATCTGATAGGTTTCCCTGTCGGATGCAGAGTTCAAACCGTTCATGGCCCGTAAACCCAGCTCGCGGATCCGCTGCAGATAATCCATAATACCGTCCAAGGCGCCGTCCGCTACATTCAAAACGCCAACTCCGTCCTGAATGTTCTCCGCTGCCGCGCCAAGTCCGTTCTCCTGCCGCTCAAGCTTTTGTCCAATGGCAAGCCCCGCCGCATCATCTGCCGCTGTGTTGATCCGCTTCCCGCTGGCAATATGAGAATAAGATTGATAAAGCCCGCCGCCTATTGTCATAGAACTCATTACTATACCTCCTTCCATCTCAAAATTCTATTCCCCGCATTTTCATTATATAGCTTATGTCGGAATATTTCAATTTGATTTTTCAGGGAGCTGCCGAGCGGCACTTCGTCAGGTTTTTATTGATGCACCACATCCTTAAACCCTTCCTCGATGGTATCTCCCCTGAAAATATCCTCCGCCCTTATGGGGGATGCCGGGAAATCCCGGTAGCCGGTCTGATCCCCCCTGACAGGATAGTAAAAGGTGTATCCGTGAAGGTCATAGGCTATGTTCTCATAGCTTTCATAATCCTTTTGCAACAGCAGATACTGTGTTGTCAGTCCTTTGCCGGTTTCTATGCCGAAGGCGCCAAGCTTATAAACAGAAACAACCGCCAGTGCAATAAAGTATATCCTAAACCGATCCAGATGGGGACTGACCAGCAGATACAAATGCCCCCATATAAGAGCCGGTGTCAGCCAGAGAAAAACACATCCATATCGGATCAGGGGAGCGCTCAAAAGCCAGAACAGAAAGCAGGCCGCCAAAACCCCTTCCAAAAACAAGGCGCCCGCCATGTCCTTTCTCTTCTTCAGCAGGGCATAAACCACCATGAGAACCAATACCAAAAGCCCTGCCAGCGCCAGCGCCAGAAACACCTTATCTGTCCCGTCCAGGGCTTTCGCCCACTCCGGAAGCCAAAGCCATGGCGGCTCATTATATCTGCCCACATCACTGTAGCCTCTGCCCCATACCTGTATTTCCCTGGCATCATAATCCGCCGCATTTTTGGGAATCTTAAAATCAAAAGAAAACAGATCGATGGAGGTAAAGGGATAGACAAGCCAGCCGGAAAGAATCACATTTCTGATAAAAAAGGGAACTGCCGCCAGTATTCCCATGCCCAGAAAAAGAGGGATTTCTTTTTTTCTTTTTTCTTTGATCATCATCACTGCCGGCTTCAGGGTAATAAGGAGTACCAATGCGCCTGAAAGCTTAACCGTGAGCACTACTACCCCAAAAACGCAGAGCATGGCAAAAGGAAAATAGGAGCTTTCATTTCTTTCTGTCAGCTCAAGCCACCGGATCACTATAAAAATCACCAGCAAAACCATAAAGTAATCAGATGCCGGGGACACCATCTCATCAAATATATTCAGCAGATAATAACACCCGATCAGTCTTGCAAAATCCGAAAGCATTGGCTTTTTGGGGCGATGGCGCGAAATAGCCTCTCCGCATACCAGCGCCAGGAGAAAGCACAAAAATCCGGCGCAGACATGGTAGGACTGTCCTCCCAAAAAAGACATACTATACAATGCGGACAGACAAAAGGCCGCGCTGTTATAGGCAAGCCGGCTGTGGAGATTTCCCAGCCCGGGCACCACTCCGTACTCTTCTATCCAGCGAATACTCTGGGCGTGATAAAGCCCTGTATCATAATGGATCAGCCCTGTAGATGTACCGTAGGCAAAAAGAACAAAAAGCAGCAGGATCATGGTAAATCTGAAAGGAGTAACCGTCAGACGGAGTGTGTGGAATTCCTTCAGCATTTCTTCTCTGAAAATCCCGATACACAAAAAGCATAAAAGGAGCAGGACCAGGTTGGCCAGGAGCCCTACCTTCCACAAAATACTGAAAAACTGGGCGTAAACCGTCACCACGCCGATCCCCGCAAACAGCCGGTCTGTTTCCTTCCAGCCGGAGAGGGTATCCCTTCCTGTCATACCGGCGGTGATCCTTATCCATGCAAATCCTGTAATATAACAGGTAAATATCATATACAGCCAGATCAATATAACCGAAAGCATCTACTTCGTCCTGTTTTCTTTGTATTCCTTACAGCTCATTCCTGCGATTTCCTTCAGATCCGCATCCATCATCATGGACACCAGGCCCTTGAAATCCACTTTTCTTTTCCATCCCAGCTTCTTTTCTGCCTTTGTCGGATTGCCCCACAGAAATTCCACCTCAGCCGGGCGGTAATACTCAGGATTCACGTCTACCAGCAACCTGCCGGTTTCGCTGTCATAGCCCTTTTCGTTAACGCCTGTGCCTTCCCATCTGATGCTGATCCCAAGCTCGCCAAAGGCTGCCTCCACAAATTCTCTCACCGTGTGAGTTTCGTTTGTGGCCAGCACATAATCATCCGCCTTATCCTGCTGCAGCATTCTCCACATTCCTTCCACATAATCCCCTGCAAAGCCCCAGTCTCTCTTTGCATTCATATTCCCCAGTGAAAGCTTTTCCTGTTTCCCTGCCGCAATATTGGCAATTGCCAGCGTAATCTTTCTTGTAACAAAATTCTCGCCCCGCCTTGGGGATTCATGGTTGAACAAAATGCCGTTGCAGGCAAACATATTGTAGGACTCTCTGTAATTAACTGTGATCCAGTAGGAATACAGCTTGGCCACGCCATAAGGACTCTTGGGATAAAAAGGCGTCGTCTCGCTCTGAGGGGCCGTTTCAGGCAGGCCTCCAAACAGCTCTGAGGTGGATGCCTGATAATATCTGCTGTTTCCACCGTTTACCCGGATCGCCTCCAAAAGCTTAAGGGTGCTGACTCCTGTGGCCTCCGCCGTATATTCCGGAACCTCGAAGGAAACCCCTACGTGAGACTGGGCCGCCAGATTATAGACCTCCGTGGGCCTGATCTCCGCCAAAAGACGCATCAGGTTGCTTGAATCTGTGGTGTCAGAAAAATGAAGAAAAAATTTGACCTTATTATAACTTGACTCCAAAATATGGTCGATACGGGAGGTATTACTGATGCTGTGCCTCCTGATCAGTCCATGGACCTCGTATCCTTTTTCCAGCAAAAATTCTGCCAGATAAGAGCCGTCCTGCCCGGTAATCCCGGTTATCAACGCTACTTTACGCATAAAATTTCCACCTTTCCGTAACCTGTCAATCCCAGACTGCAGGTACATAACTAATTCCATTTATATCAATAAGCTGCCCCGCAGAGCGTGGCGGCGTTTGATCAATAAGCCGGTTCGCAAAGCGTATCGGCATTTGATCTTAATAATAAACGTTTCCCACAAACAGCGCAATGATGATCCCCAACAGCGCTCCCATCAAAACCTGCAGGGGCGTGTGCCCTACAAATTCCTTCAATCTCTCTTCTGCGCTGATCCGGTTTCCCATATTGGTAAAGACCTCCAGCATTTCATTAAGAACCCTGCCCTGCTTTCCTGTTTCCCTGCGCACCCCCATGGCGTCATACATGACAATAATAGCCAGCATCATAGAAATCGCGAATTCAAAGCTGCCCGCCCCGTACCGCATCCCCGAGGATGTTGCCAGTGCGCAGACGGTTGCCGAATGGGAGCTGGGCATTCCGCCGCTTCCCACCATTCTCTCCGCCACAAATTTCTTTGAAATGACCATATGGATCAATGTCTTCAGGACCTGTGCCACAAACCAGCCCAGGATCGCCGATATAAAAATCTGATTTCGCAATAATTCGCTGATAAAATCCATGTCTGCTCTCACCTTCAACAATTATCGTTCCTATTTTACCCTCTATTTGGGATTTAAACAAGTCATTTCCGCGCAGATAGCAATCTTTCCACGATTCGTAATAATTTCTTAATATTTTTGTATGACTTTTTACATATTTTTCTAGTGACGGTATTCTGTATCTGTGCTATAATTACTTCTATGTGATTTCTGGATAAATCACTATTTTTATGAATTTGAAAGCGAGGAAAAATAATGAAAAGATTACAGGTACTTCTTCTTGTAGCCTTGTCTTCTTCTCTCTTGTTATCCGCCTGCGGAAAGGAAAAGGAAAATACAATCCAGCCTGTAGTGGAACCTATCGTTGAGGCTCAGCCTGAGGTGACGGAAGATAATACAGAAGAGGCTGAGGAAGAGGAAACAGAGAATCCCGATATGCCGCCTGCAGAAGGTATGGTCAGAAGCCGTATCACCAACGAGTGGGTGGATGAGGAGGTTGACAAGACCCGCCCCATTGCAGTCATGATCCCCAACACCAAGACCGCCAGCCATTATGGTCTTTCCAGGGCATCAGTTCTCTATGAATGCAATGTGGAGTCCAGTATCACCAGATTAATGGCCATCTTTGATGACTGGAACGATTTTGACAAACTCGGCAATATCCGAAGCAGCCGGGATTACTACATTTACTGGGCTTTTGAGTGGGATGCCCTATATATCCATTTTGGCGGTCCCTTCTACATAGACGATCTGGTAGGCAGAGCCGATACACAGAATGTAAACTGTATCAATTATGCTAACGCATCCTATCGTGATACGGCCAAGGATTCCACGGATAATGCATTTACCAGCACTGACAAGCTCAAGGATGCCATCAATCATTATGGTTATCCCCTTGAATATCGCGACGGATATGCCGATGAGCAGCATTATCTCTTTGCTCCTGACAGCAGTCCTAATACATTAGAGCAATATGATGATGCCATTACCGCCGAAACAGTTGATATGTCCCCGGCTTATCCTGTTACAAACAGCTACTTTAAGTATAATGCAGAAACCGGACTGTACGACAGATATCAGCATTTATCCGGTTCCAGCGATGGTCCCCATATTGATCTGGCCAACAACCAGCAGCTTTCCTTTAAAAACCTGCTGATCCAGAATACCTATTACGAAGTAAGAGACCAGAAAGGCTATCTCTCCTTCCAGTGCCATGATACCACCCGCGACGGTTGGTTCTTCACCAACGGAAAGGGCATCCATGTAACCTGGGAAAAGACCTCCGACTATGGCGCTACCAGATATTTTGATGATGACGGAAATGAGATCAAGCTCAATACCGGAAAAACCATGGTCTGCATTGTTGAGGACGGCGATACCTTTACGGTAGACGGACAGGCCATTGAAAATTAATATAAAAAGCGTCGGTTTCCATTTACCGACGCTTTTCTTTGTTCCATAAGCTGATAAGCCGTTCCGCTGGACACTCAGCAGCATTTAACCTGTCGCTGTTTTTATTCTCCCAAACCGCTTTCGATCGCTTTTACCAGGGACTGCAGCGCATCAGCCTCGTCCTCCCCATTGCAAATAAGTTCAATCTCATCACCGCATTTCACGCAGGCACCCAAAACACTTAATACGCTTTTGGCATTCGCAGTATTCCCTCTGAATTTAAAGGTTATCAATGACTTAAACTGCATTGCTTCTTTGCACAGGATGCCGGCCGGCCTCAAATGAAGGCCTGTTGGGTTTTTGATAACCACCTTCTGATTTACCATGCCTATCCCTCCAATCCCTTTTTATTATATATCATCAGCCCGATCACAGCATGATGTCCTGGATCAATTCTGCCAGCCGTTTCGCCTCATCCTCGATCATCTGCTGATCCTTGCCTTCAATCATAACCCGGACCATAGGCTCCGTTCCGGAGGGACGGATAAGCACCCTTCCCTGACCCGCAAATTTATCCGTGAGCTTCTGTATCGCTTCTGCTATTTCCGGATATTCCATATACTTCTCTTTTTTGTGATTGGGCACCGATGCATTTACAAGCGCCTGAGGAAGCACCTCCATAATAGATGTCAGCTCTGATAATTTCTTTTCTGTCTCTACCATAACCTCCAAAAGGTGCAGCGCGCTCAGAAGACCATCACCTGTGGTATTCTCCTTCAAAAAGATAATGTGTCCGGACTGCTCTCCTCCGAGACTTGCGCCGATCTCTTTCATTCTCTCCAGAACGTAACGGTCGCCTACCTTTGTCTGCTCCATATGGATCCCGTTTTTCTCACCCATCAGGAAAAATCCCAGATTACTCATAACAGTTGCCACGATTGTGTTATCGGCAAGCTCACCTTTATTTTTCATGTGATTGCCCACAATAGCCATGATCTGATCGCCGTCTACCACCTTGCCTTTTTCATCAACAGCCATCAATCTGTCAGCATCGCCGTCAAAGGCCAGGCCGATATCGGCATTCTCATAGACCACTCTGGCCTTCAGCTCCTCCATATGAGTGGAGCCGCAGTTTGCATTGATATTCGTACCATCCGGCATATTATGGATTGCTACTACATTGCCGCCAAGCTCTCTGAGAGCCTCCACAGAGGTATAATAGGAAGCCCCCTCTGCGCAGTCCACAACAATCTTCAGGCCCGACAGATCTACATTAACCGCCTTCACAGAATGGTTGATATACTCTTCTCTGGCGTCTGTCCGGTATTTGATCTTGCCCACGTTTGAGCCTATGGGAAATTTGATCCCGCTCATCTCATTTCTGATGATCGCCTCAATCTCATCCTCCAGGGCATCCGGAAGCTTATAGCCTTCTCCGTCAAAAAACTTGATGCCGTTAAATTCCACCGGATTATGAGAAGCCGAAATGACTACCCCTGCATCTACCTTGTATTTCCTGGTAAGATATGCCACTGCAGGCGTAGGGATCACCCCCACATAAACAGCGTTGGCTCCCACCGAGCAAATCCCGGCCATCAGGGCATTGGCCAGCATATCTCCCGAAATCCTGGTGTCGCATCCCACCATGATCGTCGGCCTGTGCTTATTCTCTTTGGTAAGCACATAAGCGCCTGCCTGCCCCAGCTGCATTGCCAGCAAAGGTGTTAATTCATCATTCGCAACCCCTCTGACACCATCTGTACCAAATAATCTACTCATTTTGTTCCTCCTCGATTTCTGATATATGCAGGGTTACACTTACATTTCTGAGAAGTGTTACCTCTTCCGGCAGATCAAACTCAACTCCTACTGTATAAAAGCCCGGCTCCGGCTGTTCCATCCCCTGCTGCTGCATCCATCTGGCAACATCTACTGTGCCGTTTATCCCGCTCGCCTGGAGCGTGGCTACATCCTCCCGAAGTCCGCCAACCTCCAGAGAAACAGTTTCATCCAGCCCGGAAATGCTGGCATTATAGCCTTCCGGCACATTTGTCACTCTCACTCTTTCTTCCCGGATCGACAACGTTCTGGTCACTTCCTCCTCAATATGGACAACAGCTGTCCTGTAGGCATCTGACGTATCCGCCAGAGAAACATTATCCGGCAGGAACTGACGGAGATCTATCTGGGCTTCGAGATCCTCTGTTCTCTCCGTAATATCAAGGGGTATTTCGATTGACGAAACATTTCTGATCACATTGGCTCTTCCGGTGATCTCTACCGTGTCCTTGCTGACCTCAATCTCCCCGGTCTGTCTGTATCCAGGCGCCGGTTCACCGCTGACCGTAAAGTTTACCGGAACTGTTGTCAGCTGCCCGATCACAACCCTCACATCCACTGTCTTGATATTCTGGGTGATATTGCGGGTCTCTACCACATTATCCTCCGCATCATAAAGCTTTATTTCCGCATTGGTCACAATGTCACTGGTCATTCCGGTCACATCAACATCCACTGCAGCCTTCACGATCCTGTCTATTACTGACTGGGGTCCTGAAATCCTTACCAGATTCTGTCCTGTGGTGATATCTCCTATCTTATATCCTGATTCTACCTCTCCGGATACTGTAGCCTTCAGGGAAAGGGCTTTGCTCCGCTTATTTTCAATATTGAGCCTTACCGTATCAAGATTGCCGGTAATACTTACAATATCCCTGCTTGAAATATCTGTATTCAGCTTGATGGAAATTGTGTCAAGACTGCTCAGCTCCGCCACATCCGCTGTTGCTATGATGTTTTCCGCCTTCAACTCGCTGACCACAGAACGGGGTGCTCTCACCGTCACTCTGCCGATCACATCTGTATTGTCCAAAACCTCATACACCTGATTGGAATCCGTGATCAATTCGGTATTCACAAGCTTAACCGGTATATTATAATAATTTTCGGAGACTGTGGGATTATTCGCGCTGTTTACTACCAGCCATATCACAATTGCAAAAAAGACAGAGGCAAGCTTCAATCCTAAATTTCTTGTTAATCTATTTTTCACCTTTAGACCGCCCCTTCCACAGGATCCTCTTCCGGCTTTCCTCCTCCGGTTTATCCTGAATCGTTCTTAATTTCTCTTTCAGGGCATCGCCGCTTAAGCTACGCTCCAGCTTTCCTTCGTAAGCCACGCTTATTTTGCCGGTTTCCTCTGACACAATGACCGTAAGGGAATCTGTTACCTCTGAAATTCCCACTCCCGCCCTGTGCCGGGTACCCAGATCCTTGCTCAGCTGCATATTATCCGAAAGCGGAAGATAACAGGTGGCTGATGTGATCCTGTTGCCCCGGACAATGACCGCGCCGTCATGAAGCGGTGTATTATGTTCAAAAATGTTGATCAGAAGCTGACTGGTCACAATGCCGTCCACGTCAATTCCTGTCCTCTCGTACTCTGCCAGACTTTGATTTTGTTCCACAACGATCAGGGCGCCTGTCTTCACCTTGCCCATTTCCACGCACGCCTTTGCGATCTCATTGATCGTCTTGTCAGAAAATCTTCCTTCAGAAGCCGCCCTTCCCAGCTCAAAGGGAATGATCGAGCTGAAAATATTTTTCCTGCCCAGCTCCTCAATTGCTTTCCGAAGCTCCGGCTGAAGGATTACGATCACAGCCGTTACCGCCACCCCGAACATATTATTCACGATCCAGATAATCGTGTTCATCTCAAAATAAGCGGCAATCAGGATAAATACTGCAATCACAAGGATGCCCTTCAGTAATGACCATGCTTTTGTAGTTTTGATCCATACCAGAATGTGAAAGATCAAAAAGGAGATAATGATGATCTCTACAATATCCGTCCATCGGATACCGGATACTCTGGACAGATAAGTCTCCGTAAATTCTAATGCACGTAACATTTTGTCATTCCCCGTTACAAAAATTGTTTGAATAGATTCTTATTTCCTGGACTGGCCGCCTGCAGATCTCTTCCTGGAGGTGTTGATCTTCTTTACCGTTCTGGAGGGTGCAGCGACCGTGATCTTGGGTATTGCCTTTACATAATAATAATATTCATCATCTTCAAACTGAACCTTTTCCGTCCGGCTGTAATCCACATTGAAGGCAAAAAACTGTACCACCATGGCTATCAGCACGGAAAATATGCTTCCGATCACAACGCCTCCGATGGGTACGTTTGTGTCAAACATCAAATCTCCCACCAGAAGAACAATCACATCTGTGAGCGCCCCTGCGATAACGGCAATGGTCCATGCATAATTAACCGACATTCTTCTGATCAGATAAACCACAATGATAGTGGCGGCAAAAGCCACGATGGTCAGAAACATATCTTTATTATTGATAAATCCATCAATGATCAGGCGGAATCTCGCCACCATATCCTCCATCTCCGTTCCCGAAAAGGAAGCAGCATTATCAGCAATATAGCTGATCAGGTAATGCACTGTAATACCGCAGCCTACAGAAACCGCACTGGCCGGTGTTCCCAACAGTCCCATAGCCAGAGGTATGGCATAGGGGATCTTGAAAATAAAGCACATTGGTGTCAGCAAAACCACCAGTGTATCCTTCGGAGAGAATCTGAAATAGAGCAGAAACAGTACCAGAAATAACACCAGCACGATCACTGCACACTCCAGAGACAATGCATACAGGTGGAGCACCGTAAACAGGGCTGCCACAAAGATGATAAAATTCATGGGCATAAACGAACACATCAATGCTATAATGAGCACAATGGAAATATCATCCAGCCTCCGCATATAACCGATCCGGCTGTTGATCATCATCATTGCCGCCAAAGCAACGATCAGCTTCATCAGCGGCTTCAGATAAACTTCATATTTACTTATAAAATTTTTGATATACTGTTTTGCAACAAGTAAGGTTGTCATATAGTCTTCCTCATTATTTATTGTCATACATTCCTGCTATTTTTCTGAGATTGCTGTGGTAGCTCTTCAGATTTTTTCTTGCTTTGGCATATCGGGTTGCATACAAAATATAGGATATCACTCCATATCCCCCAACAAAGCATAAATACAGTATGACGACGCTCTTTCCGAATTCCAGCAGATCCATCTTGTAAATATCCTGCATCAATTCCTCAAAATTATAAAACAGATAAACAGCAAACAATGCAAAAAACGCGATGGTAGCGGCAATTACTGACTTCAGAACCTGAAAACCGATATAATCGCTCCTGAAATAATTGAGGACCAGCATATCTTTTTTTCCTTCATGGGATTCATAGGAAGCCAGCTTCGTCATGAGAATGACCTTTTCTTCATTTATCATATTTATACCTCTGCATATTGCAGACTATGTCTGCGCTCCTGCGCTATTAGATTTTATTTGAGGAAACGCATCTTATCGCGTTCACTCTTGGCCGGCTTCTGTACTGCTTCTCTGGGTTTATCCATCCCCATGGAGTGCTTAAAGCCGCTGCTCAGCTCTACCTTACACTTATCACAGAAACGCCCTGACTGGATCATGGCGCCGCATCCCTCGCAGGGGATCCTGATCGGCGAATCATCTGCAAACTGCAGTCTTTCTTCTCTGATCCACTGCCGGATCTGCTTCACTTCCACTTCACAGGCCTCTGCCACCTCAGCGATATCCGCTCCGTGGTTCTCCTGTACAAACTTTTTTACTTCCTGAAACTTATCCTCCTGATCCTGCCTGCACCTGGGACAGATCACAGGCCCGGAAATATAATTGAATATTTTTCCGCATCTTTTACAATTACGTACATTCATATCTATACCTCCTCTAGATTCCTCTTCCAATGGTCAAAGCCATAAAATAGATTTTGTTTACGCCTTTTTCCTTAAAAGCCTGCGCCATGGAGTCGATCGTAGCGCCTGTTGTATATATATCGTCTATAATAACAATCGTATTTAATTTTACATCATTTATATCAATTTTAAAAGCCCTTTTCAAATTATTTTGTCTTTCAGAATGACTTAAGTTCTTTAATGGCAGGGTTTTTTTCGTTCTCCGTATCAGCCCGGCTCTCATCGGGATCCCCGAAAGCTCTGACAATCTCCGTGCGATCAGTTCTGCCTGGTTATAGCCCCGTGTCCTTTTTCTTGAGGGATGGATGGGAACCGGCACCAGGGCATCCGGATGCTTGGCCATAAGCCACTGCATTTTTTTCTCATATAGCTCCTTTCCATAAAAAGAAGCATATTCCATTCTTCCTGCGTATTTGAAACGAAAGACGGAATCCGACATACTGCCGTAATCATACAATGCCGTTCCCTGAATATAGGCATGCTTTATCTTCCGGCAGTCGCCGCAATACTCCTGTTCTTCCCTCTTCAGCTGCTTCCCGCACTTCATGCAGCATGGTTCCTTAATATAACGCATTTTATTTTGGCACTTGCTGCATACCGCCTCTCCCGGACGATCCACAATCTCATCGCACACAACACACCGCTTCGGAAACAACAGATCCAGTATCTTTTCTTTAACCCTCATTCACCCTCCATTCTTTCTATTTCTCTTATCCTGTCGCACAGACTGGTATATCGCCTGTGCTGCTTTTCATTTTGGATCATCTCGTGTATGGTCTCTCTGCTCCCCAGGATCGTGACACATTTCTTGGCACGGGTTACTGCAGTATACAATAAGTTCCTGTTAAGAAGAGGCCTTGGCCCGTTCATGATCGGAAGAATCACTGCCGGGTACTCGCTCCCCTGGGACTTATGGATCGTCACCGCATAGGCAAGCTCAATTTCATCCAGACCTGAAAAGGTATATTCCGCCTGTCTGTGTTCGTCGTATTCCACCGTCAGCATCTGTCCTGCTTCATCGATCTTTTTGATGATTCCCATATCCCCGTTAAAAATCCCCATCCCCTTATCTATGGGTATCCCGTAATTACTCAGGATCTCCCATGGAATCTGATAATTATTTTTAATCTGCATCACCTTGTCCCCCTCCCGGAACAGCCGCTCTCCCGATCGATGCTCCTTTTTCTTAGCATCCGGAGGATTCAGATACTGCTGCAGGATACCATTTAAGACCTCTACCCCGAGATTTCCCTTTCTCATGGGTGTCAGCACCTGAATATCGTAAGGCTCCGCTTTTACATAGGGAGGCAGCTTTTCTCTGATCAGCTGGATCATATGCTTATAGATCACGTTGACATCTTTTCTTTCCAGAAAAAAGAAGTCACGGCTTTTATTGTTCAGCCCGATCTCCTCACCCCGATTGATCTTGTGAGCATTGACTATAATATCGCTTTCTCCCGCCTGCCTGAATATCCGTTTTAAGATCACTACCGGAAAGACCTGACTGTCTATCAGATCCTGCAGCACCTGTCCCGGCCCTACACTGGGCAGCTGATCCACATCTCCCACCATGATCAGCCTGGTCCCTACACTGACTGCACTCAGGAGAGATTTAAAAAGATGGACATCTACCATGGACATCTCATCAATAATGATCACATCAGCCTCCAGAGGATTGTCCTCATTACGCTCAAACTGAGCTTTTTTCCCCTCCTCTGGCTTCGTGGATGTACTCTCCACCGCGCCGTTGATCTCCAGTAGTCTGTGGATCGTGCGCGCCTCATAACCGGTGGCTTCCGTCATCCTCTTGGCGGCCCTTCCTGTAGGAGCCCCTAACAGAATGTCCATCCCTTCTGCCTCAAAGTAACGGATGATCGTGTTAATAGTTGTAGTCTTTCCTGTTCCCGGTCCCCCTGAAAGGATCATAACACCTGATCTTACACTTTGAAGTACTGCCTTTTTTTGCAGTTCATCCAGTATGATCCCCTGTTCCTTTTCCAGATCGCGCAAAAGCCTTACAACCTTGACATCCTCCGCTCCGTTTTGGGCCTCCGCATTATCCCAATCTATATCAGCAGCAGCAACATTCAGATCGTGCAGCATTCTGGCACAATTAAGCTCTGCATAATAATAGGAAGAAGCATAGACCCGTTTAGCCGTTCCAGCCATCTTGATCACCAGCTTCTTGTCCATCGCAAGGTTGGAAAGCTGAACCTCTATCACATCCTCCTTAACTGCCAGCAAATCGGCTGTTCGTTTCAGGAGTATTTCAGCCGGCAAATAAGTGTGCCCCTCTGCAGATGCCTGGAGCAGTACATACAAAATACCACTCCGTACACGAAAGTCCGAATCTGTGTGGATCCCGACCCTGGCTGCAATCTCATCCGCCTTCTTAAATCCTATTCCGTCAATATCCTCCGCAAGCCTATAGGGATTTTCCTTCATGATCCCATACAGCTCCATGCCGTATCGATGAAAGATCTTAACTGCCAGTGTATTGGAAATCCCATATTTCTGCAGAAATACATAGGCCTCCCTCATACCCTTTTTTTCCAGCATCTGTTCCGCGATCTCCCGTGCCTTCCTCTCGCTGATTCCTTTAATCTCCGCCAGCCTCTCAGGCTCCTCCTCCATGATCCGAAAAGTTTCTTTCCCGAATTTTTTGACGATCCTGGATGCTAATGATTCCCCGATCCCTTTGATCGCCCCGGATCCGAGATAACGTACGATACTGTCCTCGTCATCCGGCTGCACCGTCTGCATCCTCTCCACCTTAAGCTGCATCCCGTACAATGGATGCTCTACAAAATTCCCCTCCAGCTTTAGCGTTTCGCCGGATTCAATAGTCTGAAAGCTACCCACACAGACCAGCTCTTCCCCTTCTGTCACTAACGCTATAACTGCATATCCATTTTCTTTATTATGATAAATAATATGATCTACATATCCTGTAACCGTATCCAAAAGGCTCCTCCCTTAATTTCCCATATGCAAAAAGCTGCCAAATAAAACGGTAATCCGTCTTATCTCAGCAGCCCCCATTTTTTATTTTTGTGAAGATCCGGTTCCAGTCAGCCGTCACCAGATATTTGCCTTATACCGACTTCATTGGTTATCATCTCAAAAGATGTCTGGTTTAAAGGTTATAATTCCGTTTCATCTGCTCATACATCATCTGAGCAAGCCCTAATCCCTGGCTCTCCGTAGATGTGGATGCCAGACTTTGAATCGCGGAATCCTTAAAGAAATCTACAAGATTATTATTGGGATTGCTTCCGCTGTCATCCTTAAAGCAGTCCACGGTCTTCTGCATTTCCTTAAACACCTGCTCAAGGAAATAAGATTCAAATTGCTTGCAGACATCCATCAGCTCTTCGTCCGAGGCCTCCGAATAATCGGCATTGTTCATTGTCTCTTTTAATTTCGTTCCTGTGGTATTCTGCGTCTGCAGAAAGCCTGTATATAAAGAAGACATATTCCCAAGTTCCATCTTATTTTCCTTTCCTGCTCATCCTGTCATTAACGTTTCAGATTATTTGCGGTCTGCATCATTTCGTCGGTGGTAGTGATTGCCTTTGAGTTCATCTCGTATGCACGCTGTGCAACGATCAGATTGACCATCTCGTCTGCCACCTGCACATTCGAACCTTCCAGATAATTCTGGACCATTCTGCTGGGTGCCAGATTTCTGTTGGTAGCCTCATTCAGGGCTTCTCCACTGGCCGGTGAAACCTCCCAAAGCGTATCTCCCTTTCTTACCAGTCCGCCGGGATTGTTAAACTGATACATCCCTATGGTCATATTCAGAGACTGCGGGTTATTATTTGCATCCGGATAGCAGATCGTTCCGTCGGCTGTTACCGTTATCCTGTCAGTCACATAGTTCGTGCCCAATGTAATGGTACGTCCCGTGGAGCTCAGAACCGGAAGTCCGTCCTGATTGGTAAGGATCAATCCTCTGTTGCCATTGGTTGCCCATGTGAAGTCTCCGTTCCGGGTATAGTATGTATTTCCGTCGCTTCCCTGGATCGCAAAGTAGCCGGCTCCATCAATGGCAAACGAAGTACTGCTGTTGGAAGACAAAAGGCTTCCCTGGGTAAAAATAGAATTAATAGAAGAATTCCTTACGCCCAGACCAACCTGTGAGCTTGTAGGCTTGGGATCTCCATTGGCTGTTGTGGTAGCCGTCTGCAGCGTCTGATAAAGAAGAGACTTAAACTGAGCCACCTGTGCTTTATATCCCACCGTATTTACATTTGCCAGGTTATTTGCAATTGTATCCACGTTTGTCTGCTGGGCATTCATACCCGTTGCTGCTGACCATAAGCTTCTGACCATAATCTATCTGCCTCCTTAAATCTTACCGATCTGGTTCGCTGCAATATCCAGCGTACCATCTATTGTTGTGATCATCTTCTGGTTACTCTCATATGCCCGGGAAACCGCGATCATGTTTACCATTTCGGTAACTACCGATATATTGGAAGTTTCCAACGCTCCTGCCAGAACCTGACCTGCCGCTTCCTTCTCCTGCGCGCCCTCTATCGGCTGGAAATAATTCTCACCGTAACGCTCCAGATAATTGTAATCTTCAAAATCGGTAATCTGAAGTGTTGCCACCACATTGCCGTCCTGTATGATCTGTCCGCTGGTATTGATCTCAGTTGTCAGAAACGGATCGATCTCAATGGGTGAACCGTTCTCATCCAAAACCGGATCACCGTCTCTGGTCACAAGACGCCCCTCCTGAGTCAGTGTGAAATCACCGTCTCTGGTATACTTAACAGATGTCTCCCCTGCCTTATTGGTGTATTCCACCGCAAAAAAGCCCGAATCCGTCAATGCCAGATCATAGGTATTGCCGGTTGTCTTGATCGGCCCCTGGGAAAAATCAGTATAGCCCTCGCCAATCTTTACGCCCGGATTATTATATCCCAGCCTTCTTGACAGACGGTATCCCTCTGAGGTGTCCTTGATCTTGTAAGCCAGAATAGAATCAAAGGACTGGCTGGTCGCTCCTTCCTTTTTGAAGCCATTGGTATCTGCATTGGCCAGATTGTTGGTAAGCACATCCATTCTTTTTTGCTCATTGATCATGCCTGTATAGGCAGTGTACAATCCTTTAACCATAAAATCACCCTTCCACTGGTAAAATTAATTTCGTTATATCTATGATCAATCTTCTCTGTATCCGGCAAGAAACTCCACAAACTTACCTGTCCCTACCGCTACGGCCGTCATGGGATCCTCCGCCGTCATGGTATTGATGCCTGTCTTCTCGGAGATCAGATTCTCCAGACCTCTTAAAAGGCTCCCTCCTCCTGTCAGCACGATCCCTCTGTCCGCAATATCAGCGGCAAGCTCAGGCGGCGTCTTTTCAAGGACGCTGTGTATGGTTTCTATGATCTGGGCAGTAGCCTCCTTCAGTGCTTCCTCTGTCTCCTCCGAGGATACCTTTACGGTTTTGGGGAGTCCGGTTACGAGGTTTCGCCCTCTTACATCCATATAATCAACTTCCGGGCGCTTAAAGGCCGAGCCGATCTTGATCTTGATATCCTCTGCCGTTCTCTCGCCGATCAAAAGGTTGTGCTTCTTACGCATGTAGCGTACCAGGGCTTCATCAAAATCATCCCCTGCGATCTTAATGGAGGCGCTGACAACAGTTCCTCCCAGGGAGATCACTGCAATATCAGAGGTCCCGCCTCCGATATCAACGATCATGTTCCCGCAAGGCTTTGAAATATCAATCCCTGCCCCGATGGCAGCTGCGATCGGTTCCTCTATAATGGAAACCTCCCTGGCCCCTGACTGAAGAGTAGCATCCTCTACCGCCTTCTTCTCCACCTCTGTTACACCGCTGGGAACGCATACCGCAATCCGCGGCTTCCGGAAGGTTTTCTTTCCAAGCGCCTTCTGGATGAAATATTTCATCATCTGCTCTGTCACTTTGTAATCGGAAATAACTCCCTGACGCAAAGGACGGACAGCTACTATATTTCCGGGAGTCCTTCCAAGCATCAGCCTGGCATCCTCCCCAATTGCCTTAATCTTATTGGTGTCTCTATCAAAAGCTACAACTGAGGGCTCCTTGAGGACTACTCCCCTGCCCCTGATGTAAACTAAAATGCTGGCGGTTCCCAAATCAATTCCGATATCTGTGTACTGCATCTGCCTTGTGCCCCTTTCTTAGACTAACAACCTGATAGTATTCTCTATATTAAATTTATAATTCTCCTACAAAGACGCATATAGGAATTATTATAACCCATAGAAATACATTTTCAAAGGGGTTTAACAAAAAATTTATAAAAATGGACGCAACATTAAAAACGGGTCCTTCCGTTTCCCTGCTGCATCCATGCTGTAATTGTTTATCGGTATTTTTCTGTATTTTCTTTATACTTCTCCAACATTTTTTTGATGTACCGTCCGGTGTGGGAAGCCGGATTCATCGATACCTCCTCCGGAGTCCCGGCAGCAACCACTTCTCCTCCCCGGTCTCCGCCGTCCGGTCCCAGGTCAATAATATAATCTGCCGTCTTGATCACATCCAGATTGTGTTCGATCACCACTACGGTATTTCCGCCGTCCGCAAGCCTGTGCAGGATTTCAACCAGCTTGTGTACGTCTGCAAAATGGAGACCCGTTGTAGGTTCATCCAGAATATAGATGGTATTTCCGGTGCTTCTTCTGCTGAGCTCAGCCGCCAGCTTGATCCTCTGGGCTTCCCCTCCTGACAGGGTGGTAGAGGGCTGTCCTAATTTTACATAAGAAAGACCCACATCATTTAAGGTTTCGATCTTGCGCCGGATAGAGGGTACATTTTCAAAGAACCCTACCGCCTCCTCCACTGTCATATCAAGCACATCATAGATGTTCTTTCCCTTATATTTTACATCCAGCGTTTCTCTGTTATAACGTTTACCTCCGCAGACCTCGCAGGGTACATATACGTCCGGAAGGAAATGCATTTCTATTTTAAGGATCCCGTCTCCTCCGCAGGCCTCGCACCGGCCTCCCTTTACATTAAAGCTGAATCGTCCCTTCTTATATCCTCTGGCCTTTGCATCCGGGGTTCCCGCAAACAGATCCCGGATCATGTCAAATACCCCTGTATAGGTAGCCGGATTCGATCGCGGCGTTCTCCCTATCGGCGACTGGTCAATGGCGATCACCTTGTCCAGCTTTTTGATTCCTGTGATATTTTTGTGTTTTCCGGGAATTGTTCTTGCACGATTCAGGTCCCTTGCCAACCGCTTATATAATATCTCATTGACCAGCGAGCTCTTCCCCGAACCGGAAACTCCCGTGACACAGGTCAGTACCCCGGTGGGAACCTCCACCGAAATATTTTTGAGGTTGTTCTCTCTGGCTCCCGTGATGGCCAGCCATCCTTTGGGCTTGCGTCTCGTTCCGGGAACGGGAATCTGCTTTTTGCCGCTTAAGTACTGGCCTGTAACGGACTCTTCAATCTCCATGATTTCCTTTGCGGTTCCCTGGGCAACCACCTCGCCTCCGTGGGATCCGGCCCCCGGGCCGATATCCACTATGTGATCCGCCTCCAGCATGGTATCCTCATCATGCTCCACCACGATCAGAGTATTCCCCAGATCCCGAAGATTCTTCAGCGTGTTTAAAAGCTTATCGTTATCCTTCTGGTGCAGTCCGATACTGGGCTCATCCAAAATATAACATACTCCCACCAGGCCGGATCCGATCTGGGTTGCAAGCCGGATCCTCTGGGCCTCCCCGCCTGACAACGTTCCTGTTGCTCTGGCAAGGGATAAATATTCCAGGCCCACATCGATCAGGAAACCCACTCTTGCGTTGATCTCCTTGATCACCTGAGATCCTATCAGGAGCTGCTGCCTGGAAAGCTGCATTTCCTTCATAAATCCGTGAAGATCCCGAATGGACATCGCTGTGATCTCATAGATATTTTTGTCGCTGACCGTAACTGCTAGGGACTCCTTCTTCAGTCTCATGCCGCCGCATTCCTTGCAGGGGGTGATCCGCATAAAGGTCTCATATTCCTGCTTGATCACCTCGGATCCGGTTTCTCTGTATTTCCGCTCCAGGTTCCTGATAAGTCCCTCAAAGGCCACCGGGTATACGCCCTCCCCCCGCTGTCCTTTGTAATGGACCTTTACCTCTCTGCCTCCGGTTCCATGGATCAGCATATGATAAATATCCTCCGGCAGATCTTCCACCGGCGTATCAAGGCTGAACTGATATTCCCTGGCCAGAGCCACAAGCAGTGCATTGGTAAAGCTGCCGGAATCTGTACAGGATTGCCACCCCATTACCTGAATGGCTCCCCCACTGATGCTTAAGGTTCTGTCCGGGATCATCAGATCCGGGTCAAATTCCATCTTATATCCAAGACCGAAGCACACCGGGCAGGCACCGTAAGGGTTATTAAAGGAGAAGCTGCGGGGTTCGATCTCGCTGATGCTGACACCACAGTCCGGGCAGGCAAAGCTCTGGCTGAAATTAATGGTTTCCCCGCCGATCACATCCACCATGAGAAGCCCTTCTGCCAACGCAAGCACACTTTCGATGGAATCCGTAAGTCTCCTCTCTATTCCCGGTCTGATCACCAGCCTGTCAACCACGATCTCAATATTATGCTTGATGTTCTTTTCCAGCTTGATCTCTTCCGTCAATTCATACAGGTTCCCGTCCACTCGCACACGGACATAACCGCTCCGCTTTGCACGGTCCAAAACCTTTGTGTGTTCTCCCTTCCGCCCCCGTACCACCGGAGCAAGAAGCTGTATTCTTGTCCCTTCCTCTAATTCCATCAGCTGATCCACCATCTGATCCACACTTTGCTTACGGATCTCTTTTCCGCAGTTGGGACAGTGAGGAATCCCGACTCTGGCATACAAAAGCCGGAAATAATCATAAATCTCCGTCACTGTTCCCACTGTAGAACGGGGATTTCTGTTGGTAGACTTCTGGTCAATGGAGATTGCCGGTGAAAGTCCTTCTATTTTATATACATTGGGCTTTTCCATCTGCCCTAAAAACTGCCGGGCATAAGAAGACAGAGATTCCATATATCTTCTCTGCCCTTCTGCATAAATAGTATCAAAGGCCAACGAAGACTTGCCTGACCCGGAAAGACCGGTCAGAACCACAAGCTCATTCCGTGGAATATCCACATCAAGATTTTTCAGGTTATGTTCGTTGGCTCCCCGTATTTTGATATACTCTCTGGGACGCATTCTCGGAATCTCTACATGCTGATCTGATAATTTCATAGGAATATCCTACCTTTCATCATCCTCTAATTCTCTTAATCTCACCTTCAGCTCTACCATTTTGTCCCGCAGCTCTGCTGCCGCTTCAAAGTTAAGGTCTGCTGCTGCTTTCTTCATCTGTTTCTCAACACCTGCTATCAGCTTCTCTAATTCCTTGCGGTTCATGGATTCAGGATCCTTCTCAAACCGCAGCTCCTCTTTGGCGATCACCCTGGAGATACTGATCAGATCCCGAACTGCTTTCTTAATAGACTGGGGTGTGATATGATGCTCCTCATTATATTTTTCCTGGATCCCCCGTCGTCTGTTCGTTTCGTCAATAGCCGCCTGCATGGAATCCGTGATCTGATCCGCATACATGATCACATGCCCCTCCACATTACGGGCTGCCCGTCCAATGGTCTGGATCAGAGATGTTTCTGACCGCAGGAAACCTTCCTTGTCCGCATCAAGGATCGCTATCAGAGAAATTTCCGGAATGTCCAGCCCCTCCCTGAGAAGATTGATCCCCACCAGTACATCGAACACGTCCAGACGCATATCCCTGATGATCTCCGCTCTTTCCAGAGTATCTATATCCGAATGGAGATATTTGACCCGTATCCCCACATCATTCATATAAGCCGTAAGATCCTCCGCCATCCGTTTCGTCAGGGTAGTCACCAGAACCTTATTGTGCTTCTCTGTTTCCTTATGGATCTCTGATACCAGATCGTCAATCTGCCCCTCTACCGGCCGCACAAAAATCTCCGGATCCAAAAGTCCGGTAGGCCGGATGATCTGTTCCGTGCGCAGCAGCTCGTGCTCCAGCTCATAAT
This sequence comes from uncultured Lachnospiraceae bacterium, assembly GCA_947382625.1. GTDB lineage: Bacteria > Bacillota > Clostridia > Lachnospirales > Lachnospiraceae > Suilimivivens. Next base: position 38,104 of record CANDAG010000033.1, read on the forward strand.
TGGCAGGGGTAGCCGAAACAAACATCATCTGGTCAATATGCTGTTCAAACTCTTCAAAGCACAGAGGCCGGTTATCAAGCGCCGACGGCAGCCTGAATCCATAATCCACCAGAGTCGTCTTCCTGGAGCGATCCCCTGTGAACATAGCGCCGATCTGCGGGATCGTCATATGGGATTCGTCTATAATGATCAGATAATCATCTCCGAAATAATCCATCAGTGTGTGCGGCATGGCACCTGCCGGCATACCCGCAAGATGGCGGGAATAGTTTTCGATTCCCGAGCAGAATCCTGTCTCTCTGAGCATCTCGATATCAAAATTCGTTCTCTCCGCTATCCTCTGAGCCTCCAGCAATTTATCCTCACTCTTAAAATAGCGAACCCTTTCTTCAAGCTCTGTCTCAATATGCTTACACGCCTCATTGATCTTCTCCTGGGGCACCACATAATGAGAGGCCGGGAAAACAGCAACATGCTCCAGCACTGCATGCACCTGCCCGGAAAGCGGATCTGTTTCCGCTATACGGTCGATCTCATCCCCAAAAAATTCAACCCTGATAAGATAATCGCCGCCCTGTGCCGGGTAAATTTCCAGTACATCGCCCCTCACCCGAAAGCATCCTCTGCCCAGATCCATATCATTTCTGTCATACTGGATATCGATCAGCTCCCGGATCACCTGATCCCGGTCCTTGGTCATCCCCGGTCTGAGTGAAACGATCATCTCCTGATAATCATCCGGGCTTCCCAATCCGTAAATGCAGGATACACTGGCCACCACGATCACATCCCTTCGCTCCGACAGGGATGCTGTTGCCGACAGACGAAGCTTATCGATCTCATCATTGATGGCCGAGTCCTTGGCAATATAGGTGTCTGAAGAAGGCACATAGGCTTCCGGCTGATAATAATCATAGTAGGACACAAAGTACTCCACCGCATTCTCAGGGAAGAACTCCTTGAACTCTCCGTACAATTGTCCAGCGAGGGTTTTATTGTGCGCAATGACCAAAGTGGGCTTGTTTAAAGCCGCTATGACATTCGCCATGGTAAATGTCTTTCCGGAACCTGTTACTCCCAGCAAAGTCTGGAATTGATTGCCTTCCTTGAAGCCTTTGACCAAGGCTTCTATGGCTGCGGGCTGGTCACCGGTGGGTTGGTATTCAGAATGAAGTTTAAACTTTTTTTGTTCATTTTTCGCAG